>CAJVZD010000053.1 GCA_913019905.1 uncultured Cellvibrionales bacterium
GTATGTTGGTGACATCACCTATTTGTGGACTCAGGAAGATTGGTTGTATTTAGCCGTTGTCATCGACCTCTATTCGAGAAAGGTGGTGGGCTGGAGTATTGGTTCACGAATGAAAGCGCAGTTGGTTTGTGACGCACTAAAGATGGCGATGTGGCAAAGATGCCCCACAGCAGGACTAATCGCACACTCCGACCGGGGTTCACAATACGCCAGCAAAGAATACGTAGGATTGCTGAAAGAAAACGGATTTATCGGCAGCATGAGCCGAAAGGGAAATTGTTGGGAGCGTCAATGCAGTCGCTGAAAGTTTCTTTGGCAGTTTGAAGCGGGAGCGAGTCTATTGGACGCACTACCAAACAAGGATTGAGGCTCAACAGGATGTAATGAATTATATAACGATATTTTACAACCGCCATCGACTGCATTCAACCCTGGACTACCAAAGCCCAAATCAATTTGAAGCGGAACAGGTGAAATTGAAAAAAGTTGCTTAACGGGGTTGTAAAGAAAAGCTGGACCACATCAAGCGTCTGCGTCCAGAAATTTGTTTGCATCAACCTAATTTTTATCATTTACAGTATCGACGAATGCTGGAAGATAGATGCTATAAACTAATAAGACCTTTTACTATCTTGTATGAATGTAATGTATCTTCGTGATTCAAGATCATTTTGGCGAGGCGGGCTAAGTTTAGCGATGCATGCCCCTTAATAAAAAGAAGATCGCCATCTTCCAACTCATTCAACAATTCGTTCAATAAAAACGGGTAGTCATCACTGTGTTTTACGAAAATCGAAGAATCGTCTAAATTATCGCGTATTATATCCATATATACACCGGTAGTGTATAAGCGTTCAATTTTACTGCTATTTACTAGATCCGCCGTAGACTTATGAAGATCAAATGTGTGTTTTTTATCCTCTTTTACCGACATACTGCCAAGTAGCGCAATGATTTTTCCAGAGCATTCAAAGTTGCCTAAGTCTTGAAAAGACGAAACAAGGCTGTTTATTCCACCACCTCTTCTGCTCTGGTTGTAAAATAGAAACTGGTCGTCTCCTTTTCGTATTTCTAAAAGTTGCCCCATCGTTTCATAAGGAGTAAAACTTCCAAAATCCAACGATGCTCTTTGTATGTCAAAGCCTAATCTCTTTACAAGCAGTAATATTCCTACGCTCATTACAGGAATAAATTGATGAAATACGGGATGAAAATATTCAACGATCTCCCCTTCAATATCCGCTTTTATATTCCAGCACCTCCTTTTTCCGTCAAATTTTCTTTCAATAACTTTCGCTGTATCACTGTCATTTTCGCCATAGGTCAATAAGGTTACATTATTTTTTTCAGCTCGTATTTTATCAATAAACTTGCCGTAACAATCAATTGTTGAATTGACAATGCATAAGCCGCCATCTCTTAGCCCTGCCAAAACTGACGCTTTGTTTTGTAGTAGACCATCTAGATCTTTATGGAAGTCCATGTGCGCCAATCCTATTTGTGTGTAGAAACAAATATCTGGGTTGACGGCTCTACCTCTAGTTCTATTTAAGTTCGTATTAGCCCCACAGCCGACTTCCGCGATCTCTACCCGATCATTAACACCAATATCCGCCAAAGTTCTGTACACGGAATTAAGATTGTTTTGACTGTTCAGTATTGCATGTACCTTCGTTTGTTTCTCCAACACATGATGTAATTGTAGTTTTGTACCCGTTTTACCTTCGGTCCCCGTAATCAAAACTGTCTGGGGATTTGCACCGGACCTTACGCCCCGCGCAATTTTTTCAAATGCTTTCCCAATATCTGCAACCAGTAAGATTGGAACCGTTATTTTACTTATCAAATCCTCATTGTCTAAAACAACTGCACCAATACCACTACTAATGTATTTCTGAATGCTCTCTAAATTTCTTTTGTCCTTATTCAACGGAAAATACAAATTGCCCTTAATGAACTGTGCATAACTTACCCCTGTAAACCTAATATTCATGTCACAATTCAGCCATCTCCCACCGGCAAATTCCTGAGCGTTTTGTGGCGTAAGATATGATTCGTTAGCCATTTAATTTACCTAGATCAATAGTGATATTCATAAATATCACTGCAGTCGTAAAATTCGTTAGAAGCGTTTGTCAGTACGTATTCAATCACCTGCTTAAAGATATCCAATGACTCTCCATAATTGGGTGCAAGGTGCGGGTAGAGAGCCGGCACCGGGTTAAGCTCTATTATGCGATAATCCCCGTCAGCAGATATCATCATATCTACACCGTTAACCTTTAGCCCAAAAGCACTATTGACATCGACCGCAATTTTTTTGAACTTTTCACTGACAAAAGTAGTAACATTTTGTAACACGTCTCCGTTTTTCTTGAGTGCCGCTGTCATCGTTTTGCCATTTTCCAAAATCGTTTCCGGGCTAACCCCGAGCGATGAAAGGTACAGCATTGTGCTATCGTCAAGTTTAATTCTTCTTCTATTCACAGTATTATATTGTTTGATTAACGTTCTTATTGAGCTTTTTCCATCTCCACAAAGAACAGGATAACTTGCTTTTAATACGGCTACTACCTGATCACCAATAACCATAAACCTGTACAGATTACCTGCAAACTGCTCTTCAATTATAATTTGATTGACCTTTTCAAGTTTCCTTAACTTTTCAATCGCATCATAAAAAACCTCCCGTGTGTTTATGTTTAAGAATACGCCGTATCCAGCTGATTGATCTATCGGCTTTATTACATAGGGTGGGTTCAGATTTTCAAAGGTACGCTCTATCGTGGAGTCATCTATATCCGTCATTAATACCGTTAAGTGCTTGCTTACTTTAAAACCTTTAGTCCTTAACAATTCATTGGTGAAGACTTTTGATCCTGCACCATCAATAGCGACCTTGCTTTGAACAGTGCGGTGATAGGGAATATATACCGCCTTTCTCCCACCTTTCTTTAGGAAATACATATTTCTTGTAATGGGTTCACAATCGACATCTAGGTCTTCACACACTCTGACATAGTTTTTATTATTTGACCCAATTGAAGCATTTTGTTTCCTCTTAACGCCCATAAGTTGTTTACATATTTTCTTCAGAAAGCCCACCCCACGACCTTCCAATAGACTAAAATTATCGACTTCAATTATCTCAATATGCCCGAGGTGGATATCCACATCTACAGAATCATCGACAAAAAATTGCACTTTTAGGAATATCGACTTATCAAAATCCTCTTCCGGTTCAAATTTGATGTAGGAGACCAAAGAGTTAAATAGTTTATCGAACTCATATTTCAGTTGTTGTGCTATATCGGTTTCTTGTTTACACAGAGAGTCAGCAAGAATATTTACTCCATGAACATGTATAGCTCTTTGTTTTAGCGAAGCAATATGCACAAATGCTTCGCAATTACTACGGCGCTTTTCCGAACAATTTCGGGCTAAATAGTCATCCAAACAACTTCTTACGTTCTTGGTGCTGAATAGCATCTGTTGACAATATGGATGCCATTTTATAATAGATTTTTTTATAAGATCGAACTTAAGTCTTGAAGAAATAGAATCACTATTCGCTAAAACCAGGAACGATGGATAAAGTTCGATTTCTTTCGGGAAACTGGTGGAGTTAAAATTCCCATTTGAAAAAATCTTCCCCTTTTTAATAACAACATTTTCGATCGTGTCAACGATAATGCCACTAGGCGCTGTTTCCCTAAGAGCAGCCAGTGCGTGCCCATCGATAAACTCTCGAGATTCCTGATTACACAGTACCAACACTTGCATGAGTTATTCCTAATCTAACCACGAGTAAATTTAAAATTGAATTTGTCGAAACTTAAATGAAACCAACATACGCTTTTAGCAACTAACCGTCGGAGAAGCATAAAATGCGCTAATTTATGGATACATGTAATTTTATGAGTCCTCCAAATATCAAAAAACAAAAAAAAACAAAAAAAACTTTTTTGTCTTTACATCTTGTACATTTGCTATTCTCACGTCGCATTTCTTAAAAATCAAGTATACGCCTTTTTTACTGTTTCACGAATAAGTATAAAGCCAAAAGCGAAATACAAATATTTTCGGGAACGAATCGAGCGTGCCAGCCGAACTAAACCAGCGATTGGAGGAAAATCATCAGGAAATCTAGTGATCCGTAAGAACCCCACTACTTATTGAAGTTATGAAATTCTAGAGCACTACTAATCCAAATCGAAAATAAGCATAAGACTTTCTAACGATCCCGCAATAGTTCCGACTGGGTGCCTTTCCTCGTCACAAACCAACAACAGAATAACCCCCATACCCCTAGGATAGTGCTGATGATGGGTATAACAGTGACGCCAGATTCAGAATAGACCCAAACCGCCGCAACACCGCCGCTCGCTATAAACGCCGAAAATTTGAAAATGATGTTCGCCAGGCAAACCATCCATAATGACCCGGACGTTAAACGAGCCGCCCCCATAATCAAGCCAATCGAGAAAAAGAACAAAATCTGTACAAACACCATGCGATAGTCCATGTCTCCGAATACGACTGGACTGACAAAACCAACAATATTAGTTCCTCCAAACAATATTGCCGCTATCACCGCGGCACGAAAGCCACCGGACTTCTCTAGGAGAGACAATACATATCCTCGGAACAGAAATTCTTCGCCCAACGCCATGACTATTGCAAGCATTAACATACTCAACACATTGGGTTGCTGCCATTTGATCTCCGGCGATATGAAAGTCAGCCCTCCCAATATCAACATGGGCGCGAGAATCCAAAATTCATGTCGACTGGCTCTCTTTGAAAGCTGTAGTAACCCCCAACCGCCACAAATATAAATAAACCCAAGGATCAATGCGAGTAGCAAACTTCGATTAATGAGGTTCAAAGTACTGTTCTGTAAAGTCAGATCGAGGAAGCTAGTCACAAGCCCAAAAGCCAGCGTGTAAAGTGCAAACAGCAAAAAAGCCTTGACGACCCATTGCTGCGGACTGTTTATCATTTCTTTCGACATTGTTTATCTCCAAGTGAATGTTGCTGAGATTTATACCCGATTTTCCGTCACGGAAGTCTCTTTCGATGGAGCGTTACTGTTTTTTCCTGAAAATAGAGGATTCTCTTCAAAATTGGTCGTTAAGCTATCTAAACTCGGCGTGCATCTGAAATAGTTGCCTCTGCCAGCTGATCTATACCCGCGCCTTTCGGATCCGTAATGAGCGAAAGGCTGGCAAAAAGTAGGGAAGTTTTTCAAAAAAGGACGTAACAACAACTCGAATGAGGCCCAGTGACTCGTATCGACCAGAAGTATTTCCGGTATTTTGGCGGTTATACTATCGACGTAAGTGTTAGAATTAAGTCCGCATACCAAGGCTACTTACCACGGGAGGCTCCTAGACGGACGAAAGCATAAGACATGAATATCGAAATACTAAAACTACTGTACTCAATGAGCATAGGCGTGTGTGCGCTAGTCATGGCTCTAGTGGGATTTTCTCGGCAACAAATCTCAATAGCCAAAATTTTTTTACTGCTGTTGCTACTGGCGATAATACTTTCGCTGTGGAATGGCTATGTGGCAATATCAGGTGGCCAGTTAAGTCATCTAAGCGTTGGGTTCCTGTGGGGCTATTTTTCCTGGGGTTTAGGCCCCCTACTATTTTTGTACGTAACTGCAATGACACAAACGGCAAGAAAGATGCCGACCTGGTACCATTTTCTTGTACCTTTTATCGTTTCTTGCGCAACACTCATCATTAAAAGCAATAACGCGCAAATTCCAAAATTTGCTGAGATGGCCCTGTTCTACGCCCTCTATCTACAAATTTTTTGCTACGGTGTCATTTCGACTCATCTTCTCCGCAATCATGCGAAATCGACTCTTCAGATATTTGCCGCCGATAGAAAACAGTCCCTTTCATGGCTGTACTATCTTTGTACTGCGTATTTCTTAATGTGGGTAGTCGACATGCTAACGACAAGCTTAAATCTTGTGGGAAAGGGCCCGGGACTTGATGTCTACCAATACTATCTTTTAGTGGAAAGTATTCTTGTGATAGCAATGGCAATATTTGCGATTAAGCAACCCCAGATCCTTTATCCGATGATAGCCGCTGCCCAGATCGACAATGGAAAATATCATACTTCTCAATTTGAAGAAAAAGTGTCCTGCCAGTTGAAGGCACAATTAGATACCATCATGGAAGAGCGACAACCGGTACTCGACAGCGAACTTAACCTGCAAATTTTGGCCGATATGTTACAGATCTCTTCCCATGAATTAAGTCAGTTACTGAATCAAACTTATGGCGTTAATTTTTACGACTTCGTCAACCGGGCGCGGGTCGACATTACTCGAAAAATGTTGCGCGATGACAAGTTTAACCACCAAACGATTATAGACATTGCGCTTGGAGCCGGATTCACCAATAAAACCACTTTCAATCGAGCATTTAAAAAATATACCGGTGAAACTCCATCGGTTTTCCGACGTAATCCGGCATAATAAGTAGTGAAACAAACCAAGGTAATTGCTACAAGACGTATTCCGTGTTGCCATCATGGTTACGATTTAGCCAGAAATTAAATCGCGCTCTACGGCTATGAGCATGTTTCAATTGACCCAAAAACTGTAAATCGCTCCGCTGAAGAGCTAAACAAAAGCTCGTACCTACAATCAAAATTTAAGGTGAACAACATGGAGGATAAAATACGTCAACGACTAATCACTCGAGAGGCCCTGCCCTTTGACTTCGATCAAACGGTACAGCGCTGGTACGTGCCCCTTGCTCACGAAATTGCGGAGCACCACGACGGCGGCACTCTGGTTATCGGGATTCAGGGCTCTCAAGGCAGCGGAAAAAGTACCTTTGCGCTCTTCTTAAAACACCTTCTCGAAGACGATCATGGTTTGCGAACAATAGAAATGTCTTTGGACGATTTCTACTTAGGACATGCGGAACGCAGAAAACTAGCCACTAACGTTCATCCTCTATTTGCCACTCGCGGCGTACCCGGCACGCATGATGTCGATCTTGCTATGGCAACCATCCGCGATCTAAAGAAACAGAAAGAAGGGCAAACAACTCTCATACCGCGCTTCGACAAATCTACCGATGATAGAAAACCCGCTGCCGAATGGGACAGGGTCTCTGGGCCCATCGATATCGTAATCCTAGAAGGCTGGTGTATTGGTGCCTCTGCTCAAACGACGGAATCGCTGACACGGGACTTAAACATATTGGAAGAACAAGAGGATGCCGATGGCACCTGGCGCCAAGCCGTTAATGAAGCACTCACTCACTCTTACGATAAATTATTTGGAATGATAGACAAGCTCGTAGTCTTAGCAGCGCCATCATTCGACTGTGTTTACGAATGGCGCTGGCTGCAGGAGAAAAAACTGGCAAGCAAGTGGCAAGCGACAAACCCGAATGCCCCCGCGCGGTTACTCGACGAGCCAGGGCTTAAACGCTTTATTTCGCATTACGAGCGCCTTACTCTACATTGCCTCGATACCTTACCGGCAAAGGCTGATTGGCTTTATCATTTGAATACGGATCACAATATTACGAGACTGATACGGCGTACAGACGAATAATTTTCTCTTCGCCATGGAATAATCCATTTTTTACCTTCGTTTTTGTGGCGAGCACTGAGACGGTTGATAGTATCACGCAGCGCGCCACCAGAAAATTTTGAAGCTCAATCCCTGCTCTCATTGAAGCGGTTTTAATATCACTTGACGCTATGCTGTGTTTAAATTGGCAATAAAATGCCCGCTGCTTGCGGGCATTTACCGCATACGTATGGACGCGATTTAGTTCAGGCTGTAGATTGACCCACTCGCTTTTTTCGCAAGTACATGCAACTCAATCACTCCGAAGTTTTGGTCTCCATTGCCGGCGTGGTCGAGGCTGAAAATCTTTACTTTTCCCCTACGCGTCGGCAGATACCACGGAAAATGGCAGAAACCATGGTAGCAGCATCGGGAAATGCTCGAGCACAACCACTGTAAGTGCCTCCGGTGCGGTCACCACCGGAATCCAGTACATAGGTGACAAAAACATGACCATAATTGTCGGCTTCGCCTTCAAGGATGATTATGGAACTGGTTTCTCCTACAACAACTGACATAACATCGAGCTCCAGCGTGAACGTGGGTTCGTCAAGATTCATATCCTTATCCTTTTCATTATTGAAGAATATTGTTGCGGGCAGAAAACGCTGCCCGTTAAAAAAGCCTAGCGCGATTACCTCGAGCCGCAATCAGAAAATTAAGCACAATCCCGAATTCATGGCGGCTATCGTTTAGTGAAGTGAAATCAATCCGATTTTGAATTTGCTGAGGATTATCGAAGTCCAAACGGAAGGGAAAACACTCATTTACGATATCTCCTCTTCTTTTCGCTGTCATTTGGACTAACAAGGCCTTGATATATTCCCATATAGGAATATAATTGCTTTCATGCCTCGAGCCCTGAATACTTACGACATTTTTACCGCGATCGCCGAACCAAAAAGGCGAGAGCTGGTTGAAACACTGATCGGCAAGGAATTAACGGTAAGTGAGGTGGTAGATATTACCCAATGGAAGCAGCCCATGGTGTCGAAGCACTTGGGGGTTTTAAAGGAAGTGGGACTCGTATCGGAGAGGAAAGAAGGACGCCAACGCTTATACCAGGTAAATGCCGATCAATTAAAACCGATACAACTGTGGGTAACTCAATTTGAAAAGCACTGGAATAAACAGTTTGATCAACTCGATAGCTACTTAACTAAAATACAAAAAAAAGAGGCACCTGATGAGTGAACAATTTCCCGTAGAACCGTCTGTTTTAAGAAAAGATTACAACGCTCCCATGCAACTTGTATACGATGCATGGACACAAGAACAACACCTATGCCAATGGCAAGTGCCCAACAAAGACATAGCGTGTGAATACAAGTTCGCGGACATCAAATCAGGCGGCTCCGCATTGCATAAAATGACCATGCCCAACGGCAATGAAATGTGGCTGCTCACGGAATACCATGAACTTACTCCGCCAGACACCATTATTTTTACCCAATATGAATCTAATGAAAACGGCGATATCAATCCGCCAACAATGCCCAATTGGCCAAAGGAAATAAGAGCAACAATTAAACTTAGCGAGACAGATGGTATTACAAGCATGCAGTTCATTTGGCAACCCATCAATCCAACGCTAGAGGAAGCTGAGGCATGGGAAGCATCGCGATCGCAACACGGTAAAGGTTGGGGCGGCGGATTCGAAATGCTGGCGAATTATCTTGCGACGCTATAACTACTAGTCCTCCAGAAACAGCGGTTTTTTGCGGGTCGGGGTTTAATCAGACAACAAATGGGCCTAGGTTGTTGCGTCGAATTCTTGCGCCAGATTGTCGGGTAGAAACCCGAGCCACAAAAACACGGATTCTAAATCGATATTTCTGGACGAGCAATCGCTAGATTTAGGCTATTAGGAAAAATAATGAATAATATCGATCACAGAAAACCCCACTGGAGCTTTTGGCTAATTGGTGCAGGGGCGCTAATCTGGAATCTGATGGGTTCAATGAACTTTTTAATGCAATTGAATCCAGAATTCGTCGCCGCTATGCCTGACACGCATCAAGCGATCATCGAATTACGGCCGCTGTGGGCAACCAGCGCTTTTGCCATCTCCGTATTTGGCGGTGCCTTCGGTAGTGTTTTACTGATGCTCAAAAGCTCCGCCGCACTCTTTTTATTTTTCGCTTCGCTATTTGGCACTATCCTTACTTTTGTTCCCCATGCACATTTGATCGGCTCGACGATCTCTGATCCGTTTGAAATTATCATGATGATTGTTATGCCAATCGCCGTCGGTATTTTTTTACTGGCTTATGCCAGATTCATAAAAAGAAGGTATAATTCAACTAACATTCATAATAAGTCGTAAACTATTCGATCGTCGCGAAACGTTTTATTTCGATGAAGCGCGCATGGTTTAAACGAAAATTCCGTCACCAACATGTCGAGGGCATAACGACTTATTCACAAAGACAAAACTCGATCATCCATTATCTATCTATTAAACCTCAGCATTCCCGATAAATTATTGGCCTTTTCTTAACACCATACAAAAGAGACCAATCTCCCTGCTCAAGATCGTGTCCTTTAGGGAAAGGCGGGCGCGCTTCTTTACCTAGCGATATGATTATACGGCGGTCTTCGTAGTACGCTTGGGCAGTTAAGGATTCCATGGTGTAAAGAAATCTCTGTCGTTCAATTCGCATACGATTTAATAGGGCCACGAAATCCTCATCATTCAACTCGGCGATTCCATCTTTAGTTTCACCAGAGAAAGTAAATGTGGCGATCGCATGCTTGAACTTTCCGCTCTCTCCTTCGCGCTCGCAAGTATCCGTGAAAAGATCGCTTCATCGTCGGTTCCAGGCAAAAGCCGCAGCTGACGCACCGGCGCCAATGATCAAAACATCCACTTTTTCGTTGGTGGCTGAATCCTCAATATCGCTCAACGTTACCGCCTGAAATCCGACAATTTTCCGCGACAGCTATCGAGCTTATCTTCGTCCAACTCAATACCGATACCGGGCCGGTCAGATACGATGAAATCACCCTCCTCCCAAACAAACGGCTCTTTCATAATTTCATTGAAGAAACCATCACCCTTACCGATACTTTCTTGAATCAGGAAGTTAGGAACATTCGCATCAATCTGCAAGGCGGCGGCGGTAATAACGGGGCCTCCCCACACGTGTGGGGCCATCAACACATAATTGGCTTACGCTAGCGTCGCGATTTTCTTGGTCGCTGTTATTCCACCAATGCTACCCAAATCTGGTTGCGCTACAGCACAAGCGCCCTCATTAAACAGCAGTTGAAATTCAAAGGGCGTCACCAGGTGCTCCCCGGTCGAGATGGGTATAGTCGTTGATCTAGCTATGCGGCCCATCTCCTTGTAGTTTTCTGGCGGACAGGGCTCTTCCAGCCAGAGCGGATCATATTGCTCAAGGCGTGACGCTAAACGAATCGCAGCAGCAGGCGCCGTTTCACCGTGGGTCCCGATTAGTATGTCGGCTCGGGTTCCAATCGCTTCTCGAATCGCACCAACGGCTTTTTCAGCATGATCTAATTCATTCTGCGGTAAATCCCAGGGTTTTATTCCCTTCGGCTTGGATTGAACCAGCGGATCAAATTTCAAACCGGTAAATCCCTGGCTCACCAGATCGAGCGCCATTTCCGCTAAATGTTCCGGATCCCGAGTCCAAGACTTTGTGGCTTTCACAAGACTGGTCGTTTCTTTTTGATCATAAATGTAGGTATAGGTACGAATTCGATCCCGACACTTACCACCCAAAAGGTTATAAACAGGAGTTTTCAAGTGCTTTCCACTGATATCCCACAGAGCTGTGTCAAAAGCACTGATGATACCTAATATGACATAGTCAGGGTGTTGGTGGGTTAAGGATGCGTATAGCTTTTGGTATATATACTCTCGATCGAGTACGTCTTCCCCTTTCAGGTGTGTGTCGAAAATGTCCTTAACCATTGCTTCGAAGCCGCCTTCCAGACCGTACAATACAGACAATATAGCCGTCTCGCCCCAACCCTCGAACCCATTGTCAGTTTCAAGTTTTACAAAATACCAAAGCAAGCCACCTTTATGGGGAGGATCAGTTTTTATAACAAAGGATCGAACATTTGTAAGTTTTGGCAAAACTTTCCCGGCCTCTCGTTTTAAAAGAATGACGGAAAAAATGATAGCTTACCACCACAGGTTTTCGCGACTGCTTGCTCTAGACAATCAATGCAGTCAAAAAACACAACAACCATTAACTATTCATACAATATAATAGATAGAAGGAAAATTGCAGGAGTCTTTTCCTACTGACTAAATGATTTCTGCTGCTGATAGGAAAGCCTCGGCTAAAACAGCATCAAGGAAATGAATCCAAACCGTTCGAAAACTTGCAGAGTGACGGGGTCCTGTCAGGAAGACAGAAAACGCCTATGTGTTTCAATCTTTTGTGCTGTTTGGATGAGCCAAGCGCTTCGATTACCGATCGTGATGAGTGAATACGAGAATAATAAAGGTCGTGAGGCGGTTCTTTGTTCCGTAGTTTGGCTCAGGAAACTTCATTTAGGAGGCGGAAATACGATTCAAATTCCCCCCCGGGAGTCCTATTTATCTCATCGCACTGGAAGGGGAATTAGATCTATCGCGGTTCGCAGACGATGACGGAACGAAATGTCCGAAGATTTTTGCTTTCGCTCATCTAAACCTAGCGTCCCAGTACCGTCTATCTATTTCGTTAGGTTCACTTCGGAACCTTATCAAAAATCGAAATCAAGAATCAAGAATGAAAAGTCAAGAAATCGGAAACGGAAAGTTGAGAGGATTGGAGCTTAGTGCAGCTTATCAGAGACAGAAGACTATGGTAACTCACAAACTAAGGGACTTATTTCTATCGTAGAGCAAGTCCCTGGGAGTTCTACTTCGCAGGTGGCTGCATAGATCCCTGCAATGACAAAACTGCCTCGGCGATTGCCGAACGATGGGTATTTTCAATGACTTCGCGCTCTCGATTGAAATCAGCTTGTTCAGCAGAGCTTAAGGATTTCCAGCTGGTAAGAATGGGAATATGAGCGGTGGCTTTTGCGAGTTGGTCAAAGGCTTGATAGCCAATGCCTTCTCTTTCCGATTCAGGTAAAGCCAAACTAAGCGACATAATACGAATCGCAGCTTCAGTAAGAGATACCTGCTTTTGCTCGAGGACACGTAACATAATTGAGATATTTTCACGGGCGTTATTAGCTGATTCCTGCCGTTTTAACGACCAATCATGCGCGGCTTTTTCTCTCTGCTTTTTCTGCCGCCGGACCTGTAATACTAGATACGTCGCATAGCAAGCCAAGCACATAATAATCAGCACGGCAAATATTGCCAACATTGTCTGCATTATAATAATCTCTTCTCAGATTTGATCTATCAACTTCTAACAGGCCTAAAAGAACTGTCATTTAGCTAGCCAACAAGCGGCTCTCTATACCAGTGCCAACGTCTATTCTAGACATCGAATACATGACAACTGTAACACGAGCCCCCTATGATTCCTCCGTTGTCATTATGCTCGCTCCATAATCTTTCTTAAAACGGCAATTTTTACCAGCGATTGTTAATGTGGTTTATTTATTACAATACGGAAAGTCGCTAGAATGGTTACAATTTGATACACCTTGACAAACAGTGGTACGACTTTAATGAGTCCACATCGTTAATATACTTCCACCCATTAACATCAATGAGATTAACACATGAAAGCTCTCTTACGTGGAAGTATCACTAGCTTATTGCTAGGTGCAGTATTAGTAAATTCGGCTTCGCCAATGGCAGAAGAAGCGACCCTTGATTCAAACGACGAAAATGACAGGAGCGGCGGCTACTTAAAAATAGGTTACGGTTACAAGTACGAAAAAACCCCCTACCACGACGAGAAAAACGGCGCCTCGATGTTTCTCAGCGGCCGCTACCAATTCGAAAATGGCATCTACCTGGAAGCATCACACGGTGCCAACGAGCTTAGCATCGGCAACAGCTTAGGCTATAACTTCTACAATACCGATCACTGGAGTTTTGATATTCACGGCATGCAAGCTCACGGCGGTACCGAAATGGGCTTTGGATTTAAAAAGGCTGGCGAGGAACAGGCTGAATTTGAAATCCTGCATATGGACAGAAAAGCCACTTATATGTTGGGATTAAGAACGACCGGCACCTATGATCAAACCACTTTCCAATTTACCATTGCGCCCTACTCGTTTAACGACGAATATGACGATGGGATTTTTGCGACAGCGTGGGTTGGACATTCCTGGCAGTTAAAGAACTGGGAGTTCCATGCTATGGCCGGCGTCAATTACCGCTCAGAAGAAATAATCAACTACTACTACTCAACCTCCGATGAACTAATCGCAAGAAATGACCCTCAGTTGGGCGCATACCGAGCCAATGGCGGATTTGACGTAGTCGGCCAAGTGGGCGTTAGCTATCCGGTCAGTGAAAACATATTATTTGAAAGCTACCTAAGATTTACCGAAGTATCAGATGAGATTAGCGATAGTCCGGTAATGCAGCTCTTTAGCGATCTGGACGGGCGACTCGAGAATGTTTCCGAGTTCGGCATACTTTTTAGCTACGTATTTTAGCGGAGAGAAAAAATGAAACTCTCTGTCAGAATGAATCAATATACAGTGTCGATACAACAACAAAAGGCTGCTCTCAGGCTTTGGTTTACGATCGGTTTTATCGCGCTAAACTTTGTTACTGTAGCTGCTGCGAACGAAACAACACTTAATCTAAAACCCGCTCAATGTATCGCAATACATCAGGGGAAAATGTGTTATGTCGATATAGAGCTACAGTGGCAAGCGCAGGATAAAGGTGAATATTGCCTCTATTCGTCACAACAAACAGAACCATTGAAATGTTGGCGACAGACGAATCACGGGCAGTTTGAACGTGAAATAGTTACTCGACATAACGTAATATTCCAACTACGACAAGAAAAACCTGCTGGCGTTCTGATCTCAAAAGAATTGGAAATGGCCTGGGTCTATAAACGAAATGCCAAAGCTCGTTCTTCCTGGCGAATGTTTTAGTGATTGTTTTAGTGATTGCTTTAGTGAGTGTTTGAGAGACATCGATTGATCATGATTCAAAGTAAACCGCATATTCTTATCGTCGAAGACGATGCCGAGTTAGCCGAATGGATGCAAGACTACCTCGCCGCTAAAAACTACGAAGTAATAGTCACTCACCGCGGCGATGATGCGGTTACTCTGATTCAGAAATGCAATCCCGACATCGTAATACTGGACGGCATGTTACCTGGCATGGATGGGATGGATGTCTGTAAGACAGTGCGCCCGGCCTTTGTCAATGCGATCATTATGCTGACTGCCCGAGATGAAGAAATCGACGAAGTGTTAGGTCTCGAGATGGGAGCGGACGACTATTTGACCAAACCGGTTCGCGCCAGGGCATTATTGGCGCGAATTCGGAAGCATATTGATCGTCAAGCAACCACATCGACTAACCGGAACGAAACGCTGAGTGACGCTGAAGAAAGCGGCATTTTACAATTCAATAATCTCGTCATAGATCGTCAGGCAATGGTCGTTTCTCTCGACGACGTCAAAATCAAAATATCTTCCAATGAGTTCGATGTCTTATGGCTATTAGCCAAGAGGGCTGGACAGATAGTTTCGCGAGATGAACTCGTTAGCGAATTAAGAGGTTTTGACTATGACGGTTTTGACCGCTCTATTGACTTGAGGGTTTCGCGATTGCGGAAGAAGCTTCATGACGACCCGGCTCAACCCTTTCGCATTAAAACGATTTGGGGCAAAGGTTATTTTTTTGCCAAAGATGCGTGGTAACCCGATGCGTACATTAACACTTTCATTATTGTTGGTAGCATTGGTCGCGACGGTCGGTTTAGGTTGGTTGTTTGACCAACTATACGATCAATACTACGACGGCGAACAAACCCAGAACAATGACAAAACCAAAGATATAGAACAGCTTGGAATGACTTTGGCAACCACATTAAACGCATTGCCCAACAGACACGAGTTTGTCCAAAAATGGCAAAAAGAAAGAGATTCGTCTGCAGCACCGGAAGAAACGCACCAATACAGTTTGTCTATTATCGAGGCTAAAGATTCTCCACTGCCAGATCATCTGCTTGACACAATACGTCAAGGTACGCCATTGCTACTGGAAACGATCAGCCATTTAACGTATCACTTCTATTTGCCAGAACACGCTGAGCTATTAGTCTTGAAGTCAGTTTCGGAACAAAGCTACGGTGAGGAGAAATCACTAAACTACATTTTCACCTCGTTGTTCTACGTTGCTTTACTGTTATTGTTCTTTATGTGGGCATTTCCTCTCGTAAGACAATTGTTAACACTAAGGCAAGCGGCAAAGTCATTTGGTAACGGCAAATTGGAGCAAAGAATAAACATCAGCTCATTGTCCTATATTCGAGATATTGAACTTGAGTTCAACCATATGGCACAACGAATTGAAGATTTAGTTGGCGACGTCAAGTTGTTAAGCAGCGCGGTATCGCATGATTTAAGAACGCCGTTGGCCCGCATACGTTTCGGTATAGACACCTTGCGCGAAGAAAACGATCCCATAATGCGGCGGCGGTACGAAGAAAAGATCAGTAATAATGTCGATGAAATGACCTCACTGGTAGAAACATTATTGGCGTATTCACGCCTCGATCAGGCCATGCTTGAGTTAAATAAAGAAAAAATCAACCTGTCACAACTCATTGCAAGGTGCGTTGAAAAGCTTGGTTCCGAAACCAATGAAATGTCATTCCTTCGGCCTCAGTCGGATGTGTACATTCATGCAGACAAAAGCTATTTAGTTATATTAGTTAACAACCTACTTCAAAATGCCATTAATTATGGCGCCGGCAAAGTAGTCATTCAATTGATTGCTGAACAAGCCGAAATAAAATTGACTATTGACGACAATGGCAAAGGGGTGCCTGTCACTCAACGGGAAAGTATTTTCTTGCCGTTTATTAGAGGAACGGAAAGTAACGGTGAAAGCAACGGCCATGGTGTCGGGCTGGCGATTGTAAAACGCATCGCAGAATGGCATAACGGTGAGGTAAGCGTTTGCAGTTCCGACAAATTAACGGGGGCGCAATTTACCGCAGTTTTCCCGGAAACCTAGTTGCCGAATTGCGTAGCCATTTTCGTTCTGTGGGACAAACCGCTTTACTAAACACTATTCACAAACCGTCCTTTCACGCTCACCGTCACGTTTAATCAACCGTCGTCCTGGACACTAAATAATTCGGCAAGTAGTAAATTTTTAGTCGTTGATATCAGTTTAGTGTTATTATAACAACCATGAAAAAAATTAAAAGAACTCGCCTGTCTCCCGAAAACAGACATTCACAGCTGCTGGACGTAACCCAGTCGCTCATTCTTGAATATGGCCTTAACAGCTTTACGATGGAGACACTCGCAATCGCTGCGGGAGTGAGCAACCCACTGGTTTACAAGTACTTCGATACGCGCCTCGAATTATTGCAGGCCTTGTTATTGCGAGAATTTCAAAAATTTCACAACCACTTGAGTGCAGAATTGGCCAATGCGGCCAATTTCGAAGAAATCGTGAAAATGATGGTAAGCCTCAATTTCGACCAGCGATCGACTAACGGAAACATCCTCGATGTTCTGCAAAGCCATTCCGATGTAGAAGCGGTTCTAAAGCCGATCAAGACACGCAAAAAATTAGCCAAGTTTTTGGTTTCCGCGATGAAAGAAAATTACCCGCTTACTACAAAACAGGCCGCCGCTATCACAACAATGGCATCGGGCTCCTCAATCGCTGCAGCTGAATATTACAATGAGTTTGGCGGAAATCGCGAACAACTGATTGCAGAAACAGTGCAGTTTATTTTTGGAGGAATAGAAACCTTCATAAAAAGCTAATACCATTTGGCAACAACCGAGCCCCGAGTGTCCCAGGATAAATCAATTAAACCTTCGTGGTACTAAACCTTCCTTCACAAAGCATCATTTCGACTTTCGCTTACACAGTTAGTTAAAGAGCTCTACTTTGACGTCCCGTTCAAAATGTCACATAAATAAGGGACCTTGATAATGGCGTATTGTACCGGCTTAACCCCACCTCACAGCTATGTACTTACTATAATAGTTAAGATAAACGCTTTCTTTTTTATTATAATGTTACTATAGTAATAATGTACCACTACTTAGAAATCGCAATCGCTAAGTCTCTTCAAGCCAGCCTACCTATCAGGCTCAATGTTAGAAGGCCAAGCTAGAATAAACGCGAAATATCTATCACACACATCATCGGAGTATTATCGTGCCTGTACAGTTAATTCCCCTGCTCATCATGGGAGCGCTATTAGCAACTATCGCAGCTTGTTCCGAAGAGAGTAAATCTGTAGATCGACCATCCGAGAAAATCATCGGCTTGGAGAAAAGCTCTGCCGGTACAGACTCAACAAAAATACCGGGTAAGACCACTACAGCTACGAACGTAGCAGCACCTTCTGCCGCTCAACGCCTGGCTAAGATTAAACTGAAACCACTAGCAAACATCATTATCGCAAACCCTTTAAAAAACGCAGAACGCAATGCGTATTTCGGAGATCTTCATGTACACACCACCTATTCTTTAGACGCTTTTGCCTTTGGCACGATGGCAACACCGTATGATGCATATCGATATGCGAGGGGTGAATCGATAAAACACCCAGGAGGTTTCGACGTCCAGCTGCGTCAGCCACTCGACTTTTATGCGGTGACCGATCACGCCGGATTTATGGGCATTGCTCGTGAAGCTGCCGATACATCCTCGGCATTTTCTCGATTCCCTTATCTCAAATACATGCACAATTTGAACGCGCCGGAAAACCTTAACATGGCAAGCTTGCCGCTTCGAAGTAAAATGTTCACTTCATTTGTAGTGGACACTCTTTTTGGAATCGACGATGGGATCATTGACCCCATTATGGTCGACGGCATTATGAAAACGGCTTGGTCCGATACCATAAAAGCTGCGGAAGAGTTCAACAACCCCGGTGAATTTACCACTTTCGTGGCCTATGAATTTACCGCAAGTTCTTCTGATCGCGGCAATCTGCACAGGAACGTCATTTTCCGAGGTGCTGACAAACTGCCGATTCTACCTTTTTCTAGTCTAAACAGTTCAAACCCGGAACACCTCTGGGATTGGATGGACGGACTGCGTGAACAAGGTATCGAAACACTAGCCATACCCCATAATTCCAATGGTTCCAACGGTCAGATGTTCAAATTGGTCGACTGGGCAAACAATCCAATGGATGACAACTATGCGGATCGACGAATAAGAAACGAGCCGTTGATAGAAATCACTCAGGTAAAGGGAACTTCTGAAACCCATCCCATATTATCTGATAGCGATGAATGGGCAGATTTCGAAATAATGCCCTATCGGGTTGCAACAACCCTGCCCAGCGAACCCAAGGGCTCTTATGCTCGTGAAGCACTTCTCAACGGTTTAGCTTTTGAAGACGACGGCATATCAAACCCTTACAAATTCGGATTTATCGGATCTTCGGACACTCACACAGCAGCGATTTCAGACGACGAGTCGAACTATTTTGCCAAGGTAGGCCTGCTGGATTCAACGAGTTCACTACGAGGTTCTATTCCATTAACCGAAGCAACAATAGCGATTGTAAAAAGTAATAAGCGCACCAAAGTCAAGGACGTGGAAGGTCGGTCTTTCGTCTCGGGCGCCTATGAAACTTTCGGTGCTTCAGGCATTGCGGCCGTATGGGCCGAAGAGAATACTCGCGCAGCGATTTATGACGCCTTTCGACGCAAAGAAACTTTCGCGACATCGGGGCCACGAATGAAAGTTCGATTTTTCGGTGGCTATGATTTTGACAAAACGATGTTAGAGGATCCCTATGCGATTGCTCGTGCCTACGCCGACGGCGTTTCAATGGGCTCTGATCTGTTGCGTGACAACAGCAAGGTTCCCAGTTTTCTCGCTTGGGCTGTCCGTGACCCTAGGTCGGCCGCCTTACAGAGACTGCAGGTGGTTAAAGGTTGGACCATCGATGGCGAGCACCATGAAAAAGTCTATGACGTGGCGTGCTCAGACGGGGCCTCCGTAAATCCAGCAAACCATCGCTGCCCCGATAATGGGGCGAAAGTAGATCTTACAAATTGTTCAATTACCGACGACGTTGGCGCTTCCGAGTTAAAAACGGTGTGGACAGATCCTGATTTTAATCCTGACCTTAGGGCGTTTTATTATACGCGTGTCCTTGAGAACCCAAGCTGTCGATGGTCTACCTGGGACGCGATCAAAGCGGGTGTGGCACCGAGGCCGGATCTGCCTAAGACTATTCAAGAGCGCGCCTGGTCATCTCCCATTTGGTTTGTTCCAGGCGCTTGATACCTACTGTTTCGCTCCCGCGTTAGTGCGCGCGATCGCTATTGCAGTCGGTAAAACCGTCTTAAGGCGTTTTAATACGATACAGGAAAAACTGTCTCTTACGATACGTTTCTATCACGACCCTGCCAATAAGGTTTTCTCAATTCCGTCTTGAGAATTTTTCCGGAGGGGTTCCTTGGAATAATTTCCATCCAGTCGATCGACTTTGGGCATTTATAGTGGGCCAAGTTCTTTCGACAGAAACTATAAAGTTCTTGCTCAGTCACCGACTCATCGGTTCTCGTCACAATTGCCTTCACAGACTCACCCCATCTATCATCTGGCACACCAATAACTGCAGCGTCTGCAACTCCCTCGTGTTTCATCAGCACATTTTCTATCTCCGCAGGATAAATATTCTCCCCCCCGGAAATGATCATGTCCTTCACCCGGTCATGAATATACAAATACCCGTCGGTAAGATAACCCGCATCGCCAGATTTAAACCAACCGTCCGTATCAATTGATTCCTCCGTTGCTTTATCGTTGCGCCAGTACCCAGCCATGATTTGAGGACCGCGGATCCAAATTTCGCCAACCTCGCTCTCCTCACATTCACTGCCATTATTCATAATCTTAATTTCATGGCCGTCGACTGCTTTGCCACAAGACCTTAATAAATATGCTCGCGGCCCACCGGGGTCATGGTCGACGGGATGCAACATGGTCACGCCGCCGGTTGTTTCCGTTAAACCATAGACCTGGAAAAAATTCGCTTTGAAAGTATTAATCGCATCTACAAGTACCTGTTCGGTAATCGGAGAGGCGCCGTAAATGACGGTCTCCAAGCTGCTAAAATCGATCTGGCCGATATTAGGTTCCGCCAACAAAAATTGCAGCACCGCGGGGACAAAGATTGAGTGAGAGATTTTGTAAAGGGGAATAACTCGCAGAATTTCCTGCATTTCCACATCTCGCAGCAAAATACTTCTAGCACCGGAATGAAAACCCAATACGCCCCAGCCGCTCCCGGAAATATGAAACAGCGGCATGCACACCAAGTTAACCGATTCTGCACTGAACCCTAAAGGACCCAGACCACCGGTCATCATATCGATCAAATTACTGTGCGTTGTCTCCACGCCTTTCGGCAGGCCTGTCGTACCAGATGTATAAAGTTGATAACAAATATCGCCAGGGTCTGCAGGGAAATGAGGATCCTGCAGCGGTTGTTTAACAAGCCACTGCTCGTAGCTCAAATACCCGGACTCACCAGGATCTCCGAGGACAATCACGTGGTCCAGATTCAGGTCCATTTCAACGAGATGAGACAAAAACTCCTCACCGATTAATAGTGTTTTAGCTTCGCTATGATTGAGAATATATTCCATCTCTGGCGGAGCCAAACGCCAGTTAACGGCAACCGAAACAGCATTAAGTTTTGCCGTCCCAAACAAATAGGTAAAATATTCAGGTGTGTTTTTACCGAGATAGGCAACGCGATCTTGTGCGTCTACACCCATTGCTATCAGTGCATTTGCACATTGACAGGCTTCGGTATCTAAATCCCGAAAAGTCCACTCCCTGTTATCATGGGTATAGGTCAATGCCACTTGATCGGGGCGTTCGGCTAGATGGTGACGTGTGATATCACCGAGAGTTGTGATCGACATTCTTCCTCCGTCTTCTGGTGAAATCACCAGAGAATCATAAGGTGCTCTATTTAATCTCGTAAAACTGCGATGGCCTTATATTATCGCTTCCAGACGTCAGCCGCATAGCTACCATCTATCAGCGAACTGCCCGGCATGACTCGTAGGCGCCAAGGCTCCAACTTTAACGGATTGAATCCGGCTGAGTCGGCATTTTCCCACCCGGGAATCATCGCGGGGTCATAACCGACCGGCTCTGGCCCATTTATAAAAAGATCCCACACCCGGCGCTTGGTAGCTATATCTTCCACCCAGCTCGCATCGCACTCGGCAACACAGGTATCCTGACTCGGAGTCCAGTAATTACAAGATACATTCGCGCTGGCAGCCAAATGTGATGCTTTCATCGGTGTCTTCGACGTAGCAATCCAACCCACTAAATGCTCTCCGTCGAACTCCCATATCGGATGTAATACTCGTGACCGAGGACGGCCTTGTCGATCGACCGTCGCGACGGTACACCAAACAATTTGATGGGCCATTGCAATAAATTTTGGAGCCGCTTCTGCCAGAATAGTCATAAAGGATTCTCTTATTATTAGAAGTTGAATGGTTTAACGATTAGGGATTGGGCTATAGCGTAACCGCCTTTCGTTTAAAACGTTCCAAATAGCTGACCGATCGAAATAACTAAAGTTCAGTTAAAAAGGGCAGCAAAGCCATCTCATCCAGAAAAACACCTTTATTAATATAGCATCTTCCCCAAACAGTACATCGCTCTTTAAATAGCCATTTTTAAACTACGCTCTTATCGTAGTGGATGAAAGCCTCGGCAAGCAATCTCAACAATCATTTGGAACAGTCATCTAGAACAATTAAGTCGAACAATTATGTCGAACAATCCCCTGTGACATGACCAAAGGAAGATACCGACAACAGGGACATCAAACAAGGCTCAGCGACAGCTAACTAACGTTCTCAATGCAATTTTAATCTCGGCCGAATGAAATGATTAATCTTATCAGACAATGTAACCAGCATGGTTCGAAACCATCCATAGATCGCAAACTGATGCATTCGATATAATGAGACATAGGCTAGACGAGCAATACGACCTTCTACATTGAGGCCACCCATAGATAACCCGCCCATAAGCCTTCCAAATGCCGCAAAGTCACTCAGAGAAACCAGAGAACCGTAGTCGCTGTACTTGAAATCATCCAACGGTTCAGAAGCGACGATGTGCCGTATATTCTTTGCCACCAGACTCGCCATCTGATGGGCTGACTGAGCACGCGGTGGTACCCACGTCTCTTCGCCATCCGGCCCGGTCATCGAAAACCCAGCACAGTCTCCTAAAGCGAAAATTGACTTATCTTCCCTTAACCTCAAGGTAGAGTCTACCAACAGTTGATTGGCGCGGTTAGTTTCAAGACCATCGAAATTACTCAAAAAGTCCGGTGCCTTTACCCCAGCTGCCCAGACAATTAAGTCGGCATCGAATCGTTCTTCGTTCTTCGTAAAAAGACCGGTCTTATCTGCCCTTACCACCGCCGTCGAAATATTCACACTCACGCCCAGCTTTTCCAATTCCAGACGAGCCGCTGAGGAAATTCGTTCGCTTAACGCCGGTAACAACCGTGGGCCAGCTTCGATAAGTGATACCGCCAAATGCTCGGCTTTCACATGCCGCAAACCATAGGTGGAAAACCACTGTCGTGCTTTAAACAGTTCGGCAGATAACTCCACACCGGTTGCTCCCCCGCCGACGATAACAACGTGTAATTTACGATCGGTTTGCGAATTCGCCAGATCTCTGTTTAATCGAATAAACTGATTGACCAAGCGGCTTTGAAATGATTTTGCCTGCGACACGCTATCTAAAAAAATACAGTGATCCGCTACCCCTTCTATACCAAAGTCATTCGATATGCTGCCAATAGCCAGCACGAGGTAATCATAAGACTCTTCCCGTTGCGGCAAGACCTCTTCATGTTCATCGTCGGTTAAAGCTGCTAGTTTTATGACTTTCTTCTCTCTGTCTATGCCACAGAGAGTCCCCAGTTTGAAGCTAAATCCATTGTAATGGGCATGAGCCCGATAGCCGACGGCATCGGCCTCGGCATCCAGAGAACCAGACGCTACCTCGTGTAAAAGCGGCTTCCATATATGTGTATGATGACGATCTAATAGCAATATCTCTGCAGTACCTTTTCTCCCGAGTTTTTTTCCCAGGGAAGTCGCAAGCTCTAAACCGCCTGCCCCGCCTCCTACAATGACAATTTTCATTCAAAAAACCTCTACAAGTAAAATACCGCTGCACCCCTTTGAGAGACACAGTGGAATATCACCTGGAAAATTGTAAAAACCAGAACGGATTGTAGTGGATACGAAGCCCAATTCAAATCGATAAAACGCCGCGTAAACGAATCGCCGATGCTTTAATCATAGGAAAATACTGCTGTTCAATGACAAGTTGTTCAAACGGTTAAATCCTTCCAAAACAAACAGAGAATACAACTATCTTTCTAGGATCAAATAATACGATTACTCTGTACGATTAAGTGACAACACTCATGCAGTTTCGACCAGTGTTGCCAAAAAGACTCTCTAATAGAAATAAATCGCTCACATTTAAGTTCGCGACAGAATCGAAGAATTACGCTGGAGTTGGCAGTAATGCGCATTACTCATAAACAAGAATATCGCCAGGCTGGCAATCCAGGTGTTTACAGATAGCGGCGAGTGTTTCGAAGCGAACCCCCCTCACCTTGCCTCTCTTTAGCAGTGACAGGTTAGCTTCGGTAATTCCGATGGCACTCGCTAATACCTTGGAACTCATTTTTCGCTTTGCCATCATCACGTCCAGCGTGACAATAATTTCCATGCTTAAACAAACTCCTTGTTTTCGCGATTGATCGACTGCGCCGCTTTGAGCAAGTGTAAAATGACAACTAGCAACAATAAGTCGAAAAAATCCCCTATATTCAATAAAATTTCCATATCGGCAGACTGTTCTTGAGACAGAAATAAACTAAGAACTAGTGGCCACAGAATCGCATAGACAAAACTCGCCACTTTCAACCACAAGAGCCACAGAAAACAACGCATATTACTTTCAGTGAAAAAGTATCCCTTCTGAAATTCACTCAGTAACCGTTGCAGCCAGTACACACCCATCAACATAATCACTAGCAACGGAGCCATGACTGCAGCGAGCAGAACACGGCTCACCTCCTGATTCTCCCAAAGTACATTGAAGTTATCATCTCCCAGGGATATCCACCATTGCCCGAAAATCAGCTGTCCAATAATAACCGCGACAAGAATTCCGCTCGCAATGGCAATGACCAGATAGCGTAGCACTCGGCTGATAACTTGAATTCGTTCCAAATTCGACATCATTCACTCGTCTATTAAAGTCTAGTACGACAGATGATATTGCATGTAACAATATCTGTCAAACGACATAAAATTATTGTTTTACAATAATTTTTATCTGTATTATGATGCTTTCCTCAAAATACAATTACGGGGATATCGCGATGTCGACCAAGTCAACGAGAATGAAAACATTTGCCAGGTCAGTCAGCCAGCGAGCGTTCGGCCAACACTTGGCTAGAGTCACAGCTTGCTTAATCTTATTATCGCTCATCAGCGGCTGCCAACTTGTCGATATGGCGAAGTTTAGCTACGTCAACGCTCAATCGAAGCACGAGTGGACCAACACAATACAGTCGACTCAAGTACCCTTTAAGCTGATAAACAACCACATTATTGTGCCCGTTAGTATCAACGACAGCGAACAACTCAATTTCGTATTAGACAGCGGGGCTGGGGCGACAGTCATTACCGAGAGTCACCGCAGCAGGGTTCTGGACTTAAAAAAGGGCAATGAAATATCGATCTCGGGTGCGGGGGCAGGATTCGAATCTGTCGCTAACATTGTTGAAGATCTTAAAATTTCAGTTGGATCGGTTAACCTGCTGGGCCAATCCGTCATCAATATACCACTGAGCGCGATGCCTTTTTTTAACGAACTAGAAGAAGCCTATTTTGACGGTATTATTGGTTATGATTTTTTTCGACGTTTTATCGTAGAGATTAATTACGACACTATGACCGTCATATTTTCAGAAAAAGACCAACACGAAATCGAAATATACGAAGCATCGAAGAACTGGCAACAGTTGCCGCTGGAAATATCCGGTAGCATGCCATATCTGAATGCGAGCGTAGGTCTTGATACGAAAAGTAGTATTGCGGTGAAACTGTTGGTAGATACAGGATCAACGGGATCTTTCTCCTTAATTCCCGACACCCACCCAGGGCTGAAAGAACCTGACAAATACTACACAAGAACAGCACAGGGACTTACCGGTGATATCGACAGCCACGTTTCAAGCTTCAGCTTTCTCGGTCTGGGACAGTTCCAGTTGGAAGAAGTGATCGGCAGCTATTCAATGTCTGGGGAAGAGAGTGAAAATGATAATCACGGATTACTGGGCAACCAGGCCATGAACCGCTTTAATCTCATTTTTGACTACCAGAATAATCGCTTATTTTTACAACCGAACCACCGCTTCGGCATACCTATTTCGCCCGACAAAAGTGGTTTACGGATTATGCCTCACGCCCGCGGTGGCATCGTTAAAGGCATTGCCGACGGCACAGCGGCAGCCTCTCTTAATTTGAATGTGGGTGACATTGTGACCCGCTTCGACGGCGAAGCTGTCACTGAACAAACGATCAGTCAGTTACAGCGCCGTCTGGCGTCAACACAAAATACCGTACGCTTGTGTTGGTTGAAAAATGACACCGAGCACTGCGAAGGGCTTGAACTGTCGTCGAGATTTTGATCGACGGCTATTTTCAATACAGGAGGCATCATAATCCTTCATATACGAATGAGCCAAAAATTGCTGAAAATACGGACTAGTCAGCACCCGTCCAAAATATCGATCTAAAGCTCGTGTTTCTTTTGTAAGTAGGGTTTGGATGGGTACTAGTTAGTGCCCATCCAGAAATGGGTGTTTTCAACGATGTCATTGCGAGCGAACGGTTCGACGTCTCGACGCGGCAATCTCCCGCAGCCCGCGCCAATGCTGGATGAGATTGCCGCGCTAACGCTCGCAATGACTGAGCTTGTTAGTTTATGGATAGGCACTAGTTAATAAGTCACCAAAACGGTCGAACAAATCATAACGAGTGAGTACGACCGTGTTTTAGAAATTTTCCTCACTAAGGCCACTTCTATTGTGATGGTTTTGCACAAGATTCGAAATAAACACTTTAATTAGTCGCTCATGATTTCTGGCGAGTTGATCCGAGCGTTAAAATCTAACGAGCTTGAGAAACATCATCAATCGCACAGGTATCACACAGATGAACCACCGCATTAATTAAAAGGGTGCGAAATCGATCGTCGCGGTACGCTTCGTCGGTATGTCCTAAACCCGTAATAAATACGTCCCCGCCTTTTGGCATTGTTTTAATCCATGTCACACAGTGAAAACCCTCTTCTCCTCCGGTATAAGTCGTTTCGTCTACCTCCAGTAGACAAGTGACCAAGGGGTCGTCGGTCGGGTGGCCGAGTTGGTTATACCATTCGTCATTGAAAGATTCTGACGCCTGTAAAGCGCTGGTTAGTTCGTGCTTAATCACTTTCTTTACCGTTGCCGTTTGGGTGGCGGGATGGCCATCAAAAAACGCGCCTGAAATCAAATCGCTGAAATAAGGCCAGATAGAATGAGTATTCATCCCATTGGGTAATCCCTGATTATTGAAAACCTGTGTCGTAGTGTCCACTGGATACTCTGCATCTAATACGGAATGGACTCCAAGAAAATTTCCACCGCCCGCCATCCAACGTTCAAATTTATTTTCAAGCGCAGGAGTATCAAAAATATCACCCACACAGTTATTGCAAACAAAAATGTCGTAATTGTCGAGGGAGCTCATAACGAAATTCCGGTCCTCTGAATGAGTAACATCCCAACCTTGTTCTGACGCCATTTCATTCCACATGGCAATGGCGGCAGTAATACTTTTGTGACGCCATAAAACTCCATTGGGACTACCGCCCCATTTATCGGTAGCGGTCCAAACAAGTATGCCGATGCCCTCTTCTCGGTCTTCGCCGGAGATGCTACTGACTGGAAAAAGTAAGGCGACCAGCAGCAGCGAAAGAAAAATGGACTCATTAAACAGGTGTACTATTTTTTTCATTTCTAAATCCTTCATTTCTAAATCCCACTACTCAGCGTTAAAAAAAGATCAAAAAAGAAGAACCGAAGAACTAAAGAACTAAAGAACTAAAGAAACAAGGGACGAGAGAACAATAGATCGATCAAAAGTCATCTCGATAACGACTAAAAATCACTATGACTTTGATCTTCGAGACGACAAGACTAGCTCTGTATTACCGATCCTGCCACTCATCAGCGTCGATAATATGAAACTGTATTCCATCACCACTAATATTCCTTAGTCCCTGGAAGCAACGATCCGCAATCTGCGTGTTTTTCTTTCTATTGACAGAACAAATAATTTGCTAGATACTTGACTAATCAACTATCTATCAAGGCTGTAATCATGTCAAAAAAAACATCAAAATTAGATCGACTACTCGATTTAAATTCACTACATACCCGTCTAATAAAAGACGTATCACTTCAACTAGGTGAACACGGAATTAGTTTTACGGAATTCGAAATCATGCACTATCTGAAGAACGCGCCAGGGGAAACATTAACCCGTGTCGACTTAGCCGTCGCGGTTGGTTTGAGCACGTCGGGTTTAACACGGCTGTTAATGCCGATGCAAAAAATCGGTTTAACTGAAAAAAAAGTCAATCCAGAGGGGGCGAAACTCGGACTAATCAGAATAACCAAAGCAGGGAAGAAAGCGTTTATGAATGCTTGTACAACAGTAGAAAATGCTACGAATGAATCGACTAAAACGATAAATAATGAGTATATTAACGCTTTTTTTTGTCCTAATAACGGACTGAAAAGAAACTGAATTAATAGGAAATAAGCGAACAGCCTCCTAATAAACAGCACTTTAATGAATAGTATCAGAGCGAACAAAAGCCAATTACATAGGCACAGAAAAACTGCGAGGAAATGATGAATAGATATATCGAACCCACTCCCGATTCGGCCGCAGCTCTCTTCTCGAGAGATACTAAAGGAGAAATCATAATGCTTAATTTGTTGCGGTTCCGAGATATTGCCGACTATTCAGAGCATCCTGAATTGGCCCCAACAGAAAAAATGTCGGGAAGGGAAGCATTCCAAAAATACATCGATCACACTCTCCCTTTTCTAAGGGAAAGTGGTGGGAAAATTGAATTTCTCGGCGAAGGTGGACAGTATTTTATCGGACCACAAACTGAGCGCTGGGATTTAGTTATGTTAATCCAACAGCGTTCGTTAGAATCTTTCCTCGATTTCGCTTCTAACGCGGACTATATGGTAGGGATAGGACATCGAACATCGGCGATAGCTGACTCTCGCCTACTGCCTATCAGCGCTTTTTCTGATAATTGCATACTAGAGAGCGGAGGATCATGTCTGACTTGATAAGTGAGCTAATGGTGGAAAACTCTTACTGGACTAACAACTTTTCGTCGCTTTAAATACTGAGATAAAACACAACCTTCGTCACTGGTATTTGGTATCTGGTATCTGGTATCTGTTGCGAATAGATGCTCGACTCGGTTTGAACTGCCAAGATCAATAATTTCGTCACGACGTAAACACGGCAAGCGATTTCGATACGCTTGTCGTGTTCAATATGTTTTTTAAACATTACAGCATAGAATTATTCCAGAGAAAAATTCATTCTATTTTCCCTCGAACATCTCTCCCTGAAATGTGCGGGACTGGAGGTCAATTGTCCCTTTTGAGTGAAGCTGATCGCCATTCGAATTATCCATATGCATATTGACAATCCATTGGTTTTTTCCATTCACTTGTTCAAAATCTCCTTCGCCTACGACGAGTGACGTTGTACCATCTTCGAGGAAACTCTGTCCGACCCAACTACAAGCCCCACTGGTTGCAGCTCCTTCGGCCTTGGTTGATGGAACACGTAAAGTTCCGAACACCGCTCCAAAATCCGTTGCCGTTCCTTCTCAACTTACATAGGATGAAATCTCATCGCCTGTTTTTGCGTAGGTAGTGCCGGTGTGTTTAAGCGAAAATTCTCCGATTGAATCTGCCATGATAAACTCCTTGTTTATGATTGTTTTTCGATTTATTCAAACTGCTTAAATTTACACCTAACACAACAGCTTTCAAACACTGCTATTAGGCCAATTTATAGTAAAGGAATTTACCTTTAGACCGTGCCAAACTATGTTGAAAAACACCGACTATGACACTTCCCAGAGTTAACCCAATCGATAAAGATGACCCATCACCCAGTTTTAACTTAATGAGGATATTTCAGCTTGTCCTTTGAACAACTATACTTTCGAGAAACTCCAAAGCCAACGATCGCGGACCAACGACGACGGACCCACTATCAGGCACCGACTATCACGGTCCAATTGTCACGGCCCCTGCATAATGCTACCCAATCACTAAAAGAGGTGTGTTTTATCGCGTACATTTCTCTGTAAAATCGCCAAGTTATAAGTCAAAATCCGCAAGGGTAAAACCCATCAAAATCGAATGGCGATAATCGTCCCAGCTTGATAAGCTAGCTTCCAAAATTGTCGAATCTTCAAAAAAATCGTTCCATACAACAGAATAACAAGAGGTTCACTTTCATGTGGAATATCCAAAAGTTCGTTTCGCTCCTTTTTTTTGGACTGCTAGTCGAGACAGCTATGAGCGAAACAGTCCAGACCAGTCCCGATATCGAGGCGGCAGACATGCTCTTATGGGGAGGCACTATTCACACAGGAGAAAATGACCGCACCCCCGCTGAAGCCATTGGTGTTAGATCCGGTGTTATCGTCTTTGTCGGATCCAGAGTCGAGGCGCAACACTATTTGGGGCAAAAAACAAAAGTTGTATCGTTAGGTGGTTCCACGTTATTTCCGGGTTTTGTCGATGCTCACTCTCATTTGTCTGGTATCGGCCTCCGCGAAATGACCCTAAATCTGGAAGGTTTAACTTCCCTAAAAGCCTTACAAAAATCGCTGCAATCATGGACCAATCAGCACCCGACAGAAGAAATAATCTTGGGTCGTGGCTGGATCGAAACTCATTGGCCAGAGAACCGATTTCCGACCCGATGGGATATTGACAAAATTGTTGGTGACAAACCGGTTCTTTTGACTCGTGCCGACGGACATGCGCTTGTTGCAAATTCCGCGGCCTTAATAGCTGCCGGTATTTCTGCGTCGACCCCGGTTCCCTTCGGTGGAGATATTCTTAAAGATAATCACGGTGAGCCTACGGGTATGTTAATCGACGCCGCCATGTCACTGGTTCGCGGTTTAGTCCCTGCGGTCACGGCCGATACTGTGGCTGCTCAGTTAATAAAAGGTGGTGAAGTCTACGCCTCCTACGGCTGGACAGGTACTCACAATATGTCCGTCCCGTGGGCGATCATACCAACGATGGAACAATTATCCGATTCGGGTGCCCTTAAAATCAAAGTCTACAATTCGATCAATGCCTCTGATGCTGAGAGGATTTTCGAAACGGGCGTTCGACACAGTAAAAACAATCGCATTACAACTCGCGCGATTAAAATGTATATAGACGGGGCCCTCGGTTCCCGTGGAGCAGCGCTGCTCGAACCTTATTCCGATGCAAAGACGTCTGGCCTGTTATTGATGAAAGCCAATGATACGCTTCCTGTTTTGCGCAAGGCGCTTAAGAAGGGAATACAAATCAATACGCATGCAATCGGCGATCGCGGCAATCGCTTAGTTTTAGACTGGTATGAAAAAACCTTTGCCGAAACTCCAAGCGCTGAACGCAAAGTCGCAGATCCCCGCTGGCGGATCGAGCACGCTCAAATCATCAACCCCTCGGACATCGAACGCTTTAAAAAACTCGATGTCATTGCATCAATGCAGCCATCACATGCGATTGGAGATCTGCATTTTGCACCCGATCGTCTTAATGACAAACGACTCCACGGCGCTTATGCGTGGAAAACACTGATAGAATCTGGTGTAACGGTTGCCGGTGGCTCAGACGCCCCCGTTGAACGTGGAGATCCTCGCATCGAATTTTATGCCGCCGTCGCTCGTGCAGATATGAATGGTTTTCAAGGACCTAACTGGCACCCGGAAGAAGCAATTAGCCGACAGGACGCGTTGAAGATGTTCACACTTTGGCCCGCAATTGCCTCGTTTCAAGAAACTGATTTAGGCAGTATAAAAGTAGGAAAACGGGCAGATTTTACGATATTCGCAAAGGACCTGATGACAATTCCGGCCGCTGAAATCCTCACCACCGACGTCGTAATGACTATTGTCGATGGTGAAATCGCCTTTGAAAAACCTTAGATCGTTCCAAAGATTTGTGCTTAGCCTGCGTGTAAACGTGTCGGCACCTGGCTGGCCGCACCTAGCCGGCCGCACCTAGCCGGCCGCACCTAGCCGGCCGCACCTAGCCGGCCGCACCTAGCTGAAAAAAGTCTCGAATACGAGAAACCAATGGTTTTGTGTCGGCATCCATGTGTATGTGGTGAGAGCCATTCAAGGTAATGTAGTTAAGCTGTTCAAATGTTTCGTGCAGCCGCTCTATGGTTGGCTTATACCAATCAGATCCGTCGCTGGCACCCACTACCAGAATTTCACCCTTGAAAGATGCCACCATATGATCAAGCAGTTCATCCGTCAGTGAAAGCGCGTCGGACCAGCGAACTCGGTGGTCCGAGCGCCAGCTGAATCCACCCGGCACCTCCATGGCGCCCCTCTCTACCAGTGCTTGCGCCGACGCTACTGTTTGGCCCGTTGATTCCGCAACCCTTTCGGCCATTTCTTCGCGACTGTTGAATATTCGCATCTGGCTTGAAACACGATGTAGATTTTCGTCTATCGACTTGCGTATGTCCTGCAATGCCTGCGCTGGAGACGTGCTCGCCGCAAATCCATCGATCGCCAACAACCGCTCAACACGATCAGGGTACAGGCCGATAATATGGGTGCTCACTTCTGCTCCCATGGAGTGACCCATCAGAGAGAAGTTTTCCCACTTTAACTGATCGGCGACCCCGATAATCTCCTGAATATTAAGCATACCGATGTAGGGTGTATGTCTCGGCCTGTGATCGGAGAATCCATGCCCTGCAAAATCGAGTACCAATAAATCCAGTTCCGGGAGTACTGGCGCTATAAAATCAAAAGAGTTCGCATTATCAAGCCACCCATGCAGCGCAATAACTCGAACACCGCCCTCCTCGCCCCAACGTTTACCCGCAATTTTTCGACCGAGGATTTCAAATTCGACTTCTCTTACTTTCACTTGATATCGTCCTTTTAGCTATTCGCGTAGTTGTAGCATTCAAAAAGCCGGACAGTCTACCTTAGCCGGAGATAATTAAAAAGTTGATCGTTAGCGGCAAAAACTGGCTAATTACTGGTAAATATTGTCCAGCAATAGCAAGAATAACGGCATTAAATCCAGAAAACTTACTCAAATTACGTGGTAACACCTACTAAATCGCGTAATCACCCTTATTTTTTTATATCGTTGCGCTGATATTATTTACCCACTGACTTAGCAAACACCGAACAAATTGTTCACTAAACTAATAACGCAATTTTAAAGACACTGTAGAGGAATGACACCATGATTAAGGCAACCGCATTTGTATTATCAACTGTTTTATTTTCTGGCTTAACTCACGCTGCTTGTGCAAAACCTGAAGCACCCGTTCTACCAGATGCCGCAACTGCAGTAACCGCTCAGATGGTGAAGGCTAAAAACGA
>CAJVZD010000054.1 GCA_913019905.1 uncultured Cellvibrionales bacterium
TCGCTCGCAATGACATCGTTGAAAACACCCATTTCTGGATGGGCACTAATTAGTGTCTTTTGTGTAAAGGAAAATAATCAGCTTGCTTTGTTCAGATTTCATCTGAGAGGTGCTTGACTGCGACTGCGTGCAAATACGTCGCTTATTAGTTTGCAAATTGCAACGCATCTTGAAAATTTCTACCGAAAAGTTAGCAAAAACGCTGAAATTGATCCCTTGGCACAACCGTTGCAATACATGAATTGTAAGGTTGACCGCATAGAAGAGTAAAACATAGTAACTTTCCCTGAAAGCTGATCCGAGTGTTGACCAGGCTAGAAACACTAGGAATTCAATTTCTACTGGTGGGGAGTTAAGTTCTGGAAAGGCGATAGGTAATTGTCAGTTCAGTGAAAGTAGTGAAAACTAGCGAGCTAGAAGAAGGCCTAGTGGTTAGATGTTGAGAATGCCAAAAGCGCTGACGTTCGTCAAAGGGATGGACGCACGCGTTATAGTCCATTCAGTTTTATTCGGAATTTATTTTCTAAAGTAATTATCTAACGAGGTGAAAACGATGAAAGCAATGATTTTGGCTGCAGGCAAAGGCACTCGTGTCAGACCTATAACACACGACATACCTAAACCGATGATCCCCATAGTTCGAAAGCCAGTGATGGAATCAATTGTAGAGTTATTAAAAAAACATGACGTTGAAGATATTGTCGTAAACACTAGTCACTTAGCACCAGCTATCGAAGACTATTTTCGCGACGGTGGACAGTTTGGAGTTCGAATGGCGTACTCTTTTGAGGGCCGATTAACTGACGGTGAATTGACGGGTGACGCACTTGGATCGGCGGGTGGCATGAAAAAGATTCAGGAATTTTCGGGGTATTTTAACGAGACGTTTATTGTTCTTTGCGGAGATGCGTTGATAGACCTCGATATTTCTGAAGCGCTTGAATTTCATCGTAGTCGAAACGCGATGGCGACCATTATCCTAAAAGATATCCCAAAGGACGAGGTAAATAAATACGGTGTAGTTGAAACGGACGCTGATGGTAGAATTATGCAGTTTCAGGAAAAGCCTTCTGTTGAAGAGGCCGTATCTACAACAATTAATACCGGAATTTACATATTTGAGCCGGAAGTCTTGAACTATATTCCTTCAGACACGGAATACGACATCGGTGGTGATCTGTTTCCAGCTTTGGTCGCCGCAGGACAAGCTTTCTACGGAATATCTCTTCCGTTCGAATGGATTGACATTGGCTCTGTACCCGATTTTTGGGATGCAAATCGCATGGTCCTTTCAGGCCGGCTGCCCGATTATAATCTTCCTGGGAAAGAAATCAGTCCCGGGGTTCGGGTCGGCATCAACGTAAAGTTAGATCTCGACAAAGTAGATATCACTCCACCTGTTTATATTGGTTCTAGTACATTCATCGGTGATGGCGCCAAGATTTGCGGGCCAAGTGTAATCGGAGCTAATTGTCATATAGAAAGTGGTGCAGTTGTTAATGAGTGCATTGTCGGTGATTACACCCGTATTACCCAAGTCGCTACCTTAGACAAAAAAATTGTTATGCGAGGGATGTGTATTCAACCTGAAGGACAATTTATCAGTATTGAGGATACTGATATCGGTTGGATCATGGATGATGCTAGAAAAGAGATTTCACTGAATGAAACACAACAAATGCTGTATGAATCGGCAATGGAAAGGATTGAATTAAGAACCGAAGTGTAACGCCAATTGATTTGGATAGCCTTTTACCTTAATGGCGCTTTAGTTACAATGTATGTTGATCCTTCATGTATAGCAATTGGAAAACAATTAGCTATAAGTTATTGAGGGCTTTTGGGTTCGGCTTTTTCTTGCATAGGATTAGTTGCGTCAGTCGTCTTCGCTTGCGCGGGGCTCGATGTGCGTTGGGTAGATATTGATGCAGCGAAGGTCTAACATCTGATAAATGCGGTTGCTTCGATCGGCACCCCAGCTCGAAATCGCAGGTTGAGAAAAACTATCAATCAGGTACTCTCTGCTTCACGAGTAATCCTGAAGAAAGTGCCGGCTAAGTCATTTGAAATCTACGTGGCACGGCTGCTAGAAAAGCGTTCTTGCAACCAATACTAGAAAATACCGACCTTGCTTTCCCATATTTCGTAAAAGGATTCCTCTCCCAGGTACCTTCCGTATGCTATCACGTTCTCGACGAAAGCCGAGGATTTCAACGATTCCCTCTTGACATATTATCCGCTAAAGTGGCGTCGTTTGGGCGGTGGTTGTATTGGTTCAGGTAGGTTGATTTTCGATCGCTACAGTTCGGGTTTAGGATATTGTCTGTTGGTGTAGTTATTGGTTTAGTTATTGGTGTAGTTGTTGGGGAATTTCTTGTTCTATCGACTGTTCCGTATTCTCAGATCGTGCACTATTTATGCCTAAAGGACTTAATATTCCACGGAACGGTTTGGGATCTCTTCGCTATCTCGTCGTCAAACATGTATAGCTTACCACCCAAGAAGGGTATGTGTATTTCTGGAATACAAACGTTTAATTCGGCTAATTCATAGTCTCTTCTTATCTATAAACTTTTGAATCGTTTTCTGTTTCAAAAGGACCCGTATTTTTACGCCTATGAATTAGTTCTTCGACTTGTTTTTCCAGAACAGGAGCGTGTTGAAGCCAAGATGTTTACGCACCTGATAAACCCCCAATAGATTTTGAGCGCTTACGGACGTTGCTGTTGCAACTGCAGCACCTACTAGACCGAAGCTCGGTATCAGTAATGCACCAAGCGCAATTGCGAGCGCGGCGCTAAGAAGTGTGTTGCTAAGTACCTTTTTCTCATGGCCTGTCATACTCAGCAAATATCCAACTGAACCTGTCGCGATATTGATGAACTGACCTATCGCCAGAATCATCAACGCTGTTGAAGCAGCTCGGAATTCCTCGCCAAAAAAACTCATTAACCAACTTGGGAAAAGCAACATGACCATGAGTATTGGCGCTGCCACTAGCATCATTAGTCGGACAGACCAGATCGCGATACGTTTCAACCCATCAATATCCCCCTTTTCATGCAGTGCCGCGAATTTAGGTGCAGCGATAGCATTGACGGCGAAGAGCACAAAACTGGCCAACATAGCCGTACGTTGGGCCGTAGCGAAAAATGCAACGTTTTCTGCGGTACTCCACGCTCCGAGCATCAATTGTGAAGACCATTGAATTACTTGTGATAATATAACGACTGCCCATAGTGGTGTGCTGGTTTTCCACAGTTGAGAAGATGAAAAACGTTTCACTTTGTCTGTTTTCGGCGCAGATTGATGCCAAAAATACAGGCCTGAGAACAAAGCGAAGAAGCTCGCTAGTATGAAGTATTCGGCGGCTGCCTCAGCGGTGTAGACTGGATCGAGCATCATTAGCAAGAGTAGTGTCATTGGCATCAGCACGTTCAGGACCAACAAAGATTTCGCGATCTTCTTGAGACCCTGCATTGCCTGAGCAAGCATTGTATACAATGCAATCAGCGGAATCGCGATCAGAAACGAACGCACCACAGGTTCAAATCCCGGTTGTGGAAAGAAATTCTCGACGAGCCACGTGACGTTAAATGAGGCAAGAACGGTGAGGCTGATACTTGCGATGGCTACCCAGCAAATGGATTTTCGATATACTCCGTGGAGTTTATCAATGTCATCGTTTTCTCGTGCAGCTGCAACAAAACGAATAATGCTCTGATCAAATCCGAGTCGGGCTGCGGCCGCTGCAATAGTAACGAGAGTGAAGCCAAGGAAAAAAAGTCCGGTTTCGCTTGCACCAAGAGTTCTTGCGACCACAATATTCATAAAAACGATACTAACAGCAGACAGCACTTTAATGCTCAAACCGATAGCGCTACCGATTACCATTTCACGAAGATGATGATCATCTAAAAACAGAGATAACTTTAATGTCCGTCTCATGAGTATTTACAGTTCCTAGGCATTTCTAACAATAAAATTGTCAATAGTTTCGAGTAAGTCCGGATTCGCGTAAGGCGAAATTGTTCCCCCATACAACGAACGTAAGTCACCGAGATGTGTGTAAAGCTGATTCGGTTCTGACGCAATGTAACAACCATCAAGATGACTTAACTTACTGCAAGTTGCTAACTGGTGTTCATTACGATGCTCACCGAGTGAGGCTTTGCGAGGGTATATAATGATTGGCTTAGAGGCCATCAGTGAACTAATCACTGAACCCATCGCGGCATGGGCTAAAATGACTTCTGATTCATCGAATACCTCCGCATATTCCTTTTCGGTCAGATAATCTACATATTCCATATACTTCGGAATGTAACTTCCTTCGGCGATTTGAGCAAAGATCTTTTCATCAGGATGGTTGTAAGCCCATGTGTCAACGATTTTAACAAAACGGTCGAAAGGTAGTTGGGTGCCTACTGTTAGAAATATCATAGAACACTCCCTCCATATTGAGGGCCGTTTGTTCTAGCTAGCTCTTGCCACTGTGTCAACCAGAGATCGGAAAATTTACCAGCCCTTTGGCCGGATAGCGAAAGTTCTTGTGCGTTAGCAATGCTGTCGACCCAGATGGTCTTGGCCCCTACCAGTTTTCCACACATTATCGCAAAAAATCCTGGTGCCGCGCCGCTGGAAATAACAACATCGGGTCTCTCGCGAATGACGATCCATAAGATGTGAATAAACAAAAAAATAAGACGAATCTTAGCATTCCTGTTGGCGTCAATAATCTTGACAAATTGATTCATCCCCGTGCGGCGTTGAGTCGACACATAGGTCGTTTCATATCGATCAAGAATAGGTTTTAAACGCATTAATTGAACGGCGTGACCTCCTTGTGATGCGACTGCAAGTAATTTCTTCATACTCGTTTTTCTCCTACATTATTCATCCGAGTGGATGCTTTATGTGCAATACTCGTCAGTTAGTACAGTAAAACATCTGTGGCCTGTTCGAGTAAGTTGTGGTTGATTTGTGGATTAGAAAAATCACCCTAACGCATTAATCGAATGTACCTTGGTTATTGCAATTTGTTTGCCAACTCCGTTTTATGTTGTTTTTCAGTGGTTTGAGCAGGGTAGGTATTCTTTTTTTGCATTTTGCTTCGCAGAATTGAATGTTGAAGAAGCGGGTTTTGCGAATTGGAAAATTTTGAAGTTGATTCTAACGATCGCCGTTCGCAATCTCGATTTTTTAAAATGGAACTTATCGGTATGGCTCTGGTGGTTAAAATAAAGAGCTACGGCAAGGTAAGAAGGTTCTCGATTTGATTGTGTTTAAGTGGGGCCGTGTTTTGTCAGTTTCAATCACAGACAATGGGAAAGGTTGGCTCAGTGCTCAAGCACATCAATTTTAAGCCGTTGTATGGGGTGTGCGTATGTTTTCAATAGCCGTTTCTTCAATAAGTACTCGCGTACAGGAGGGAACAAAGGCATTTCAAGCGCATCATCCACACTGCGAAATCCGGCCCATACGACTTCTCTGCCATCTGGCAGTGGGCTTTGAGGCGCTTTTGCCTTAACGTCGAATAGAACTATGTGGTCGTGCTTGAACTCAGTGTAATTGACCGTTTCAAAGACTTGATTGAAAGCTTCGATCGGAAACTCCAAGCTGACTTCTTCAGTTAGCTCTCTCGATGCAGCGTCAACAGGCCGCTCCCTTCGACCAATTCCACCACACGGTATGGTGTAGACCGATTTATAACTATTACGAATCAAAAGTATTCGGTCTTCTTGCCAGACTGCTGCATAGGCCCCTTGAGTTTTTGGACGAAGAAAATAATTCATGAGCAAATGTCCCTTGTAGGCGAACTTGTACAGTATTCGAAAAATGTAGTCGGTGAAACTAACTGATTCTGATTCAAAGTCTCCTGGCGAAAATTTCTTCGATTTATCGGGGCTTTCCATTTTTTTGTTGGGTGGAGTCGTTGAAATCATGAGTGAATCTCCATGTTGTATCATCAAAACGTTGTTATTGATGCGCCAAGAATTCATAAGAAAAATACACATTAGCTGCTGTTTTAATGGTCGTTCAATTTTTCGAGTAACGGTAGAATGCCTGTTAGGAGTTACTCGCATTCCTCCATCACCGCTCGACATTTAGATGTTTATCAAGCCCCAGTGGCTTGCGTTTCATTATCAGTGCTTCAACAGCACCGACGGCTATCATCAGGAACGTTGTGCTACAGTATACGCTGAATACGAGATCATCTTCGAAGGGAAATTTCTCTTGCTCCCACTTCCACTTCCACACCAATATGGGTAACACGGCGATCATCCCCGGCAAAGACGCATAGCAGAAATTACGTAACAGGCGATAGATTCTCATGCTACGCTGGGTCCCTAAAGAGTGACGCAAATAGCCAAGAAAGAAAAAATAGATAAAGCTGTGACAGGCACCGAAACCAGCAACTATGCTGAAGACAATATCCAAGCGATAGGTTTCATAATAAATTTCTCCCATGATCGACTCAAGAGCTACCGCCAGAATGAGTAGTAAAGCTACACGGATCAAAAGTTCAACCAGCATCACGATACTTAAGGGTTGCTTTGATAATTCACCTTGTCGAGTGCGCTCGGCAACCGTAAGGTCGATGGCGCGTGGCGGGGCTATCAATAATACATATCCAAGTAAGTGTAAAAAACTGTTAAACCTAAACATTGCTTACTCCAGGTAGAAATGCGGAAATAGTCATTTGTCGATCCACTCTTCACGTTCCCGATTCGATGGTGTTATAACTGGTTTGGGGTCGTATTTGTCTGCGTAAGCTTTAAGATCGCGACGAAGTGCCGAGATGATGGCCATTGCTATCACGACTGTGAAACCAAGAAAGACCAGTCCAGCCAGAGTTAACGCGGTCCATTTTTTTCGGGGTGGATAGGATTCAAATAGTGGGTCTGTCGCGGGTTGAATCATTTCCAATGGATAGTTATCTCGAGCAAAGATCAACGACTCAACGGCCAGTTGCGTTTCAAGAAGGCGATAGATTGAACGATGTACCTCTGTATTTTGCAGTTCGCTCAATCTACGTTCCAAGTAAATTCGGCGGTTTTTCAACTCTTCGGAGTCAAGTTCGCGAACATAGACGTTGAATGCTTTTACGATCTCGTTTGCAAGATATGCGGCGCGAGTTGGCGATTCTGCGGTTATCCTGATATCAAGAAGATCGGTCTTCTTGTCAACTTCGATATACAAGGCTTTAGACTTAAAGGCTTTTACAGCCTCGCGCATATCTGGTGTGAAACCTTCTTTCCACTTCTTTGTTGCCTTAATCCAGTCCGTCGGATATAGCCATTGCAATAAGCTTTGATCTTGGATAAACGAACTGATAAATCCAAACGATTCCATGCGGGCCAGGTGTCGCTCACGCTCATTGCTTTGGGTGGCATCGATTATGAAGTCATATTCGATGACCCCCATAGTATTTGCGCCACGGTAGTCATTTGGCCTTACTCCTCCTGGAGTCTCGCTTATGTTTATTGCAACCGTTGCTTCGGCAGAAAAGCGGTCATCAATTAGCCATGATAGGCCAAAGACAACACCTGCCCCCAATATTGCCATGATAACGATGCGGTATTTATAACGCAGTAACATATGCATGTATTTAAGCAGAAGTTCGTACTCTGCAAATTCTGTGGTTTCGCCTTCATTCTGACTATTCTGTTCAGTTGCCATATCGATTAACCAGATTAACCACACCGAGTACGGCAAGTGTGTTCTTGTAGAATATGTCTACAAGGTTCGTATAGGATTCTCTGCCGTTAATACGGTCAACGCTTAATGGTACATAAATCGTTGCTCCTGGTGTTACTCTGACGTTAGAGGGCTTGAACAACCGGCCCCAACTACTGCCTCTCGACCGTATCGACATGACCTCGCCATTAGCTTGCACGATGTATGCATGTTCATTTTGAGCCAGTTCCTTAGTACCACCACTTAAGGCTATGTAATCGAGAGCAGCACGATCGGAGCGGAATTTATGTGAGGTAGAGAAATAGACCTGACCGACCACACTGACTTCATCCTGATATTCTGGAACAATGATGCGATCGCCGTCTTCCAGTACTATATCGGCGAGTTCATCGCAGTTTGTAACGGCGCTCTCCATGTCAATGACCATGCGTCCCAATGCTTTTTCTGGTGACAGTTGCTTGATAACACTGAAAACATCTTTGGCACTTGGGTCTTGTGTCATCTTTTCATCCTTCGAAACACCTGGCGAAATGTGTACGTCGGCTAGCAAGCGATCCAGTTGATCGGACATACGGTCTAGTGCGTTTTGTTCCTTCCTTCGTATGCTATCGCGCAAAAATACTGTGCCGAACAGGTAGGCGTCCTCTGTAAAACCTCCTACTTTTTGAATCAAGGCGCAAAGTGTCTCTCGTTTATCCACTCTGTATCGGCCGGGATAAATGACTTCGCCTTCTATTGTTACTTGCTTGGGTTTGTAGGCCCATTCCGGCTTTGGACGTAGAAAAAGCTGGTCATTGGGATGTAATATCGAATTTGCTGTCGCCAATAATGAATTGTTCTTGGTCAAACTGATCGAAAGTGTTTCGGTTCGACTAAATTCGTTATCTATAAGCACTTGGCGCGTTAACGTCGCCGATGTTCCAAACGCCTCTTCCTTCATGCCTCCGGCCGCGGTTATCAAGTCCTCAACCCGCATGCCGGGGACCATTGGATAAGCTCCAGGATGAAAGACGAATCCGGATATCTGTACGATTGGCGCAATATCACCGTAGTTGGTTTCACGTTTGAGGCGTTCGACTGGCGCTTTGATCAGCGTCGCTCGATCGATGTCTTTGTCGAACAGATAAACCTTATCCTTAGGTTGCAATAATGGGTTATGGTCTCCGGTTTTATCGCGCAGTGCTTTTCGTAGATTGACCTGTACAAAAAAAAGACGGTCACTCGCAAGATCTGTTCTTGCTAGAAGCGCATAATCAAGATCGAGACCCGCTTGTAGTCCTCCGACATTATTGATCATGTCCAGCAGGCGTGTTCCGGGCTGCATTGGATAGGTGCCGGGATGGCGCAAGAAACCCTTGAATTCAATCGTTTTTCCTGGAGAGTCGGCAGTCGCCTCACGTTTCAACTTCAGGACAGTACGAGATAGTTGCTCAGCACGGGGAGAGTGTGTATTGAAAATGATCACCTGATCGCGAGGTTGCAAAAAGATGTTATCGTTAGCTTCGCGGTTGGTAAGGGCTTCTCCGAGGTTGAAATAGATGACCTCGGTGCGTTTATCGCGTCTGTTCTCGCGTTGTATCATCGCAGCGTCAAACTCAGCACCTTGGCGCAGGATCATGGTAGAGGGAAACAGGTCTGCGATGCGCATTCCTTGTTTCCATTGATAGCCGCCTGGCGTTAATACATGACCTGCTAACAGTACAACACCATCCATCTTATCGAGAACCGGTAAAACCCGTATAAGATCACCGCTTTGTACCTTGATTGCGTTACCTGTATCCCCTAAATCAGCCTGAAGTAAAGTGTATAGACCAGAGTCGGAGACTCGTTCTATCTGAGCTTGGGCCTTGTGGGCGGTTGGAAGTAGTCCGCCGGCTAGTGCCAAAACCTGACCGACTGCCGTTTCGGTTTTCAGCTCGTAAATTGCAGGCCGTAACACCTCACCAGCGATCCCTACAGTTGGGCCGACCGGTGGTACAAAAATTAGATCTCCTTGACGCAAATATATATTGGCGCTGTCATCTCCGCTCAGTAGTAACTTGTAGAGATCCATCGTCGCTACGGTTTGACCGCCGCGGTTAACCTTGATTTTGCGTAGCGACCCCGTGCGTTTAATTCCTCCACTGGAGGCTAACGTGTTTACTAGGGTCGAAAACCCACTCACTGTATATGAGCCAGGATGAGCCACTTCGCCAACTAGCATCACCTGAATGGAGCGTAGTTCCGAGAGGGTTACCACCGTTTTAATTCCAATTCTCTGCTTTTCTATGGATTCGGATATAAGGAGTTTTGCTTCCTTGAAAGTCAATCCGCTTACTGAAATTGCCCCCGCTTCAGGGACTAGAATCATGCCTTCACGCGTTACGGTAAGTGTGTATTGAACGTCGGCTGCACTGAAAGCCTGCACAGTAAAAACGTCACCGGGGCCAATAACGTAATCGTGGGGCACCGGTGCTCCGTTAATAACGGGGAATGTTGTCGCTCCTCCAGAGAACATTTCATAACCAAATAACTCCAGACTACTCTGTACAGTTTGTTGTTGGATTTCCTCTTCCAAGCTGATAGGACCGAGAGAGCTGGATATGTTTTTTTCGATCTGTGAGGGTCGGTGATCAATAACTTCGGTTGATACTTTGAGAGCCGCCATCTTATCTGACGGCATTGAATCTTCTCCTTGATCGGCTGCCGCGATGGCTTGTCGCCGTTGTTTATCTTCCAGTGTCGGAACACCTAGGCGTTTATCGGCCGCTATGATCTGTCCTGTGACAAGGCAAAGTAAGACGCAACCAAATACTTTTCCATAGTTATTCATGAGACGCTCCCGAGTTGTTGATGGCAAATCGAGGGCAACCGGAAAAATCGACTATTCTTCCTGAGGGTGTATTTAGGCAATGATCACGGTAGTCATATATTCCGTCGCTATCACTATCGGCCGGACCTTTGTACAGAATGTTCTGTACAAAGTGAGCCATGTCTCTCGGCTGCACAATCTTGTCTGCTGCCACCGAATACCCGCAACTATCGACAGAGTCAAGTCGAGTCCTCGAAAGCCTATTTCCCACTCCTATTGTATATAAACACACACCTGATTGCTGTTCCTGCGAAGTTGTCAATGTTGGAGGAGAGTTAATGACCGCAGTGCTCTCTACAAAGCTATTACTTTGGCGCATTTGCATAACGGCTCGTTCCAAAGATTTACTAATTTCAGACCAGGAAGTCACCAAAATGACGGAAGAGCTTCCACTGACTTGGTTGATTAGGTGAGAGAGATGAGTAACAACTTGCTCTAACGGAGTCTCGGTCGTATTTCTCTGAGACGCCGCTTTACCAAGCGCTTGTTCTATATCATGGGCGGTAAAATCCGTTAGGCTAAGCTTCACTGCCGATGAGCTTCTTTTTTGTGTATTTGTCAGGATGGCGCCACTATACTTTTTCCCGGGTAATGTATGGGCAAAGCGCCGGACTATCTCTCGCGCATAAGCACGCATATCGAGACCGTCTAAATCCCCAGAAAGCGCCAAACCTTGATCGATGACAATAAACAGATAGTCAGCTCGCGGTTCAAGACGGAGCTCTGCCACGCGACTCTCTAGACGGATTGGTTCAAAGTAAGAAAGAGACTCTGTATGCAGCTTAGTGTTGTAAGCTTTTACATCGGTTAGTCCTGGTTCTACTGGCACTTTGATAAGATTTTCGAATGATCCGCACCCTGTCAGTGACAAAAAAAACAGTACTAGAACTGTTTTTTTAGGAAGCAATAGAAAATCGTTACTAATTAACATACCGTGCTCCGTTTTCTACTTGGTTAATGCTACTCACATGCGATATCTCGAACGGCAACAAATCGGGTAAATGGAAGTTGGGGATCAAGTCGATACCCAACAGTAGCTTTAATTTGTACGCGGCAAAAAAAGCGAATCCGAGTAATACTAACGAGAGGCTAAAGGAAACAAAGTAATGGAATCCCATTCTTAGCGGCAACGGTATAACAGCCCAGCGCTCATTCTCCAGTATATGTGTTGAAGTCCTTCTATCCCGTCCTGCAAAAAAAACAAAGTAATAGCTGCGGAAAAAGAAAGGCGTGCTCAACCTGATATCAATGCTATGACGAGAATCGGAATTTCGGGCAACTAACGATGCTCGTATTGCATCATATTGTTCATCAGTCAGTGACTCTCGAATGACTCGAGGCACGCGACTCAATGTATAGTCAGCAAATGTCTCGCTACTGGCACGTTGTCCCACTTTCATACGTTATCTCGTTCCCGGTTTTGATTTAGATTTTTAATCAAATATGTATGTATATGTCTCTGATTCAGCAATAAGTGGGCCATGCTGATAGTCCGAGAACAATTGACCGAGGGCCAATACTGAGGAAAGTCAGAAGAAGTGCGCGTTATACGGGAAAGGAGGGCTTTGATAATTATTTTGTCAGTGCGTTCGAGCGGACGGCATCACCCAACAAAAAAAACGAGTAGCTTTGATTTTTTTTAATGTGCATTGCAATATGCAAATTGCATTTTGCGATATTTCACCAAAAAAGTAGCTTCGAGATATTCTTAATGTGCATTGCAATATGCAGAATATACTTTCAAATCGCCTATGACCGCGCCGGTATACGAGTAACTGCAGAGTTATTGCCAGCCCTGCAACAATGCGCTGACAGGGCAAAAACCCTCTTCTTCTTCCTTGGCACGCTATCTGCTAGACCTGTATTGGGTATCAGATTTTTCATTCTTGAAAATCGATCAGTTCCCAAGTAGTTAGTCGTTCAGATAGATAACCAGGGAGACAGTTCATGGCAGACGTATTTATTCTCGGATTTACAAAATGCGCTACGACCAGCATGTACAACCAGTTGCTGAAACACGATGCAGTTTCTAATACCAAGCGTAAAGAGCCTCATTTTCATTTCTCCAAGATCATGGGTAGTGCTTTCGACGGGCCGGCAGATAATGACACTGTGCAGCAGATGTTTGTGACTGATCCAGGGCAATATAAAGCGCTTTACGAACCAGGCAAACTCAGCGTCGATGGTTCTGCCATGTCGATCGAGGACCCACGGATATTAGAAGAGATCAATTCTCATTTTCCTGAGGCCAAGTACATTATCATGCTTCGGAAACCCGTAGAGAGAGCTTTCTCTGCTTACTCACACCTTGTTCGAGATGCACGGGAAACCCGTAGTTTCCGAGAAGCAATTGAGCATGAACTAAGCGGTGCCCGCGCGGGCCACATGCCGATATGGCATAACATTAATTCAAGCCGTTATGTAGAAGCGGTGCAGCAGGCTCGTCTATTGTTGGGCGATCGTCTAAAGGTCTTATCCTATCGAGATTATGCTGAGAATAATCACCAAACTATGGATGATATAGTTCGTTTCATTGGTTTAAAGCCAATTCCTTGGAAAAGTGATTACGCCAATCGATCGGGAGTCCCGCGTTCGAAAATATTTCAGAAAGTGTTGATGAGGAAATCGAAGTTAAAGAGTCTGTTTGTAAAAACCTTTCCTGAAAAATACGTAACGTCACTCAAACGCTACTTACTAGAGCGTAATACGGCAGCCAAGCTTGCGCTCAATGAAGATGATTGTCTCTACTTCGAATCGTGTATCGCAGATGAAGTTTACAAGATAAATCCGAACGCCCCCGACAGTGCATTGTTGACCACGCTTTATAAGTCATGATTGAGAAAAAGAAAGTTACACTGGTTCCTCACGTACTCTTTGGCATGTTTTTTTTGGAGTTGCTTTTTGTTTTTCTAAAAAAGATCGACGGCACAGTCTACGGTGTTTTTGATGCGTTTGAAAAACTCTACCCGATCATAGCCGTGATGCTGTTAACAGCATTCATGAAGTCGAAGCTTAACATTCATTGGTGGCTGGCACTGGGTTTTTATACTCTATATCTACTGTATGGAGTTCTGATTTCGTTGGCTCAGCAGAAGGGTATAAAGATCATTCTAGTTCAGCTTTATCATGAGCTTAAGTTTTTCCCTATGATGATGCTATTTTCATTGGTACGTTGTGATGATCGATGGGTAAAACTCACTATCAATATTATTAAGCCTGTAATTGCACTAACGATATTGCTTATATTATTCCAACTTTCGGTGCCGGGATTATACGACGCAGTTTTTCAAAACGGCGGTCACTTTGAAAAAGGACACGTAGCGGGCATGTTATTGCCTAGATTAGTCGGATGGTTCTGGCATCCTGGGCAAATCGCCTTATTTTTTACCGTCACAACCGTATTTTTGATATGTGAACACAAAAGAGAAAATATAAAACTATTTTTCCCAATGGTATTTATCAGTGTGATTTTTGTTGTGATCGCCATTCAGCGGTTTGAGCTATTTATTCTGCTGATGGTTTTGATGATATTTTGGTTTTGCCGATATATCGATGTTGATTATCGGCGATATCTAGCATTGGTAGTATTGCTTCTCTTCGGGGTCGGTATTCTTTATGTCATATCAGACAAAGCGCACTTCTGGTGGCTTCTCGATAGATTTAACTCACCGAGAATTGTTTTTTTGGTAGAGGGGCTATTCTCGCTAGTAGAGAGTAACTATTGGGGCGCTGGATGGGGAACGATCGGTAGCCATGCTGCGGCAGACGTGGCGAAAGTCTATGAATACAATGAAATGAAGGATATCTGGTGGGTTAAATTGGAGCAATATTTTTATGACACTTATTGGCCTCATGTCATCGGCGAGACAGGTCTTCCCGGATTTTTCCTGCTGCTATTTTCAATGTATTTTATGATCCGGGGTCTTGAGCGGCCAGGAGCAAGTATGTTGATGTTTATTTTGATCATGACGAGCGCATTATCCTCGAACGCACAAGCGCTTTACCACCTGTCGGTCTTTGGCTGGTTCATTATGCTACTGGAAAGTACTCACTGCAAAAATCGTCCAGTACATGTCCGTGGGAAAAAACTGACCAGTATTGTTTAACCAATTAGGAGTATGGGTATGAAAAAGAAAGATGAGCCAGTCGGTGTAGCCATAGTAGGTACACGCGAACGAGGTGGTATTCGGGCGGTTATTGAAAATCACATACAAGCGGGTGTGTATGACGGTTATCGACACTATTTTATCGCATCTCATGATGAGGTTAATCTGGCGAGACGACTTTTTCTAGCAGCGGCTTCATTGTTGACGCTCACGGGACTGATCATTCGAGGCAAAGTGTCATTGTGTCATCTTCATGGATCTATGAAGGGTAGCATCTACCGTAAATCGGTCTTCGTGTTTGTTTGCCGACTGCTAAAATGCGAAGTCATCTTTCACCTTCACGGTTCAGAATTTGCGATGACAGTTAATAACGCGGGCGCTCCATATAGGTTTATGGTTCGCTACGTTCTCAACCACTCTGATTATGTTTTTGTGCTTTCCGATTATTGGAAATCGTACGTTAGATCAATATCGAAAAACCCGAATGTTCGCGTCATCAATAACTTCCCATCGCCGGTGTTTGAGTCTATCTTCGAAGAGAAAGATTTCTCGAAGAAACCCGTTACAGAGATGCTTTTTCTAGGCCACATCGGCCAACGTAAAGGTATTTATGACCTGGTTGACGCCGTTGATTTACTGAGATCACAGAGTGTCGGTAATTTTCGTGTCAATGTTGCCGGAAACGGCGAAGTGGAAAAGCTTAGAGCATTAGTAGCGAGCAGGGAGCTCAACGAATACTTTAACGTGATTGGTTGGGTCACGGGTGAGCAGAAACATCAATTGCTGGAAACGTCTGACATTTTATTGTTGCCATCGCATAATGAAGGACTGCCAATTGCAATTTTAGAAGCCTTTTCTGCTGGTTTGGCCGTATTAAGTACGAGAGTTGGAGGTATTCCTGATGCTATCGACAACGAGCGCTTTGGTTTGCTGGTAGAACCTGGGCATCCTAAAGCGCTTGCCGGTGCCATCATGAAATATCTGAGCTCCGAAGGACTAATTGAATCAGTTGCCCGTCATGCGCGAGAGCTTTATCGCAGAGACTATTCGGCAACAGTCAACGTAGAGAGGATCCGAAGCGTGATTAGATATTCAGCTTAGGCGCATATTGGGAGTGACTGTCCCATGTATAAGGTATCGCTCGCTGCTCACCTGAATTCATTTTAGTCATTACCCGAACTTAGGGGCTTACCTAGCGATAAGGTTTAATTAGGGAAGGGCGGTGGCAGCGGTGGCAGCGGTGACGGATTCAGTGTAACGACTTGTTAGCTGCACATAGGCATTGAAACGATTTCTAATGGCACGTACGTAATTTACCGGCTCTTGCCCGCGGACATAACCGTGTCTGGCTTTTGAGGCATATTCTCGCTTAGATAATAGCAACATGGCTTTTTCAACGTTGTCGAACCAAAGATTCGGGTTAAGCCCCTGTTTTTTTGCCAGGCGCCGTGCATCGTGAACATGGCCCGCTCCAGCATTATAGGCGGCCAGTGTAAACCATAGGCGATCGGTAACAGTCAGTGTTTCCGGGAATCTTTGTCTGCTCCAATCAAGATATTTAACTCCTGCTTCGATGCCAATCTTTGGTGCTTGTAAATCTTTATAACCCAGCTCCCTCGCCGTTTTCGGCATCACCTGAAACAGGCCTAAAGCTCCCGCCCATGATCTTGCTTTAGGGTCGAAATGACTCTCCTGATACATTTGGGCGACTAATAAACGCCAGTCAAAATTGTATTTTTCTGCAAATATCTTTACTGTATCGTCGAAGGGTGACAGCTTCCCCTCGTCCGTGAATTCCAGTTGACCTTGTTTTAACTTGGCAACACCTTTGGATGCCTTAAAGTATTTTTTATAAGTCATGTTATAGAATAGGCTACGATACTCCCGATCGATAAACTGATTGAGCTCTGCTAATAATTCAGGGTTGTTGCCGCGTACTGCCCAACCTTGATGGAGTGGATCACCAAGAACTATGGCGCTGTCGACATCTTTTCGCCAGGTGAGCTCAATATCGAGGATATGATTGTCTGCAACGGTAAGGTCGTATTCGCCGGAGGCAACCTTGGCAATCGCCTCTTCAGTCTCTTCGTTCTCTGGCGTGGCAATGATATTGACGGCGACTTGTTCCTGTAATTTTTTGATCGTGTTCCAATAGCTACTAGACTCCCGAACATGAATGTTGCGACCCGCAAGGTCTTCCAGGGTTTTAATACTGTCATCTTCTGGTCGGCTAATAACCAGTTCGGAGGCATAATGATAAGGGTTGGAAAATACAATATTGTCCTGCGTACGATCGTCAGTTATCGATAAAAAACCAGCTGCCACATCGGCTTCACCGTTGCGCACATAATCAATCAATTGTTCATGGTCGGGAGGTACGACAATATCGAGCAGCAATTCATTTTTTTCTGCAAAAGCCCTAATTAACTCATAGTCAAAACCTAATAGCTTCCCCCTCCATAAAAAATAGGTAGCGCTATTGTTCCTTAAGGCGACTCGCAGATGTTTGCTTTTTTTAATCTCTTGCCAGTCGTCTGTGCGACTTTCTTTTCTAGGTCGAGTGAGTTTTTCAATCCGAATAAATTGATTGAGCTGAGTTAATAGATTGGGATTGTCAGGACGAATAGCCCATGCTGTTGGCTGCTTGGTCGCCAGCGGGCCAGAGACGCTGAGATCTTGTCGATAAGTGCTAAAGGTATCAATGATATTGCTATCCGCTATAGTCAGATACTCTTCGTTCTCGCTGATATAATCAAAGATTTCATCGTTGCTCATCTCGCCGGGTAGTGTTTTTATTGTTAATCCTGGGAATTCGGTTTTCAGTCTTTGGGCGGTCTGCCAGAACGACTTATCTTTTTGTACCGCTAGAATACGCTCTTGCAGCTGGCTCCGTGCCGTTAATGGTTGCTTGTGACTGCTGAGTATATGTTCTGTGACCAGATCCAGGGGAACAGTAAACCCCACTTTCTCCCTGCGCTTGTCAGTCACGGTTAGATTGGAGACTATGACATCCCCTTTGCCTTCAAGAAGATGGGGTATCAGGTCCTCAAATTTCTCAACCGCCACGATGGTCATGGTTAAGCTGTGCGTGTTGGCAAAGCGTGCCAACATATCCTGATCAATTTCTTGAGGACGGCCGTTTCTGGGTAAAGCGACATCCTGATTCGAATGTATAAGAACCCTAAGCTCACCTTGCTCTTTGATACTGTCTATGTCGCCAATCTCGATAAAGCGCTTCGGCTCAGCTACTGCAGTCATGTTCCCATCAGTTTTCGCCGTGGTATCCGTGTTCTCACTGCAGCCCGCCAGCGTAAAACCGAGGAGCAGAGTCAAGAAAAGCGTAAAGAAAAGAGTAAACAGACGAGAGTCGTGTTGGTTAACAAGCATAAATAGAGCCTTTCTTTATTAAGAAGGGTGTTCAAAGTGCTAGATACAGATTAGCACTAAACGACTCGTTGCTGCTTAGTTTTTATACATTTAATCTCACGATACCCTGAAAGAACCAACACATTTTCAAATGTCTGCACACGAGAATTTGTCGGTACGATTTAGAAGAAAAAAAGTGCTGACTAAATCGAAGAGTTTTCGGGTACTTTAATTCGCCGAACACTTTTCGTTGAGTCGATCAAGTTCAATTCTTAGGGCCGACCCACTTAACATGATTTCCCAAAAAGACAATAGGAGAGAAACTGCCATGAAAAAAAGGCTTGCTCCAAAGCTAATGCGGCCGAGAAATTCAAAGTCAGAAAAAAGGCACCACATGGCGATGACGCAAATCAGCATGCTCATGATCCCCGACGCTTGGGTATATTTAATAATGATAATCCTAGTTCGCAAGCTTTCTATCTGGAGTGCCAATCGCTCGTCTGCATGATCCAGTAAACTTTGAGTCATGTTGCGAGCTATTTGAGCTAATCCCATAAATCTGTTGGAATAGGCTAACAGTAGTAATGACAGTGCTGGAAAGAGCAATGCGGGTGTAGTAATACTTATTTCCACTGCGACCTCTACTAAACTTTCAGTTGCTTACAAAAAACCTCTAAATCGCTGAGGCGAAGCGAGATGAATATAGCTATGCAATTTCATTGGAGCTGAGTACGAGCATTTTCTCAATTTGCATATCTTTCATGGTATGTGGCACACCACCTATGCCATAGCCAGACTCTCTAAGGCCAGCAAAGGGCATCCAGTCGACTCTGAACGCTGTATGCTCGTTTACCATGACTGCTGATGCATTGAGTTTTCGGTATGCCTTCATAGAAAAATCGATTTTGTCGCTGAATACGCTGGCTTGGAAAGAGAAGGGTAATGCGTTCGCTTTTTCGATAGCATCGTCAACGTCGCTATAAGAGTATACGCACACCACTGGACCAAATACTTCCATTTGACTCACTTCACAGTCATCGGGTGGATCCAAAAGAACCGTTGGCGCATAGAGAGAGGTCGATATTTTATTTCCACCACACAAAAGCTTCGCGCCTTGTTCTACCGCTGATTTTACCCATTGATCGACTCTATCGACCTCTCTGCTTGTGATTAATGGACCAACGTCAGTGGCTTCGCTGCAAGGATCGCCGACCACGAGTTTGTCAGCAGCGGTTGCTATATCATGCGCCAGATCGATTGCGTTAGATTGGTGAGCGTAAACACGTTGGACCGATACGCAAACTTGGCCGGCATGGTAAAAACCGCCTCGAACGAGTTTGGGAATCGTATCGCTAAAGTCGACATCTTTGTCCAGGATGACGGGTGCTGCACCGCCATGTTCCAACGCACATCGTGTACCTGCTGAAAGTTTTGATTTCAGCATCCATCCAATTTTTGCGCTTCCGATAAATGTAAAGAAATCGACTCGAGGATCTGTAACCAGTTTTTCTGCGGTGTCAGTATTCTCTGTAAGCAAACATTGGCACCATCCCTCTGGTAACCCTGCCTGGTGCACCATAGCGACAAATGAAAAGCATGAAAGAGGAGTTGCGCCAGCTGGTTTTACTATTACGGGACATCCTACGGCAATGGCTGGTGCAACCTGATGAACGATGAGATTTAACGGGTGATTAAAGGCACTTACTGCAACTACTACGCCGATAGGGGACAATGTTGTGAAGGCAATTTTTCCAGAAGATGCCTCGTTTATCCCCATCGGTATTTCTGTACCACCGCTCTCTTTTAGGCCGTCTATGCAAAGGCCAACGCTTTCTATCGCTCGCTCTACTTCGATTCGAGAATCTCTCAACGGTTTACCGCCCTCCGTTGCTGCGTTTAAAGAGAGACTTTCAAAATTCTCTGTCATTATTAAAATCAAACGCTTTAATATGACGATTCTCTCGCGTACGGATAACCATTTCGAGCGATCGTTAAAAAGCTGATGCGCATTATCAAGTGCCTTATCGACGTGGGTAATATCGGATGTTGTGACGGCCCCGACAGGCCTATTATCAAACGGCGAAACCACAATAGTGGATTGTTCTCTTGGAACAACACCGGGGATTATTGGATCATATTTTATATTCATTGTTTAACCTTGCGTGCTATTTGATAGGGTTGGGACAAAGAGTAGTCGCCGTTAAAATTCCTGGCTCATACGCTTTATGTCGATGTTGAGAATCTGATCGTTTTCAGAGTAGTCAACGGGTGCGTCGATAAGGTGTACGCCGGGCGTTGAGAGACATTCATCAAGTACGGCTTTTAGGCCGCTGCTAGATTCAACACGATGCCCCTTAGCACCATACGACTCGGCGTATTTAACAAAGTCAGGGTTGCCGTAATCCAAGCCAAAATTATCGAAATTCATATTGGCTTGTTTCCACTTAATCATCCCATAGGCGTCATCTCTAAGGATTAATACCACGAGATTGAGACTTAAGCGTACAGCAGTTTCTAGCTCTTGAGAGTTCATCATAAACCCGCCATCACCACAGATGGCCATGACTTTGCGATCGGGGTGAATAAGGCTTGCTGCTATCGCTGAAGGTAAACCCGCGCCCATGGTAGCCAATGCGTTGTCCAGTAAAACTGTATTAGGTTCATGCGCTCTATAGTTTCTGGAGAACCATATTTTGTATACGCCGTTGTCTAAACAGATAATACCATCCGACGGCATTGCAGTGCGGACGTCGGCCACCAAGCGCTGAGGATAGAGTGGGAATCGGGGATCATCTATCCCGTCGTTTAAATGCTCATCTATTCGCGCCTTTACTTTCTGAAAGTAGCTAAAATCCCATGTGCTTTGCGGTTCAATTTTCTCTGAAATTTGCCAAACACTATTACTAATATCACCGATCACTCCCTGTTGAGGATGATAAACAGAATCAATGGAAGCCGTCAGATAGTTAATATGAATAACTTTACAGCCGTCTTCCGTCATAAAAAATGGAGGTTTTTCCACAACGTCGTGACCTATGTTAATAATAAGGTCGGCCGAATCTATTGCGCGATGAAGAAAGTCACTTGACGATAAAGAACTGGTGCCAAGATATAACGGGCTTCGTTCGTCTAAAACTCCTTTGCCCATTTGTGTACTAAAAAATGGAATCCCTGTTTTATCAACAAATTGTTGAAGCATTTTGCTGGTCATTTTTCGATTCGCACCTGCGCCTAACATCAACAAAGGGTGTTTTGCTTCCTCTATCATTTTTACAGCGGCATCAATGGCGTTGTCTTCCGCTATTGGCCGTCTCCAATTGCTTGCCACAATGAGGGGGGCGTGGGTATCCTCAGCCGCAATATCTTCAGGTAGCTCTAGATGTGCTGCACCCGGTCTCTCGTCCTGAGCAAGTCGAAAAGCTTCGCGTATTTTGGAAGGGATATTGTCTGCTCCCATTATTTGATGAGTAAATTTTGTTAGGGGTTTCATCATGCCAACAACATCAACGATTTGAAACTGTCCCTGCTTACTGCTTTTTATCGGTTTTTGCCCCGTCAACATAATCATTGGCATAGCGCCTAGTTGAGCGTACGCAGCACATGTAACGAAATTAGTCGCGCCGGGCCCTAAGGTCGACATGCAGACCCCGGCCTTTCCTGTCAATCGGCCATAGGTAGACGCCATAAAACCCGCGCCTTGCTCATGGCGAGTAAGAATTAGCTTAATGGAAGAGTCTTTCATTGAGTTCAGAATATCTAAGTTTTCTTCACCGGGTATGCCAAATATATATTCAACACCTTCTGCTTCTAAGGCTTTTATAAATAAATCAGATGCTTTCATTGTCGCTTTCCTTTAATAAGAATGAAAAATCGTCATTCGGCTCGTCAGCTAATGTCGAATTGTTTGTTGAATTTTCCGTTGTGTTTTGTTTGGCCATTACCAGTTATGGAGTTTATCTAGACGAATCGATAGTGAAATTGTTACAGCTAATCCATAACATTTATTCAAGCTCAAAGTTTTTTCTTCCAGCATTGTTTATCAAAAAGACAAGGAAATTAGTGAGATTTCAACGCGAAAGCGCACCTGTACCGGTAAACAATTGGGCTCGTATGAGCGCTCCTTGTTTGTCCTGCACTTCAATTCCTGGGCTTCAATTTTTTTTGAAATTCATTGGTCTTTCTGCTGGAAAATTGAAACGACATTGGGGGCTTGTCTATTGCTAGGTCATTATGAGTAGAGGTTTGAGCGGCCTTATATCGCGTTTCGAAAAGAGGCGGTGGCCGTGGAGATATATTTTTCGATGACAGTGACAGGTGATCGTCGGGTTCGGTGCTCCTCGGCCTCGATGGAACTTGCGCGGTCGCGTTTAGCGGCTTCTCTGCAACTGACGTCAAGGTCACGGCCGAGTATTAGCGCTCATGTTGTTGGTCATACATGTAGTTGGTTATTTCATCCAACGTGTAATGGTCACTCACATAGACCTGTACCCAGTATATTTATGGGAAGAGCTGCAAACTTATCGAAAACTAATGTTCTTTACCGTTGCTAGCTTGCTGACTACCAGTAGCCCGCCTCTTGTACTAAGGTAAAGAATACTAATTTTTCCTAAACTGCAGGCTTGAAATAATAACTATCTAGTACTTAAATTAGACTTTCTAGATCGATCAGGATTTGGGGCTTGGCCGAAGTCCTATTCTCGCCAGTGTCGGAGTATGTTTATGACTCTCGCAGAGCGTTACGCGGGAATAAGCAATAAGAGCCTTTTGGATAATTGAGAGATGTCTGTACGATTGGAATTGGACTTTGTATCAAATTAAGTCAGATTGGGTATCGAGTTACTAACACAGTTTTTTCTAGATTCAGCTTATATCAGGCACCGATCGTATAGGCACCCTCACGCAAGGAGACCGAGGAAGACTCTATCGATGATATTCCAAAAAATTAGACACTCTGCAGTCATAATTTCCGAAGTCTGTAGCCAGAATTCTTTGATGTAAAGTGCATAAAGAAACTTATCTTCTATAGCGTAACCCAACATAAACAGGGAGTAACACTCTATGTCAAACCGATACGACATCATCATCATTGGAGGCGGCAACGCGGGTTTAGGTGTATCAGCCATTGCAGCCGAAGCGGGCAAAAACATTGCGATTATCGAAGAGAGGGATTTTGGTGGCACCTGCCCTAATCGTGGCTGTACTCCAAAAAAGGTATTGGTTGCTGCCGCTCATTCATTGCACGCAATTGACCGCGCGGACGAACATTACATTGAAGTCGGTGCGGCAACACTAGACTGGACCCAACTGATCCGACGTGCGAAAGATATGATTAGTTTTATCCCCGAGGCGATGGCAGGTGTTGCCAAAAAACGTGGTGATGTCTATCGAGGTTCGGCCAAATTTGTTGGGCCCAATTCTATAGAGGTTGATGGAACGATTTTGGAGGGGGACAATATTGTTATTGCCACGGGATCTAAAACGCGTCCCTTACCTATTCCCGGTGCGGAACTCATGATTACGTCTGACGAAGTGCTGTCTGAGGAAACCCAACCAGATGGCGTTGTCTTTATCGGCGGAGGTGTGATTGCGATGGAATTTAGTCATGTTTATGCGCGTGCCGGTACTAAAGTTACGATCCTGGAGGTGATGCCCAGTCTGCTGCCACGAATCGAGGCTGACGCTGTAACCGCGGTTCAGGTCGAAAGCGAACGTATTGGTGTGACTGTAAAAACTGGCGTTCAAGTAAAGTCTGTATCTAAATCTGACAATCGACTCGCCGTTAAATACGAGCTAGATGGTCAGGAATATGACGTAATCGCAGACAGAGTTATCAACGGGGCAGGGCGTATCGCCAACGTGGATATGTTAGATCTAGGTAAGGGAAAAATTAAACACGACCGGATCGCCATTGAAACTGATGAATATTTGCGTTCCACCTCAAACCCGAGTGTATGGGCCTGTGGAGATTCATTGATAACGTCACCACAGCTTTCGCCGATTGCCACCTATGAAGGGCGAATCGTCGGGCAGAATATTGTCCACGGTCCTAAAATTAAACCAGATTATAGTGTGCTGCCGAGTTGTGTTTATACAGTTCCCGCACTCAGTACTGTTGGCTTAACGGAGTTGCAGGCACGCGATCAAGGCATTGACATAGAAGTAACAGTTAATGATATGCGGGATTGGTTTTCCAGTAAAAGTTATGCGGAAACGGTTGCTTGGGCAAAGGTGATCATTGATAAGAATGAAGATAAGATCATTGGCGCTCACATGGTGGGTCATCGAGGTGAAGACTTGATTCATGTATTTTCCATGGCCATGCGCCACGGAATTTCGGCCAGTAAGCTGAAGGATGATATGTTTGCGTATCCAACGTTTTCATCGGATATTAAAAATATGTTCTAGATCCTCTTGCTGAAAAACCTACGAATATAGAAGATCGGTTGCCAGGATCCCGAACTTAATCGACGGGTTGGAGCGTGTTACTGCCTACTGGTTTTGGATCATTTCATCAGCCCTTGTTTCGCATATGATGCTAATCGGGTGGCGCCGCCTGATCTCAAAAAGACCATTCAGGATCGCGCCTATACGTCACTAATATCGACATATCCCATTTTCAGTAGACTTAGTAGAATGAGCGAAAATCTGAGTTAAATGTCGATATTTCCTAACTTAATAACATAGGCGGGAATTAAGATGGCTGCTCTACTAAAAGCGATCACAGAAAATTAGTCGGTACGACCCTTTCGCAGGCGAGCGACGGTAGGCCGCTCCGCAAGCTGAAACGGCTTGCTGACTTCTGCGAACTAATTGATCATCAAAACATCACAATTTACTTTCGTTATGATTTTTTCCGACGTATTGCCGCGCCAGCGACTGGTACGACTACGAACACCTAATACAATTAGGTCCGCATTAAGTTCGTTCGCAGTCTCTGCGATCACGTCATCCGGATCCCCTGCTGTCACATAAATTCGCGAAGGCTCTACTTCGGTCTTCGTAGCTAACAGTGCACGATCAGGGTAATTCAGGGAGTCTTTGTAGGCATTCACAATGTGTAACTCGCCATGATTGTTAAGCGCTGTACGACGACCGCGAGCCACAATCAAATCATTCAAACGCTGATAGTCAGGTTTATGCGATTGGATATTGACGGCCGCTAAAATAACTTTTCGTTCTTCGGGCGAGCCAGGTTGAACAACGAGCACGGGGGATTCAGCCGTTCGTAACAAACGCCAAATCGATTCGTTAAAAATACGCTCACGCGGTTTTAACCGGCTTACCAAGGGTAACATGATGAGATCGGGCTTATGTCTTTTGGATGCCCCTATTATCGATCCATACCAGTCGCTAGACCAACTCATTTCTACTGAATATTCAACCCCTGAATTTTGCAGCGGGGTCATGATTTGTTCTTCATACCAGCGCTCGTTACGATGGATCGCCGAATTACTCGCGGAAGTATCGGTATTGTCGAAATCGACCGCCAAAAGGATATTGAGCTTCACCGTTTCAACAAGGGGCGGTGCGAGCTTTGCTGAATTAATGGCACGGTGCAATGCCAACGGCGTTTCTTGAGCCGGGTCGACGACGATTAAAATGGAAGAAGGGTGCTCGTTGGTATTCATTTGCAAATCCTCATACAGATAAAGCGCACGCTGGGCTTGAAATCGAGATTCAAAACGAAGTGCAGTGGCTTGGTATAGGGAGTATAAACAGCACCGGACTCCGGCTCTACGGACACGGTGAGATTACGGATGGAACTTTGATTTATAACAAGTTTTGGCACAACTTAGACAGTCACGTGGACAAGGGGCCAGCGTGGAGGTGTGGCATTAGCTGAATATCGAGTCGAGGGCAGCTTAAGAACAGCGGTGTGAATTCGTCTTCTGCTCGCCCAGACTTTCCTTAACCTCTTGGGCGTTCTTTTTGCGCCCTTGGCGTTTCAAGGCCTTGTCGCCCTGATTATCTAGTGCCTATCCAAAAATAGTGTCATTGCAAGAAGCGCAGCGACGCGGCAATCTAGGGCGTTAGCATTAATGCATAACATATCAATATGTTAGGGAAATTAGATTGCCGCGCTTCGCTCGCAACGACAAGTTTATGGATGGGCACTAACTCGATAATTGTATTTGTGTTATTAAAAGTGCACTGATTATTAAAACTAATAGGTCGATGGAGTGTGAAATCGAGAATCACTTACTAAGTCAAATTACCGCGTGCTTAATGTTTCCATTACGATGTCTCATAGACCACTGTTCGCGGAATAGTAAATTAGATCTGGTAGTTAGGCCCGAACTATTTATTGATATATAAACAGAACTGATTCTCCAGTATTACTTTTCAATACTGCGATTTCTCTTAGCCCGAGTGCGACATAATTCCTGATTCTGCTTTTCATTTCAGCTCTTGCAGTAAAAACGTATTTCCCTTTCCATGACTTTTCGAACCAGGTGAGAATTTCAGAACTAATCTCAGCGTGTTTCTCGGGGCAGTCGGTCCTTAACCAATAATCAACTCTCCCTGTCATTTCTTTCGAGAATTGATCGCTGCCTTTTTGTAGAGAATAATCTTTGAAAATATCATGTATTGGTTGAACATAAAGACTTCCATAACAGTAGTTCTTAACCGGGCTATATAACATATAGCCAATAGGCTGCATGGGTTTTGTTATCTTCAACATGATACAGCAGGTCTTCTTTGTTGCTCTCACTAGAGAAATCGTCTTCTGGCCAAGTGGAATTACTCCATATCCTTAAATCCTTTTTGCTGGCCATCACAGCTTGAAAATCAGACTCGTAATACTTTTCATCTGTAAAAAAACATGTCGTTGAGTCAGTGGTAAATCCCGAAGATGGTGTGAACCCTTCACGAAAAATATCCGATGAGTGCTTGTCATTAAGCTGTAACATAAAATCGCCATCTCCAAAAGTTAAGTACAACTTGCCATTGCGACCAGAGCATATTACTCGATTCAAGCTCGTATCGACATTTTCGTTTATCTATCCTCTCCACTTCGTCATCGCTCTCTCAATAACGGGCCATAAATGCTCGCTGAAGAGGAGCGTGATAGTAGTCGCTTTGTGCCAATGGACGAAACCGCTCGCGCGGTAAAAAGCATCAAGCTCATCTTTTTTATCCAGCATCGGTATAACCCCAAGCGTGGCATAGGTTCATCCTGTGAAGTGAAGTAGGTCTCACACCACTCACCTCACGCTCAGGAGTAAACCCATGACACACGCTAATCATACACCACCTACACCCACTGTCAGCCCTTTACGTCAACGCATGACCGACGACATGTGTATGCGCACACTATCCAAGACAACACAGCTAAACTACATTCGTGCCGTGAAACGGTTCACCCATTTTTTGGGCGACTCACCCGATCACGCCAACGCCGAAGACCTGCGTAAATTCCAATTATTTATGGTCGAATGCGGTGTATCAACACAGACCATTAATGCGACTATTTCCGGCCTGCGTTTTTTCTTTGAGGTGACGCTCGATAAGCCCATGATCATGCGTAAAATGAGCCGCGTCCATACCCCACGTAAACTGCCTACCGTGCTTTCACCCAGTGAAGTGACGATATTATTACAAGCGACCCACCATACAAAATACCGTGCCGCCTTTTCGGTGGCCTACGGCGCCGGTTTACGCTCCAGCGAAGTCACCCATTTAAAAATCGCCGATATTGATAGCCAGCAAATGATCCTGCATGTCGAGCAGGGCAAAGGCGACAAAGATCGAAATGCCATGCTCTCGCCGCGTCTACTGGCGATATTGCGTGCCTGGTGGCGTGAGGGTCACAGCCAGCATGGCTTGATGCGCAAGGGCTGGTTGTTTCCGGGAAAAGATCCCGTTAACCCCATCACCACACGCCAGCTTCAGGTAGTTTTCATGGATATTTGCTACCAACTAGCTTTCTTTTTAGTAATTGGAGCCAGCTATTTGTTTTGGAGCAGCCATTAATTTGCATTTGCATTTGCAGCTGCCCTAGTGCCACATATGACAATTAGCGGTTTAGCCGTTGCTCTTCAAAATTATGATAACTTTACCTAGAAAATATAACGGACCAACGGGGCTGTTAAACACACTCGTTTGGTGCTCTGTCAGTGGTTACTATGCACTAATGAACTGCATTTCCCTGCGGGCTCGACGGGACTCTTCAAGGCGATGCTGACGCCGTTTTTGTTAGTGACTTTCCCGATGGTCTTTTGTAACCGCTGGTATTCTTGTCTGGAATACTTTCGGCTCCTTCAGGAGCCATTTTCTACTCATTGCGAATGTTTTGGTGCGTTAGGCACGGTTATTAATAAACTGCTTCGTGGCTAACACAAACGTACGACACAGTTGTAAAGCTATGTGACTTCTAACACGATACCCATGTGGTCCGTTATCGCGGTATCCATGCTGCCGGAAAGCGCTGATGTTCTCTGCGAAACATATTCAAACTTGATTTTCTGTCTAGTTTGGGAATTGAAAACCGCTACATCGTATCTGTTGCTGCCTGTCGAATTAGTGCCTCCAAAGTCACCCTCGTGCATATCCATTGGCTGAATTCCCCCTTCGGCGTCTGCGGCGTCTACAAAAGTACTACTGAAGGCCGCGGAAACGGCTGCAGGGGTGACGCCTCCACTACCCTGGTTTGTATCGCCCATAACGATGTCCACCTGCCTGCCTGGAAGTGCTTTGCGAATCCGTTGATAGAACGCGGTCTGCGTTGCAATACTTCCTGCCTCTACGTTCGGAACGTGTACGAATACAGCAACTATGCTTTGGTCTGTAGCTGTGGGTAAAGCAACTGCTACCCAGCCCATTCCAGACTGAATGACGTTGGGATTAAAAACGGAGTTTTGGTTGGCATTGAAGACCGAAAAACTGTTGCAAGCTTTACCTGTCGTCACGGAAGATACGAACGCGCCAGCGTGCTGACTCACGCCCGAAAAATCCGAGTGACTTGCATCAAGTTCACCAATCACCGTAACATCAGGCGTTCGGTGCTCGAAGTTACGCATTATTTGCTGCATAGATTCTTGGAATTTACTCGATAACAATATTTTCATATCCGCAGCTGAACGTTGGGATGAGTGCATATAATCGGCAGGAGCGGAAAGCATTAGTTGGGATGGGCCTTGAATAGGCATGCCGAAGGGGACGGACGGATTTGTAGGCGGCGCTAAACCGAAACCGCTTGGGTTGTTTGCTTGATGGGCTTGAGTTTTTACGGTGTGGTGTTGTGACGTTAGCCCAGCCATATTACGTGTTGTTGTTGCGCTGGAGTTTAATGATTGGTAGTAAAAAATTGCCATAAGAGTCTTCCGTAATCTAGCAGCAAGCTGAGTTTATAGTCTCCTATATTACATTTGTTCGGCTAACTTGCAAATTCGATCGAACAGGTGCTTTTGGCAGGGTAGAATCGAAAAGGGACAAGGCTCTTTAGGATAAATAAATTCGCTGTATCGGAATTAGTACAAAGTAATGACTTATGGCTCAGTTAGTTATTGGATTGCAGCTGCTATTTTATATATTTAGAATGGGGTTTTTTGTCTTCATTCGACTGGCCAAATGATTGAAGTGCTCTTGCTTAATATGTGGGAAGGTAATAATAGTAAAAACTCTATTTCGTCAAGTTGATGAAATCTTTGGCGTCTAGCACTGGTCTGAGGTAAGTTGTGGGCGAGAGAGGCACAGAGCGGACTTTCAGGCTGTACGGATTCTAGTTACAGAAGTGCTAGACAGGATCGCGCGGTATACAAATTAGTATTTTCATCACACCTTGAAAAGGTCTATTGTGTTCATCACCAATTAGGTTCGGCAATGGTTTAACGCTATAAGTCAGACTGTTTGTACTTATGATGGTGTCTAGTGAGCTTTGTGACTATATTTGGCTATTACTGGTAATTGCAACCGCAATACAAGCAAACCCAAAATTGAGGGTTGAGACAGGGAAAAAGATTGGTTGAGATAAATTCTGAGAAAATTGTTAATCGTTGGTCGGCGGAATTAGTCGATTCAGCCGATGAAGATTTATATCGCCTTCAGGCGGTCTCCAGGCAGCGATTTGGTCTGCTGGCTTTCTGCGTTCTTTGCGTGTTCGCAGCTCCCATTCAAATAATAGGTACTTGGTCCAATGTTGCAGATAACCCCGCTGCGATCCAAGGATTATTAGTCCAAAGAGGCATATCTGTCCTACTTTATGCAGTGTTATTTGTGGTTTGTTTTCGTGCTAATCGTTTTAAGTCGTTAGATGTTTTTGCGATTATCATAGCAGGCTGGCTAATCTATAATGTTATCTCAATGCAAGAGTTTTCAGACGCTGAAAGACTTGGTTTGGTTTTTCGCGGCATTATCGTAATGCTGCTTGTTTTGTTTATGTTAGAGCTTAGATTCTCCTATTTTCTTGCAGTTTACGTCGCGATAAGTGGGACATTAATCTATCAATATTCTTATTTTTTAGAGCTAAGTGGTGGCGAGGCCAATGCTGCAGTAGTATCTATCGTATTTCTGTTCGTTGTTGGAGTTGTCTATCGATGGCAACAGGAAAGACAAAGGCGAATTGTTTTTAAACTCAACAACACCTTAGTAAATTTGCATGTGGAATTAAAAGACGCAAATCAGCAACTTGAAAAAATGGCACACACGGATGTGTTAACAGGAATAGCGAATCGAAGAGAATATGATCGCTTTTTACGTGCTGAAGATCAGAGATCTAAAAGAACAAATAGGAAATATGCACTCGCAATAATTGACATTGATAATTTCAAATTGATCAATGACACCCACGGGCATGCTGCGGGAGACGTGGTTTTAACACGGCTCGCAAAAACCTTTGTCGACAAATCTCGGAAATATGAACTCGTGGCACGAATAGGGGGCGAAGAGTTCGCGATTATATTTTCCGAAATAGACGAAGAACAAATAGTCGCTAAACTCAATTCCTTGCGGCAAATTATTCAAGGCATCGCTTTTGAGGATATTGGCAGTGGTCTGTCGTGTACTGTGAGTATTGGCATTGCGATAAGTGGTGCTGACAAAACAATAGCTGAGATTCAAAAAGAAGCTGACCAAGCCCTTTATCACGCAAAGGACAGCGGTCGAAACCAGGTGGTTCTGCATGGAATTGAGTTTCCCGAATAGTTAATGCTCTATGCTGAATTACTCTGAATATTAAGCCACTTTCCCTCTGTCTTTTTGAATTTAATTTTGATCGATTTCTACGTCAAAAATATTTTCGATTAGCGCGACCAAAGAGGATAAAAATATTGGCAACCTCGAGGACCAGTAGCACTTCTTCGAGGCAAACAGATCTTTTTCAGCTGTATTCGCAAGATACGGTTACTGATTAATGGCAAACAGCGCAATATTGAACTGGCTACGAGGGCACTTCTCAAGAATTATTAAAGTGCAGGAACCGTCGACGGGCGGGTTCGTTTTACGCAGCAGAAAGCCTTCGGGCCTGACAATATCAAAAAACGCTAAGATTACACAAAGTGTCGTGCTGCTCTAACACTGCTTAATCATATTCAAGTGTGGCAATATGTGGGTATAGGCCGATCGGTACCAGAGCTATCTGATTATCGTAGCTTCCATTTTATAGTAGCTGGGGAAAAGGAGGGCATAGCTGTAAATCAGATAAAATTACGTTTTGACTGGACCATAGCGGCTTGCATCCTGCTAAGCTTTTCCCTGCTGCTGAAGTTGGGGTATTGGCAGTTGGATCGTGCTCAGGAAAAACGAATTTACAATCAGGCTATGAACATCAAGCTGCAGGCCGCGCCAGTGGCACTTGCTTCAATAGTCGTAACTGATTCGGTAGCGATTGATTACACAAATGTATCGCTGCATGGTGCTTTTATCAATGAGAAAATGTTTGTGATAGCGAACCAGTACTATCGTGGCCAGCCGGGTATTGAGGTGATAATACCCGTGCAGCGTGAAGATATAGATGAGCTGGTCCTAGTCAGTCGCGGTTGGTTACCAGCTCCGCTGGAGATTGATTCGGCGTTTATGCAAGGTTTGAAGGTAGATGGGGCTCCCTTGTTATCCGCCAGCGTGCATGCAGCTGGCGGGCGTTCGTTTTTTACTGAGAGTGCTTTGCGGACAAATCGCTGGCCGATCCGCTTGCATCACGTCAATATCAAACATCTTAGTCATTTGTTTGATAAGCCTGTTTTCCCATATTTGCTACGGTTACACAAGGACAGCCCTGCTGTATTGCAGCGCAATCACCCAATGAAGCTATTAAATCCTGCTACGAATATGAGCTATGCACGGCAGTGGTTCGGTATGTCGATTTTGTTACTCGTTGTTTCATTGCTGGCCAGTAGCAATATCATGTCCATTTTTCGAGGTAATGAATCGAAATAGATTTTTCCGCTAACTTTTTTGCTGAGTTATTTGCATGACAGCCGTAGTAGCTAATACAAGTATTTGGTCGTGGAGCCCAAACAAGTCGTACGGTTATGCTCGGATTTTTCGTTGGTCTACGCCGCCATCACGTAAATAATATGGGGACACAAACGAAGGGTGTTTGCTTCAAAAAGATAACGTACGGTGACGATGAAAGAGCTGAGCATTTACGGTAGGTAGGTGTTCATTAGCGCACGAGGGTCGTGAATGCAAACAGGTAAAATTGTTTTTGACGTGACTAAGCCGCCGGCGGAAGTCTGGGCGCGCCTGGTGGACTTGGAACGCGCACCTGATTGGGTGCGAAGCATGAGAGGTTCGGACAAGACCACTCCGGGACCGGTCTCAGTGGGGACAATTTTCACCCAGAAAGTCGAACTGAACGGCGCTACGAATCAAGCGGATATCAAGGTCACCGAATATGAGGAGTTCAACACCTTCGCTCACGAGGGGCAGAGCGGACCTGCGGCCTACAGCTCACGCTTCGAGCTGGAAGCGATTGAAGGTGGCACCCGCGTCGTGCACTCATTTAGCGTTAGCATTGGCGGTATAATGCAGATGATGGAACCCATGATGGGAGCTTGGCTGAAGAAAAATTCGCGCGAAAGCGTTTTCAATCTAAAACGCTTGATAGAGGCGGGGCAATAGTTAAAATCTAAACTGACTGGCACCGATAAAACGGGTGACTGTCATATCAAGTCTGAGCTACTACCTACCGAAGAATTCAATCTACCAAAGAATACAATCGTCTCGTGCAAAACAAAAGTCAGGCAATTTCTAGCGACGCGATCTAGCATTGGACTCACGACAAATCACCAATAGAAATGACAGCAGTCGCCCCGACTACGATGAATTCACCCATTCATCTCTGTGAACATCGGAGCACGGGACGCTAAAAGACTCGCTTTATATTATTGATTTACTGATTTACTGATTTACTGATTTACTGATTTACTGATTTACTGATTTATTGGTTAATATAGCATGGCAGAAATAGGTCTTATTGACCAATTGTTCAATATAAAGTATGGTACTTGCTTTC
>CAJVZD010000055.1 GCA_913019905.1 uncultured Cellvibrionales bacterium
AGTTCAGACGTGTGCTCTTCCGATCTTATTACCAATGCCCAAATATTTCGTTGGTACCATGCTAACAGAATCATAACTATCAATCCCACAACCTGACTGACAACATCAATTAGGGTTATCTTATTCAGATGTAACTTTCTATTAAGTACCGCCAAATTGAGTGAGTTCAGCACCAATAAGAGTAGCACCGAGATCAATGGCAATTTCATCCCCACTCACCGAGTTGAGCACCAATGTATCGAAAGCCACTCCCGAAGCACCAAGTTCGCTGACTATTGTAGCCACCACTCCCGTCTCAGAACTTGACCTATTAATCGCTTCCGATGCAGCGACTTGAGTCGCAGCGCTAAACGTACCAATGGTGACATCGTTGATAGTCAAATTACCTTCAGTGAGCGCAACAAAGGCACCAGTACTCAAGGTCTGCTTTATATCGCCGGACGCCAGACGCTCACTCATGCCCAACGCATCCGTGGCATTAGCCATTGCCGCATCGATAGTAGCGGTAAAATTAACAAGGATTTCTCCACCGCTTTCATCAGCCGTCAAGGCGAGCTGCGCTGTATATGCAGTTGCGCTCGTTGCAATACCGGTTGCCGCTAATTGACCCGTACCACCGACGTTAAGTAACCCGGCATTTGAAGAGTTAATTTGCAGCCGACCGTTTTCATCGACTGTAGCGGTTACCTGGTTACCTGTCGTGGTGCCAATTTTTTCAGCAAGCTCTGCCAAGCTAGTGGTACCCGTAATGTTATAAACATTTGCATTACCTTCAAGCGTGGTCACAGTCAGCGTCAGTTCGTCGCTACCTTGTAATAGCCCTGTTCCATCGATGGAACCTGTTACTTCAACGAAAGCCGATGCTGTCACATTCGTCCGCTCAGAGATCTGTGCCAACACATCACCCAAACCACCGGTCGATGCATTGGTATCGGTCAAGGTGAAAGCGGTGAAACTACCCACCGCAACGCTATTAATTTCTATCCCCGGACCAGTCGCAACAACAGCCCCGCCCACAAGCGCCAAATCCGTCAGATTCATACGCGTACCAACGATATCGCCCCCAGTACCCGAGCCCAAACTGTTAATATCGGTTGCACCTATAGAGAAATCTATCGTCTGGTTAGCACCTGAGCCTACTTGCAATTTAACTTCACCTAGGCTGCCATCCAACACATTTTGGCCATTAAAAGCTGTAGTATCAGCGATACGTTGTACTTCCGCTTTCAACTGCTGCGATTCCGCGTCAAGGGTCGCGCGGTCAACATCAGAATAAATGCCGTTAGCGGATTGAATAGCCAGCTCACGAATACGTTGCAAAATATTGGTACTCTCATCCAACGCACCTTCAGCCGTCTGAATCAAAGATACACCGTCATTTGCGTTAGCGACGGCTCGGTTCAAACCAAGAATGGTCGATGTTTGCCGATTACTGATAGCCAAGCCCGCCGCGTCATCCGCCGCACTGTTAATTCGTTTACCAGAAGACAAGCGGCCCATGGCTTCGTCCAATTCCATCCCGGATTTGACCAACTGGCGCTGTGAATTTAGTGAAGATATATTACTGTTAATTACTAAAGGCATGGTAAGCCTCCTACATTAATTTACTAACGCCAGTCAGTAGCGACCAGCCCACATGGGTCATTTGTAGCCTTTGAACTTGAATTCAGTAGGCTCTGGATACTTTATCGACAAATGTTTAGGAAACTTTAATGAAAGGAGTGATTAAATCTGAAAGCGTTTGAATTGGGAGAAATTATGTTATTTATCAACAATATAGAATTAACGAAAAAGAAAAAAACAACCTTTTAAAACGGGTAAGGCAAAAAAAGGGCTGAAAAATGACCGCAATCTGCAGTCATTTCTAGAAGTGTCACGTAGTTATGCCCGTAGCGACAGCCATGTTTGGCATTAGCCGTTGAGTAGCTGAAGTACTCGCTGAGGCTGGGCATTCGCCTGCGCCAACATTGCCTGGGACGCTTGTTGCAATACTTGAGCCCGCGACAAATTGGCTGTTTCCGCTGCAAAATCGGCGTCGACAATACGAGATCGTGCCGCCGCAGTGTTTTCCGAAACGTTCATCAAATTGCTCATGGTAAATTCGAGGCGGTTATTGACCGCACCCATTTCGGAACGAGTAGAGTTAATGGTTTCCAATGCCTGATCGATCACTGGAATCGCTGCTTGCGCACCAGCCGCCGTAGAAATATCAACATCGGCAATAGCGCTACCCTTTGTCTCAGAAATATTTGTTTCGAATAACCCCGTATCTACGGCAATGGTTGCCGACGCATTGCCTCCGTATTCGACCTCTATTTCAGTACCTTCTACGGAATTGAGCGTCAATTGATCGGTCGTTGAATTGTAAGTGGCCACGACGTTAGTTTCCGCCGACTTGGCATTAATCGCTGTTTCTAAAAGCGCACCATTTTCATCGACGGTCGGCGAACCATCACCCGTTACCGCCCCAATTTCGATGCCATTAATCATCAGGTCACCTTCAGCCAGGTCAGCGGTACCGGTAATCACATTACTCGTTATGTCGCCCACGACCGACCGAGTATTAGCACCTATCTGGGCAACATTGGCAGTCGTAATATTTGCTCCGTAAGAAATGGTAATACCCGCTGCGGTGTCTGTCGATGTAAATGACAAAGACGCCTTATAGGCAGTAGCTATTGCTGTACTTCCTGATGCAGTAATACCCGTATTGGCTGAAGTCGCAGCGCCTGCATAAGTGACATTAACAGCTGCACCTTCTTCATTGGACAATACCAGATGGCCAGAAGCACTGATTGCGCCATCAATATTACCGCCCGTAACCGAACTAACTTTGGCTGCCAGCTCGGCCATATCGCCCGTGTCAGAAATCTGATAGGTGTTAATACTACCGTCGAGCTGGTGTTGGGTAAGAACCATGACATCGGCGCCGCGCAAAATGCCGCTACCGTTAGCTTGCGCGATCACCTCGGTAAACGCTGTGGTTTCGACGCCAGACACATTGGTATTAAATAAATCGAGTAACTCCTTCATATTAGTCGCTGACGTCAAGTCACCGACGCTTTGATTGCTGATAAACATTTCGTCACCGGCGGTTCCATCAATAGCAAGAACACCACCCGGCTCGACTGACATGGTTGCACCGATAATGTCGCCTCCAGCTGACCCACCAAGAGTCTTCGTATCCATTGCGGCTATTGTAAAGGTGATCGTTTGATTCGCTTCAGAACCCACCTGCAGAACCACATCACCAACACTACCGTCGAGTAATCGCCTGCCGTTGAAGGTTGTTGACTCGGCGATACGATCGAGTTCCGCCTTAAGCTGAATGGATTCAGCGTTCAAGGTCGCGCGGTCTATATCAGAATAAATTCCGTTAGCAGATTGAATTGAAAGCTGACGAATACGTTGCAGGATATTGGTCGTCTCATCTAACGCACCTTCAGCCGTTTGAATCATAGAAACACCATCGTTAGCATTTCGCACAGCTTGATTCAATCCGAGAATAGCCGATGTCTGGCGATTGGAAATAGCCAGTCCAGCAGCATCATCAGCAGCGGTATTGATTCGACGGCCTGAAGACAACCGCTCCATGGCTTGTGACAAATCATCGCCAGATTTCACCAGCTGACGCTGAGAATTCAGCGCCGCGATATTACTGTTAATGACTAAAGGCATATCGATTCTCCTGCTCGTACCGAGCTTGCATATATACTTTCAAGTAGCTTGTTATCTTGTTGGCAGCGTCGCGATGACATTGCCGTATGAACAACTTTGATTATTGAAATGCAATGGCTATGCCAGAATCCTCCATGGAATTTCATCTGATTGATTTTATTGATTTTTTTTGAAATTATTGAGTAATATTTATTCAGGAACGGCAGTCATTTTCTACATGCGGCAATGAATTGCCGATATTTTGACAAGGCGTTATAAGAGAGAGCGCTGAGATCAGTATTGTTATCGAGTTAGAGAGAAATGAGATGCTTTGAGATGACGGAACTATTGGCAAATAATTTATGACGCAATCTCATGCGCACAAAGCCGTAATTTTTCATTACTGTTTTTTGTTCTGAAGAAGGCGTCGGTATCGACTCGAACCTGCACTACACTATAGTTTTTTTCAAATAATTTGTTGCTGCATTAAGGTCCCTTTTCATCGAGTAACTGCTCCACATGAATTATCCGCAAAAAACCTTTTTCTACCATTTAGCCGCAGAATGTTTTATCGTCAATATCACCGTATGTCATTTTAAATCTTCACTGCATTCATTGCGAATGCATTCACGGCTAATCGAATCATGACTCTTCCAATGTCCCAACTCGCACAACAATTTAAATTAGACGTTCAGAACATCCTGACTATCGGCGACCAACAACTTGTCGCGGCTAAGGACGAGGACTGGGAAGCCGTTGAAAAACTTGAAAAAGAGCGTCAAACGCTCGTTCTTCGTGCCTTCGACAAAACTCTCGACCAGCAGCTAACTGAATTTGCCAGACTAAGCATTGGAGAAATTCAGTCGAAAGAATTAAAGCTAAAGACATTAACCGAAAAGGCCCAAACATCCACCAGGGAACAGTTGCAGAAACTTCAGACTGGCGATAAAGCCACCAAAGCGTACAAACAATTCCTATAAGTAGAGGCCATGCCAATCAACGTAAGAACGAAAAGAGACTAATATTACTGACTTTTGCATAACTTTGCTGTGCAGCTTCCAGCACAAAACTCTGCAGCGACAAACGACTGACCGCTTCGGCGTAGTCAAGGTCACGAATTTCGGCTAGAATTTGCTCATTGACAAGTTCCACCCCTTGATTCACGTCTCGTACCGTTGAAAGTGTATTAAACCGGGCGCCTATCTGGGCGTTAATTCCATCAATATTTTCCTCGGCAAAAACAATATTGCTGAGCGATTCCTCCATCAGCAATAAGAGAGGTTCTTGTTCTTCCGCCGTATCACCGAACTCTTCTAAACCTAATACTAACTTGCCGATGGTGTCGAGCATACTCTGCTTGGGTGCAGATGACGATTTCAACGCGAAAGAATCACCGTCAACGGGCGCACCTTCAATTTTCAAACTCCATCCGTAAAGATCAAATGTAGTACGCGGCACAACTTCGGGAACGTTAACTGTGGTGCCATCGGAATTTCCTGCAACCACGTAAAACGGCGCAGGAGGCAATCCAGCAGCGTCATCGTCATAAGTCACGGTATAACCGGCACTGTCCGATGCGGTGAAAGTAGCCTGATTACTCACAACCCCAGTCGTGATTATGGCATCGCCTGCATTTGAGCTCGACTCTTCGGTAAAAAACATTTTCTGAACCGAGTCGATATCGACAAATATATCTTTGCCACTATCATTGGCTGGTATCGTTGTCGAGGCCGCAATGTTAACCTGACGTTGGCCGCCATCACCTTGATAGGTATAATTTCCTTGGCCGTCTAGCACGAATGCCTCTTGCCCACCCTGGAAGCCAGCAAAAATGTACTCACCGTTGCTGTCACGCGTATTAGCCAAACTAGCCAACTCTACCAAGCGACCTTTTAATTCAATGGCGATTGTTTGACGTTCCGATTGGGACAATACGCCATTAGCAGCATAGATCGTTTGCTCCCGAATACGTGCCAACAGGCTGGTAACGCCCTTTAACTGGGATTCCTCAAGCATAAGACGGTTTTCTAAAGAATCCGCATTATTGATGAAAAGCTTCGTCTGAGACTGCTCCTGATCGATTTTTAGAATTCTTGCGGCCGCAACAGGATCGTCTGCAGCGGTCTGCAGGCGTTTTCCCGAAGAAATTTGCGCCTGTGTAGTAAAGGTGTTTTCCTGGGCGCGCAAAATCCCATTAAGCCCCTGGTTAAACCCTTGTAAAAAAGAAAAACGTATCATAATTCACACACTATAATGTAATACCGTTTAACTAAATGCTCGAAGCATAGTATCAAAAATCTGCCGAGCTACCGTAATAACTTGAGCTGATGCGTTGTAAGCTTGCTCGAACCTAATCAGGTTTGCCGCCTCCTCATCTAAATTAACCCCTGAAACCGCAGCCCTATTGTTGATTGAGGTCTGTAATAGTGACAAGCTAGATTCGCGGGAAATTCGGTTTTGCGAAGTTTCTGCCCCCAACTCTTCCACCAAACGGCCGTAATCCCCTTCAAAGTTAACGTCTCCGCCTTCCAATATTCCTGTAACACGCAACTGCCCCATGGCAACGGCGTTGCGATTATCGGAAATACCTGTGCCGTTAAAACCAATCGTGAAAGTATCTCCCGTCGCAGGATTTCCGCCCAATTCGACCTGATAACCCTGATAAAAAGGCGCGGCTGCCGGTGGCACTACCGGTGGCAAAATTGTTGGATCTGTCGAAAATACCGGATTACTTTGGCCCTGAACGAAAGTGCCCGAAAACAAGAGTGTCGCCGGTCCGGTACTGCTATCGAAAACATCGTAAGTCGTCGCTGACGTAAACGTAATGGAAATCGGAGGGTCCAATTGCCCTGCAGTAGCAAAAGCGGGAGCAGGATTACCAAAGCGGTCAAAAGCCTCCAAAACGCGGCCCTGTGAAATCGTACTACCGCCAGCATTACTCAGATCAGCATCGGTAACAATGGGAGCAGCGAACCCCAATTCTTGTACTCTCGTCATTTGAATCTCAATATCACTTGCTGCACTACGGGTAGGTCTTATAGAAAACTGATCATTGAGTGCCAACACCCCACTATTAATAAAAATTGCCACTCCTTCAGTTTTGGTAGGATCAGTAGGGGTGAATAAGTCTACATCGGGGGTGGCCACGTTATTGTCGTGGTCGGTGGCTACAAACGTGCCGGGTATAATTTCTCGGGTTGTCTGATTAACCATGTTCCCCTGCGCCGGCAATCCGGCATTAGTAATGGTTAAGAGGTAATTATCGGTACTCAGTCCTGACACATCAGAAATCAAAACATCCAGCGCGGCGGTGCCGGTAATCGTTTTTGAGCGCAACGCCATAACTTGAGGAGTATTGACGTCTTGAAATATCGTGGATCCGAAATTACCGTCTAAATCGAGCCCTTGTTGATTTTGCTGATTCAGTGAATCGGTTATCGCAAGCGTAATTCGCCCTAAAGAATTAAGCGTCGATTCAAGTACATGGTCCCGAAAATCTAACAAGCCACCCAATTCTCCTCCCGTCGTAGATTCAGTAATAGGAATCGGCTGACCATTAGGTCCAATAAACGTGATATCCAATATTTCAGCATCACTGGCACTAGGCTGCACCCCCATGCTACTCGAGAGAGAACCGATGACAATCGGCTGGCCATTTCCGACAAAGACGCTAACTGCCCCACCTGTTTCCGTCGAGGTCCGTATCGCAACGATTTCCGTGAGTTGGCGCAATAACTCATCGCGTGTATCCATCAGTCCATTGGGCTCAGCGCCATTACCTGCGGCTAATTCACGGGTTATCGATTCATTCAAATCTGCTATCCCAGACGCAAGAGACGATATGCGAGAAGTGAGCGATGCCATTTGTTCGTTTACGGAGCCTGCTTGTTGTTGCACGCGGTTATACAGTGTATGTAAACGCTCTACCAGACCTTCTGCCTCACTCAATACCAACTGCCGTGCCGGATTAGAGGTCGGATCTTCCGCGCCAATTTCAATCGCACTGAACATGGCTGCAATGCCTGGGCTTAGGCTGCTCAGTTCACCAGCTAATAAGGAATCGAGCTGTTCAATGTTGTCCCCAAAGGCAGCCAAGCTATTATAGGTAGACGAGTCCATCTGGATTTGATTAATCAAAAACTGGTCGGCAATTCGCGAGATAGTTTCAACGGAGCTACCACTGCCAATAAAGCCATTATTCGTTAGCTGTTCAGTACCGGTAACAAACTCAGTTCTCTGTCGCGAATATGACTCAATATCCGCATTAGCAATGTTGTTACCTGTCACTTGCAGCGCGGTTTGATTAACCCGCAACCCGGTAATACCAATATTTAATATAGACGCCATCGTTCGCTACCTCAAAGACCTACTGCATCTTTTTTCAAAGAAGCCACTGCTGCTTGTAGTGGTTTGCTGTTGAAAATACGCAGTATTTTGTCGGCGTAAGCTGGGTCCGTCGCGTAACCTGCATCGCTTAACTCCCGAATGAAGCCCTCATTTGTTTGTGCAGCCGCCGCTCGATCATATCGTGAACTTTGGCTTATGAATTGAACGTAATCATCAAAACTTTGTTGTGGGTTTGCGTAAGAGCGAAATGATGCATTTTCTTTTACTGGAACTCCACCAACGAACTCAACGGTATTAACAATCAATTTTTCACCGTCCCAACGGGTATCGGCTTTTATGTTAAACAGGTTATAACTTGACGCACCATCGTTATGAACACTAATCTTTTTCCCCCACCCCGTCTCTAGTGCTGACTGTGCAATGAGTACCTCAGGGTCTACGCCGATTTTTTCTGCCGCTTCTTTTGCCATGGGGTACAGCTTTTTGATAAAGTCGGTCACCGTACCATCAAAGTTGACCGCTTCCTGTGGAGCAACTAATTTATCAGCTGCTACAACATTATTAGCCGATTCCGCATTTGCCCGAGATTCGCCCCCTGGCTTAAGTAGCGATCGTTTTGTCTCAACCGGACGGTCAAAGTACGGCGTTATATTAGGATCTACCGTTTTCTCTTCACTACTTCCATACCGATCACGCAATTGCCTAACCATGACTTCAGCTATACCCATCCCCCCACCTTGCGATAATGACAAAGCCAGCTGATCGTCATACATGTCTTGATACATATCACCGGCTTTACTCGACAACATATTCCCTTCACTCAATACTTCGTTTGCAGAACGCATACTTTTCATCATCATTCGAACCATCATAGATTCAAACTGCTGTGCTATTTTTTCCAGAGCCTGATTTTTATCTGCTCTGCCCAAGGTTCGAATCGCGTTTACACTGGAAAGGTCAGTGTAAGAATCGGCGCCCGCATTGGTATTTGAAGTATTAGAGGTAATCATAATTAGTCTCTTAAAGATCTACCTTTTAATTTTTCTACAAATTTAGATAACAATTAAATCAGCCTGCAATGCGCCCGATTGTTTAAGGGCTTCTAATATTGCCATCAGATCTCCCGGCGCCGCACCCACCTGATTAACGGCTCGGATAATTTCGTCCAGCGTGGTCGACCCCTCGAAAGCAAACATACGGTTATTTTCTTGGGTTATTTCCAGATCAGATTGAGGAACAACAACGCTTTCACCTTGCCCAAACTGATTCGGTTGACTGACCTGCTTTTGTTCGGTTATGGATACCGTCAAACTCCCATGGGTTACTGCTCCAGGGCGTACAGTGACATGTTCACCGACAACGATTGTTCCCGTACGCGAATTGATAACCACTCGAGCTGGCGCCTCTCCCTGAGTAACCTCGACGTTTTCAAGTAAAGACATGTACGATACTCGCTGGTTGGCGTCCATAGGAGCAGTAACATGAATAGACGATGCATCGGAAGCCCTTGCAACATTCGGCCCCAATAACTCATTAATACTTTCAGCGACACGTCTTGCGGTAGTAAAATCAGCGCGTTTTAGATTAAACGTTAGATGACTGCCTTGGGAAAAGCCACTAACAACTTCACGTTCGACGATTGCCCCATTTGGAATACGACCTGAGCTGGGAATATTTACCGTGACGCTTGATCCATCTCGACCTTCGGCGCCAAAACCACCCACCAACATTTCTCCCTGCGCAACAGCATAAACTAAACCATCGGCCCCTTTTAATTGAGACAACAGCAAACTACCACCGCGCAAACTTTTAGCATTGCCAACGGAGGCTACGGTAATATCCAGTTTGTCGCCCTGTTTAGCAAACGGTGGCAACGTTGCATGTATAGTAACGGCGGCTACGTTTTTCAATTGAAATGTCGCCCCCTCGGGAATAGAAACACCTAACTGCTTTAGCATGGTGCGAAACGCCTGAGTTGTAAAAGGTGTTTGTGTTGTTTGATCGCCGGTCCCATCAAGACCCACCACCAGCCCGTATCCAATCACAGGGTTATCTCTAACACCGGCAATTGACGCTATATCTTTAAGACGTTCGGCATATGCCTTTGATGGAATCAACTGAGAAACAAAAACCGATAGCACTAGCAGTAGTGACGGCGTGAGAACTCCGAATAAAACAGAAAAAGCCTTTCTTTCTTCGGGAGAAGAATTTTCTCTAGAATTGTGATTAAAGTATTTCATAGTTAACTCAATAAGTTCCGAATAGTTCAGAACGGCCAAAATTCAGTATTAAAGAACCGGGAAGCCCAGCCCTGCTTGTTGGAGTCAGCTAAATCACCGGTACCACTATACGTAATCCGTGCATCTGCCAAACGCGTAGACGATACACTATTGTCAGGCTGTACATCCTCGGGGCGTACCAAACCACTGACACGGATAAATTCTTCACCCCGGTTCAAGGTCATCCACTTCTCACCTCGCACCACCATCAGACCGTTCGGCAAAACCTCCGCCACGGTAACTGCTATGCTGCCTGACAGGCTGTTACTTTGATCGCTAGACGATTCGCCCGAAAAATCTCTTTCTTGCGATAACGCAGTCCCTAGGCTGTAATCACCAAAGGAAACGCCCTTTCCTAGAAGAGTTGACTCGTCAAACGTGATCGAATTGTCTTTTTTGACTTCCGTATCTGCCGATTTACTTGAATTAGTTCTCTCATCCAAGACGACAGAAAGAATATCACCGACTCGCATCGCTCGGCGATCTGCGAATAGCCCTTGAGAATATCCAGGCTGATAAATCCCGCCTTTATTGATAATGGGAGGAACCATTGAGGCAGTCATCACGGGAGCATACGCAGGATCGTTAGAAATAGGATCGGGCATAATTGTGCATGCCTGTAAGCCTACCAAAACAAGAACTAACGTTACCTTCTTTACATCCTCAAATGCCATCTTAAATACCCACCTAGTAGCCTGTTTAGGAAAATGAGTCTTCGCTTATAAGTTCTGCGAAACGAACTGCAACATCTGATCCGCAGTAGAAATAACCTTCGAATTCATTTCATAGGTCCGCTGCGTTGTGATCATATTGACCAATTCCTCAACGACGTCGACATTAGAGTTCTCCAAGGCCCCTTGCTCAATCGATCCCAAGCCCTGAGTCCCGGGTGTGCCCGCCTGCGGTGATCCGCTTGCTGCTGTTTCTACGAAAAGGTTTGAGCCTACCGCTTGTAAACCCGTCGGATTTACAAAGTTGGTTACCTGTAGGGTTCCTAAATTCTGGGTCGCCGCTTGGCCGGCTATGGTTGCCTCGACGATACCATCGGAGCTAATCGTAACGCCTTGTGCTTCGGCCGGCACGGTGATTGCCGGTTGTAATACCAAGCCACGTGAGTTAACAATCTCATCCTCAGCGTTAATTTGAAATTGACCATTTCTCGTATACGCTGCCGTTCCATCTGGCAACAAAATTTCGAAAAATCCGCGTCCGTCAATAGATATATCGAGCGGTTTTTCAGTAACGTCAACACTACCGGCGGAAAATTCCTTCTGGGTACCGATAACCCGGACACCGGTTCCGATCTGTAAGCCAGAGGGCAATTGCGTATTTTGAGAAGACTGAGCGCCTGGTTGGCGACGGATCTGATAGAGCAGATCTTCAAAGACGACGCTATCTCGCTTAAACCCCACCGTCGAAGCGTTAGCCAGATTATTGGAAATAGTTGCCAGTCTGGTATCCTGAGCACTTAAACCCGTTTTACTTATCCACAAAGCCTGACTCATACATTACCTCACTAAATTTTTTTTGAACAAACGATTGAGCGTATCTACAGCGAATCTTAGGAAGTTCTCAAGATCTGCGCCGCAGTACTTGAATTTTGCTCCATGGTCTTCATCATTTTCACATTAATTTCAAACTGTCTCGCCAACGACATAATCTGCGTCAGCTCATCGACAGGGCTAACATTACTTGATTCCAAAAATCCCGACTGTAGTCTGAGCGACGCGTCGGGTACCGACTCTTCCCCATCACGGAGCCGAACCAGACCATCGAGTCCTTTAGTCAGTTGAGCGTAATCGGGCTTTACTAATTTAATTCTGTCGACGGTAGAGAGGACGTCTACTTTCTGACCTTGAGGCTGTATCGTAATTGTGCCATCTGCACCGAGCGTCACTTTGTCGGCGGGAGGTATTGCGATGGGCCCTCCGTTGCCTAACACAGGCAAGTTGTTGCCGGTTAGGAGCTGTCCTTCAGGGCTTATTTTCAGTGAGCCTGCACGAGTGAATGCCTCGGTACCATCCGGTGCTTGTACCGCTATCCAGCCATCGCCCTCTACTGCCATGTCCAAATCCCGACCCGTATCAATCATCGAGCCACGACTAAAATTGGTGCCCGCACCTTCTGTTATCGCGTAGGAACGCGACTTATAGCCATCACCGTAACTAACTGAATGAGTAGTGGCTTGTTCAAAATCGGTCTGGAACCCGGTCGTATTCGCATTAGCCAAATTGTTTGCATGAACAGATTGCGCCGACATAATATTTTGTCCAGACGCCATGGCGATATAAATTCCTCTATCCATTGGCTACTCCACTCTCTCTGTGATTTGTCTTCGGTCAGTATTTTGACGGAAAACATTAATTGACGACTAGAAAGTAAAATGCAATAAGAATGCCAACAGTAGGTAGGAAAATACAAAACATCTATGTACGCGCCTTTAGCGACGATTGGGCTACACAATCAGCTAGGCGATCGGGACAGTTAAATGATCAAAAAAGTAATATATGATTGTTAAAGCGGAGACTTGAGCGGATAAAATACGAAGGACGTTATTAAAATCGATAAAGAGAAATCTGGCTATTTTTAAAACTCAAAAAAATTTGGGCTTGCACTCGACACAAAAGTGTCGAGTGCAAAAAGCTTATATACCTATCGTAGATTGATGATGGTCTGCGTTAAGGTATTCGCAGTTTCAATGGTTTTTGAGTTTGCCTGGAAGTTACGTTGCGCAATGATTAAACCTACCAACTCGTCAGACAAATCCACATTCGACTCCTCCAGCGCTCCCGCCTGTATAGAACCCAGCGACCCACTTTGCGGAACATTAACATTTGGCTGCCCTGAGGCTGCAGATTCAGCCCACGCGGTCTCACCTTGAGGAGATAAGCCCTGTGGGTTATCAAAACTGGCCAGCAAGACCTGACCCAGGTTTTGCGCCTCTCCGTTCGTATAACGCGCAAATAAAACACCGTCTTCCGATATTTGAACACCCGCCAATCGACCTTGAGCAAAACCATTCTGGTTGGTCGCGGCGATAGCAAACTCACCACCAAACTGTGTGGCATCCGTGAAGTCAATGGTAATCGGGGTAGCTGGGGTTGTGGCACCGTTTTGAGCGCCGGTTGTGTCTTTAGGATCCCAATCGGTGATAGTGTAAGACCCTCCGCCACCGACTAAGGGGTCGAGAATACCTGCACTCGTAAAACCAATCTGGAAACCGGGTCGAAATGCGGGCCCGGCATCGGCTACTGACACTGTTGAAGGCACTCCATCAGTCACCTGCTCGCCGTCAATTAACACATAAACGTCCCATTGATTTACAAGCCCGGTATTGAGAGGATCAGCGGCTAAAGGGTCAGGGTTTTGTTTTACAAAGTACTGACTCATTACATGAGGCAGCCCCAAATCGTCATAGATGGTCTGCGAGGTTGAGTGATTAAACGTTGAAGGAGAGCTGGGGTCAAAAGGTGTAAATCCGGCAGCCGGAGCTACGCCGGTGTTTGGCGATAACTCTCGCGCGTCCAAGTTAAAACTCATATTCAAAGTGCTAGTCGCGGAGGGATCCAAATCCGTTGTGATAACCTGCAAACTTTGCGGATTACCGCCGGTGATCAAGCCCTGTGCATCAGCGACTAAGCCCTGTAATTTCGCACCGCCATTTGAAACAACAAAACCCAGTTCGTCCAACCCAAATTCACCCGATCGAGTATATATTCTATCTCCGCCGGTACTATCCATGACGAAAAAACCCTGCCCGTTGATGGCCAAATCAAGACTATTATCAGTGAACGAAATGTTTCCCTGGTCAAACTGCTGAGAGACTGCCGTCACCAGAACGCCGTTGCCTGCAATGGTCCCACTTTTGATTAATGAACTCGCATAGACATCGCCAAATTCAGTTCTCGAAGCCTTAAAACCCGTCGTACTGGCATTGGCAATATTATTACCGGTTACGGCTAAACTTGTATTAGCAGCGCGCAGGCCACTAAGAGCAGTATTAAAGGACATATTTTTACTCCTGAATTTTACCTAAAAGTACCATCAAACAGTACCGTGCAAAGCCTTATAAAATTTCTTTCACATTCGACATCGAAACAGGGCCTACGCCTGCAACATTCAAAGTCAAGATGCCATTATTTCCAACAGACACACTATCAATGTTTGCACTTAGTGCAGTACTAAGCTGCTCGCTACCACTTTCCGTCGATGCCAACACCTCAAACCGATAAGTTCCTGCGGGAAGTGATTCACCGTCATCGCCCATGCCACTCCAGGCAAAACTGATATCACCAGACGCCTGCGGCCCCAAGTATTTATGATCAACCAGCTGCCCAGCTGTGTTATATACACTCATCTCCAAGCTATTCGTACTCGTCGGCACGTCAATCGTACCCTCAATAGCCCCACCTGGTTGAAGTATGGCTGTTTCAGTATTGACCTTCACCGTTCTACCGACCATTGAAGACGCTTGCAACGCCTGACTGGATTGAAACATTGCAGACATATTTTCTGTCGTGGTATTAAGCTTATCTAGACCTTCGACAGAACTAAACTGCGCCAACTGAGCGACAAACTCACTGTTATCTTGAGGGTCGAGCGGATTCTGGTTGCGCATTTGGGTAATCATCAGCTCTAGAAATACATCCTGTCCTAATTCGTTACTTTTTGGCTCAGCCGCAAACTTTGCCTGATTCGACACATTGCTAAGCGCACCGCTTGAAATCACATTATCGTTCATCGATCAGCCCTCACTGCCCCAACGTTAGTAGTCTCTGTATCATCGTTTTCGCGGAATTCATCACTTCTACGTTGACCTGAAAAGAACGAGATGCCGAAATCATATCTGCCATTTCTTCAACAACATTAACATTCGGATAAAATACATAGCCGTCTTCATTTGCCTTAGGATGATCGGGCTCGTAACGTCTATCTAATGGCTCATTTGATTCGACAATATCTACCACAGTCAGCCCTACATTGGACTGATCGCCTATCGGCGAAAACTGCGACGACCCGGACAGCATTTGCTCTTGCTGAATGGAAGAAAACACCGGGTGGCGCGCTCGGTACGTATCATCTTCGGTACCGGCTGCCTGGGCATTTGCCAGATTGCTGGCAGTGGTATTGAGGCGCACACTTTGTGCGGACATACCCATTCCTGCAATATCAAACACACTACTCAGCGACATGCTTACTCTCCCTTAATGGCATTTCTCAGCCCTTTGAATTTTCCGTTTAGAAATTGAAAACTGGCCTGAAAATCCATTGTATTCTTCGCAAACTTAGTCATTTCAACTTGCTCATCAACGGTATTTCCGTCAAGAGAGGGTTGTAGTGGATTACGATATTTTAACTGCGGATCAAAACTTAGGTTTGAAGGCGCAATATGACGTTTATTTGTCGCGTGTAACCGCGTATTGCTGGATGCTTGCTCGTTATTTAATACCGACTTAAAATCAATGTCTCGGGCTTTATAGTTTGGCGTATCGGCGTTGATTAAATTCTGCGCCAGAACTTCAGAGCGCTTAACTTTAAATTGCAAGGCCTGCTCATGAACACCAAGTGCGTTATCAAAACTTATTCCCATGGTCTTTTATCGCCCAAAAGATTTAAATAAAAATTTCATAAATACCATATAGCAAAGCACGTGCCAAATAACCATCTCATTGATTTTATTGGTTTTTTTAAAACTAAGGAGTTAGACGACGGCAAGCCAATGCCGCTGAAATACGGCAACCGGCAAGTGACTGTAATAGACTCAAATTTAGTTGAAGGCAATGCGGAGGTATATTTGAAGGGAGCCGTAATCCAATTAGCGGCCAGATAAATCTAGATAAAAGAACATATCTTGGACAGAAAAATCGCAACGTACAAATTCACGGCCAATTACCGCCTATTTTTATTTTGATCGGTAGACGATACCGGGTCGACACTGGACCATGTCAAAAAGATCGGTCGAGCCAACCAAGCTCTCGGATGCACCCAGAATCAAATAACCGCCAGGTCGTAATGATCCGTGTAACCGCCTGAAAATGTCTGTTTTGAGCTCTGCGGAAAAATAAATTAAGACGTTTCGACAAAAAATAATATCAAACTTTCCCAGACTCGCGTAACTATCCATCAAATTTAATGGCTGAAACCTTACCCGTCGACTGATTTCTTTTTTTACCCGCCATACGCCCCCGGAACCAGGCTCAAAAAACTGTTTTAACCGCTCCTGCGACAAGCCCCGCCCCAGAGAAAGGCTATCGTATTCCGCGTCCTTACAGCACTCCAACATAGAACGGGATAAATCGGTGGCAACAATTTCAACGGACTGTTTAAGCGCCCCGGGATTAGATTTTGAAAACTCTTCAGTCATCATGCTAATCGAATAGGGTTCCTGACCAGATGAGCAAGCCGCAGACCAAATACGTATAGGTCTATTTGAAGATTTTAGTTCCGGCAATAGCCTTTCTTTCATGATATTGAACGGGTGAGAATCTCTGAACCAAAGAGTTTCATTAGTCGTCATGGCGTCGACGACGGACTCTTTAAGAGCACGATTCGAAAATTGCTGAAGCTTACTGATTAAATGCCCCAGATTATCAATTTTTTCCTCGGACATTAGTTTTTTTAAGCGACTTGCGACCAAATATTGCTTGTTATCTCCAAGCACAATCCCACACGCCTTCGCTAAAAAATCTCTAAACTCTTTATACTCTGCTGCTGCAGACTCAACACTCATTCGAAAATCCTGCAAAGTCAGGAAAAAATTCAATCATACTGCATGCTACCCAAATGTGGTTACGTTCACCGGAAAAATAGTGGAAAAATAGTGGAAAAATTAATATGAGTCTGACCTAACGCTACTCACCTGAACTTGCAAAGTACGAAAGTGTTGGCGGTCCTGAGTTTAAACCTGAACACAGCTAAGCCCGCTATTCTCCCATGTCAAACTTATTTCAAGAGTTTTTCTTATCATTTCTCGAGCTATATAAGGAAACTAACACCTTCAAAAAGTCTCAACTGCTGAATACCTAATCCAGCCTTACTCAACGGTGGTACCCGTAACATCCTTTATTCTGTCTGATACCATAGTCGCTAACTGATCCGGATTAAACTTCGCTAAAAAGTTATCAGCCCCAACTTTTTTAACCATTGCCTGGTTGAATACACCGCTTAGGGAAGTATGGAGAACGACATGTAAGCCCGCCAACCGAGGATCATTTCTTACCGCCGCAGTTAAGGTATAGCCGTCCATCTCTGGCATTTCGATATCCGATATCATGACCAAAAACTTAGACTTAACGTCCTCTCCGCTGTCAGCCAGGCTATTCAGGTAATCGAGCGCCTGACGACCATCATTCAGCAGGGTAGTTTCTACTCCAACGGTTTCCACACAACGTTTGATCTGTTTTCGAGCGATTGCCGAATCATCAACAATAAGGACGTGCAACTCAGATGCTGCGATAGAAACATCCTCTTCAATAACCCCCTCCGATATTTCCTCGATAACCGGAGAGACCTCAGATAGTACTTTTTCTACATCAATTATCTCTACCAATTTTCCATCGACTTCAGTGACAGCCGTAAGATAATGCGCACTCCCCGAGCCCTTGGGTGGCGGATGGATTGACTCCCAATTGATATTAATAATACGCTCTACCGCTTTAACCAGAAATCCCTGCGTCGCATTGTTATATTCCGTAATAATCACAAAGCAATTCTCTACATCCTCCAACGCTGCCTGCCCGGTTGCCAGACTTAAGTCCATCATCGAAATGGTTCCACCACGAATATGTGCAATCCCTCTCACCACTTGATTGCTCTGAGGCATTACCGTCAACTCTGGACATTGCAGCACCTCTTTAACTTTAAACACATTGATACCGTAAACCTGATCGCCATTGAGCTGAAATAACAATAATTCCAAGCGGTTTTGCCCAACCAATTGTGTTCGCTGGTTTACACCATCTAAAACGCCAGCCATAAATCACTCCAATTTTTTAACATTTAGCGAAAACAACAAAAATCACGGTCAACGCGGCTTCTCATCAGCATGTAATATTCAACACAAGCACAGCGACAAGACGGCCTATTAATTACCCGAAAAATCTAGATGTAGGCACATTTATTGCTTAATTCATCACAGAAAGTAATTTGTGACAAGTTTCCGTCAGTACAAGGCGCAATTCTAAACCGTTGAAGGTAATTGACAATACCGGTTTACATTATCGACCATTGCGGAAAATTATTTAATCAGTTTCTGAATTTAAAGCATAGGCCAAGATCATGATAATTCGTAGTTTTTTACCGATTTTATGCTCCTTGATCGCCATACATACGAATTTCGTCTATGCGGATGTGAAAGCAGAGCACATACGCGAGAGCATTAAATTATTTATGGCGGGCCATTTAGAAGACCTTAACCAACAGTACGGAAAAACAGTTTCAACAAGCTTTAAAATAGGAGCACTAGACGCACGCTTAAATATGCCAGACTGTCCTTCACCACTAACGGTTGAGTTAAAATCTTCAACTACTGTCGGCCACACTAACGTTCGCGTAAGTTGCCAGCATAGCTCGCCATGGACAATTTTTATACCGGTAACCGTTAACCTCTATCGCCAGGTCGTAACCACCTTAACCCCCATTAGCAAAGGAACAATAGTTACCCAGCAACACTTGCAAACTAGGAAAGTAGCGGTCGGATCACTTAACGGCACTTACTACACAGAGGTTAATGCTCTGGTCGGCATGCAAGCAAAACGGAACATAAGAGCAGACACCGCGGTTTTAGAAACATTCCTGGAACTTCCTGTTCTCGTCAAGCGGGGCGAAGCGGTTGTTATGTCTGCAAAAAGCGGCTCGCTAATGGTTAAGATGCAAGGGACAGCGCTCAAAGATGGCCATGGAGGCGAACAAATTCGAGTTCGGAATACGCAGTCTAAACGGATAATTAATGCGCGGGTGACTGGACCAGGCCAAGTTGCCGTAGCAATGTAATGACACAAAAACAGACGAAAATTTTGCTACAGCAACAGACAAATAATGCTGCTGGATCGGAATACGAAAATAGGTGAAAAAAGAACCAGAAACAGGTAAATATTTGGACTGATATGTTAAAGTTAAACGTGTAACTGCCGATAGTTACACTGATCGTTCTATTATTTGCCAATTGCACAAACATGGATATTGAAAATGGTTATTAATATCAACAACTTAGGACACCCAGTAAATTCAGGGTCCCAAAGTGGGAAAGCAGATGTAGCTGCTTCTCCTCAACAGAAATCAGGTGACTCTGCTACTGCGGAAAAAACGCCGGATGGCAGCCAAGTTGAACTAAGCAGCCAGGCGAGTACGTTGAAAACTGCGGAAGAAAAAATACAAAGCCTTCCGGAGGTCGATAGTGACCGGGTCGCTAGTATTAAGGCAGCCTTAGAGAAAGGTGATTTCAAGATAGATAACCAATCTCTAGCAGACAAAATGTTAGCGACCGACGCACTACTGGGGCAATAGCATAGGACACCGTACAGCACAGTAAAATGAATAGAAATACGGGTGCACCATTTGAACACTAGTCCGGCAAAGCTAGCGATCAATAGCCCAACAAGCAGCTAATCAAAAACCATCATTTTTACTGTCATACATTGCAATCGACAGGAGATGATCTAGCTGCAAGAGCATGACCAGAACCATGACAAGAACCGTGAATAGCAACGATCAAAAGAGGCCTCCAAAATGAAAGATAGCAACTCTACGCTATGGGCAGAACTCAAAACTATTTTCGAACAAGACATTCCTGCAACAGCCCAGCTCCTAACCCTACTTCAAAATGAGCGAAGCACGCTGGAAACCCGTAACTACGACGAGTTTCATAAAATTATCGGTCAAAAACAGACTCTACTTGCACTTCTCGAAAATCACGCTGCAATTCGCCAGCAACTATTACAAAAAGCAGGTTTCAATGACGAAGCCAGCTCATTACAGGCCGCTACGCAGCATGCACCCATTGTCGCCAAAGCATGGAGAGATCTCGGTGAGCAATGGTCTCGCTGCCAAGAGTTAAATGAGATTAACGAACGCATAGCCAGTCGCACTCGCCTTGTGGTAAGCCAAATTCTCGATTTATTACGCGGTCAAAATACCCGGGAAAAACTTTACGACGGCAAAGGCAATACAAACAATTCCTCTGCAGGAAGATCGATAACGAGCGCTTAGCAGCGCCATGTAGGAAGGGAACATTGACTCCCTCATTAACTCTCGGAATAGTTATATCTCTTCAAAAATTTAACAACGAATAAGTAGCGCCCTTGACTAATTATAGAGATTCATTGGCCAACGACTCAATACCGAATAGTAATTGCGGCATTTCCTTCCTTAAAGTCCGTAAATCTTCAGGCCGATCAATATCCGAGAGAAATGGCATTTCACTCCAGCAGACACCGTGATCTTTTAGCTTCGTTCTGGTCTGGGTAAGAACCTTGTCACTTCCCCACTCGATATCACAAAAAAGCCAATGATAAAGACTCTTAAATCCGATTAGTACGTACCCACCATCATCGGCCGGCCCCAATACAATATCGTTATCAGTTAAAGCAGCCCTTGCTTGCTGCAGATACTCGCCATCGATATAGGGGCAATCGGTCCCAATAATAAGCACTGATTTCTGCACCATATTCTCTGCCCCACTAGCTCCGTCCGCAACCATGGCAATTTCTGCAGCGTTATACATCCGTTGCCCAAGGTCTTCGCCAAACTGATAGCTAATCGCTACGGAATGTAATGCCTGAAGACGCTCCCACCATTCGTGGTGACTACCGACGCATAGCTCTAGCTTCATCTCGGATACGTTTGCCACGGTAGCCAAACAATGCTCAACCAAATTTTGATGTAATAAAGCCGATTGATTTACATCCAGGAATGGCTGCATCCGGGTTTTAACTGCACCGGGAATCGGGGCTTTAGCAAAGATCAGCAACGTACAGCTGCCAGACTTAGCCTCCATAATAAAACCTATGAAGTCTTTGTGGGTCTACGCCGAAAAAATAGGCCAGCCTTAAAGACCACATTAGTAATATCGTATTAAGTATTCCATTTTCTTCCCAGCGCCGGCTCGAGGTCGTGGCTTTGGATCGGTAAACAAGCGGCTCACTTAATGAACGCAAACATTTACTGATGGCAACATCTTCCATCAACGGTATTTCGGGAAATAACCCAACAGAATTGAAGACGCTTTTTCGCACAAATATACACTGATCTCCTGTAGCCACTTTTGTCAAACAGGAGCGTAAATTGACGGCCTTTTCTATTATCCTAAACATAATGGAATGTCCGCATAAACGAATACGGAAAAAACCCCATAATAGCTGGCTCTGGTCAATGGAAATTTTCCAGGATTGAATGTCACTCGGAAGCTGAGTGTCTGCGTGTAGAAACAGCAACCATTGACCTTTAGCATAAACGGAACCTGCATTCATTTGCCGGGATCGCCCCTTTGGACCCTGAACTAACTGATCCACCAGCGGCGCGGCCAAAGATTTTGTCCCATCGGCGCTTCCGCCATCGACGACAATGATTTCAAAACCTTGCTTTCTTAAAGACTGCAAAGGCCTCAAGCTCTCTTCTATCGACTTCGACTCATTTAATGTAGGAATAATTATACTTACAAGTACCGTCTCTTTATCCTCATGTCGGTGCTCGTCATCGATATGAGCGTTAGTCATTAAGAGCGCCGCCGCAACTGCTACCTTGACCGGCAGTACAACCGAAACAATGATCTCCGATCATAATCTCATTACCCTTAACATCAACACCTAACACATCAGATAAATGTGTCTTCTTGAGATCTGAACTGATCAAACGTAAAGGAAGCTCCAGCATCTGATTAAAATCACAATCGTAAACATAACCTTGCCAGTCAACACTAATAAGGTTACGGCACATAACAGTCTGTAAATTCTCAGTCTGGTAATTTGATTTAAGCAAATCCATATAATGATTAAATTCACCCTTTGACATTAGAACGCTGCCAAAGCGACTGATAGGCATATTAGTTATCGTAAACAACTGATCAAATTCGATGCCGTAGTTAGCTTTAAGCTCTTCCTTATAGTCTGCTTCAAGCTGAACTTGCGGTGGTGGTAAAACAGCATCAATGGGGTTAAACACCAAATTGAGTTGCCGCTCTCCATCTACACCATATCCCAGTTTGTTCAGTAATTGCAGGGCCTCTATACTCTCTATGAAGACGCCTTTTCCCCGCTGTTTCTCTACATTCTCCTCGCTATAACAGGGTAAAGACGCTGTAACCGTAACTTTCATTTCGGCCAAAAATTCCGCCAAACCCTCGTATCCCTCCTCATGCAAGATGGTCAGATTACATCGGTCAATGACCTCAATACCTAAATCTCGAGCGGCACGAACCAAATAGCGAAAATGCGGGTTCATTTCCGGCGCGCCGCCAGTAAGATCAAGTATTTTAATATTATGTTGTTCCGCAAAAGCTAATACAAGATCGATAGTCCCGAGATCCATTATTTCAGTACGGCTGGGCCCTGCATTGACGTGACAATGAACGCAACTCAAATTGCACTTATATCCCAAATTCACCTGTAATATATCTAACTGCGAACGGTTTATAAGGGGAAAATCGGTTTCTAATAGAAGCGGACGGCTATCCAACATAAAGAAGATACTCTTTCATATTCTGTCAATCTAAAGGGTAGAGACCAAATGCAAGACGCTTTTGGTACTTGCGTTTTGAGTGAAATCCATCGTAGGTTTATGTCGATCAAACCGTCATTCCCAACATGGATGCCTATTGTACTCTCAAAGGTACATATTAGTCTCTTGGATACCTTATTTGTTACATTTCAAGTGGAGCATTGTGGAAATTGGTTGCAGCGCGGCCAGATCTAAGCAAAGTCAAACCTTAAAACATTCTGCGCAAAGAACTAAAGAAGAAAAATAATTTGAAATAAAATTGCTCAATTTATTGGCTAACGAGGAAACAATCGCTACACTACCGACCGCTTGTAAAACATACTGCCCCGGTGGCACAGCTGGATAGCGCGGCCCCCTCCTAAGGGGCAGGTCAGAGGTTCGAATCCTCTTCGGGGCACCAACTTCTTAATTGTGCGAACAGTCTATCTTTACGGTAGAAATTACGACTTCAACACAAATTAAAAATCGTCACACTGGGCCTGCATAATAAATCCTCACCGTGCGAAACTCGTCAAACTCGTCCATATCCGGTATTGTAGTGCCGTCACATTGCGCGATTAGGCGATAACGGGGAAAGTTAAAGTTTTTTATTCTTGAGTCTGCCACCAATACTTCTCCCGCCCTTTCTTGGAAAGTTGTCAACCAAGGTAAATTGGCTCTGTCATAAAGTACATCAGCCGCAATAATTAAATCAATTGACTCTTGAATGTCAGCAAAATCACTATAAAGTTTAATATCTACGGTATTTTGTTGTGAATTATATTTCGTTGCCAGCAGCGCATCAGGATCAGTATCGCAAGCAATCACCTCTAGCGCGCCCGCTTTTGCGGCGGCTATCGCGACAACACCCGATCCAGAGCCAAAATCCAGTACTCGCTTTCCACGAATCCACTCCGGACTATCTAGAATAAATTTAGCTAGAACCTGTCCACTAGCCCAACAAAAAGCCCAGTAAGCAGGGTTTTCCATAATCAAAACTATATCATTCTGGCTAAGCTGTTGTTGCGGAAAGTCTGCATTAATCAAAAACAAATCAATAGAGGTGGCTGAGGGTAGCGTCACCAATTCGATACGTGCTGAGGGCAACCCTTTTTGTATAGCTGCTGTCAGAGTTGGGTGAATGATTCGCGGCATGCCGATTATCCTTTTTGATTCTCATCATATTTTTCAATTGCAACGGCACGTAGGGTTAGAGCGACAATGAGACCACTAATTGATTTGTCGACTATTAATTCAATCAAAACCCTACATCCCGGCAACAATGCTTGTACTACTCTAGAACCACACTATCCAGTGACAAAGGCATACATTTCGTAATATTATGGCTGGCGAAAATTAACTGGAAGCCATTACTCTGTCGACTTCCTCTGACGGTATTGCTACGCAACAGTTCATGCATTTTTTACAAACGTAAGTTTTTCAGGAGCAATTTTTTGTCTATTTTTGAATCCATTATTTTAGGCATCATTCAGGGCCTTACAGAATTTCTCCCAGTTAGCAGCAGCGGTCATCTCGAACTAGGCAAAGCCATCCTCGGCGACACTAGTTTACCGCAAGAAAGCATGATGATGACAGTGGTGCTACACCTGGCAACTGCCCTCAGTACTCTAGTGATATTTCGTAAAGATGTATTGGTCATTTTTCGTGGATTGATTCAATTTGAAAACAATGACGAGTTTCATTTTTCTTTGAAGATCATTATTAGTATGATTCCCGCGGCTGCAATAGGCGTTTTCTTCTCCAGTGAGTTGGAACTATTGTTTGACAAACAAATCATGCTTGTCGGTTTCATGCTCTTTTTAACCGGCACATTGTTATTTGTCGCGGACCGCAGCCAAAATACCGGCACCGAAGTTTCTTACAAAAACGCAATCATTATCGGTATAGCTCAAGCGATAGCTATTTTGCCAGGTATTTCGCGGTCGGGAGCGACCATTTCGACCTCAGTATTATTGGGCGTCGACCGTTCAAAAGCTGCAGGGTTTTCTTTTTTGATGGTAATACCTCTGATATTTGGAAAGATTGCTAAAGACATATTCGACGGCGCATTAAATTACAATAACGACCAGGTAGTGGTTTTGGCAGCCGGGTTTATTGCGGCCTTTACCACAGGATTATTAGCTTGCCAATGGATGATAAAACTGGTCCGCGACGCACAGTTATCTTACTTTTCTTACTATTGTTTTGTCGTTGGTACGATAGCTATCGTCTATGAACTAGTATAGAAATATCCAGCGGGTTTTCTTAAAAATCAGCGTTCAGCCAACCGGGAGTGGCTAAATCAATGGTTAACGTCACTAAATCAGGCACAAAGGTACAAGACGGCTCTCGCCCCATGTAAACCTCGACAGACTCGCCAATCCTCCGGAGACATAAATTCTAAGCTAACTTCCATATATGGCATCTGATAGCGGGGGCGTAAAAACCAACTTCTGCCAGTAACCTGATTTTCGAAAACCGGAAAAACAACAACTACATCTTCTCTCCGTTGCTCTGAATTCTTCTCCGGCGAACAGAAAAATTCAGGTACCTAAGTAACCATTAACACGTCTGAAACCAGTTCCTACGGGAGACTTCTAGTGGATTGCGCTTAAATCTGACCGTTATTACTTCCCGAACAGGACTATTCAGCTTAGGTTCAGCCTTTATAAACTATTATTGGCATCAATAAGACTTTTCCCAAACCATCGGGCATGCCAATTGGACGCAACAAGCGATATCGCTGAAGAACAACCATCAGGTGAACCTATGAAATTTCCAAAGATCGCGGTCGCTCTCATTTTCTGCTTCAGTTCCTGGGGAGCCACAGTGGTAAATGGCTCATCTGAAGAGGCTTTCAGCGAAGAAGATTTGGCACAAATCCTCGCGCCAATAGCGCTTTATCCCGACAGCGTACTAAGTCACATATTAATCGCCGCAACCTATCCGCTGGAAGTGGTGCAAGCAGAACGGTGGGTAACACGCAATCCCGATCTCAGTCCGGAGGACGCATTAGACAAGACGGAAGACAAACAGTGGGATCCGAGTGTAAAAGCGCTCGTTCAATTTCCTGAGTTATTGGAACGCCTTAGTGACAATTTAGAATGGACGCGAAATTTGGGCGATGCATTCTTGCAGGACGAAGAGCGATTACTCGCCAGTATTCAAACGCTACGACACCAAGCCGACAACGCCGGAAGCTTTGATGACGTAGAGGAAATGACGGTGGTTCACGAAGATGGCAACATCATCATACAACCTATTGAAACCGAAGTTATCTATATTCCCTACTATGACACTAGAACCGCTTTTGGAAGTTGGCGTTGGCACGATCATCCACCGACCTACTGGGAGAGAAATTGGCGAGGAAGGCACAATTATTATTCAATAAGACATCACAACGTTTTCTCATGGCATCCATTCGATCATTTAGCCGCGAGTTTTTTGTTCGGGAATTTCCATTGGACGAACAGGCATATCGTAGTCAATGACTACCATTTCTTACATAATCGTTCGAAACACAAAAGCCATCGCTATGGAAATTTCGACAAAAGCTACACAAAGCGTTGGTTTCATAATTCACACCACCGCAGAGGCGTTGGTTACCGTCATCGAGACAAAAAAGGACATTTTCGAAACGACGATAGCAGGCCGAACCGTCACTACGGTTCTCACAAAAACAATGCACAGAAAGCCAAAAACTGGAAGCACCGCTCCAACAATATTGAGAAAGGAAATAAACATCGCTTCGGATCGACGAACACCCTAAATCGACACACCGGAAAAAGTGGAGTAAACAGTAAAAGTCATAGAAAGGAGAAACTGGGTCATAAGAAACAAGCACCAAAAATCGGTTATAAACAGGCGATTCGCAATGCTCAAAAACAGGAAAGCGCTACGGCTAGACATTTTTCGAAGCGCCAGAAAACAACAACCGCACCAATACACGAGCAAAAACGATCAGCCAAAGCGAAGCGTTCTAACCGTGGAGCAAATTCATCTTACGCTATCAACAACAATTCAAATGCTAAAAATAACCAACATAGGAAAATGAAGAAACAGACACACGGGCGCAGACACCGCGGAGAAGAAAGATAATTGATTGGCAACGACAAAAAGGGCTTACGGCCGGCCTTGCCAGGCAGTGAAACACTCCATTTTTAACTTCCTTACATTTTCAACTGAGCGACAATGGAATCGAAAATCAAAAAAACGAATCGTGCCATTACAAAGAAAGCCCATTGCAACTTAAGGGTAAAATTGACCTCTAGATTTTGGTCTAATCTGACAGCTACGGTTACAAAACGGATCGCTGTCAGGTCCCGTCTGAGCTGAGCTTGTGCATTTTATCTCGAGTACAATGTAGTATCAGCGCCGTTAACGCTTTTGACGGATCTCGCTATCTTCTCAATTACACTTCGAGTCTAAACCTAAAACTGCACCATAAAGCTACACCTTAAAAACCTGTATTGACTCCATCATCTTGTTCGATGCCAATTCAAGTTGCTGTGCCGATTCTGTTAAGTTCGTATAACCCGCGGAAATTTCTTCGGATCCCTCATCGATATTCGCTATATTACTACTTATTTCACCACTAACGGCGGCCTGCTCTTCCGTCGCAGTGGCAATCATTATCGTCAATCCCGCGAGCTTTTCCATAGAGTCAACGATATTAATCAGGGATGCTTCGGCCTCCTCAACAATATTGGTGGTATCCACTAGTCGTTTAGTGCCAGAGCCAATTGAGCTAATTGCGTCGGCTGCCTTGCTTTGCAAATTTGCAATCATATCCTCAATTTCTGTCGTTGATTCCTGCGTTCTTTGAGCTAAGGACCGAACCTCGTCCGCGACAACTGCAAAACCTCGCCCTTGCTCCCCAGCACGTGCAGCCTCGATGGCTGCATTAAGAGCCAGCAAGTTTGTCTGCTCGGCAATACTCTTAATAACAACTAACACGGTACCAACATTATCAGACTGTTTAGCCAACTCATTAACGACGACTGATGTACCTTCAAACTCCATACTTAAACTTCGAATCTGGTCGATGGTGCTCGATATTACCGCCTTTCCACGCCCGGCATCCTCATCAGTTTTTTGAGTATGTGAAGACACTTCACTGGTGTTCTGCGAGACTTCGCCGAGGGCGGCCGTCATTTCCTCCACAGCGCTCGCGGCCATCGTTGTTTCAGATTTTTGTTGGTCACTTTTTTTCCGACCATTTTCGACTATTTCGATAATACTGCCGGTAATAGACCTTACCGAATCACCCATGTTATTAATAATCGCGATCGCTTCCCTGAATTCATTAATCATAGAATTGATGCTGAGGGAAATCATTCCTACTTCGTCATGATTTCCAGTGACCAACTGTCGTGTTAAATCCGAGTCGTTTCCAATTTCTTTAAGTATTCTAGATACACCTTCTATGCGGTCGCTTACCCTCACTTTGATCGTAATAAAACTTCCAATCGCTACGAGCAGGATAACCACTATAAATATTGTTGCCCATGTGACGAGGAGACTCACCGATGCCAGGGCATCGTCCTGTGCCTGGCGAGTCCGATCTTCCAGCTCTCCGAAAAATCGATTAATGGGCTCCATAATTTTCGCCTTCTCACTGTGATATTTTTCACCGTGCAGTAAATTTCGCGCGAGCTCAAAATCGGGATCCCCAACGCGAGAATATTCGTCTTCCGATTCATCAAAAAATCTACCTTTAACAGCATTCATAGCTTTAACTTCAAGCCCAACCAAAGCATCAGAGTTCGCCTGAGCCTCAGCCAACAAGGTAAATTCGTGCTCCGTAAAACCAGCGTTTTCCATTAGAGAGTTTAAACTCTCTACACGACCGTCAGCTCGCGGTTTATCCCCTAGAGACAGCACTAAATCCCAATAGATTTTGTGATACTGCTGAGGACGCGCTTTTTTACCATTTCGGATATCGAGAATGTCAAAGTACATTCTCTCATAGGTCTCGTTACCAGTTATCGCATAGGTTCGCCCCAAACGGGTAAGGTCATCTGAACTTTGACGGAGCTCATCCGCTAAAAGATAGGATCGATATCGGCCTTCAGAAGCGGCAACATAGTCATCAACTTTAAAGTTCAAATTGATAATTAAAGCAACTGTAAGGGCTACAAGGAGGATATTGGCGCTACAAATTAAGGTCATCAACTTCTTGATCGTCATTAAAATCTCCTAAAAGTCAGGAATAAATCGATTCTTGTAATGATTAATCGCTAGCAAAGATTTCGCTTCACACAAAAGAAAATAGGCATGGAGCGATATATTTAGCATAGTCAGCATTGATCGGACGTCAATTGACGCTTTAGTCGGCCTAAGAATCTAACGAAGAGCCTTATATTTGGCGCTCCTTTCAATCTCAATTCAAAAGTGCAGTAGGCGTGCGATTCTGTAAGTGTAATTCCGCGAATCGAAAAAGATCTAACAGACACATATTGAAATAGTCGCTTGTTCTAAGTCGCTGAAATTTTCTGGCAAACTATGACCTTAATGGACATTCTCTATAACTCAATCGTCGCATCATATAGCGGAAAAGTCTGATCAGAGAATTAGATTACAAAGGTTGTTGAATGACATGTCGAAATCCCATTTTTATCTTACACTTATAATTCATCCTAAAAACCAGTCCCGCCGATGTTTTACGGAGTGAGAATTTATCGAATGCAGCTTAGTGATTTAGTTCAAACAATAATTAGCCGAAGAATGCTATGAGAACAACATGATGATGTTCTTAACAGAGCAAAATGACCTAGCGTTAGCAATGGCTGGAGAGTATAAACTCGAGCTAGTTGTACTCTCTTACATCATTGCGAGTATTGCCTCCCATACCGCCCTTTCTGTCTCCGACCGATTTCGCGAATCCGAAACTGAAAACCGAGCTCTCTGGTTACTGATGGGATCTGTTTCTCTAGGTCTTGGTATTTGGGCAATGCATTTTGTGGGAATGCTCGCATTCAGCTTACCCGTTGCCGTTAGCTATCGTTTATCAATCACCTTAGTGTCGGTGATTCCGGCAATTCTCGCCAGCGCCATGGTCATCTGGAATCTTAGCCACCCAAACTGGTCGACAAAACAACTGATCGTTAGTGGATTCCTAATGGGAATAGGGATAGCGGTCATGCATTACGTTGGCATGACTGCAATGCAAATGACTGCAACGATGGCATACGACCCGGTTTTATTTGTCTTATCTCTTGTTGTTGCGATTTCGCTCGCGACGTTGGCGCTTTACTCTAAAGCGGTCACTATAGGTCGCGCATCGAGTCAGTACGACATACTCCTCAAAATTTTTAGCTCTATGATTATGGGCGCAGCCATAGCAGGCATGCATTACACCAGTATGTGGTCAGTCTATTTTTTCCCAAGCGACGCACAAATAGAGCATAGCCTGACTCTCCCAGCGACTCCATTAGGCGTAGTGATCACGATTATTGCGGCACTCGTTTTACTGATTGCTCAAATTGCTTCCCATGCTGCTCACGAACGAGACATTGTTCGAGCTACAGCTGCCGCACAGGCATCTGTGGAAAATCTGAAAAACCAGTTTATGTCCACGGTTACCCATGAATTACTTACACCACTGCACGGCATGAATTTGAGCTTATCTCTGATGGAAAAGAACGAAAACCGTCAAAACGAAGCGTACGTCGAGATGGCACGACGCTCTGCCGCTCACATGCAAAGATTAATCAACTCTATGATTGTTTACACCAATGCTCGCCGGGGCGCGTTGAACTTAAGTGCAACAGCTTTCCAACCACGCGCTTTTTTGGACAGTTTATCATGTTCAGAATCTGAGCTATTATCCAAGTTCATAAACTTAAAATTTGCATGTACTGAAAGCGTCCCCGAGTGGGTCTATATCGATAAAAACAAGCTCGGTTCTGTACTGGTACAATTGATTGACAATGCGGTTAAGTTTACCGGCAGCGGAGAAATAGAAGTACTGTGCGATACCTCGAACGATGGAAAACTACTCTGTTTTTCAATCATCGACAGTGGCGAAGGTATGAGCGTTGCGACACGCAGTAACGTTTTTGACGCTTTCTATCAAGGTGATAATTCTAACGAACGGCGCTATGGAGGCCTGGGTATCGGTTTAAGCATCGTTAAAGATATTCTTAACGTCATGGACGGACAACTTGAAGTAGAATCAGTTTTGGGTGAAGGCTCCACATTCAAAATAACCGTACCTCTATCCCAGCCTAGCAGAGAACAAATAGCAAAAGCGACTAAGGACGAAGCCGTCGCGCCTTCCCAGCTGCGCAAAGTTCGTCCACGTGAAAAAATTCTTGTCGTCGAAGATAACCCTGTCAACAGAATGTTGCTTGAAAAAACACTTGAGAGCTTGAATTACAATATTTTATCCGCCAGTAATGGCGAAGAAGCCGTCGACCTAATTGAGCATCAAGACGAGATTACGGCTGTTCTAATGGACTGCCAGATGCCCATTCTTGATGGGTTCGGTGCAACGCAGAAAATTCGCAAAAAATTCGACTCTAAGCAACTTCCCATAATCGCTATTTCCGCAAATATCAGCGACATTAACAGAGACCGGTGTCTGGCTGCTGGAATGAATGACTTCCTTCCGAAACCGGTGACGCGGGAAGTTTTAGAAGCAAGTCTTGGTCATTGGTTGACACAAAAAGCCTCCTGACATTAATACTGAAACTACCCGCTGAAGGATGGCTGCTCAGTACAAGATAGTAGCCCCAGCTAAATAATTAAGTTTTCGAAAATTAGGAAAGTTCAATCACTTCCCTGACGACCAAAGCATTGGGGGAATTCAGATATTTGTCGATAAAAAATGGCTCTAGGCGGTCGATTTAAGTACAATGCCGCCCATTAATTTTATCCAAACAGGCAATTTGTACAGATGCCCCAGTCCCCCACGAACCAGAAAGTTGGATTTATTTCCCTTGGCTGCCCTAAAGCACTAGTAGACTCCGAGCGAATTCTCACGCAATTGAAGCTTGATGGATACGACATCAGCCCCAATTACGACGACGCCGATGTTGTCGTGGTTAATACTTGCGGCTTTATTGACAGTGCAAAACAAGAATCATTAGATTCGATCAATGAGGCGATGAAAGAAAATGGCAAAGTTATCGTTACGGGTTGTATGGGTAAGGGGAAAGATGCGGAACTAATTCTGGACCAAAACCCCGGTGTTTTAGCTGTTACAGGCCCCCAAGCCTATGAAGAGGTTATGGAGGCGGTTCATGAATGGTTACCAT
>CAJVZD010000056.1 GCA_913019905.1 uncultured Cellvibrionales bacterium
ACACTGACTAAAAAGAAACTCAGCATGAGTTTCGGCTCAACATCAAAAATTGAAATTGCCGACCCCACAAAAGTCGCGGTCGCAAACAATGCGATAAAAATCGTTCTAAAATTACTTCGCTTGTAAAATCTCATGATTTATTGATTCGCTCAATCGAGAACAATTAATTATCTAGAACCACACGGGCTACTGTACTTGGTGCCAATTTTTGCTGATTTTCAATATCGAGCAGCCATTATAAACGACAGATAACACTGAAAACCATGCTTTAGATAGTTACCCATGCAATTACTCTATAAGGCATCCCATATAAGTTATCTCGATATTGTTACCCCAGCCCACTAAACCTGTCTTTATCTTTAACGGAGCCATGGCTCCAATGATCAGGCCTGTCTATCGAAATGAACAGCCTAATGTTATTTGAGCCAATTCTGTACTGAATGACTTTTAACAAATTTGACAGCAGTATTGACAGAAAACTGACTTAAACGTAAACCCTGTGAGTACGTTGCGGCATCCGAGCCAATAGTTCATAGCCGATCGTTCCCGACCACAGCGCAACCTCATTGACACTTAAACCCTCACCCCATAGCGTCACCTCGTCGCCAATTTTGACGACCGGCAAATGCGTTACATTCGCCGCTATCAAATCCATAGAAACAGTACCAACCAGCGCTGCTCGCTGGCCGTTAACCAAAACAGGTGTTCCATTTTTTGCGTGCCGCGGGTAACCATCACTGTAACCGACAGCGATGGTAGCAATTCGCGATGGACCGGCGGCCGTCCATCTATCTCCGTAGCCCACCGATTCTCCCTCGGCTATGTCATGCAGACCAACGACCCGTGATTTTAGTGTCATAGCGGCTTGCAACTGATCCGCTTCGGGGTGCGGTACAGTAAAGGGAGAATTTCCATAGAGTAAATAGCCCGGCCGGTTCCACTGCGCTCTTGTCGATTCCCAGGCTAACAGACCAGCCGAATTCGCAATACTCAAAGGCACATCGAAACCGGCAAGCGTCGAATTAAAACACGTCATTTGTCTCAACGTGGATGGGCTATCCAAGTTGTCAGCGCTGGACAAATGCGTTGAAATAACGAGCTCATCCTGTGCGTTTGGACTTTGTCGCAGCCGCTTATAAGCCGCCCCGAAATCCTCTGGCGAAATGCCTAAACGATGCATACCACTATCGACTTTAAGCCATACTTTTACCGGTGTTGAAATACCCGAATTAATCACCGTAGCGACCTGTTGCTCAGTATGAACGGTAATCCAGTAGTTTTTATCAGCCGCGACCTGCAACTGGTCTTTATCAAAAATACCGGAAAATAATAAGATAGGTTTATCAATACCTGCATTTCGCAGCTGTTCCGCTTCTTCAAAATAAGCCACAGCATAGGCCGGCGCTAGCGGATCCAAAGCGTTGGCGACTTCTACCGCGCCATGTCCGTAGGCGTTATCTTTCAGCACAGCTATGCACTGCCCGCCCCCGGAGAGAGATTGCGCTAATAGGAAATTGTTCTTAATTGCTTGCAGGTTTATGTAGGCTGTTGTTGGTCGACGCACAGTTAGTTTACTTCTTTTATCGTTGGTATAAATTTTTAACGCTGTTGATATGCCCATAATACACCGATACGGACACTACGACTCAACATTAGATTTTCTCACCGCAGACCAATCAATTATTTGAATCATAGCGAAGCCGCCAAATCTACACCGTAACGGGTATTAGTCGCTCGAAACGGTCTTTTTCTTCACGTAATAGTTCATGAGATCGTTCCATGGTAACGGGGACGAACGAAACGCGACCACCGGGTAACAGTTGCGCCAGTTTTCCAGTATCGATAGATATAACTGAACCCATTTTCGGATAACCCCCCATCGTTTGACGATCATTAAGTAATACGATCGGCTGTCCATCGGCGGGAATTTGCACGGCACCATGGCAAACTCCTTCGGACAACATACCATCAACAGACGCTTTTACCTCCGGCCCTCGAAGTCGATAGCCCATACGGTCACTTTGGTCCGATACAAAAAACTCACTATTAAAGAACCGTTGCAATTGTAAATCATTGAAGGACAAATGTTGGTAACCTAATACCAGCCGCAATTTAACCTTATTCCGATACTTGGGTCGTTTGTTTTCCGGCAGCGATAAGCAAGTCTCACGTGCAGAATTTGCACAGGGCAAAAGATCATTTTTTTGTACCTTATCGCCAGCCATGCCACCTATCTTTTCCCTGAGTACTGTTGAGGCACTGGAAAAGCTTTTAACAATATTGAATCCACCCGCTATGGCTAAATAGCTTCTACAGCCCGATTTGGCATACCCCAGCTTGATGATATCTCCCGGTTTTACTCGGTGACTATGCCATAAGCTCTTCACCTCTCCATTAACGGTTAAGGACATTGAAGCTCCCGTGACTGCGAATACGCTGCTAATCTGCGATTCCATTTCCAGCCCACCGAAACTAATTTCCAGCGCGGTAGCACCGAGATCGTTCTGGCAAAGCCTATTGGCCCAGTAAAAAGCATTCCTGTCCAGTGGCCCGCCATTACTAAGACCAATACCGTGATGACCGAACCGCCCCGAATCCTGTATTAGCGTCAACATACCCGGGTTCAAGACTGTCATACCCGAGTCAGCCGCTGTCGTCATAACTCGCCACCTAAACGGAAAAATTGTTCTCGAGTAATTGGTTCAAACCTCACCTGATCACCGACTTGAACCGGCATGCTCGGTTCAGACGCAGGGTTAAACATATCCTGTGGACATAAGCCGATTAAGTTCCATCCCCCCGGAGAAGCAGACGGGTAAACAGCCGTTTGCCGATCGGCGATACCAACAGCCCCTTTGGGCACATGAGCTCTCGGTGTGGGCAACCGAGCGGTCGCAATACGCTCATCCACTTCGCCTAAATAGGCAAACCCCGGCGCGAACCCGATGGCATAAACTCTATACTCCTGCTGCTGGTGGTGTCGAATCACTTCGTCAATGCTTATATCCGCCTTGCTCGCCATGCTTTCCAAATCCGGGCCTGACTCAACACTGTAGTAGACCGGAAGAGTGACTAATTTTCCCTGTCTTAACTGTGTTTTCTCGATGTGCGCCTCAGCTTGTCGAAGGCAACTTAAAACATCGCGATAATCGGCTTTCCAGATGTCAAAAATGACGAGTATAGAAGCATAAGAGGGAACGATATCGATCAGCACATCAGACAATGATTCTTTGATAAAGTTGGCAGCAGCATGAACGCGCGCCGATATGTCGGGAGAAACTTCATCACCAAAAGCTATGATGAAGGCATTTTCACTGGCGACTTCTATCGAAAACGTCGGCGAGGGTGATTCGAGTAAATCTGCTTTCATATTGCATGGGAGCCTTTCTTGTCGATCCGAGTTCAGCGCGACCGCGAATTATTCAGGCGCTGACGAATTTCTGCTATCGCATCCACCGCATTTTGATTATCGCCATGAACGCAGAGGCTATCGATATTCAATGACAGAGTCTTTCCACTGATCGTAGTGACCGTGCCCTTATCACATAGCTGCTCAACCTGGGCCAGCATCTTCTCTAGCGAATGCACGGCCTCGGGCTCACTGCGTGACAACAAGGTTCCGTCATCGGCATAACAGCGATCGGCAAAACCTTCAAACAACAGCTCGACACCCTTGTCCTGTGCCTCAATGTTAAGCTGGTCACATTGGGGCGTGGCCTGCACCATCAACCTGATAGGCCTGTAATAGCTTTCGACTGCGGACATAATGGCTCCTCGAACAGAAGCGTTTATCATCATGTCGTTATACAGAGCCCCGTGTGGTTTAACGTATTCCACCTCTATGCCCGCCGATTTGGCCATACCATCAATTGCAGCGATCTGATAATGCATTAAAGCGATTATTTCTTCACTGTTACAGGAGATTGACCTGCGCCCAAAACCGACTAAGTCCGGGTAAGACGGATGAGCTCCAACGCTAACGCGATGTTGTTTCGCCAAAACCAAAGTCCGACGCAGCACCATAGGATCACCGGCGTGAAAGCCGCAGGCGATACTGGCCTGATCAACAAACGGCAATATTGCCTCGTCGGTTCCCATGGTCCATTGACCGTAGCTTTCGCCGAGATCACAATTTAGTCTTATGGACATTCGAATTTAACCTGTTGTTTTCCCTGTGCAGAATATACCTGCATCAGAACTAATAGATGTGAAAACCGTTTATTCAGTTCGGACTCACCATTCAAAGTCATTAAATTAAAGCATTTGGAATTGACAAAAAAGGGACCAAAAAGGTCCCTTATTGTTACATACCGGCCTTTTTACTTAACCCGAACGACGGTTCGTCCAATATTTTCTCCCTTCATTATCCTATCGAGATATTCCGGAACCTGCGCTAATTCGATTTCAGTGGCCAACTGATCAAGACATTCCAATTTCCAGTCGCCGGAAAATTTTTCCCAAATATGTCGTTTTTTTGCTAGAGGAATTTCCACCGAGTCAACACCTAACAAATTGACGTCTCGTAATATAAACGGCAGTACGGTCGCCGGTAAATCGGCGGAACCAACCAAACCACAGCAAGCGACACTGCCGCTATGACCTAAGGACTTTAATAGATTCACCAAAGTATCTCCGCCAACACAGTCGACCGCATTTTGCCACTGCTGCTTCAGCACAGGTTTGCGCTGTGCTTCCGACAGGGATTCCCGGTCAATGATCTCCGACGCGCCGAGGGTTTTCAGTAAATCGTGCTGTGACGTCTTGCTGGTACTGGCTACTACATCAAAACCCAATTTTGCCAATAATGCGACAGCGACAGACCCGACTCCACCGGTTGCTCCAGTGACAACGACTTTACCCTCCGACGCGGTCGCTCCGGCCTGCAACAATTTATTAACACATAAGCCAGCGGTTAAGCCTGCTGTACCTAAAACCATGGCGTCTCTCGCCGATAGACCAGACGGAAGAGGAAGAGCCCAAGTAGCGGGTACTCGAATAAATTCAGCTAACCCCCCGTCCGTCTCCATGCCCAAATCATAACCTGTCACAATGACGCCATCTCCAACAGAAAAACTGTCGTTTGCCGATTCTTTAACAATACCAACCGCATCAATTCCAGGAGTATGGGGGAAGTTTCGTGTTACGCCAGGGTTTCCGTTAGCAGACAAGGCGTCTTTATAGTTTAAACTACTGTACTGAACTTCGATTAACAGTTCGCCCGCGGGCAAATCTTCAATCTCTCTTTGGCCTAAACCCGTTTGAAATTCTCTTTCGCCCACCTTCTCGGTAATCAGTGCATTAAACATAGTAAATACTCAATATAAGATTTTAATTAAGAGTGAAGTATAACTTTTAGCAACAGTATCTAATATCAATTGAATCAAAAAGACAATTTATTACAATCTATAAAAGTCTATTACGATCTCTAACATCACGAGTTCGGGTTAGCTGCTGCGGCAATTTCGCTGGAACTCATTAGTTTTCCAAACAACTCGTTGGTAATTATTGACAGGCCTTCCTGGCGATTTTTACTCGTGTCTTTTTACAGACATTTTGCTTTCCCCTACCCACACACCATTTTTTCCCATCATTCCAGCCACTAATATCGACCCTCTTTCGGTCAGAACAGGTTACCTTGTAATGGATGTAGATATTATTGCTATTCGTTATTATTTCCTCGACATACTTAATCGATTTAGGTTCTGCGGCATAGGAGGTTGTCGCTAATAACATTACTGCAATGCATAAGTACAATTTGGATTGAATCACTATTAAAACTCCAAAAGGGGATCAAATTAACGTCGGCTGACATCGACGGAATCGCCTGACAATATCATCTTAAGTATACCAAAAAAAAGTCTCGATGAGATATCTTGAACCGCGAGTATTTTTCAGATCACCGAAAAGGCCAGCTTTACGATTTCCCAATCGCATATTTCAACGCCGCCGGGACGGAAATAGCAATCTATTGAAAATAGCGCAAATACTAGTGAATAACGGCCTGCCACGCTTTAAGCCGCTCTCTATTTTGACTAATCCGTATTGCTATTTTTTGGATAAGCCCTTCGAGAAGAACGCACAGACAAACCCGGCAAATGCGCCAAACAAATGCCCTTCGAACGATATATGTTGGCTCGTGGGTAACACTCCATAAATCATCCCGCCGTAAAGGAACACAACAAGGAAAGCGACGACCACATTTTTAACGCTTCTATCGAAGATAGCAAGACCGATGGAAAGGCTCCAAAGACCGAAAATCCAGCCGCTCGCACCGATATGTGAAGCACTGCGACCGAACAGCCAAACTAGCCCTCCACTGATCACTATAATCGATAGGCTACTGAGGACATAAAAACGAATCGGCCGCAGTAAGCAAAAAGCACTGAATATACTCAGGCCAATCATGTTATTTATCAAATGGCCGTAACTTCCGTGAATGAAAGGCGCAGTAAAAACATGAAACAAGCTGCCAATGTCACGAGGAATCACTCCAAACTGATTTAACCGTCCACCCAGTGTGACATTGATGATATGAATCACCGACATTAGCAGTATGAGCCCTGCAATCAGTTTAATTCTCAACCAAATAGAATTGGACATAAATTACTCGTGGGAAAAAGAGGCCAGTTTTGTTGATGAGTTAATCCGGTTCTCGTGTCGTTTGACCTTGTACAACACGACTTATACTAACAATTTCGTTACTTGACTTAAAGAATGCTCTTTCGTCGTTTTTCTTGTCCGGTGTTAACATCACAGTAATCTCGACCGACAGAAAATGATCTGTTTTTGGACAGCCACTCGTTATTTCAACCGTTGCTCCAGAGCGGCTTCAAGTTTGTCGGGAAGATCACATTCCCGACAATTATCTTTCAGCTGATTATATTCGTTATGGGCTTCTGCGCTATTACCTTCCAATAGCATTTCCTGCAATTTCTTTAATAGACCCAACAAATCTTCGTTTGGGTTAGCAGCGTTCTCCTCGGCAACGCGTAGCTCAGCATTCGCGTCGTATTGCCGACGTTCGGTCGATAGAGAAGCGGGCGCGCCACTCGTTTTGTAGAAAGACGACTTTTTCTCTCTAACAGGTTTTGCGGAAACTGCCCGTTCGGCGACACCTTGCCCAAGACTCTGTTTTGGTTTTCTCGGCACGACGACTGCAGAACTTTCGGCTTGAGCGCTTTCAACCTGGGGGATTTCGGCCTGAGAACTTTCGACTTGAGAACTTTCGGCTTGATCGCTTAAATCGGCGGAGATACGGTTAAATTGGGGATTCATTGTTTGATCGATACCGTCGTGCTGCGGTTGCTGAAAAGTTAATAAGACAGCAATACTAACAACCGAAATCGTTGCCAGGATAGGTGACCATCGAAATGCCAAGCGTTTCGCTGGTTTATGTTTTTCAGCATGCTGAAGAATTTTAAGATCCAGCTCGTCCGGCGAAACTGGAGGCTGCTCGCTATTTAACAAAGTAGAAAATTCGGAAGGCTTTTTGCTCATGAGCTTACACCTAATTGTTTTTGTAAGGTTTGAGTCGCGTAACGCAAACGACTTTTAACCGTTTCTCGACCGCAGCCGGTAATGGTAGCGATATCTTCCTGACTAAAACCTTCCTCACGCAACAAGAATGTGTCCCGTTGCTCCTTAGGCAAACCACTAATCGCAGCCATTAGCTCTGCATAGCTATGCTCTTGGCTAGACGATGAATGACTGTGATCGATTAAGTCCTCCTCGTCTATCTGCTCTGTGTCAGGTTTCTTCCGTCGCCAGTAATCGACGACCTTATTGTGAGCGATCTGATACAAATAAGTTTTGAACTTCGCCTTCACCGTGTAGTTTTCTGCGGACTGTATAATCGCCGCCCAAATTTCCTGAGCAACTTCCTCGACAACATTTGCTGGACATTGCCTCGCAATATAAGCGAACACCCTATTTTTGTAACGTATATACAATGACTCGAACGCCGAAAAGTCGCCATACCGGTAGGCCAGCATTAGCGACTCATCAGTTCTCAATCCATGTAATAGTTGGCGTAAGTTCTGGCGCATATATGAATGTTTGTCAGTGTTCGCTTAAATTCTTTGCCAACTCTACCAGACTAATAAACTCACCGCGATAGCCATGTCTGTCATCGTCTTTGGCAGCCCTCGCCAATGTCAGTAGATCAGCATAACCCCAGTCTCCAATGTGAATACCACCGCGAAGTAGTTGTGCGAATCCAGCAACCGAAGCGGCGAAACGAAGATCTTTTCCCGCTTTGTCCAAGTGGTGGCTAATGTCATTAACATAGACGATTTTAGAAAATTCCTTGCTATGCTGATGCTCTGGGCGCTTATACCGCAATTTAATGTATGCCAGCTCCCCTACCTCCTGGGTAAGGGGTTTATGTTCAGTGGAATAACGTCGATCGGGAATCATGGTCGAATTTCCACCGACCAAGCTAACCTCATACAATGCGGTCACAGTATGTCCCGCTCCAATATCACCGGCGTCCACTTTATCATTGGTGAAATCTTCTCGATTTAGAAGCCGGTTCTGATAACCTATCAAGCGATATTCAGCGACCACAGCAGGATTGAACTCAACTTGAATCTTTACGTCTTTCGCAATGGTCAACAACGTGGAGTGCATTTCTTTCACAAGTACCTTATTCGCTTCCTGCAGGCTATCGATGTACGCCGCGTTACCATTGCCGATATCCGCTAACTGCTCCATTAACGCGTCATTGTAATTGCCATTGCCAAAACCCAATGTGGTCAACGCGATACCACTGTCACGTTTTTCCTCAATCAGGTTCTTGAGAGCTTCGTGATTCACTATTCCAACGTTCATATCACCGTCGCTGGCAATAACGACGCGATTTATTCCTCCCTCAATGAATTGTTGTTGAGCAACGTTGTAAGCAAGCTGTATTCCTGCCCCCCCATTAGTGCTGCCTCCGGCTTCAAGAGAGTCCAGGGCATTAATAATCTTTGCTTTATCTTTGCCAGACGTCGGTTCCAACACGATACCTGCAGCCCCGGCATAAACGACCAATGCGATCGAATCTTGTTCCTTCATTTTGTGTACCAACAATTGCAAAGACTTTTTTACCAAGCCGAGCTTGTCGGAGGACTGCATACTGCCGGACACATCGATCAGAAAAACCAGATTAGCATCGGGACGGACTTTTTGATCGATCTCGTAACCTTTCAAACCGACTTGCATTAGGTACCGGTCTTTATTCCAGGGTGAGGTGGCTATCTCGGTAACGACACTAAACGGCGCTTCGTTTTCTTTCGGTGATGGATAGGTATAACTGAAATAATTAATCATTTCTTCCGCCTTCACCGCGTCTTTGGGCGGCAGCCGCCCCTCCCTGCTCAACATGCGTCGGATATTGCTGTAAGCCGCCGTATCTACATCGATACTGAAGGTAGATACTGGCTCTTCAATAGCGAGTTTGACCGGGTTCTCACCTCGAAATTGGTAATTTTCGCGATCTTGATGGCTCTCAAGATTTTGGTAGATAGGAACATATCGACTATAGGAAGATTTGTGTCTCGCTGGACTTGCGAACATTTCCTGGGCAATTTGAGGACCAATCGAGCTAGCACTGCGGTCGGTTAGAATCTGGGATTTTCCCGCGACGGCAGTGGGGTTCTGTTGTTTGTTATCGATCCGTGAATCAACTTCCCGATGGTCTTCGCTCGTTAGCTGGTCTGCGCAGGCCACTAAGGTCGATATTATGCCGATTAAAATTATCTGGTGAGTTTTCATAGCAAGCTCCTTTGTTGGTGTCCATTGGTTAATCGTATTGAACACAAGAAAGGGGTTAAAAGTGGAAAATTTATTTTCATTCTCAAGGATTACTATTGCGAATATAACCTCTGTAGCTTTAAATAAGCTTTACGATCTACTTCATCAGGTAACTGAACTATGTCCTCGGAAAAAGCGCCTCCTAGCAAATTTGACCAAGTCCGTGCTGCGCAACTTGAATACAACGCGAAGCGGGCAAAAGGTTATCGTGAACAGGCGATAAAACTCTACCCGTGGATTTGTGGCCGCTGTACTCGGGAATTTACCCGCACAAACCTGTCCGAATTAACGGTCCACCATGTTGATCATAATCACGATAATAACCCGTCAGATGGCAGTAACTGGGAATTGTTGTGCATCTACTGTCACGATGAAGAACATTCGAAGTTCGAAAACCTGGTGCGCTACGGCAGCACTAAAGACACCGAACTAAAACCTGCGACTCATAACCCTTTCGCAGATCTGAAAGCGAGAATGGACAACAAAGATTGATCTACGGATTACCGACCTCTGCAGGCTGGACACGTCCATTTCGCGACTAAGCTCAGGAGGCTGACAGGATTGTCTTTAACAAAAAAACGCTCCAGAACCGTCGCCTGTTCCCGGATTAAGACTGACGTAAATAGCGGCAGGTCAGGAAAATCGTCATTCGATACCCAAATCACGTCAGCGTGATGCGGTCATTCATTGATCGCGGGTGTATGGACTCGGCGAAAGTAACGCTCGACACGGTTCTACTTGGCCGAGAATTGAAACCTTTCCCTGTTACTCGTTAGCGTTCGACTTACAATCACTCTTTTCAAAATCAGCTTTATATTGCTATATTCCCCTCTCGAACAATAAAACCATTAGAGGGAAAAAGGTATGGCAAGTATAAAGGCCAACGGTATAGAGATTGAGTACGAAGAATTTGGTGATAAATCAAACCCGACACTGCTACTGGTTATGGGTTTAGGCATGCAAATGGTCGGTTGGCCGCAGGATTTTTGTGAGATGATCGCCGCAAAAGATTTTCACGTCATTCGCTACGACAACCGTGACACGGGTCTTTCCACCCACTTTCACGACGCAGGCATGCCAGACATGATGGCCATTGGTGCAGCTTTGATGACGGGGAAAAAGCCCAATAGCAGCTATTATCTCAATGATATGGGTCACGACGCTGCGGGGCTTCTGGACGCGCTGGACATAGAACACGCACATGTCGTCGGCGCTTCAATGGGCGGTATGATTGTGCAGGATCTGGCGATTAACCACAGTCATCGCCTGTTGTCGATGACGTCTATTATGTCAACTACGGGTCGTCAAGGCCTTCCCCAAGCAACACCGGAGGCAATGAATGTGCTAATGAGTCGACCCGAAGGTGACGACGAGGAGACCCTTTTAGCTCACGCTTACAAGTCCCAACAAACGATCTCGGGATCAAAATATCCGCCGATTGAAGAAGATGTACACGCCCGCACTAAAGAATCGATGGCACGCAATGTTGATCCGGCTGGGATCGCACGGCAAATGGCGGCTATTGTCGCATCGGGAGACCGGGTCGCCGATTTGGCCAACGTCGACACGCCGACCTTAGTGATTCACGGAACCGAAGACCCACTCGTTCCGGTTTCCGGTGGAGAGGACACCGCCAAATGCATCCCAAACGCGAAACTGGAGTTGATCGAGGGCTGGGGACACACCATGCCCCGGGTTCTATGGCAACCGATCGCCGATATGATTACCGATCATGCAGCCACCGCTTAAGTAGCAGAGGGTAGAGCGCTGGAAAATCGATGTTCAGTCGGCGACTTAGAGCCGTTCAAATTTGCTTTGCAAATGGATGAACGACAGACTCTCATCCGACTATTCGCAATACCCAAAATACACCGCGAGGAGCGGGGTATTTTGGGTATCGTTTACCACCAGATGGCGTACAAAGCGACGAGCATAATCAGGATACCGAACACGATATTCTTCCACCAAAACTGGCCAATAATCAAACGAGGCTGAAATGATTTCATTCGTCCCAGAGCGGATTAAGAAGAAAATTACATCTGACTAAATTGATAGATGAGTTTATGCTGGTAGCGTTCGCCCTTCGACAATATAACCGATGGAAATTTGGGCTGATTGACCGCATCGGTATAACCCTGACTTTCAAAACATAAACCCTGATACGGCTTAAAGGGCTTTGCTAAAAACTTTCCGGTATAAAATTGCATTGCGGGCTGATCACTAAAAACTGTTAGCTTAAAATTATTTCGCCTTGATATCAGTTCGGCTTTTGCCGTCTCAATGGCCGCATCAAACATTACGAAACAATGATCAACTCCTTCTTCAGCAATGATTTGCTCATACCGATTGCGGTCAATAAAATCGCTTATCTTTTGCCATTGTTGCAGGTCAAATCCGGTATCGGAACTATCAATAAATTTCCCCGTGGGAATACCCTGGCTGGAGCGCTGTAAGAACTTCTCGCTATGAAGTTTAAACTGCAGGTCTCGAATATCCTTTTCGCCCAGATTAAAATACGAATGGTTGGTGAGATTTACCGGTGTATCCCTATCCGTTTCAGCAGAAAAATCGATGCTTAATTTGTTGTTTTCGTCTAGACGATAGCGAACCACCAACTTTCGATCACCTGGAAAGCCGTCTTCCAGATGCTTAAGTTCAAGCTGCATGTTAACTTCGGTAGCGCTTTTCTGCGACAGCTGCCAAAAGCGATAAGACACATTATTCCCGCCGCCGTGCAGGCAGTTTGCTCCATCATTATTATCTAAAGAGTAAGCGACATCGTTTAGCTGAAAACCTGCATTACTGATACGATTGCAAACGGGGCCACAAGTGGCACCCACATAGAATTCGTCATTTAGCAAGTCCTCAATCTCTCTAGGCGTTACTGTCATCTCAGTGAGCCGCCCATTAACCAGGCACTGAATAGAACCAATACGAGCGCCAAAGTTTGCCAATGTCACTCGCATGCCATGACCGTTTTCTAAGAGCGCGCTTCTAAACATAATTAAACCGCATAACCGTCAGGATTAGCTGACTGCCAGCGCCAGAGATTTTCCATCAATTGAATTACACACACTGTCATAATAAAAACCTCATACCCGGAATTGAGTAAACACTGTAAATACAGTGCAGTATGGGAGCCTATATAATCTGCCCCTCCTGTTACTAATATTTTTATTGCTTAGAAATCTTCGGTTGCTTACTCACGGAATGCCCCGGCCGCAGCCGTACAAACATAGATTTCTGGCGTTAAACCGAACTGTTCTGGATACTCACTGCTCACTGTGTCGAACACCTGCTTGACTTTATCTTTTGGTACTAACGCCACCACACAGCCACCAAAGCCACCGCCAGTCATTCTAGCGCCGCCCTCTTCACCCACAATCTCATCGATAATAGTAACTAGGCCATCCAATTCCTTAGTGGTGACTTCAAAATCATCCCGCAAAGAATGGTGAGACGCTTTCATTAACTGGCTCAAACTGGCGGCATCATTAACAATCAGTGCTTCCAGTGTGGCCTGAGCTCGATCATTTTCTGTAATTACGTGGCGTGCACGACGAAATGAAACGTCGTCCAACTGGCTTTTGTTAGCTTCTAGCTCTGGCATGCTTACGTCACGCAGCGCTTTTTTGTTGAGCGCCTTTGCCACCATCTCGCATTGTTCACGACGGGCATTGTATTCACTGTCCACCAAACCGCGTTTTACATTCGAGTTTACTATCACAATTTCAAAATCAGCAGGGACGGGCACATCTTCGAACGTTAGGCTGCGGCAATCTAGCAACATCGCATGACCTCCTTTACCCATGGACGAAATTAGCTGATCCATAATGCCGCAGTTACAACCGACAAAATTGTTTTCTGCTGCCTGCCCGATCAATGCAGCCTTAACGCCGTCTAGTGGTAACTGATTCAACGTGGCAGCGGCTTTTAAAATGGCAATTTCCAAACTGGCAGAAGAACTTAATCCTGCGCCCAGTGGCACATCACCCGATACAACCATATCCAACCCTTTGATTTGCGGGAAATGCACCATTAATGCCTGTAAGGACCCAGCAACATAATTGACCCACATTTTTTCTTCATCAAAGCTGATCTGATCCAAATCAAACTCAGCCGATTCACCGTTACAATCCAACGCCACTACGCGAATCTTGTTATCCTTTCTTAATGATGCCGCGATATCGGTACCAAAATTAATGGCAGCCGGTAAAACAAAGCCATCGTTGTAGTCGGTATGATCACCAATCAGGTTAACCCGACCAGGACCGTGAAAGACCCCAGTCGCGCCATAGCCAAAATGTTCGGAAAAAGATTTTTTTACTACTTCTTTACGTGACATTTAGAATCTCCTACTGTATCTCTTACACAACCGTTTTATAATGCACGTCTGACCGTTGCCTTAGTCGCTCTGCCGCCTGCTCTGCCGTTAGATCTCGCTGTGCTTCTGCCAACATTTCGTAACCTACCATAAACTTACGGACGGTGGCGGAGCGTAATAAAGGCGGGAAAAAGCTCGCGTGCAGCGTCCATTCCGGATGTTCTCTACCGTCGTAAGGCGCACCATGCCAGCCCATGGAATAAGGAAAAGAACAGTTAAACAAATTGTCGTATTTGATGGTGATGCGCTTAACAATATCGGCCAATGTCACTTTTTGCTCTGCACCTAATTCAGTCATACGGGTGATCGTAAATTTCGGTAGTAACAAGCTTTCGAAAGGCCAGCCAGCCCAGTAAGGCACGACGACTAGCCAATGTTCATTTTCAACGACGATACGTTCTTTTAAATCTTGTTCTCGCTGGGCATAGTCTGCCAGCAAGGGAGAGTCATAGTGAGCAAAGTACTCATTCTGAGCTTGGTGCTTTTTTTCTACTAGGCTTGGCAATTGCTGCTGCGTCCAAATTTGCCCGTGAGGGTGTGGGTTGGAACAACCCATAACGTCACCTTTATTTTCGAAGATCTGAACCCATTGATATTTTTCACCCAGCTCTTCACACTGTGATTGCCAGGTATCGACGACTTTGCTAATTGCCGCTAAAGACATCTCTGGTAACGTTTGACTGTGATCCGGGGAAAAGCATATAACCCGACTTTCTCCCTGTTCTGTGGCCATTTTGAATAGAGGATCGTCTTTAGTTACCTTAGGCGTATCCTGCCTTAATGCAGCAAAGTCATTCGCGAATACATAAGTATCCGTATACTTGTCATTAACTTCCCCATTAATCCGAGAATTACCCGAACACAAAAAACACCGCTCGTCATAGGCAGGTTTTTGTTCTTCATCTACCGTTTCTACCTTCCCTTGCCATGGTCGCTGGGCTCTATGCGGAGACACCAGCACCCATTCCTTTGTTAAAGGGTTAAAGCGACGGTGTGGATGCTCAGTAGGGTCAAATACATCACTCATTGTATAATTCCTGAATTCATCGGCTGATCGTACTGGTCTTGAACTTTATGATCACTATTAATATCTTGAACATCCCAAACGTTTTGAACACCCAAAAATCCCTCAATATTCTCAATACTCTCAATACTCTCAATATTCTCAATATTCTCAATACTCTCAATATTCTCAATATTTAGAATTGGAAGGGTAAACGCTTTCCCTTTAGTTTGCAATCAGTCAGAACCCGCACTAATTTGACTTGGAAGAGTCAATAGGATTTACTGAACTCTACTAATTCACAAAAAATGTAAACGCTTTCATAATATGGTAACCATAAAAGATGTCGCTAAAGCTGCACAGGTCTCTATTGCTACTGTCTCTCGCGTAGTCAACAACGGCCCTAAAGTAGGCGAAAGTACACGCCGGAAAGTATTGGGTATTATGGAACAGATGGGCTATACACCTAATGCCAATGCGAGAGCGCTCGCCACTAAAAAGAACAGCACTCTCGGCGTCGTTATCCCGGAACTTACCGATCCATTTTTTGCATCCCTCGCGAACGGTGTAGAATTGGTCGCGCGCCAAAATGATATGCAATTGTTATTAAGTACCGGCCAACTGTCTGCACAAACGGAACTGCAAGCGATTCAATTATTGATTGAGCAAAGATGTGAAACTATCGTTGTGCATAGTAAAAAGCTGGATGATGCCACTCTACTTGGACTAGCAAATAAAGTCCCCGGCCTCGTACTGATTGATCGCCACTTACCCGCGATAGAACACAGATGCGTATGGCTGGACAACCTGGAAGGAGGGAAGATTGCCGCACGATATTTTTTGTCCCTGCAACATACGAACTTAGCCTGCATTAGCAGCCACTACGAGATCGACGACCCAAGGCTCAGGCTACAAGGCTTTAAACAAACCATGGCAGAATCAGGCCACCCTATTGATGACCGGCTTATTGTCAGCAACGAACCAAGCCTTAAGGGAGGAGAGTTGGCCGCACAGCAGTTACTGGCGAAAGGACAAGATTTTAGCGGGGTATTCGCTTACAACGACGCGATGGCTATCGGCGCTATCTCGGTATTTGAAGACAATGGCTTTAAAGTTCCTGGAGATATCTCCGTGGTCGGTTTTGATGACGTGTTACTCTCAAGATATTCCCGCCCCAAACTCACTACACTGCACTACCCCATTCAAGAAATGGCGGAAAACGCAGCGAGATTGTCTCTGTCACGCAACACTGGGGACAACATAAAGGATGTGAAATATAAATACATTCCCACGCTAGTAAAAAGGGAATCCGTTAGCTCTGTATAATATGTTTAACTTTGTGAAAGTCCTCTGAGCGCGGCTCCGACAAATATCCAGCGCAAGGTTCTTTCATTTCAGGTCATCCAATAACAAAATCATGTCGTACAAATTTAAGTACTCACAGAATCAAGTAATGACTTGCTAACCCCCTAAAAAGCCGCGATCACTAGAAACGATGAACCACCTTTACAGCGTCAGTCAATTTCGCTGAATCAACGTATCCGATGAGTTGTGGATTAGCTGAAACTTTTGCAATCATGTCTTCATCAGAACTGGCCTGGTCCGGCGCTGCCGCTTTTCCCGTAAACACTAAACGCCCCCAATACGATTTCATTTGTGCATCAGACTTACCCAAAAAATCACTATTGAACGTACTTCGCGCCGCACTGCCCTCCGGAAGCTCGACCGGAGACGCCTTATCTCCGCCATCAAAAGCCTTGACCTTACCAAGGAAAATACGTTTTATCGTTTTTGGATTGCCAGCTGCGCTATTGCTCGGATGAACGATAATTACAATTTCTGCGAAGCTATGGTGGCTCGAGCCTAATACGAGCAACAGTAAGACACTTGTTAACAGCACTTTTAGCATAGTCATTGTGGCTTACCTCTACTTAGAAAATGAAATCAATGGCAACTTCAATAACATCCACATGGTCGTGTCCGTCGGTCGGTGCATCGACACCATTAAACTTGCTATCGTCATCCGTTAAATGATATTCCAATTTAAGACTCGCGGACGGGAGAAAATCATAACGAATCCCGGCAATAATCGTACTGTCGTCTCTAGCGGCGAAACCAACATTATAACCGTCGTCCGTAAATTCACTATGAGAATAGGTTAGATGCGGCGTCCACTTTCCGTTCGTGTAAGCGGCTGAAACGTACCAAGCCTCATCAAGATCGTTCAACACCTTGGTGCCTGGAACACCAGGAATTAGATTGTCTATATTTAGTTTATACCAAGTATATTCTGCGATTAACAGCCAATTACCTGGGGTCAATGACAACGAAGTGCCATAGTAAATCGGGTCAAAGGCACCGAGCCGTATACCGCTTCCCTCTCCGCCAAGCTCACCATCAAATATGAATTCTTCATATTGCATTGCGGCTACTCGTAATTTTACCCAGTCGTCATAGGTAGCTTCAATATTACCTCCCCAAACGCGATAGCTCGTCGAAAGGTCAGTATAAAGATCTTCGTCATCTTCGACGCGCCCAAACAAACCATTGGCTGCTACTTCCCAGTCACCAAAGAATCCTTGATACGTGACATTCACACCGTCGTAGCCAATTGCTGCTACTCGATAAACATCGCCTGGCGGTCGAATCCAGTGATAGGTATAACCCACGTCGATAGAATCCGTATAGCTGTAGACCGGCAAAAGTTTTCGTCCTGCTTGTACCTTCCAATTTGCCGTTAGGTCGTAGGTTACATAGGCCCAAGCGACATTCGTGTCCCAGTTTTCGGCACCTAGTGCTTTAAATTGCACCGTTGCACTCAAACTATCAGAAATTCTCACGTCGGCTTGCAACCCCACAACCGACAAAACATTAAACGTTAAGTTTTCATCAAGATCGCCATCGCGCAAAATCGGATTTGCGTCGTAACGTGCATCATCGCTGTTTAAGGTTTGCCCAGCGCCCAACGTACCGAAACCGCTCCATCGAACTTCTGCAGCATGGGTATTAACCATGCAGAAAACAGAAATCATCATCAGAAGAACTATCTTCAATTTAGTGGTCATAATGGTCCCCTATATTTCAAAAAACCCAATAACTTGATCCAGATTGAAAAACGCGAATATTTTCTTAATCCACATCACTCCAAAATTTCCGCTGCACTCGGCTCTATTATCAATTTAATAAGGCGGCATGCATTTACTATGTTTTAAACTGACTACTGATAGCTTCAAGTTGCTTCGAAAACTCGTCGAGCGTATGCGTCAATGCGTTAGCTTCCTGTATGGTACCCAAGGTGCTATTAGACGCTTCTTGCATGCGATTAACGTTCTCCTTGATATTTTTCGACGTTTGCGCTTGTTCCTCGGTAACCACGGCAATCTGGCGATTCATATCGCTGATCGTGGTAACCTTGTCAGTTATTTCATGCAGGGACGATCCGGTTTTTTCCGCCTGCCCCACACTACTATTAGCTCGTCGTTTCGATTCGTCCATTACAGATACTGCAGAGCGTGCGGCACTCTGAAGCCCCTCTATGACCGACTGTATTTCCTGCGTCGATTCCTGGGTACGCGAAGCTAGTGTTCGAACCTCGTCTGCGACTACAGCAAAACCTCTGCCCTGTTCGCCAGCTCGGGCAGCTTCAATTGCTGCATTTAATGCAAGTAAGTTGGTCTGTTCGGCCACGCCTCGAATGACGTCCAAAATTTTGCCAACATTTTCCGTATCTGTTTCCAGTTGTGTGATTACATCAGATGCATTGGTCGTTTCAGCAGCTAACTCTGAAATTAAACTCACTGTTTCATTAACAATTATCTGACTGTTTTTTGATTCAGATTCAGCATCCGACGCAGCATCCGCCGCAGACGCAGCATGTTGAGCCACCTCGTTAACTGTCTGGATCATTTCCTCAATAGATTGGGTTACATGACCAGCAATATCACATTGTTCGCCGGTGGCGGTAGTGGTCTGGGAAATGACAACGTTGAGTTCTTTTGAGACCTCGGACAAAGGACTTATTAAGGACACGACCTCCCCGATAGTCCGATGTAGCTTTTCCACGAAATGGTTAAACCAATACACGACTTGACCCGTCTCGTCCTCGCTTTTCTGATTCAGTCGTTTTGTTAAATCACCTTCTCCTTGGGCAATATCTCGTAAAGAAGCCGTAATTTCGTTGAGGCTCCCGGTAATCATATTTACCATGCCTATCGATATAACTAACAAAATGACAATAATTGCGGCAGCAATTAGTATTCCTAACGTTATGGCGTTATCTGCCGAAGACTCGGCACTCTTTAGCACGTGACTGTATTGTTCCATACTCTTGTCGCGAAAACTCTGGAACCCATCGGTCACTTTTCTCTGTAAATTATTCTTCGTCTCTACGTCCGCGGCGATTGTCGACATATCCGCAGAACCATCAATCATCGATAGTGACAGAGCATTAGTCTTTTTAAAATATTGACCGAATACGGTTCGAATACCATTTATCTCATCGTTTCGAGAGGAGTCTAGTTGTTCCAATTCATCGAGTCTCGAAAGAACTGCCTCATAGATGTCCTCTGTCGATTCAACTAACTCCGTCTCGCCAATAGAAATGGCTGTATTGAGAGTTTCGTCAATTTTTGCTGCTTCAACGATATTAGTATCGGCCAGTATCAAAGAGGGAAAATAGGTGTGACTAATGGAATCTAATCGAGCTTTATTATCGTTATTCACGCTATAATTAATCGCTAGATACAGTAAAAAACCAAGAATAGCTATCAGAGGAATGATTAGAATCTTATATTTAACAGAAAGGTTTTTTATCCAATTCATTGAAGTGCCTTCTAAATAAGCAGATTCTTCGGGGGTCGGAATGAGAAAATCTCACGGTGTCTAAAACCAGTATAGACAGCTCTTAAAATTACTCCATTATTTTTCAATCGCGTTATATGACCCTAGCACATAACGACGCAAAATCGATTGAAAGCCAATATCAACCGGCTAACTGCTTTTCTAGCCGAATGACAGTTTTCGAAGCCCAGTTAAGAAGAAATACGTATTTTTGTGAAAAACTAAAGAGATTAGGTCTGTAGTAGCTTGCAGTTCCAACTTATCAAAAAGCGCGAAAGATCAATTAAGACACAATACTCAATGATCGAACCAATGAACTGTACTTTAAGCAGTCTTCACTCTATTGCGACCTTCCTGTTTCGCCGCATAGGCCATTTCGTCAGCGCGGCGGTATAAGTCATCTGGCGAGCTGTCTAGACTCGAATTGAAAGTAGCAATACCAAAGCTGGCCGTAACAGTTATAGACTGTCCATCAATTAGAACGGGTAAATCATTTAGTTCTTGCAGGATTTTATTCACTACTACCGTAGCTTCATCTGTACCGGTATTGTGTAGTATCAAAGCAAATTCTTCGCCGCCAATACGAGCGACAAAATCACTATCTCGCATACAACTAGTGCCGAGTATACCTGCTACATGTATTAGACAGGCGTCTCCGATCGCATGACCGTACTGATCGTTTATTTTTTTAAAATAATCGAGGTCAAGTAATACGAGTGATAAAGCTGCCCTTGAACGTTGGGCGACGCTAAACGCCTGATCTATGATGGCATTATAATGTCTCCGGTTACCGAGATTAGTTAATTCGTCTTTGAGAGACAACACCCTCAAATCACTCTTCGCGGATTCAAGAATGACTTCTTTCTCTAATTGAATTCTATAGTCTCTGAATGCAGCTTTGGTGACAACAATATAATAGAAAATCACCAGGCTAACAATTAGACCTAGCGGTATGTCACTCGTTTCAGATGTGTAGAGAACAAGGTTTGTAGGCAGGATCAGTATTAGAATGCAGGCGATACCATAGTTGGGGAACATACAATAAAGACGACTGCCTGTAATACAGCATGCTATTGAGCTTATAAGCATAATTATTGCGGCATTACTGTACTGGGGGCTAAGCATTAACCACGTCGTATAGGAAGAGAATATTGCCAGGTTAAGAAAAGTAAAAATCCAATGCAGCTTCATCCATTTCGAAATGGAAGCAATGTTATTGTCAGGTTTTTTTACCCTTATACGAATAGCTGCTATAGAAACAGTCCCAACCATTAAAATAGCAATTAGAACACCATAATCCAGATAAAGTTCGTCACTCAACGCAGAGATAAGAATCATCAGAACGAAGTGAGACGCACCGGAACGAGACCATCTGTACAGGTCTAATGCACTACGCTTCCAGATAAAGCGTTCGTCATCAATCTCCAGCTGCCAGTGGGTATTCTCTTTGTCAGGCATTATTCGTTTCTTTGAATTGGAGTACAGAAACCTTGTTTGATTTTCCTGTAAGGTTATAAGGAGTTATTTTGGCAATCGGTTATTGGGTATCAAATAACCGATTGCTCCAATAGTCTTCTATTCGAATTGTTTGTGCAAGGCTTAATCGTATAGCTCCATTCTAATGTCTTTTTGGAATCTCTGTGTCAATCGTGGAATGTCTGTGTCGAATAAAGTAGTCGCGAATACAATACCAGCCATTCTGGTCGGAAGTTGCTCACAAAGCGGGAAAGCTCTGTCGATTAACTGCCTCAAGGTCTCTTAGGCTATTGTCAGTCTGGCACGACCGAAGTGAAAAATGAGAAAGTTGTAGCCTATGCCGCCCAATGCAGCCTGTATTGATGCTGGCTTTGATTCATTCCGTTAATTCGCACAAGACCGTCACATCCTGAAAACCGGCATTTTCGCAGCTTTCGATTGTACAGTTTCTTAATGACTTGGCGTAAGAAGGAATAAACTTCAAACACCTCTGGCGTATCAATCGATGGAAAATCCAGATCGTGTGGCTCATCATTCGGGGCGAATATCTAAGCGGTTTGCAGGTTCCCGTATCGCGCGGCCTTACTGGGTCGAATTAAACTGACAGCCATAGCGATAGGTGTCGGTTGCGCCCCCATTACTATTTCTTTTTCTAACGAAAAACATTTTTGGCGGGTTCCTTTGACGAGTATTTTTCGTTACCTTAGCTGTTGGTCAAATTTTATCTTTTTTTTCAGGAGTCAAAATGGCGGATTCACATGTCGGCGACGAAAAGTCACCGGGGGTTAAGTTTTCTAAGGGTTATCGCTATTACGCGCTTGGATTACTGCTCTTAGTCTATATTTTTAACTTCCTCGACCGCCAGATACTATCCATCCTGATGCCCCTAATTAAAGCCGACCTTGGGCTTTCTGACACACAGCTGGGCCTATTGTCTGGTTTAGCTTTCGCACTCTTCTACTCCACTCTCGGTATTCCTATTGCCCGCTGGGCCGATAGAGGGTCCAGGCGCTCAATCATCGCCCTTGCGCTAGCGATCTGGTCCGCGATGACGGCTCTTTCCGGTTTGGCTGGTAATTTTTGGCAAATGGCGATCGCTCGCGTAGGCGTAGGTGTGGGCGAGGCGGGCTGTAGCCCACCGTCTCACTCATTAATTTCCGACTTTTTCCCCCTGGAAAAACGCGGTACCGCGATGAGTATATATTCTATGGGTATCCCCATCGGGGTTTTGTTGGGTTTTTTGTTTGGCGGTCAACTGGGCGAAACCTTTGGCTGGCGCTGGACGTTCGTTATTGTAGGAGCACCGGGCATTCTCTTAGCCCTAGTCGTGCGGTACACCCTGCGCGAACCCACCCGCGGCATGTCTGAAAAGGTCGCGGTAAAAGATGAAGAATTTTCCATTGGGCAAGTTTTCCACGTATTGTGGGAAAAGAAAACCTTCCGACACCTGTCTTTTGCAGCCGCTCTTCATGCCTTTACCGGTTACGGGGTGGGTACTTGGGTGCCAAGTTTTCTTTATCGTGTTCATGAAATGAGCCTGTCCAATATCGGTTTAGTTTTAGCCATGGTTGCCGGTATTGCTGGCGGCATCGGCACCTTTATGGGCGGCTGGTTGACGGATAAAATGCAAACACGTGATCAGCGCTGGATCGTTTGGGTTCCCGGCTTAGCAACGGCTGCTGCTGTACCCTTTGCCTTTGGCGTCTATTTACTGGACGATATCAGTTACGTGGTCGCGTCGATGATTTTGCCAAACATTTTGGGTTATATGTATTTAGGGCCAACCTTTGCACTGACCCAAAGCCTGGTCAGCGTGAAGATGCGAGCATTGGCCGCGGCCATCTTATTATTAATCATCAACTTAATCGGTTTAGGCTTGGGTCCATCTTTCATCGGCATGTTAAGTGATTGGTTCACCGGCATGTGGGGCCCCGACGGCTTGCGCTATGCGCTATTATCAGGTGTGGTAATTAACCTATGGTGCGCAGCCCATTACATGTTCGCTGCCCGTTACATTCGTGAAGATATAGCGGCCGTACATGCAAATTCGTGAATTGTTGCGTTTGAAATAAGGGCTGATGTCACTTTTGTTAGCAAGATATTAATACAACTTGCTGCTCAATGCCGGTCGTCGATCCTCAAGAAATCATAGGAAATAATATTCTGTTCTCTTGATAACACACGTTTACAGTGACCCTTACTAGGGTCGTAGCCACGACTGAAATTGTTTACTTGTTTGGGGGCTACAAGAGGAGGAAAAAGAAAACTCAAGGACGCGTTAGGCAGATAAGGTTGACGGCCGAAATATGATGAATACTAGGCAACTAGACGTATCATTCGTCTATAATTAATTTTTGTACCGCTTATGGATCAATGATAGTTAGCGATTGCCAGTAGCCTTCTAATTTTGTAGATTGGAGAATAGAACTATTGGCCCTCCCCACACTTTTTACTGCAAAGCCTCTCTTATGCCCGACAATAGTGCGATATATCAAGCGTTTAAACAGACTATGGACGCCTATACGCCCATCAGTGACAGCACTTGGCAGGCGCTGGTGGCTGTGACTCAAATTAAACGTCTGAAAAAACATCAAGTACTGTATCAAACCGGCGACATTCCCTCCAATTTTGCCTGGGTATTTCATGGTCTGGTTCGTGGCTTTGTCTGTGATGATAAAGGTAATGAGTACAATAAAAAATTCTTTGATGAGGGCAAGTTCCCAGGAGCGATGTCTGCACTGCTAACTAACACGCCCTCAAAACTTGGCTTTGATGCACTGGAAGCAACCTGGCTAATCGAAATCGACTTTTTGGCTTTCCGACAGTTGCTGCTTGAATACGATGATCTCAAGTTGTTTCAGATCTACTACCTTGAAAAAAATTGGCTTTTGGATAAAGACGAGCGTGAAATCACACTGGTTCAACAGGATGCCACCGCTCGTTATCAACGGTTTTTAAGGGACTTCCCAAGCCTGGCAGAACGCCTGACCCAGTACCATATTGCCTCCCATTTGGGTATTACCCCCACGCAATTGAGCCGTATCCGAAAAAAGTCGTCAATCCATCAACCTATGTAAATGCCTTTGGGCCTTCAGTCACTTAAGATTCGTTAATCAGCTGCTGATCAGCTGCATCGAAATGAATTAAAAGCCTGGAGGGGCAACCTATGAAATTACTTGAAGCATTAAACTGGCGTTACGCGGTTAAGCAGTTTTCTGAAGATATTATCCCTGATACAGTGATCGCGGACCTCATTCGCGCCACAAGTCTCACCCCGTCTTGTTATGGTTTACAACCCTACCAGATCATTCAAGTTAATGACCGCTCGGTGCGCGAGAAGTTACTCGCCCACGCTTGGGGGCAAGACAAGGTGCTCGAATGTTCACATTTATTGGTATTCGCGGTTAGTACGGCGGGCATTGAATCGATCGTTGATCGTTACTTACGACAGCAAGCTCATATCAATGATGAACCGATAAATGCGCTCGAAGACTTTCGCGCATATTTGATCAGAACGTTAGGGGGTAAATCGAATCCGCAGGTAATCGAATGGGCGCACAGACAGGCTTATATTGCGCTGGGTAATCTACTAACTTCAGCGGCAGTGAGCGGCATCGACACTTGCCCTATGGAGGGGATTGATCCTGTCGGATTCGATCAGGTATTGGGCTTACAATCACTGGATCTGACCACCTCGGTCGCATGCACGCTGGGGTACCGCAATACAGAAGATATGCAGGCACATAAACCCAAGGTTCGTTTCGCGAACAGTGATTTTTTGCGGGAGGTATAAGATGAATTATCTACCACTGCTGGCGGTTTTTGCTGGAGTTGCGATATCACTACAAGCGACACTCAACGCTCGCCTGGGCGTGTTACTACACAATACGCTGTTGGGTACCGGCATCGCTTTTATGGTTGGTTGCCTGCTCTGCTTAACTATTGTTGCTGTCACGGGGAAATTTGATATGAAGGCGACAACCTTACGGACAGTGCCGGTGTACCTTTGGTTTACCGGGGGAGCACTGGGTGCGCTTGGAGTCGGGCTGTTGTATTTTCTAATTCCACAGATGGGGATAGGACCGATGACGATTTTCTCTCTAGCTGGCCAACTTCTGGTTGCAACGGCGGCCAGCCATTTTGGTTGGTTTGATCTGCCTCAGAACCCCGTTACCTTTCAAAAGCTGATAGGATTTTGCACACTTTTCACGGGAGTCGCGTTAATCAATGGAGAAAAAGTTTATGCATATTGATAGCGCTAATCTCAAAAACCTGACGCAACTATGGCAACGCTACGGTGCCCGATCACTCTATGAAGATGATCAGCTTCAACTGCACAAGAACATCAGTTGGCCTAACCGGATATGGGCCGATATGGCAAGACCGGTATGCGGAGTAGGCCTGGAGAAAACCGCAAAACTTACGTCTGATACAGCACTTTTTCCGCTTTGGCCCACTATGGCAGAAGATGGATCGGCGGAACCGCAGGTCACTGTTGATACGGTAGTGAATCAGAGCCGTGACTGGCAACAGGCAGTTCAGCACACGGCTATGGCATTGAAGCTGGATAAGCAGCAGTCGTTGAATCCCAAAACTGTGGCTCGATACCCGGTTCAGTTTAAACGCCTTAGCAGTAATTTTGATGTCGCAGACTGGGTAGCGACAGGAAGCACGGCTTTTGGTTATACCATTGATAAAAATGTCATTATGCCGTTGCTGGATTATGAGGATACCCAGATACTTCTTGCCTACAACGAAAATTCTCAGCCTGTTGCAACAGGGCTGCTTTTTAAAACCGATGACATTGTAGGCATTCATCAAATTGGTGTGCCAGCGGATCATCAAGGTAAGGGCTACGCGACACAAATGATGCGCTTTCTCATTCAATCGGCCGAGAACTGGCAGGCAGACTATGTTGTTCTGCAAGCGTCAGAAGCGGGAAAACCCGTTTACCAAAAACTAGGATTTGTCGATCAATTTCTAATTACTTATCTACAGAGGATTGCAGCTGATGGCTAGCCTGCTACTCAAATTGCTGCGCAGTTAAACTCAACTACTTTTCTCGATAATAAGCTTTTACGCGGTACGCTTTTAATCATTTAATTACACTATTAGGAAGATAAGAAAACAATGACTTTCATCATCAAAAACACAAAGTGGGTAATGTTGGTATCAGGGGCACTTACGTGCACCATGTTCTATGGATTGTTTGCTCCACAAGCCGCTCTCGAATCAATGTTCGGTGCGTCATTCAACGGAACGCTTGAAAACATTGTTATCCGAAGTTGGTCTGCGTTAGTGGGAATCATAGGAATCATCATGATTTATGGGTTCTTTAGCCAGAAAAATCGAGTACTTTTATTCTCAATAGCTGCACTTAGCAAGCTTGTATTTGTATCGTTAATATTACTATACGGACAGGAATTTCTAGTTAAAATTGCTCCCGCAATAGCGATGGATTGTCTTGTTATCATTCTCTCGGGGGTATTGCTATTCGCAGTACGGTTGCAGCGGTCAACTACCTAACAAGGCAACCATGAATTTCCATAAATTATCGAGTGCTGAACTCGCTGCCGTCGCCGCTTATTGCGACGTCAATGTCCGTCAATGCTCGTCAATGTCCAAAATGTCCTAAATGATTCTTAATGGCGCTGTCGACAACTTTTTGACTTGAGTTAACCCGCCATTTACTGTCCGGAGCTCTGCTGTTAGCAACCACCGACCATGAGCTGCTGACGGGTCAGAACACTAAATCCAGAGAGACTATAGGGAATAGAATAGTATGCTCTTAATAACAGATGCGCGCTGCTACCCGAACTTCGAGTCCCTCCTCTTGCGAGACTTTTCGACTATCATTCACGGGGAATGTGAAGAAAGTGCTACTCAAAGAATGAGCTGGCAAAGCAGCCTGCGGGATGGGAATGCCTCACGAGCAATCGACGGCCCAAGTTTGAGTGGTAAATGCCCCTTTTGCTCGAACTGAACATATTCACAATAACTGGCGAAGTCCATAATTGCGCCTGTTTATTACCCACTGTAGGGTACGTGATAAAAGGGGCGTGAATTCGTCGTAAATTCCTAAACAGTGATGCATAGTTTTGATATGAAACAACGAACAGTTATTTGTGGCGCCGGTATCGCTGGCATTGCAACAGCGTATTATCTGTCAGTCACGCTGGGCAGAAAGAACATTGTGCTTATCGACAAACTGTTACCCATGTCCCTGACAACCAGTAAGTCTGGAGAAAACTATCGAGATTACTGGCCGCAAGCCTGTATGGCTGATTTGTCCGGACATAGCATTAGTTTAATGGAAAAGCTGATTCAATTGCACGGCGACGTATTTGATATGCGTGAATCTGGCTATCAATTCGTCAGCCGATTTTTAGGCGAGGACATTTTTTCAGAAGCTGATCGGAAGACTGACTCCGCCATCAAGTACTGCAAGGACCAATCAATCATCCGCCAGCAACACGCCTATTTGTCCGAATCGATAAGGCAGCTGGTCACCATTTCACGCGCGGGAGCCATTGATGTATACGCTTTAGGCACTTTACTACTGCGAGAAGCCCGTGCCGCGGGTGTCATATTGATGCAGGCTGAGGTAACGGGCTTAAGCTCTCCCGCAGAGAATATGTTCGAAGTGAATTTTCATGCATCTCACTGCCTTGCACCAATGCCATGTGAACAGCTGGTATTATGCGCCGGACCATTTAATCAGGCATTGGCAAAATGGCTTGACGTAGATTTACCTCTGATATCAATCCCCCAACGCAAATTCGTTATCCCTGATCCACTGGGTATCATTGCTACTGATATGCCCTTTACCATTTGTGCGGATCCGATAACGCTAAACTGGAACGAAGAAGAAACGCAAATGTTATCGGCAGATCCAACTTATCGCTGGCTGCTTGAAGAGTTACCTCCCGGACTACACATTAAGCCAGAATCGAAAGATCACATTAAACTCGGCTGGGCTTTTAATCGGCACGCAGAACAACCCGAATGGGAGATTCCCGATGATATTGAATTTCCCGATATTGTCATACGAGGCGCAAGCCATTTTATTCCCGGGCTGCGGCCCTATGTCGATGTCATGCCGACGCCGTTGGTTCAGTTTTCTGGGTACTATACACGAACAGAGGAAAATCTCCCCTTAATTGGACCGCTAGAGATTCCGGGCCTGTATACGGTTGCAGGTTTATCAGGATTTGGCACCATGACCGGCTGTGCTGCCGGCGAGTTATGCGCCTTACACATGGAGCATGAGGAGTTACCATCATATGCGCGGCACTTTCATCCTGACCGATATACAGATGCAGAGATCATGCTCGAAATAAACGCATCAAACAGCGATGGCCAACTGTAGAACTACCAACGGGAAAATTGAATATCAGTGTGGTAACAATTTGCCAACAGGAAATTTCCCTCGGTGATACAATTAAGGCACTAAGGTTAAAAGGAGACGTTTCAATGTTTTTCTTTATACTATCTTCTGTCGGTTGTTTTTTTCTATACTAAATTGCTATGAAAATTACTTACGCTTTACTAGTTACTTTGATATCTATTAGTTTCTCGCTTTGTTGCCAGGCTCAACTCCGTTTGGACGACGTTCGGTCCTTGATTGTTGGTGTAGACGACACCCAGTACTTCCCAATTTATGCAAGTGATGGATCAGATTATTATGGGTTTTCTCAAAAGTTACTCAGCGCTTTCGCGAAAAAATACAATTACACGTTTAGCTACCGCATTTTACCCGTTAAGAGATTGTATATGGCGTTCTGGAATAAAGAAGTTGATTTTAAGTATCCAGATAGCCCTTATTGGAAAGCTGAAGAGAGAGTTGCTAAGGAAGTCCATTATACGAACCCCATCGTTGATTATATAGATGGGGTGGTGGTCAAACCAAAAAGACTAGGCGCTGGAATTGAAAACTTTAAACGCCTCGGCTTGGTAAGAGGGTTTACTCCGTTTGCGCTTCTTAAAGACATAAAGGAAAGGCGTATAGAAGTTGTCAAGAACAACTCTCTTTCAGGAATGTTAAAACAGGTGATGACAGGCAGGTCTGACGGTGCCTACATTAATATTGATATTGCGAGATACCAAATGAGAGAACGGTTTCGAAATGCTGGTGATCTAATTTTTGACCCCGAATTGCCCCACGTAAAAGGAAGTTACTTGATGTCGACAATCAAATTCCCAGAAGTAACCAAACAGTTTAATCAATTCTTGTTGGATGAGACCATAATGATTCGGAAAATGAAGGCCGAGTACGGAATCGCTGATTAAGTAGATCCGTCAATTTCCCTTGGTAATTAATTGCGACAAAATCGCTTGGTAATTAAGGTACGACAAAGTCGCTTGGTGTTAACAAGATCAGGTGTAGTAGCTCAAACTTGATCTGACAGCTACCCGTTTTTCACTGCAGGCTGTCAGTTTAGATTTGAGCTAAAACCGCTCGAAGAAATCGAAACTGCCATCGCCAGCCGGTGCATGATCGCTCGGATCCGGTGCTAGATAGGTAAACGTGACGGTTCTCAGATCGGCGTGCAGCTTATCCTCGAGGTCCATGAGTTCATGCATTTCATCTTGCTCGGCTTCACTAATGGGAAGGAATGATTGGTTAGGTCTGGCAAACGTCTGATTCAGATACTCAATGATATTGTTACTCTCGATGTGAACTTGACCATCATTTACTAACACTAGGACCTGACCACAGGCATTGATGCCAAGATACCAATCGCTGCGCTGTTCATCCTTCATCAAATTGATGGGATGGGAAACGTAGTTGATACCCAGTTCTCCGATCAGGATCCTGACTTATTGTGAACAGGATGACATGTCGAAGTGCAGCAGATGCGAACCTTGCCACTCAGTGACCTCACGGGTCTTAATCAGTTTGTCATCAAGCAGCATCGCGGATTCCATTGATTTGCTTACCCAAATCCAGAGAGCCATCTCGACTCTTGAGGCTTAACGTCAGTTGGTCTCCTGGTTCTAGATATCGCACTGACTCTTGTGTTTTGATGAGTTTTTGTCGTCGCTTGTTATCTTTGGTGAAGTTCAACAGGATGGCTAAGCCAACCTTGAAATTGGCGTTTAAGGTCACGCCACCGGGCGTACCCGTGAGCAACATATCACCCGTCTTAATGTCAGCGAACGAGGCGAGTTCTGTCAGCGTTTCCTCTGGTTTGAAGATCATCTGATCGGTTGTCGCGTTTTGCTTAATCTCGCCATTAACACTGAGCGTGAGTTGGAGATTGGAGAGTAGCTCCAGATCTGAGTCGTCTAATAAATATAGGATAGGGCCGGTCGGACAGAAAGTTCGTTGTCCCTTGCCTTTAAACCACTGCATCATGGGTGCGCCGAACATAAAGTCTCGAGCAGAGACGTCATTGGTCAAAGTCAGTCCACCCACATAGTCGAGCAGGTTCGTTTTATCGACATGGGAATTGGCGGGCAGGTCTTGTTTTAGGATCAGCGCGAGTTCAACCTCATAATCGAGTAATTCACAGCCGTTAGGTCGGACGATATCGTCATTGGGGCCGCAGATCGTAGAAGCTGGTTTAGAAAATATAAGGTTCTGACCTTTCTCTCCGGTCAGACCACCTTCCTCTTTATGCGAAGCATAATTCAGGCCCTGGCAAAAGATTTGCACATCGTCGCTGACCGGCGAGAGTAACTTAAGATCACGCATTTCTAGCGTGTTTGAGTCTGTTTTCAGATGCTGAGGGTCAGCGAAGTACACAGCCATCAGGTCTCGATGGCTCGCAAACGATTGCGTGATTGGTGAAATTGTCTGTCCTGATGCAACGCCCCATTGAGGCTGAGAATCTTGACGTTGAAACTTAACGA
>CAJVZD010000057.1 GCA_913019905.1 uncultured Cellvibrionales bacterium
GCCAATGCTGGATGAGATTGCCGCGCTAACGCTCGCAATGACTGAGCTTGTTAGTTTATGGATAGGCACTAATTAGAATGATCTCTTCGTTCTGAATCTCCAGTTCCAACACTATCCGGTAGCTCATATTGATGGAGACTGAGGATAAGTCTTTCAAACGACCTTCAAGACCATGCAGCCTCAATGATGGATGAGAAGGGTCTAGCTCTAACAACTGGAGCGTTTTCATTTATTGATTATGGATTTCCGGATGCTTACGTAAGAATTTTTTGGCACGCCAAATATAGCTATCCGGATATATCGGTGTGTACGGCATTAACCAAGCACTCGTTTCATATGCTCATCAACACTTTCAGTTTTGTAGTTGCCGCTTGCAATATCGATACGGGCTTCCTGGAGTGCGATATCTAATTCGTATTCACGCAGTTTGTTATAGGTATTGAAATCGAGCACAACATACTTGCGTTCGCCACGCACAGTAATCACTGCTTCTCCGTCTTCCTGAAGAGCAGACTCGACAACAGATACGCCTTTGGTCTTGAGATCGTTTGCTGTGATGCTGGTCATGAGGGGTGCCTAATAAAGCTGTTAATAACATTATTAATAGTGCTCTATATAGTGCGGTATAGACAGATTCAGGGAATGATCATGGCCTGGTTTTTTGTCAAATCCGCACTTATTGGGGCGAATTGTGGTTCTATCGTGTTGATTTGCGTTCAAATGTGGCCCGGCACTTGTAATGATTATTGATCCGCCCAAATCTCGCAACAGCCTATGGAATGGATAACGCAGAATAAATTTGCGGTTCAGTTATTAAACGCTAATTTCTATAAATGTGGGTCAATAGAGTGTGCAATTCAACCGTCGAGCGGACAGGGTTTTCTGCCAACCTTCCCCTTCGAATACTTCTTCGTAAGCTGCTGCTCAAACTTCTGCCCGGGTATTAGCGACTCCATTCGCTCTAAAAACTTCTCCCGACGAGTTTTTCTTTTCTTAATATTGTATTCGGCTTCAGCAAAAGTCAGTTGGCTCATGGTTTTACCACCAGAAATGAATAGTCCTTTATTTAACAGAAATTAGCCGTTGTTCAGAGATGCCCTAGTAATTTGATTATCGCCGGCACGCCTCATTATTTAGCGTCAGGTTTTGCAAGCGCCTCGACTGTGAGCCAAGAACTGGCTGGCATCCTACCAAGGATAGCCATTTACTTTGTCCTTTTACAATTCAACACTCACCGCGCCAATTGATCGACTCTTGCACAAATCCGCTCATGTAACGCCGGGGTTGCGTCGGCGGCAAAGGTCAGGAGCATGCCGATCAAGGCTTGCTGACGATACTCTTTTAGATCAATGTAACCGCTGACCCAGTCCTGCCTTGCTAGTCGCTGGGAACCAAACAGCTGCTGCGCAAGCCAGCGACTATCCAATTGACCTCGTAGGTAACCGTGTTCTAGAGCGCGGTCACAAAGCCTCTGAGCCACATTTATGGATTTTTTGAATATGCCATCGTTCATTTCATGTTCAAAGAGCCCAAGACGTTCGCCCCCCAAGAACGCCGCCCTATAAAAAGTCTCATCTGCGCCATAGAGAGAAAGCAGGTTGTCGATGAAGGTCTCCGATGCGGCAATGGGGTCTACCAGCGTAGGTTTGGCCAATGCCTCATCGATTCGATCGACCAACCCTCTGAACAACTCGAGCACTATGTCGTTCTTCTTCCCGAACAAATTGTGCACGGTTGGGATTGTGACCCCAGATCTCGCTGCTAGCTGACTGATTGTCAGTGCATCAAAACCCTCTGCAGCAATCAGATTTCTGGCAACGGCAAGGATCTTTTGCTTTCGAAGTTCCTTATTCGCCTGACGCGTTACTTGTCCCTTGGCTACCACGATGCCTCCCAAAGTTCTGATCCTATAAGTATTTGACAACAGTTTTTATTATACATAAAATATGCAAAACTGGCTAGGCTCCAATAACCCTAATAGAGGAAGTCCCAATGAACCGACCACACTATATGGAATCAATCGAAGCCTGCGCGACACACTACGGTGATGACGCCGATGCCATGCGGGAATTTCTGTTCGCCGGACATGAGCGCGCCATGGAACTCGACAATCGCGGCCCCATTGCCTTTGACGACCAGGGCAACTTAGAGCCCCATATTTTGGCCGCCTACAGAAAGTACGGATTCTACGTTTTCACCGGTGTTCTGAATGCAGACGAACTCAAGGACATCGACGACGATCTTACGTCCATGAAAATGAGCTTCCCCGCTGGTCCCGGTGAAAAACTCACTGCGAATGGGGCCCCTGCACTAGGGGCAGATTGCACAGCGCCGAACTTGGTTTGGTCAAAGCCTTTGGGCGATCCTCTGGGAGGTTCAGCGCTAGCTAATGGACGCCATCAGGTGAAGCTCCATGAGCCCAAGGCCGCCGCCAACGCGCCGGAGTGGGCGCCGTTTATCCTGCTGGGTTCTCTCCAATTTTCGGAAGCTTGCCTTCGGGTCTATGGGCACCCTCAGTTATTGGAGGTTGCCGAAGCCATCAATGGCAAGGACTTCGCTCCCTTCAATGAAACGCTTTTCATCAAAGAACCCGGAATTGGTGCCGCCGTATCCTGGCACCAAGATGGTACGACCCACTGGGACAGTGAGGCCTTTGACGAAGACATTCACGGCTTCAATTTTATGGCTCAGCTTTATGGCAGCACCGCGGTGAACGGTGTCTGGGTTTTACCAGGAAGTCATAAAGTCGGAAAGGTCGACATCAAGAAGCTGGTTGAGGAATCGGGAAGCGAACGCATAAAGGGAACGGTTCCCCTTGTCTGCGATGCCGGAGATGTAATTATGTGCAACCGGCAGCTTGTGCACGGCTCATTCGCCAATACAGGTTTCGAACCGCGCATTACCGTGAACATGGGCTTCCACCGACGCAGTTCGGTTCTCGACGTTATGGGAGCAGGTACACACAACGAAGCGCAAGTCTTCGATGACACTCTCATATCAAAACGGTCCGAGGTTATCGGTTACGGAATCGACGCTCGACGGCAACGCTTTCCTGACGAGACGCCTTACAAGTATCAACCGTTTCTGGAAAAAGGCTTAAGCTATACATGGAACTCAGACGCCAAAGCCTCACTCCGTGACTACAATGCAATGGATCTAAGCATCTAGGGCCAGAGCCCAGAGCCCAGTAACGATACATCCTGCGGAGTGCGCAACCGAAGATTTAGAGGCACTCTTTATTCACTCATTTAGAGACGAGTACCCCGATGACCGCCTCAGTCCCAGTCCTAGCCATGCACCCCCAAATGCAAACCTTGTTTCCAGAGTCTCCTGCACGCTGGAACTGGATCCAACCCAGCGAAAATATTGACGCAACCATCGAGCGGCACGGTAGCGATGTCGAAATTCTTCTCTCAGCCAGCATTGAAAAGCTCGACAAAGCCATGCTGGCGCGGTTTCCGAACCTGAGAATGATCGCCTCCATATCGGCAGGATTCAGTAATATTGACCTTGAGGAGTGCCGAAGCCGTGGAATCGCAGTGACAAACGCGCCAGGCATGAATTCAGGCGACGTCGCTGATCTGGCCGTCACCCTTCTTACGAGCCTGCTGCTGCGTATACCGCAATCACAGTCATACATAATGAACGACCAATGGATCGGTAAAACACCGCCACTGCGTCATTCACTTCGCAACATGCCCGTTGGTATCGTCGGGCTTGGCTCCATTGGCCGCGACGTTGTTACGCGCTTGACCCCGTTCGGACTCAACCTCAAATGGTGGGGCCCGCGCCCAAAACCTGACGTGGACCTGCCCTACGTTGATACTGTTAAAGCTTTAGCAGAGGAGTGTCGCGGACTCATTGTGTGCTGTCGCCCAGACGATTCCAATCGGCACCTCATTAACCAGGACATTCTTAACTGCCTCGGCCCAGAGGGCGTTTTGGTCAACGTATCCCGGGGCAGCGTTGTCGACGAATCCGCGCTAATCGACGCCTTGAAGTCAAATCGATTAGGGGGTGCCGGTCTCGACGTCTTCGACCCTGAGCCGACTAGTAGCGCCCGTTGGAGTGGTGTGCCGAACGTCATTCTCACGCCACACCAGGGCGGCTCCACCTACGAGACGTTATTCGCCCAAGCACAGCTAGCGCAATCGAATATTGAGAACTTTCTCGACGGGAAAGCAGTCCACTCTAGTGTGCTTTAGCGTCACGGCCAGGCTTTAAGTTCTCGGTATAAGGGCGGCTCAGATGAAACGTATGCTAGGGCCAAACAGCGTACTAAATTACATCTCGAGTGCATTGATGGCACTTGTTCTGTCCTGTTACCTCAGCCAGTTTGTAGAAAGCCGCTGTGGGCGACTTAACGCTAGGTGGCAGTTTTAAGGGGCCAGCTATTGGTTCAAGGTTACGGCTGCTTAATCCTAGTGTGCCAGTCCAAATGGACGTTGGAGTTTTCATCAACCTGTAGTGATCATTCAAGCAAGATCTAAAATACTTTAACCATACATCAGCGCCTTGGGCGAGTACCAGCAGAAAACTTTGATAGTACGACAGCTTGATCAAAAAATATTCGATGCGACCCCTTTGTTCATGCTATCTTTTCCGCGGGTTACGGCCCGGATAACTACACGCCTTTTGCAAAAGCATTTCGTTTTGAGTAGCTGCACCGGTAGGGCTCCCATGGGTATCGCCAAGTAAACTCATTGGAAATGCTAGGCTCGGCCAATGAATACTTATAAAAGACACCACTTCCCGTCCGACATCATATCCTACGCAGTCTGGCTGTACTTTCGCTTCAACTTGACCCTTCGCGACATTGAGGATATCAATCACCAATATTGGCTGAATCGTAGCTGCTTTACTAAGGGAATGGATTAAACAGACTAAGTGCCGAGAACACTTTCTCCTAGAACATAGGCATAGGGTGGCTGATGCTTATGGAGTTTAATCGGACGTGACAGTCGAGTGTTCACAAAAATCTCTCCGCCGACAGATTGCATCAGTTCAGACCAATCGGATTTCTCCTTGGCATCCATCATGTCAACAACTTCCAAAACATACTGATGCATATTGGGAATATCCGGCCAGGCGTCTCTTTTAATCGTTATGCCCTGTTGGCTGTATGCCATTTGCCCCATTTTCTGGCGGTTCATGGCTGCGCCATCAACCGTAATAATCGCACCTTCGGGGCGCTCCGGGTCCGTCGCCAGCCAGTCTTCATAGGCATTGACCGATGCTTCAAGCTGGGGCCCAAAATCATCACTCACCAGCTTGAGGAAATCCAACAAGGTGTCAGGGAGATTGTCGGGGTCCAGATATTCCTGCGGGATCTGACTTAATTCCGCGTCCACGATACCGGGACGGTTCATGGTTTCGGTCCATCGGTAAAGAGCCGGAGCCGTTTTCTTCATGATGTTTGCGGGGTAGATATCGCGCCCCAGATGCGCGTGCAGTGTTTCCATCATCGCAGCGTCGGCTATAGAAGGGCGACCACCAAGAATGTAAGGATAATGCCGGAAATGCACGTCAAGCTTCTCGAATAATAGCTCGTTCGATTTTTCGATTGCCGGAATTGTCTCCGCTGTAATACCAACTTCAGTAGGAAACTTCTCCAGCTTCATGGCCTGAAAGTTCTCCCCCATCATTTTGATGACCTCAACATTCGTTGGCCCCGCTATGGCGCGCCCTATATCGGCCGCTGCGAAGTCAGCGCTTTCGCTAAAACTCCAGCGATAGTGCTGCGCATTGAGAAACAGCCCTTCTGTTCCGTAATTGAATATGAGCCAAGCAAGTGCCCTCATAATGGGGTCTGAAGGCAGCATGGGTGGTTCGGGGTGCTGTTCTTCCAAATATCGGATGATTGCTGTTGTATCTGAAATAAACGTGCCATCGGGTAAATCCAATACAGGCATTGTCGAATAACCCAACGCCGGCATAATAACCTCTGCCCAGCGGTCTTTTGCGCCAAACACCCCTGCCGCAGGAGAGGTTTCTGTAAAGTGGATACCCTTTTTAATCATATAGGAACGTGTTTTGGCACTGTATAGCGAGACGTGAACGGCCCAATGTACATAAGGTTTAACAGTCCATGCGGGAAAGGCTGCAAGCAGGCTCTCCATTATCTCTTTTTTGGAATTTTTCATAGAAACCTGCTTAGTGATAAGAGGATAAAACTCATCCGCTTCGTCTAGAACAAAGAATGATGCTGGCCACCGTCGGTCACAATATTCTGACCCACGATAAAACGCGACAATGGGCTGCACAGTAATGCCGCCATAGGAGCCATGTCATCGGCAACAGCTTGACAGCTCGCCGGAATTTTATTGTGCTCCATGAATTGAGTTATTATCACCTCCTCACTCTTTTCCAAACCGAAGGCTTCCGCGTAAGTCTCCATGATTTCTTCGGCCCCCTCCGTGGCAAACATGCCGCGAATCTGAAGATCCATTTCTCTCCTCCTGTATTGAATATAGTCACCGAACGCTCTTTGAGAGTATCCATTTGTTGACTGCTAATTTTAGGGGCATCACAAAAAAACTATTGCTATATTAGGCGATTAAGTTGTTATATACGGCAAAATCTTCGCTTGGGGAAAGTTACACGGCAGGATAGTTCAATCGGTCCCCCCCTGGACTTTTATCAAGCTCGGCCTGGCAAAGCGCTCAAGTAGCCCTGATGCTTAGAAAAGCATTGTAGTCGTACGGTTATTGCTGGTTGTCGCCAAGTATTTTGACAAGATTTCTGGGAGATTGACCGGTCTGTCGCTTAATGAAACTTGAGAAAGAGGGCGTGTCGGTAAAATGCAAGCGCTCTGCTATAGCAGTGACAGCCAACTCTGAATTAATCAGATAGTTTTGTGCGATCTCAAGGCGAGCCTTATCGTAAAGAGCCTGGTAGCTTGTGTTGTATTTTTTTAAGCGATAACGCAATGTGCGCTCTGGCAAGTCTACCAGGCGGGCCACATCGCTAGCGGTACATCCCTCATCGTTAATTAAAAGCCGAATAACTCGGTTAACACGACCGACGAAAGAGTCGCCCAGTCCGAAGCTGGATTGAAAGGCCCGTTTATTCTTTTTTCGAATTTCTGTGGAAGCCCCGCTCTGAGGGCTGTTTGTATTAGGTCGAGAAAAATCTTCGTCAGTGACGTGCATTGCGTTCACATCCTGATTAAAGAATACGCGATGACCAAAGATTTTATACAGCGGTGTTTTATCATTGGCGGGGGCAGCATGCCTGAATTGAACATAATCAGGTATCCAGTCCGGGCCCAGCGAGCGCCTGAACTCCTTACAGGTTAGTGCCGCGATCTGCTCGGTCACCTGAACGAGCGACCAGGGTACAGGTGTATTGCGAGGTTGAAGTGGCGCAGGGGTTTGAAATTCCCAGACCATTAGATTGCCCGATGTGCTGTGGCTTGCAATATAGCTCTTCATAGAGTCAGTGTGTAACGCAAGGTTTTCACAGATTAATTGCATCTCTTCGCCAATTGTTCGAGTTTGACGAGCCGTGAGCCACAGGTTGCCCATCATATCAAAGCGTTGTAAGCAGCCAACCTTGAGTCCAAAAAAACGATCGTTACACTCGACAGCGGCCAGTTCTAGCAGGCCGGAAAGGTGCTCAGGGCGGATCAAAACATCCGGCTTAATAAGAGCCGCTTCAGGGAGTCCAACACGCCGAAATAATTCAACCGGGTCTTGCCCATATTGTTCAATCAGTTCGGCGACGCCTTCCAATACTACGCTGGGAACAAGGTGTGCCATAGTACTTCATCATTCTTGTGTTTGCCGCCTCTGAAATAGTGACGGTTAATTGCCGAATATTACAACACCATTCTTATTGTCTGCGCTTCCCGTGAGAGCGTGCATAAAGCATAAATGGAACAAGAACAGCAATGGTCAATAAGAAAAGCAGGATGTTTTCCCTCGCGATTGTTCTCAGGCCGTTTAGGGCAAGCTGTTGATATTGATTGTAGCCCTCTGGAACTGGAATCACATTATTGGCTTCCGCATATCGCTGATAGGCGTTTAGCATGGATTGAAACCGTTTGCTGTCGCTTGGTGCCAGATCTTTCGTTTCACCGGGATCTTTGTCAATATCGTACAAGTGCCACTGATTGTCGCCCACGGGCCCAATATTGTAGACAAGCTTATAATTGCCCTGAAAGAGGACTTTGTTTCCACCAAGTTCATAGCCAACAGTTTCGTTTGCGCCGTACACACGATCAGTCATTTTGTTCAATAGCGGAACGAGGCTCTTTCCAATCATTTGTTCAATGTGCCTGCCACCGAAGAATTGTCCGGGGTGGCTCACACTAGTTAGATCAAGAATGGTCGGAGTAATATCCGTGACATAGCTGAAGGACCGTTGCCAAGCGGCATCTCGAGATATGCCTTTGCCAGAGATGATTAAAGGTACTCTCATGCCCCCTTCACCGGCGTAAAATTTATAGAAAGAAAGAGGAGAGGCCGAGGCACTGGCAAAACTTGGGCCCATTGAATTCATGCTGCCTTTAAGGCCCAGCGTCTCGTATTCGCCTGTGTAGCCTTGAGATCGTTTCATGATGGCATTGCTGATTGCACTAGGAACACGGTCTGCGCCGGATGGTTCGCTTCCATTGTCAGATGTGAAAATGAAGATTGTATTGTCGTATTGCCCCGTTTCTTTCAGATAGGCAATCAAACGCCCGATGTGATGGTCCATGGCATCCACCATGCCAGCGTAGACAGCCATCCTTTTGGACTGGTATTTCTTTGTCTCTTCATCCTGACTGTCCCAGTCGCCGGTGGTAGACATTGAGACCATTTCAGTGTCCTGAGAGACGATCCCCAAGTCTTTTATCCGCCGCTGTCGCTGCTCCCGAAGAATCTGCCAGCCCTCGCGATAGGTGTTCATATATTTGTCGATGAATTCCTGAGGGGCCTGAACCGGAATGTGCACGGCCTGAAAGGGTACATAGGCAAAGAAGGGCTGAGCATCACCTTTGTTTCGATCAATGAATTCAATCATCTTATCGATCAGAAACTCGGAGGAATAGAAATCTTCCGGAAGATCTGTTTGCTTTCCATCTGAGGTCCAGAATGCGTCTTTATAGATTGGAATGTAAGGTTTTTTTTCCCAGTTATCGGCACCGGAATCGCCCATGGCGAATGTTCTTTCGAAGCCTCTGACGTAAGGCAGATTGTCCTGCTCCTTACCCAGGTGCCATTTTCCAGTCATGTAGGTGTGGTAGCCGGAACTTTGTAAGATGCTGGCGACTGTCGCCACATTACGATTAAGGACGCCTTTGTAATTGTCGTGCTCAAGTTGGTCCTGTGGCAACATTTCGGGAATGTTAGGAACGCCATTGCGATGGCTGTCAACGCCAGTTAGGAGCATACTGCGGGTAGGTGCGCAGCTCGCTGCTGTGTGATAATTGGTGAAACGTACACCGGCATCCGCAAGAGCGTCGATGTGTGGTGTTTCGATCTCACTACCGTAAGATGCGAGATCGCTGTAACCGAGATCATCTGCCAGAATGAGCACAATGTTAGGGCGCTCGTTATTGGCGATGACCGGTGTCGTTGACGCCAGATAAGCAAAAGATACGGCAAGTATTGACCTCAACATAAATCAATCCTTGGCCAGCTTGCTGGATGCCACAAGCATGAGCGCGGCGAAAACAATCTCAATAATGGTCAAATCCGGTGCGAGGACAGCGCCGTGGAACAGCCAGGACAGAATTCTGAACATTGCTGTCAAAGCCAACATCATGCCCACCGCCTGAAACCAGATTTTCCTGGTGGTCACAAGACCCAGTAAGATCATGAGTCCCATGCTTAAGAAGAAAGCTCCGCCATCACCGATCTGTGAATTGCGACCGAGTCCGTTCAGCATCTCCATGTGCAAACTCGCCAGCATAGGTTCAGGTGCAACCGCGAATCTAAGGCCGTTGATTATAAATAACAGGCCTGGAATGAAAACCAAAACTTGAAGTACCCGGGTCATGCTAATCTCCTCTAACGTTTTTGCTGATCAGCTCTAAATTTTCTGAGATCAGCTTCATTATTTCCTGCGCCGTCTCCAGTCCTGAGTTCTGGTTTTGGCCAGTCACAAATCGTTTTTCATTGTCAACCACGACGTGAGTCGCAAAGAAATCCCTAAAGGCGCTTTCTGAAGAATAGAGCGCACCAGCTTTGCGCAGTTCCGTTTCCGGGTGCAAAGGTGTTATGGAAATCCCCAGCTCTTTCACCTGCTTATCAGATACGCCGGTCATCTTACGTCCATTGATGAGCGACTGCCCAGTATTATCGGTTGCCTGAATGAAGCCGAGGGCACCGTGACAGACGCTGCCCATGATCGGGCGTTCGGCATAATAGGCTTCACTGATTTTTCTGCCCAGTACAACCGACTGCCCCAGGTCGTATGCCGCACCCCAGCCCCCGGACATGAAGACAGCGTCATACTCAGTAAAATCAACATCATCGATTTTCATAGAATGATTGATTTTCGCCTGGAGAATGTCATCTTTCATATAGCGTTCATCCTCTGGCGTTCGTATGAAGTAGAGCAAGGTCTGAGGGTCAACCGGTATTTGCCCACCCTTGATACTGGCTATATCAACATCCATTCCGGCATCGAGAAATTCATAGTAAGGATGCGTAAATTCAGAAGCCATAACCCCTGTAGGCTTGCCGACTGTTTCTCCCGGCTTGGACAAAACAGCATGGCTGGTCGTAATTATAAGCGCGCGTTTTCCTTTGAGATCGAAAGTCTGCCGCTCTTCGAGCTGCGGATGAAGGCCCGCTTTATGGAGAATAGTGGGTAGCGCCATGGCAAAAATAGCAACTGTAACGGCGACCATCGCTCCCGCGATCACCAATTTTTTCTGCATGGATACTACTCCAGTAAGTGAAATCCGGTTGGATGAGGTTTAGGTAGATTGCGCGGATTAATGTAGGGACTTCGTTATCGCGGCTTATGTATTGACATATTAAATGTCATAACAAATCTCGTGTCAACAACTGATTTATCTAGAGGTAGCGTGTGGTGACAATTTATCCTCGCAGCAAGAGGAACCACCGTCAGCCGAAAGGATATTGGATTCTGAGCCCAAATACCCACTTGAATTTCCCCCACAACTGCCCCTCCGAGCAATCCGGCCACCCCATCACCTGGGCGCCCCAAAAGTCCCTCGTAACTCACACACAGCCAATCTGGAAGACTCTCGACCAGTTGCGCTTGCAGCAAGCAGGCGAGGGCGTTCTCCCGTAGGTGATCCAGCTTACCCCACGATCAAATTACCGGAAGTCAATTGGTCATACCCGAGGATTTCTTTCTCTCAAACGTAAACCCCCCCCAAAAAACCCATAATCTACTGGGCTCCTTCAATAAATATGGCTCCGGATGTTGGGATCGAACCAACGACCGAATGATTAACAGTAAGTTGGTCTTCCTTTTCGCGTTTGAGTAATATGAAGATAACTAACGGTTTTTCCTTGTGGATGTCTGACAGCTTTCTGATGGGGGCTTTGCCCGGGCAGAGCAATCGCATGAAGCAACAAAGGTTTGGGAGCGGGGCATGCGAAAGTTCAAGTCTGTTAGGCAGGCGCAGCGATTTCTGTGTGCTCATGCAACTGTGCGAAATCTGCTTAATCTGGGGCTGAATTTTGTTTCATCGGAACACTATCGAAATATCCGGATAGATGCGTTCAGAGAGTCGAGTCGGGCGGTAGCATGAACAAGGGGCCGAACTTATCTGATTTAGAAAAGTTAATTTCCCATACGCGAATCTGAGAGGTACGTTTTTATTTTGACGATCTAGATTCCTTTTACTCGAGTAGTATAACGCGCCTTCAATCTCGCTAGAGTGCCATCGTTTGTTAGCTTAATAAAGGCATTTTCATATCGTCTGGCTTCTTCAACTAACTCGGGTCTGAAAAAAGTGTGCAGTGGTAATTGAGCGACCGTCGGCATGATGATTTTTATGCCAGATGTTGAAAACTCATCGGTTTTTAGTAGATGGTTTACAGATATTCCGGAAGAAATTAACACGTCAGCTCTTCCTGCTGCTAAAAATTTAAGTGCTATTTTTATCGAGTTGACTGTTTGAGTTTGATGGCCGGACAAAAACTCATTAACAAACTGAAATCCACGAACTGTCACTATTTTGTAGGGGCTCAAACTCTCCCAACCTTTTACCTCTATATCGGAACGAGCGCTATATGCAAAGTACGAAATTGAAGTAAGTGGTACGCTTACCATGATACCCTCTGGGTAGGTTTCGGCGAAAGACGGTATGCGTGTGATCTCGGCATCTATCAAACCTTGTCTCAAGCTGGTGACACTCCGTTTTGCGGGTGTTTGAACCAACTTTAGATTTAATCCTGACTCTTCAGCGATTGCTGCCAGAACGAGCTCGCCGAGAATAAAGGCAACTTCGTGCGTTTCTGCGATTGTCGAAAATACAAGGTGAGATTTCTGTGCTATTGAAGTTTGTCCGATAAGCAGGGCGGTGATAATGGTGGTCCATTTCAACCTAGTAGCCATGTGGTTTGCATATATTGAGCCGAGCATATTCGTATCATAAGTTATTGAGCGGAGGCGCTTTTTCAATGCAATATAGTTCAAATATAGATTTTTTGGCAATTATCTTTTGTTAGGTTTTGTGAGATAGTTGTTAATTTGCAGCTAAAATTGACCCTCATCATTCGCATTGAATATTGACCTGTCCCTGGCGAATTGTTAATTATTCCAATAATATCAGGCAGTTGGCCTTTGCTGCTTTCATCGGCCAATATTACCCTCGGTATGAATGAAAGATATTTTTTACGGGCTGTTTCACCTGCTCACCACCCTGGTTAAACTGATTAGACCCGGTGTTAGCGGCGTGAATTGCAAATTCGCCATGGACAGCCTGGGAATATACTAGAAATAACCAACAATAAAAGACTAACGACAAAAATGATGATTGAGAGACAAAGCGATGAGTAGATATTTAATACCGATGTTGCTATCGATGGTGATCGGAATGGGAATGGCAGTCGCTCCTGCGGCGGCCGAAAACAATTATGCGGAAAAACTCGGGTGGCCCACAGGGTCAAAGGTTGTCATTTTGCACGTCGATGATGCTGGAATGTCCCACGATTCAAATGTGGGTACCCTTCGATCTGTTAATTCCGGCCTCGCTAATTCCTTCAGTGTCATGATGACTTGTCCCTGGGTGCCGGAAATTGTCAGAGAAATTCGCGCTAATCCGGATCTCGACGCGGGGCTGCATCTCACCCTGACATCGGAGTGGGAAAACTATCGTTGGGGCCCTCTGGCGGGTAAACCTTCCGTTCCGGGTCTCGTTGATAAAGAGGGGGCACTGTTCAAAACCGTCGCCAGTGTCGTGGCCAATGCCTCTGCCGATGAAGTTGAAAAGGAAATACGAGCCCAAATCGCGCGGGCCAGGACCATGGGCTTCGAACCAACACATCTCGATTCTCATATGGGCACACTATTCGCCAATACGGAGTTTCTGCAACGTTATATCAAGGTCGGTATCGACACTGGTATTCCTGTCATGTTTCCCGGCGGGCATGCCACTCTCTTGACGGAGGAGTTCAAGCAGACGAATAGAGATGCCAGTATCATAGACAGCATGCGTCAATTTTCGAAGTTAATTTGGCAGGGAGGTTTGCCAGTGTTGGATGACCTGCACAATACGAGCTACGGTTGGATTGCAGAAAATAACGAAAAATTAACCGACCGAGAACTTGCAGACATTAAGGTAGCGCGTTATAGCGAGACATTTCGTCAGATACAACCGGGTGTCACCATGGTGATAATGCATGCCACCGATACCAGTGATACATTTAGAGAAATATCGGCTTCCGGCAATAGTCGCCGAGGCGATATGCTGGCGATGCTTGATCCGCGATTACGCAAAGTTTTCGAAGAACAGGGGTTGGAATTGACAACATGGCGTGAACTGAAAGCAAGACGTAAGGCCGTACAATGACTTGAACAATCAAAGGATCATTGTACGAGCTGATATGCACGGAGAAGAGAGAGAATAACTGGAGGCGATCACAAACGGAAGGAATTTACTGGGTAGAATTGGAACTTTGTTAATCGGCAACAGGAACTCGATTCAAGGTGGATTGGAAGGTATTGTGGAAGAAAATATATCGTTAGAACACTTGAAATTAGATCATACTCAGGGGCTCTATGATCTAACGGAAGCCAATCGTGAATATCTGCGCGAGCGGCTGCCGTGGTTAGATCAGATAAAATCCAGCTCCGACACCAGGAAATTTATTGAATCTACGATCACCGAGTATTCTTCCAGTGGTGCGCAAAATTTTGCGGTTTTATACCAAGGCTTGATCTGTGGTGTTGTTGGGTTTCACGAGTTAAACCAACAACATAAAATAGGTTCTATCGGCTATTGGTTGGCACAAAATTATAGCGGCAACGGCATCATTACCACAGCAACCCGCAAGCTTCTGGAAATTGGGTTTTCTAAGTTTCAGCTCAATAAAATTGAAATACGATGTGCTGAGCCTAACATAAAAAGTCGCGCGGTCCCCGAGCGTCTTGGTTTTACCTACGAGGCAACGTTAAGAGATTGCGAATGGCTTTATTCACAATATGTAGATCATGCAATTTATTCAATGCTTGCGTCAGAGTATCGCTCCTTAATAATCAAGTAGGGTATTGCGCAGTTTGAGGAGAATAACGGTGAAAAATTTTTGGACGACGAGTGACTGTCTGTTGAAAACCATGAGGCGTTAATGAAGGTTACTGAAAGGAGTATGGCAAGTTTTATGTGCTTTATAAACTAGCTGCGAATGTCACGACGGGGAGATAACTTGCCATGTACGCCATCTCACATGGGTCCGGCGATAGTCGTAAAATCGCTACTAAGAGGCAGCTTCAGTCTCATGGTATTTGGCTGGACCCAGATCGTCATGGATATCCAGCCTGTACCCCGTCAGCACCATGTGGACCATTTAGCCTGATTACCTAAGAGGCACTTTTCGTTCATAGTTAACTCTAGAGGATTTAATGATGACAGATAAACACAATACAGAAAAGACGGTGCGATCTAGCAGACGTCTCCCTGCTTACCCCACGACCAAATTTCCGGCAGTCAATTGGTCTCCCGATGAAATTTCATTCCAGTAGAAACAAAAAAGCCTCATAAATCCAAGACCTACTGGGCTTTTTCGATAAATATGCTCCGGATGTTGGGATCGAACCAACGACCGATTGATTAGCAGTAAGTTGATCACCGTTTCTGCGTTTGAGTAAGATTAATAGATCTAACATGTTTTCTCTGTGGATGTCGGGTATTTTTTGATGGAGGCCTTGGCCGTGCAGAGCAATCCCTTGAACCTATCTGGGTAAGTGAGCTCAGCCTGCGGAGGCTTCATTCTGATATGCAGGATAGGCGACTTCTGGATGTTCATGCAGGTGTCTTGAATTGATTCATTCTTGGTTGGCGCCTGATAAAGGTGGAGCACGATCGAAATCTAGGACAAGTGCGTTTGCAAAATGGGGTACGGCAGTGGCTTGAGAATCAAGGCCGGATTACGGTAATCCCCAAAAGTTAATTTTCTATTGCCTTACGACAGGTTGATCAAAAAATATTCGATGCGACCCCTTTGTCGACCCCTTTGTCGACCCCTTTGTCGAACGTCCTCGTATTCGCGTGCTGGTTAACGCATTAAGATCTGTCCGTTTCGGGGTTACCACAACCTATGCTCAGGGACTTTATTTCTAAAGACGAACTCGTGGGCTTCCCAATTTCTGTCTTATAGTCAGGATCAATCAGTGTATTCAAGCCGGTGACAATCCGGGAGGGTGCCTACACAGCGATAAGCGGTAGCCATTAGCCTGTTTTTAGACTAGGTTGAGTGTGGGCGGAGGCCTTTGTCCCGCCTATACTCTACCCCAATGATTCAAGCTGCCCGCTTTATGTCACGAATTTCTTTTTTACGACTAAGTCGGTTATTTCAACTTTAAGTGCATCAAGAACAATTAAGCGGGACAGATCTATTTACTGCAAAGATTAAACGTACAAGATGATAAAAGGACGTAGATGATCAATGTAACATCTGAAACAGGCATAAACCTGGATGAACTGAGCGATACCATTGCTGTGATTACCGGTGCCGGGAATAACGGTATTGGTTGGGGGCTTGCGGTTTATGCGGCCAGTGAACTTAACATGCATGTAGTGATTGTTGATTTACATGAGCGCTTGGTCACTAGTGCTGTTGCAAAACTTCGTGAGTTGGTACCGAATGTCCTGGTTGAAGGTATAGCCTGTGACGTCGCGAATCCTGATGAGATGACCGGTTTGCCTCAATGCGTCATGAAGTTAATGCCGCAAAAACGTCTGGGTGTCGTTTTTGCGAATGCCGGTGTCATGTTTGCCAATAAAATCCTCAACAGTAGTTTCGACGAGTGGAAGAAAACCCTCGATGTTAATGTTCTCGGTGTGGTTAATGCGGTTCAGGCCTTTGTCCCCGAATTGCAAAAAACGGCTGCTCCGACGGTTTTTTGTGCGACGGCTTCTGTTGGCGGATTAATCCGTGGCGATGGCGGCGGAGCAAGTTATCAGGCCAGTAAACACGCGGTTGTAGCATTGATGGAATCGCTATCCTTCGAGCTGGTGCGCGATGCGCCTGGTGTCCATCTCCACGTCCTGTGCCCCTGTATTGTCCAGTCTGGTCTAGGGGAAACCAGTGCTGTAAACGCGGCGGTAGTTGCCGGTAACGTGAGTGACGAAGACGTTATACCGTTTGCCGCGCCCGACCCTGGTTTTGCGATGGAGCCCATCAGACATGCCGCGCAGGTTTTTCATCACATTGCCAATGGACGGTTCTATGTGGTTACTGAAAATGTGAAGCCCTGGGTTGATCATGACGAACCCTTTGGCGCAACTGAGTTAATCCGTGAGCGTTTTGACAACATTGAACAGCGAACAATAGATAACCGCGATGCCCATGAACGTAAACCGGGTATGGCCCGATCTGCGATTCTAAAAGGTCCAATGTTTCAAGCGATGGCATCTGCCAAGCGCGACATGACATAATACGTAGTGAGTGCGGGAGCTTTACATCATTTTATTCAAACAGCGCTCTCCCGAAATCAGTTAACGGGAAACGGTTCGCTTATTGGTGAAATTGAACGTCGTATAGGTATTCGTATTGAACATCGAGGATAGGTATAACTACATTAAAATAGATCTGTCCCGTTTTCCCGTTTTTGTATCAGTTAAAGAGCAGTTTAAACTCACTATTTTCACAATCTTTCTGGAGACAAAGCATGACATCTGACAGTAAAGCCTGCATTATCGGTGCGGGCTGTTCGGGTTTCACGATGGCCAAGCGTCTCAAGGATTTTGGCATCGACTACGACTGCTTCGAGATGTCGGACAACATTGGCGGCAACTGGTATTTCAAGAATCCAAATGGACTCTCGTCCTGTTACCAGAGCCTGCACATCGATACGTCGAAGTTTCGCCTGGCATTCGAGGACTATCCAGTGCCGGAGGATTGGCCGGACTTTCCGCATCACAGTCAGCTGCAGCAGTATTTCAACGACTACGTTGACCATTTTGACTTACGAGACACCATCACCTTCAATACCGCCATCACTCGGGCCAAGCGCCGTGCAGATGGCGATTGGGATGTGACGCTGTCTAGTGGCGTCACGCAGACCTACCAATGGCTGTTAGTAGCCAACGGCCACCACTGGGACCCGCGCACGCCTGAGTATCCCGGCACAGACAACTTTAAGGGTTATCAGGTCCATTCCCATCACTACCGGGATCCGTTTGAGCCCTATGATTTTCGACGCAAACGCGTGCTGGTGGTTGGTGCTGGCAACTCAGCCATGGATATCGCATCGGAATTGTCCCAGCGTCCCATTGCGAAGCGGCTGTACATCTCTATGCGGCGAGGCGTCTGGGTGTTGCCCAAGTATATGAACGGCCAACCAGCCGACAAGGCCGTCCTGCCGGGCTGGATGCCCGCCAGTATCGGCCGCAGATTGGCGCGCAACATGATCAAGAAGCAACTGGGCAACCCTCAAGACTACGGCCTGCCGAAACCAGATCACGAACCACTCGACGCTCACCCGTCTGTATCTGGCGAATTCCTGACGCGAGTGGGTTGCGGTGATATCGCAGCCAAGGGTGCGATAGAGCGCTTCGACGAGAACGGCGTGACCTTCGCCGACGGTACACACAAGAACATAGACGCCGTCGTCTGGGCCACGGGTTACAACGTCAACTTTCCGTTCTTCGATGACCCGGCGCTGCAACCGGTCGACAACCGGTTTCCTCTGTTCAAGCGGATGATCAAACCTGGCTACGAGAACCTGATCTTTCTCGCCCTTGCTCAGCCTCTACCGACACTGGTGAATTTTGCTGAACAACAATCGAAACTCGCCGCGGCGCTGATCAAGGGCACATACGACTTGCCCACAGGCGCAGACATGCAACGCATCACCGGCGCAGATGAAGAGACGCACATGGGGCACTTCTACGCCGCTGCTCGGCACACGATGCAGGTCGACTTCAACACTTACGTGAAAGACCTGACGAAGGAGATCGAGAGCGGGCTGAAGAGGGTAAGAAAGAAATAGATCAAACGGGACAGATTTATTTGTTGAATTTTTTTGAGAAAGAAGTTGACCCAAGGGCGGCATAAAGTTTGGGTCCGTGCGGTTTTTGCTAAGTTAACTGGGTGTACGAAGTTCAAATCGGTAAAGCAGGCGCGGAGATTTCTGGGTACGGATGCTGCTGTCTACAATCTATTCAATCTTTGTCGTCATCTCGTTGGAGCGCAACACTATCGGAATCTCAGGATAGGTGCGTTTGCCGAATGGGAAAGGGCGGTAGCTTGATATTAGGTGGGAGATTGCTGTTGCTTTGAGGAGTTAACTGGAAGAACCTGGAAAAAGGTTTCCCGTGGAAAATGGTTTAAAAATAGTCCCTCCGCCCCGGTTTTTTCCTCCGTTTTTTCTTGTGTGACGGTTGACGATTTTTATCCAAACATTGTCAATGAGCCAACATGTTAACCGAACAACTCAGCATGAGAACCTATGCGCACTAGTATCAGATAATTGCCATCTAAGCGGTAAATCAGCAGAGTGTCTGGGAACACATGGCACTCACGAGCAGGTATCCAGTCTCCAACCAATGCGTGATCTCGGTACTTTTCGCCAAGCGGCTCTCCAGTTATTAAGGCCGGCATGACCACCTCTTTTAGTACCTTTTCCACACCCGGGCCCTTGCGGCCCTTCAGAGTCCGTTTCAGATCCTTCTTAAATCGGCTGGTCTGTCTGATTTCCATGTGATTGTCACTCACTCAAACAATTTGTTGATGCTATCTACGCGCTCCAGCTTAACGATATCTTCACTTTCTGCCAAGGCAGTGCGTGTTTCTGCATTGGGCATTTTTAGCTCTAGCGGGAATTCATGACGCACAGCAATCTGGGTTGCAAGCAGACGAATAGCATCGGACATTGATAAGCCAAGACTATCCAATACCTTTTCCGCTTCCTCTTTAACTGCACCGCTCAGTCGGGCGCGCACAAGTTCGTTTTTTACCATAGCGGTTGGCATAACTGTCTCCTATGATTCGTGTGGCACAAGTGAGCCACATAATTATTGTAGCACGTGTGGGTCATGGAGGGCCAGATAGAGATGCAATGCCTGGGCCGACTTGTCACCTTTCATAGAGCCTCATAGCGAATACATAGGATTAGGAAAGACTGTTGATGAGCGATGTAATTCGTACCGCGACTTCTGAAATGGCAAGTTTAGTCGCCGAGCACTTGTTTCATGATGGATGCGAAGGTACGCGCTAGCGGTGAAATTGCTCGTGTCCCTGGCGAATTATTAATTTTCCAATAATATCAGGCAGTGGTTCTGTCGCATTTCGAGAGCTATGGTAAGCTATTAGGCTTTAAGGCGATTTAGATGGCATCCATTTCCTTCGATGGTCGGCACTTTCAGAAAGATATGATCTTACAAAGTGTTCGTTGGTATCTGGCCTATTCGCTCAGTTATCGTGATCTCGAAGAACTGATGAAGGAACGCGGTATCGATGTGGATCACAGTACGATTAGTCGCTGGGTCATTTACTATTCGCCACAACTGGAGCAAGCTTTCCACCTAAAAAAGAAGCCTCCCGGTGGTCGCTGGCGACTCGATGAGACCTAGCTAAAAGTCAAAGGAAAGTGGTGTTACTACTACCGTGCTGTTGATAAAGAAGTCAACACCGTAGACTTTCTGTTGACGGAAAAACGTGAAAAAAAGGCCGCTTTACGCTACTTTAAGAAGGGGATCCGGCGTATCGACGAACCCACTTTAGTGAATATTGATAAGAGCGGTGCGAACACTGCAGCGATCAATCAGTACAATACTGACGCGGGAAGCCGTGTTGAAATACGCCAATGCAAATATCTGAATAATATTGTCGAACAGGTGATGCGGCATACCGACCATCGCTTTATCAAACGTATCACCCGAAGTATGCTTGGCTTCAAAAATTTCTTTGCCGCTCAACGTACATTGGCAGGTATCGAGTTGATGCGGATGTTGAAAAAAGGTCAAATGAAATGGCAATCTCAACATGGTAGAAGCCCCGCTGAATTATTCTATGCCCTAGCAGGATAAGTTCGCCCAGAGGAAAGTACCTCTTGGCTTTTCGCCGAGTTTGCGACAGAACCAATGAACAGCTTTTACCATGGGAGTTCAATCAGGGTCACTTCGATAGTCGTTTACATTATTTATCATCTGTTGATATTGACCGGAGGCTTTCAATTTTTCCAACCCTTGATTAAACGTGGTAATAATCACCTTAGCTCCCGCCACCTTTTTACCGACGATTAGATGAAAGCTTTTCCTATTCATTGGTTTTTCATGTATGGAAATTTCGTCTGCTAAGCTAAGTTTGGCAATAATCTCCCTACCTACAAAGAGGTCCTCCGCAACTAGATCGACACGATTATTGACCAACATTTTAAAGTTACTTTCTGGTTCGGCAATCCGATCAATGGTTACTACACCACTTTTTTCCAGATTGTCTATGTTGTAAGCGAAACCAATGATTCCTCCTATTTTTTTACCCTGCAAATCTTCAAACGTCGACCAGTCAAACTCAGTGCCTTTGTTATAGAATATGGCGGTTTCCAGAAAAATGACCTCGTCACTGTAAAGAAAATCCTTTGCTCTTTCATTGGTATAGCTCCAGACGATGGTACCTTCAAGGTCACCTTTCTTGGCCATTTCGTACCCTCTTTTCCAGGGTAAGAACATGTAATCAATCGCAACTTCTTCTTCTGCAAAGGCCCTTTTTATAATATGGGAAACAACACCGAAGTGTTTTCGCTTCTCCGACATGTAAGGGGCCCACTCACCGTTGGCCAGTATCACGTTATCAGCCCGGGCAACTGCCGGGGCAAGAGCAAAAAGAACCAGCGCCCCAAGGACTAGCACTACCATCTTCCTAACCAATTTCATCAAATTCTCCGAATGTCTTCAAACTCTGACAAATTCTAAGACAAATACACGATCCATACCCTTTTTCCAAATTAGCTTGTCACGAAGGCTCACTATTTTACTAATTGTAATAATGGTGGGGGCACGGATATTTTCTAAGTATAGAAGATATTGACGTCCTAGTGCGTTACAGAATGGAGTAGGGCGGTTGCTTGAGAGTCAAGGCTGAATGGCGTTGATCCTCAAAAGTTAATTTGGCAGAACCTTAATATAGCTAATGAAAAGAGCTGTTCATTTGTCACTTTTTTTTTCATTTGCTGTGACGTATGGTGCAAAGAGCGAGAGAGCCAAACATAGTAGTTTTTTGTCGTGAGCTAGAAGCATAGAACGGTGCCACCGAATAGAAGTTTGTATATTAAGATAGATGAGTATTAGTAAATCGACAATTGCTTAGATTGGTTTTTCTTGTTCAAGAGAAAGGTGTCTGCTGAAGTAGCAGCAATCCCCAGAGGCACTTATTGTTTTCTTTTAGAGATAAAGCTATCGTTTCGCTAGAGGAATTTTGCAATTCTTCAGCAGAGATATACCCTTCATAAATAAGTTCAATTATTTACACACCGATTTATTTTTAGTTACGGTGTAAGTCATAATTTATCCCTTTTATCCCGGACGGTAATTGCAATCAAAGTCGTACTAGGCCGCGTTGATTTTACGATACTGCGAATGCTTGGATTGGAGTGGCCAAGAAAAGGGCTTCGGACCAAGCCTACCGATACTCGTCGGTGAATATTTCAGTGGCTACGGTCATTATCTTAGCTTAATTTCTCAATTTGGCACAGACAACAGACGGTGTGTAAACTCAGCTATAATAGCTAGCGACGCACTTCATCTCGATAAATTTGGCTCCGGATGTTGGGGGCGAACCAACGACCCATTGATTAATAATCTCCCAGTTCACGCCGGTGGGCGTGGTGAGGGCAATCGTCGACTGGAACTACTTTATTTTTTTAGCGATCTGGAAGACTGCCCCGGTTGTTGTACCGTGGTGCGCATTGGCAGCCAACTTGAAGCGGGCACTGTTTGGCTGAACGAAGTGCACCAGTACTCACCTTTTCAGGCTTTTAGTGGACATAAAAACTCCGGTTTGGGCTGTGAGAACTCCCTGCACGGGCTGATGGAATACACCAACTGGCAATCCATCACGATGAAAAGAGCACTTTGAATCAATGTAGCTTTCTATTTTGAGAAAAGAGTTGCAACATTAAAAACACGTTTAAAAGTGTATAATCGATCTTTCACTATGAGGCCAGAACTTGAAGGTTGATTGTTATGGAAACATTACTGGCGAAGAAGACGATTTCGGTCATTTGACCCGTACTTAAGGTCCCAAGCTTATGCATACAGATATCGCTAACACAGTGCGTTTGGCAACCGGGGCGCAGACCATTCTCAACGCAACCGTCATTCAATCGCTATGGAGTGGCTACGGTGAGATCGTTCGTCTAGAGCTGGAAGGCAGTACCTATCCCTCGGTAATCCTCAAACACATAAAGCTGCCGGAAGCGGGTAATCACCCCCGTGGCTGGAACACAGGTCGTTCGCACAAGCGTAAAATACGCTCCTACCAGGTGGAAGCCCACTGGTATCAGGATTACGCCAATCGATGCAGCAGTAGTTGCCCTGTCCCCGATTGTCTTGCGGTCAATGTAGCTGAAAACGAAACAATATTGGTTCTAACGGATCTGGATGCTTCGGGTTTCAATCTTAGAAAAGAGAGTGTGAAGATTGAAGACGTTCGCGCCTGTCTGGATTGGCTGGCGAGTTTTCATGCCACATTTCTGGATAGTTCGGCAGAGGGCCTATGGGAATCTGGCGGCTACTGGCATCTCACTACCCGGCCTGATGAATTGGCTGCCCTTGAGGATATTTCACTGCGTGAAGCAGCGCCGCTTATCGATCTGCAATTGCAACGCTGTCGCTATCAAACCCTTATCCACGGTGATGCCAAACTGGCCAACTTCTGCTTCACGGCCGATGCGCCAAAGCCCTGCGTGGCAGCCGTGGACTTTCAGTACGTAGGGCGAGGCTGTGGTATGAAGGACGTGGCCTATTTTATCGGCAGCTGTTTGCATGAAGACGAGTGTGAAGCTTTGGAGCGTGAGTTGCTGGATTACTATTTTTCAAGGTTGGGGCAAGAGGTCGTACAGAAGCACCCCCGTATAGCAGCAAGCGAACTTGAGGCGGAGTGGCGAGAACTCTACGATGTAGCCTGGGCGGATTTTCATCGCTTTCTCAAGGGCTGGAGTCCGGGTCACTGGAAAATTAACAGCTACAGCGAACGACTGACCTTAGGGGTTGTCGAGCGACTGCAATCATGAGCGACAGTGCCCTCCCTATACAGCTATTGTGTGACGCAGCAACTAAGGCCGCTCTGGATGCAGGTCAGCTAATTCAACGGACGGACCGCAGCACATTGCAGCGCCGGTTCAAGGGATCCGGCAGTAGCGCAGCGTCCCAGCTGGTTACAGAATTAGATATACGTAGTGAAGCAATCATACGCCATCATCTGCAAGCAATGTCTGAGCGATGGGATATTGCTTTCGTTGGTGAAGAGTCCTCACACGTCCGTGACGAACAAACCCCTGAACGCCTGCGAAAGCCTTATTACTGGTGTGTCGATCCGCTGGACGGCACGCTGCCTTTTGTCGAAGGCAGAGCCGGGTATGCGGTTTCAATCGCACTGGTTGATCAATTGGGAGTACCCCTGATTGGCGTCGTTTACGACCCGGCCGATTCAACACTGATACATGCTATCAAGGGGAAGGGCGCTTACCGGAATCAGGCTGTGATCACGTCGCGAAATACAGTATCCCCATCGCTAATGGTATTTGCAGATGCAAGTTTCAGAGCACATCAAAGTCACGATGACATGCTCGCTACTCTAAATACTTGCGCCAAGGATTGCGGCCTGAATGGCGTTACGATGGTTTTTGGTAGTGGCGCCGTTAAGAATGCCTGCCAGGTGTTAGACTATCCAGCGGCCTGCTATGTAAAACTTCCCAAGCATGAAGACGGTGGTGGCAGTATCTGGGATTATGCGGCTACTGCTTGTATTGTCGGCGAGGCCGGAGGGTGGGCCAGCAACATCCGTGGAAATTCGCTAGAACTGAATCGCCCCGATTCAACCTTTATGAATCATCAAGGTGTGATTTATGCGTCAAACGAAAGGATAGCACAGCACCTGATCGAGAACATGGCAAATTATGAGTTGTGACACTCATTGCACAGATGAGAACTAGATGAATTTTCGCCACTGCACCGCACTGTTTACTGCCTTAATTTTATTGGCCTGTCTTGCTCAAACGACAGAGGAGAAGGTTGTTCTCTAAACGATTGAGACAAAAACACATAGGCTATGGCGACACTTTCTTCATTGATGAAGTCTTCGCCGGCGTGCCGGACCATTCGGATCAATAGCAAGCAGCATTACCTCTGGCGGGCTGTCTGCGCGACCCGGTCTGCGCGACCCGACCGATCCAGGTGGTGAAGTGGTTGATGTCTATCTACTGGCCTGTAGAGATGGAGCAGCGGCAAAACGCTTTTTCAAGCGACTGTTACGAAACCACCAAGATGAACCTAGGAAGATGGTAACCGACAAGCTGCGTAGTTACGGAGTTGCACATCGATACTTCATTCCAGAAACGATTCACAGAACAAAGCAGTATGAGAACAACCGAGCAGAGCAATCGGAATATCGCATCAAGGCTGAAGCTACCAGGGAAAGAGCGCGGGCTATGCAATGGTCCGACCGGGTCGCGTAGATATCTCGGAGCTTATATCGACGAAAAAGGCTCCAAATTTTCTGAATGTTCATGCTGCGGTTTCAATTTTATTCAACCTGCAGCGTCGTCTCGTTAGAGAGCGGCACTATCGAAATTTTAGGACGAGTGCGTTTACAGAATGGGAAGAAATGGTCGCTTGAATGTAGGGCCTTGATTTATGTGGCTCGAGAAAGTTAGTTTTGCCAGAACCTATTGATTGACTTTTATTGCAAAAATAAATTGCAGAATGAGGTGCATAATGCAATTTTGTAAAAAAAAAGTATCAGCTTTTTTTTTAAAACTGAGGTACATGGGCTTCTAAAAAATTATTCTGCATTGGCATCATTCTTGTAAAGGAGAAAGAAAAGCAAATTTTCTTAAACTAGGAGTGACTATGAGTGTTATACGAATGTTGTGCGTCGTCTATGCATTATTAATTACAGCAAATATCAACGCTGGGTTAATTGACTTTGAAAAAACAGCCCTTGGTGGACAACCAACGGATAATGGCACTATCGAATTTTCTGACGCTTTCATGGCAGATGGAGTGACGGTACGTTTTGGTTTTGACACGGATTCGGACGGTACCTTAGACGCCAAAGCAGTTTTTGAAGAGGCTGGAAATGTGGATATTGGCGATGACACTGGCTTTTGGGGAATTGATTCAGCCAGAGATGTTGCGGCTCCTGGCTATACAGATTTGTTGGGAGATTTCTTTTTGAGACAAAGTGATCCCTATGAACCCTTTGGTATCTTTACGATCTTGTATGAAACTGATCGCCGTGTGACTGCCGCGTCGGGAGAAATTTGGGACATTGATGGTAACGTTAATAAAGGAAAGACTGAACAATTCTTAGTGCAAGCATTTAATGGGTCCACTCTGCTTGATTCTCGTCAATCCCCACTGGGAGTGGATAAAACACTTAATGGGTTACCATGGACATTTGGCTTCGATGGGCTCAGTGATATTACGAAAATCAACATCACATTCATTGGCAGCAAAACCAGCGGCATAGGCCTTGCATTTAATAATTTCTCTCCAGTTGAAGATATTAGTGAGCCAATAAATGTTCCAGAGCCATCAACACTCGCTCTCTTGGTACTGGGGGCGATGGGAGTGGCATCACGTCGATTAAGAAAATTACCTTGAATATCGTTCCTACAGGTCATGCAGGCGAGTGGTATTGCCAACCGAATGGGGCGTATTTGGTAGAATAGGCCATGAATACTTATAAACGTCACTAAATACATCATCCAGGAACCATTGATCGCCCAAATGCCCTTGCTTTTTCTTTAAAATTTTGACGAAGGTAGCTGCTAACTTTAGGCACCATTGCCTAATGGTTTCGTAAGATACTACGACACCTCGGCTCGCCAGCATTTCTTCAATGAGCGGTCCGTCGTCACTGCTGAAGCGCATCGACATCCATGCCTAAAACTTATCCTCAAAAAAGAAAAGACTTGAAATGATCGCCAGTCAGTTATATAAATGACCGATGGGCATTTATGGCTCAGGGATGGCGAGCCACCCTGTTCGAGCAACTAAATTAGTAAGCAGCATGGAGAAACTTGTGAGTTCAACCGTTGTATTTAATCAGAGGGCGCGAAGCGCAGAACAAAAAGCGCTAAGACGGCATGCGGTGCTAGAGGCCGCCGAAACGTACTTTCTTGAGGTTGGCTACGAGGCATTTTCAATGGCTCAACTCGCCAAGAGAGCCCGGGTAGTCAAGGGCACACTCTACCTTTATTTCCATACTAAGGAAGAGCTTTTCCTCACGCTTTACGAGCAAAGCCTGATTCGATGGAGCCAGGTTTTCATCGCTAACCTATCAGAACCCATGACGAGTCAGGAGTATGCCCAGGCGTTATATAACACTGCCGTGGCGGATGGCGCGTTTTTGCCTTTCCTCATCAGGCTTGAACATCTCATCGAACATAATGTTGCGATCCCTAGGCTAATCAGTTCGAAACGAGTGTTTATGCTTCGTGTGGAAGCCGTTACGGAGCCCACGTCAACTTCGCTCAAATTGAGTCAAGCGCAAGCGAGAGAGGTAGTAAAGACAATGGGTGTCCTCCTGATTGGTGCGACCCGAGCGGACCAGGGTCCATCACTTGATAACGAAGAGCTACCTGAAGATGTTCAAGAACTTATCAACAGTTTTTCGTCCAAACCCCTCTTTGTTAAGAATGCCGTTCGCATCATAGAAGGCATACGCGCGGAAGGCGCATCCAACATCTAGTCAAATCAAACGCCGAGTCGAATCACAAAATTAAAAAGAACGCAGAACAACCTAGGAGAGAAATTATGAACATCGCAGAACAAGACAACGTTACTGAATTAGCCGCTCAGAACCTGAGCAGATTAGTCGAACTACAGAGAAGCAAGTTTCGTGCTGAGGGTGAGGTCACCTATGCGACGCGGATTGACCGCCTAAAAAGACTTAAGGCACTGATTGTTGAAAACAAGACGGCATTCGCGACCACAACCCAACGCGAATTCGGTGGCGCCCGATCGTACGAATTCAGTTTGTTCTCAGAGTTTGCATCAAAAGTGGAAGCTATCGACTATTCAATGAAACATTTAAAGGAGTGGATGAAACCGGAAAAGCGAAAAACCAACAAACCGATGAATTTTTTGGGGGGAAAGAGCCAGGTTAGGTATTTCCCAAAAGGTGTTGTTGGCATCATTTCTCCCTGGAACCTGCCCTTCGGTCTGACTGTTGCGCCTTTGACAAGTGCGCTGGCTGCCGGTAACCGAGCGTTACTAAAACCTTCAGAGTTCGTTCCCGAAACAGCGGCATTGTTTGCCGAAGTTGTCCCCAAATATTTCTCAGAAGATGAAGTCGCGGTCGTAACCGGTGGTGCAGTTATCAGTCAAAAATTTGCTGAGTTGCCTTTCGATCACCTTCTGTTTACCGGGTCCACTCGAGTGGGTGCGCAAGTAATGCAATCAGCATCAAAAAACCTCGTTCCCGTCACGCTAGAACTTGGCGGCAAGTCACCTGTCATTATCGGTCGTAGTGCAAAGCTTGATCTGGCTGGAACACGACTGACATTCGGAAAGCTTTTAAACGGCGGTCAACTATGTCTATCGCCAGACTACGTCCTCGTGCCGAGTGAGCTGGAAGAGCAGCTCATCACACGGGTCAAAAACGAGGCGCAGTCAATGTATCCAAACATAACGGAAAACACAGATTACACGGGTGTGATCAACGAAAGACACTTCGCCAGGTTGCAGAACTACGTTGATGACGCAGTTGCTAAGGGCGCTAAGCTCACGATAGTCGGAGCTGACAAGACGCGCGCATCTAAAGACAATCGTCGCATGCCTTTACACATTCTCCAGAACGTCAATGAAGACATGCAGGTCATGCACGAGGAAATTTTTGGTCCTATTCTCCCGGTCATGACTTATGTAGACGTTACCGAAGTTCCGGACATGATTGAGCCCCGCCGAAACCCCCTCGCCATGTATTACTTCGGTAAAGATAAAAGTGAGCAGGAGTACTTACTGAGCCACGTGCAAAGTGGTGGTGTTTGTGTCAATGACATTACACTTCACTATGTGCAAGAGGATCTCCCATTTGGCGGCATTGGTGCTTCTGGCATGGGTGCCTATCACGGTCCGGAAGGGTTTAGGAGCATGAGCCACGCGCGCGCGATTTACAGTCAAACCATGATCGATGTTTTACCTATCATTGGCGCACGACCGCCCTTTGGTGAAAAGTTTCGAAAGAATATCAGGAAAATTCTTGGCGAAATCTGAACTTGAGGCCTGAGTATTTTAGCGCGTGCTGCATGGTGAGCTTGAGCGCCAAGGCAATGGATTTGACAGGGTGTTACTTTTCCACGGCGAATAGTCAACAAAAGGGCTGCTGAATTGACCCGCTCGGTCGACTTACACGAAGGCTTTGAAAATACCCTGCCAACTTACAGTGGCTTCATAGCGGGCAAAATCTTGGCAAACATCTACTAAAAATAGGCTAACAGAGAGAACCACAAGGATTGCAATGACACACATCACACCCAAGCAGCGCGAAGCGTTACCCGAGTTAGAGCCGATGTTTCAAATGGTAGAGGCATCTATGGGCTTTTTGCCTACATCCATGCTGACAATGGCGCATTGGCCAGAACTTACTCAGGCCTTTGGTGGTCTTGGCGGAACGATTCTAAACAGCGGCGAATTAGACGCAGGGCTAAAGCAAATGATTGCATTCGCGGTTAGTAACGCGGCGGGTTGCCGTTATTGCCAGGCACATACCGCTAACTCAGCACAAAAAAATAATGTTAGCGCGGAAAAAATACAAGCGGTGTTTGAGTTTGAAAGTAGCGACTTATTCTCCGCACGGGAGAAAGCGGCACTGCGAGTTGCGGTTCATGCTGGCATGGTACCCAATGCGGTAGAAGCAGAGCACATGAGTGAATTATCGGAACACTTTAGTGAGAAGCAGGCCGTAGAAGTCGTGGCCGTGATTTCACTATTTGGCTTTCTGAATCGTTGGAACGACACAATGGCAACCACCTTGGAACGTTCTCCTAAGAACTTTGCATCGGAACAGCTCGCATCACACGGTTGGGTTTCAGGTAAGCACGAATAGGCTCTGCTCGATAGCACCCATAAAGACAGCACCCATAAAGACAACAATGCAATAATGCAATCGCCTGAATACTTTGCGCGACGAAAAGAAAATTAAAGAGTGAGATGAAAAATGATTGAATGTGAATTTTTAGTTCAGGAAAATCAGTTTGAACCCGCCATTGAGAGCGAGCTCGAAGAGGGAACGAAGCAAGTTGTGAAGCAGGTGTTAGACATGGATGCCACCGTTACCTGGAAAAAAGTGTTAGAAGGTAATGGCTTTTCGGCGGGCGAAGGTGGTTCCAAATCTTCACTTTTAATGCTAATCGTGCCAGTGGGTACGCCAGACGAGACGAGAACGGAGCTCCTCGCCGCGACTAATGATCTGTGGGTAGACAAAGGCGGTTGCCACAAAAATGACCTTATGATCAGCGCCTTCGATCACAGTTTACTCAGCTAACTTATCAGGAGAAACGACTATGCCACTTTACAGGGTATTTACCCAAAAAGACTCGCTTGACCAAGCAACGAAAGCGAGCGTTGCCAAATCCATCACTGATACGCATTGCGGACTCACCGGTGCACCGAAAGAGTTTGTTCATGTTTTCTATATTGAATCAAACGATGTAACAGAGGGCACCGTCGAAGTATTAGGGGCCATACGAGATGGGCGTTCAGACGAGGTCAAAAATGGAATTATTGGAAGAATTGAGGACGCTATATTGTCAGCCGCTGATATAACGAGAGATAAAATTAAGGTATCGCTTATGGGCGTCGTGGCCAAGTGGGTGATGGAAGCCGGCGCAATAATGCCCGAGCCTGGCGAAGAAGCGGATTGGTTTGCGAAACACCATCGCTGAAAATGAACCTGGCTGAATAGTGGCCAACATAAGTTTAGATCGGGAGTAAGGATCGTCCGATTCCAGTGAAATGCAATTCCTAATAATATTTTCAGCATGTCAATGTTCATGGAAAAGAAGGTTGGCTGTCAAACGCTTATTGAAAGCACTGAACCGAAGCTGAATACAAGCGAATAAAGAGGCTTTCTACACATGAATATTTTTTTAACAATTCTGAAAATTCACCAGGGCATTTACGAGTGGACCGACGGGCGCCTGGGACATAAACTGCTTGGTGTGCCGACGCTGCTGCTCCGTACAACCGGACGTAAGAGCGGCCTGACACGTACGAACGCGCTGATCTATCTTAACGACAACGGCAGCAAGGTCGTTGTCGCTTCAAAGGCTGGCGATCCGAAGCCGCCAGCGTGGCTCCTGAACCTGCAGGCGAATCCTAAAGTCGAGTATCAACTCAACCGAGATTGTGTTGAAGCGACGGCCGAAGTGCTCGAAAAGGATCATCCCGAATACGACCGGCTC
>CAJVZD010000058.1 GCA_913019905.1 uncultured Cellvibrionales bacterium
ACGTTGGTCTGTCATAACGCATTTCAATTTGCTGACCAATCCACTGATGTTTCGCATTTATTCAAATTTTTTCCTAAATGAAAGAGGCCAATACAAGCGATTAGACTTTTATAACAAAGCGGGAGTCGCGATTGAAAATTCCTGGAAAATTGCGAATTACAGTTGGCAATATCAAGATGATGGATCTGTGATTGAGAGTCGGTTCTCCCTGAAAGGCGAATTGCAAACACACCGTCCGGGTTTTGAGTTTAAACGAATCAGGTTAGTCTTTGACAGCCGCGGCCATTTAAGCCTAATGCAGAATTTGAATGAATCGCATAAACTTCTGGAATCTAAATCCGGAGCGGCTCAATATCGCTATTTCTACCAGGCATCAGGTACTTTCCATCGATGGGAAATTTACGACGCTAACGGTAAGCCGGCCTTGGGGCCAACCGGTACCGCGGGAGAACAATATGCCAATGACTTCATGAATCAAAGGAAAATTGCCTTTTTTGATACCCAGGGCAAGCCATCTCTCCACGCTTCCGGCGCTGCATATTGGATACTACAGTACGATCATTTTGGTAACGTCAGCGAGCTTTCGCTCTATGATGTTAACGAAAAACTAACTGTTGGCGTCCAAGGCTTTGCAAGGCTTAGGTATTATTGGGGGGGAACAGGATTAAATCTACTTCGTAAAGATTATCTTGATACAAGGGGGAGGCTTAAAAACACGCGCGACGGTCTGGCAAGAATTGAATATCCACGGGATCAGAAAGGCGAAGTTTTGAGCGAGCTAAAGTATGACGAAACCGGAAAATTGCTGGTTGATGGAGAGGGCTAGAGGAGGAGCGTTGCCATCAAAAATTTGACCATGGCAGAGTTCATACCGAGGATATTGAATTCTTCTGTGTATTGTTTGCTGGCCTTAAACATCTTTGCGTTACATTTTAGCATTAGCACACCCTGGGAAATCTATAATGACCCCAGATGAGCAAGAGAGTATTTCAAATTTGTTGAACGTAGTGGGCAGCCGCTACGCTCAATCTTTCAATAATAAATGCGATTGTATAAAAGCATTGTGAAGAGGGTGGTCGCGAAAGTTAGTTAAAAATAGTCCCTCGGTCCCCTTTCTTCCAGATCGTGATATTCCCAAATTCCGTTTTACTAGGGTGCTCATATTCATTACCATGGATATATCTAACTAGTGCCTATCCATAAACTAACAAGCTCAGTCATTGCGAGCGTTAGCGCGGCAATCTCATCCAGCATTGGCGCGGGCTGCGGGAGATTGCCGCGCTTCGCTCGCAATGACATCGTTGAAAACACCCATTTCTGGATGGGCACTAACTAGGCATTTAAGTGTGAGTTTATGAAGAAGATATTTGGGATCGTTGCTGTAATTGTTGTTTTGTTGGCGGGGGCCTGGTCTTATTTGCAGCAAGCGAATGACTTTCAGGTATCAGGGCGTATGAGTTTTGTAGCACTGGATCAGGAAGTCGAGGTGCGGCGCGATGAATATGGCATGGCGTATATTATTGCACAGACAGACGATGACCTTTGGCGTGCACAAGGCTTCATCACAGCGCAACACCGCTTATTTCAGATGACATCCTATCTCGCCATCGTTCGCTCAGAGATGAGTTCCATTCTCGGTAAAAGTATGTTGCCGCTCGATAAACGCATGATCGCGATGGGGTTGCGCAGCAACGCCCGCAACCATATCAGTCTGTTAAGTGATGAAGATAAGCATGTGTTAAACCTTTATCTGGACGGCATTAATGCATATATTGAGAACTATCAGCACGAGCATCCGCTCGAATTGTCTCTAGGGTTATTCAGTGCTTCAAAATGGGAGTTGGTTGACCTTCTTTCCATTTTTCATTTTGGCGGATTCATTCATTCGACCAACATGTCTGCGGAGCTTCTTAGTTCGGAGCTGATTAATATTCTTGGTCCTCAGAAAGCCGAACAGATTTTACCTTTAAGTAAAAACCCCGCTCGCTCGAAACAGCCGTATATACCAGCAACACTCGGTTCAACATCACATCCAGTTGAATTCACGTCAAATCCTATTGCTCCCATTTCTGATTGGGTGCCAAGACTCGGATCCAACAACTGGGCTGTCGGCGCAGAAAGGTCTACGACAGGTACTGCCGTTGTCGTTAATGACCCGCACCTTGATGTAAGAAGCATGCCAGGTATGTTACATCCCATTGGATTACAATCTCCCGGTTTCCAAGCGGTGGGTTTTGCATTTCCCGGTGTACCCGGATTAATTGGCGGGCGAACCAATCACGTCGCATTTGGTGTGACCAATGCCTACGGCGATGTTCAGGATCTGTATCTCGAGACTGTGAACCCGGAAAATCCGAAGCAATATAAAAGTGGCGAACAATGGTTGTTGTTTGAACCACTCACTCATACTTTCAGAGTAAAAGACTCTGAATCCGACTCCGGGTTTCGCGAGGAAACCGTCCACTATCGAAAAACCATTAGAGGAATTGTCGCATCTGACTTAGGTCTGTTTGATGACAAGGCGCCGGGCTCCGTTATCAGTTTACGTTGGGCGTTAGATGAAGGTAATCGCGGCGCAATTGGTGTTATCAATCTGCTCAAGGCAAAAGACGCCTATGAATTTGATAGCGCGCTGGCAGACCTTGATACGGTGATGTTTAACTATGTCTTTGGTGATACCAAAGGCAACATCGGGCATCGAAGCACTGGCCGTATTCCTACTCGCGCTGATAAAAATGGCGCTTACATGCGAGATGGTGCCAGCGTTGGTGATAACTGGACGGGGTGGATTCCCAAAAAGGACATGCCGGGTCAGCTAAATCCTGTAAAGGGCTGGGTTGGTACGGCAAATCACGATACCCGCCCGGATGATTATCCCTACTATTATTCGAGTGGTTTCGCCCCGTCGTTCCGTTACGAACGCATCGCACAGTTAATCGAAAGCAAGCCAAAAAACAGTCCTGACGATCACCGCAAGTTCATGCTAGACATAAAAAATCTTCAGGCGGAAGCCTTGATGCCACAGATACTTGAAGCCTTAAAACAAGACGAGTCATTTGGTAAGTGGGCAGAAATTCTTGAATCGTGGGACTTCGAAGAAAAAGTCGATTTGGTCGCCCCCTCCCTTTATCACGCCATTTATCATTACCTCCCCTTCGTGATCATGCAAGATGATTTAGGTGACGAGACAGCAAACAACTATTCCAATAACTGGTATTTCTGGCAAGAACGGATCCAGCATCTTATACATCAGAATTATGGGGCGGAGTGGATTGATGATCAAACAACCGCTGACAAAGTGGAAAACCTCAGCGATATGATTCTCCGTGCCGCGAGACTGGGGGACGAAAAATTGCGATTGATTTCCGGCGGCAATCCAACAGCGGTTAAGTGGGGCGACATACACAAAATTAGATTCGTATCACCACTAAGGCGTAACGGCACCGGAAGCGCTCTACTCGGTGGTGGCGACTATCCTAAAGCCGGTTCAGGTGAGACCTTAAATCGTGCTGGCTATTCCCGTACCAGCAAAATGAGGGATGGCTTTGATTCGGGATTCGCTGCCAGCGCCCGCCTTGTCATGGACCTGTCCGATTCTGAGAAAATTCAGGCAGTGGTAGCGGGTGGTGTAACCGCCAGACAATTTAATGATAATTATGGCGACCAGATTCCAGTCTGGGTAGAAGGCAAGCTGATCGATTGGTGGCTTTCGAAAGACAAAATTCTAGAAGTTGTAAAAACATCAATAATATTATCTTCCGCTCCTTAACAGGCCACTTATAGTGGTTCGTTACCTTAGAAGCAAATCCGGGACTGCGTGTTGTGTCAATGAATCTAGGGGGGCCGTTTAGAAGATAGCTAGTCGCTCGGGGCCTGGCTTAAACGGTTCGTTAGAACACACGGGGCGCAATGCTCGAATTGCATATCGCGTTAAAGCCTATTCCCGCCGCTCTTCTACTATTTCATAATACGAGTTGTCGGCTTTCATTTCCTTGAGTGCTTTATTCATTTTTCTTCCGGCGACTGCGTGTTTTGAAAGCAGGAACACATATGAATTAAGAAGATCAAAGGGAGGTTGAAGTTCGCGAATAGGCTTTCCTTTCCACTCTTTCTGCTTAAGAAACTCGTTTACCAAAAAAGGAATAGAAATAAAAATGTCTGCCCGGCCAGCGGCAATAACATTAAGTCCGGCTTCCACACTGTTTACGGTGATTAGATTGTCGTGAATTGGCGTAAGCTTTTCTTCCACCACTGTCCAGCCACCGATGTAAATGACGGAATAGGGCTTTAAACTATTCCAACTATTGACGACAATATCCTCATTTATCGTGTAGGCGACATACGGGTGTGTCGCTATCGGTTCAGGGATTCTAATTAAGCCCGGAACTTCACTTCCAAAGTTCGAGACTCTAGAAAAATCACCATCGATAAGTCCGGCCTCTAGATAATTGATCGTTCGTTTAGCGGGAAGGTGAATAAATTTAATCGTGATGTCAGTTCTGCGCGTTATCTCATTTGCGAGCGATTGAATCACGTGAAAACTTTTAGACGTCTCGTCGAGCCCCGTACGAAGCCTTAAGGTTTCTGCGATTCCAGAAGTACTGGAAGCTAGCGCAAAAAGAAAGGCTATAGTTAGCAAATTAACCATGTTGCACCTGGTTGGTAGGCAAATTAAGGCAGAATTGGCCAGCAGCAGACGTTCGAATAATATCCAGGGGCAGCTTGATGAACTTCGCCACAAAACCATACAATTCTCAGTCTGAGAACGCCGCTTTTAATAAAGCTATGACACTCTTGTGTACGATACCATAACTCCCGCCGATAGATGAATCTACAGTTCACCCTCTGACTTTTTGTCTGTCTCTTTCAGTATGCGTGGTCGTCACATTTCATCTCCCTGCGCAGTCGTCCACTGAGATAAATTCGCTACTCTAAGATCGCAATCAGGGAGTAATATGAAGAAAGAAAAGAGCTGAACCAAAGGTCTGGAATGTTCCTTTGTTAATGTTCCTTTTTCAATGTTCTTTGCTCGACGACTTTACAGTTAGCGTTATTCGGCCCACTCCAGTTCATCTAACACTGCGCGGGCTTCGAAGGGCGAGCAATCGGTAGCGGTGACCAACTGTGCCACAGAAATAGTGGGGTTTTGTCTGGCGAATCCTAGTATTTCATCGTGGCTGGTGGGAGGTATGTTTTCAGCAAGCTTCCTCGCTACCCATCGCCATGTGTCTTCGCCCGACAGGTTTATTATTTCAATGACTTGTTTTATCTGGACGTTGTTCGCGCACAATACCCAGTTCCGCGACCGCCCTTTTCGCGATATTGTGCCGCCGGTCTTCCTGATGTGCGTCTTGAGAACGTCTGTGTCGGTGGTCCGTCTTACCAGAGAGCTAAGAGGGATTTTTGCCTGCAGGGTCACTCGTCACTACCTCTATTTCATGAGTTCATCATATTTACAGTCTTACACTTTACACACTTTCGGTAGTTCGTTTATCGTGGCCTAAAGGCTCATTCGAAATTCACTGTTACCTATGGCCAATCATAAATAAGAGTGAATTCTACAGCTTTGCGATAAATACAATAGAGGTTCACATAAAAAGTTTATCAAGCCGAGCTCGGCAAACAGTACTCGTGACTCCGAGCACATTAAATAGAATTCACCTGACAGTGCTTATCAAACAAGGCTTGTCAAATAGGGCTTAAAAAAGTGCCGCTTTGCTGCAGTGTTTTTAGACGATATCCAGTTCTCTGCGGTAAGGAATGGAATTTGCTGCCCCAATTGTTTGAACGCATAAAGATGCGGCTTTACAAGCGGTTTCCAGGCATTGCTTAATGGCCTTACGTGCCGACAACTCAGCGACAAAATAGCCAATAAACGTATCCCCTGCCGCGGTAGTATCAACAGTATCCGTGGTGATCGCGGGTACTATAATTTGTTGTAGCGGGTCTTGATAAATTGCACCTTGAGCGCCTAAAGTGAGAATGAATTTACTAGCGGGATAACGTGCACTAAGGGTGGTGAGTATGTCATGGATATCACTTTTTTGAGAAAGCGCCTGGGCTTCTGACTGATTGACAATAAAATAATCAACTTTCTCTAGCGGGTAATTTAATACAGCTGTAGACATCGGCGCAGGATTAAACACGATGGTGAGGTTTTTAGCCGCTGCTTTGTCAATGATAGCGGGTACGTTATTTATCTCGTTTTGTATTAACACAATATCGTTCTGACGAGTCAATGCTAGCGCACCATCTATGGCGGGGACGGAAACCGTCTGATTCGCACCGCCATGGTAGAGTATACAATTTTCCCCTTTAGCATCAACTTGAATAATGGCGTGGCCACTGGCTTCGCTGGGCTGCACTTGTAGCTGTGATACGTCAACCCCACTATCGGCCAACGTTTTTTGCAGTAACAAGCCGTCGGTGCCGATGCTGCCCACATGCATAACCGGCGCGCCAGCGCGCGCAATCGCCAAAGATTGGTTTAGCCCTTTACCACCAACAAGCTGTTGATAACGGCTACATTCAAGCGTTTCACCGGGCTCAACAAATCGATTAACCTGGTAAACATGATCAATATTAAGAGAGCCAAAGTTGACAATTTTCATCGCATTTAATCAGCCGTCGCGTTAATTTTTTGATGTACTTTTAAGGTTCTTTGGGCAAGTTCTTCCATAGTGATTTCCTGGAAACCGAACACCAATGGCTTTATGGTGTCGTTCAGGGGGGCTTTTAAAACCCCGCCAAAGTTCTTCTGTCCGCTATTGATGCCAACAATAGAGCCTACCGTAGCGCCGTTGCAATCGGTGTCTAGCCCCGCCATCACTGACGTGGCAATAGTTTGGTCGGGATTCATGTCACCGTAGAATAACGACATCACGACTACTAAGGCATTGTTGATGGTGTGTACGCCGCTCATCTCAACATATTTATCATCCAGGCGCTGCATGAAATCTTCGAAGGTTGGACATTGTGAGATCCATTCTAATGATTCGTTAACGGCCTCGGCCAGTTTACAATTACGAGGAATTTCTGACAGGCCAATAGCTACCAGTCGTTTGGGGTCTGCTTCGACAAAGGCTGCCGCTATCATTGCCGCCATAAACATTTCACCGTAAATCCCGTTGGCTGTATGGGTCCAGTGTGCGTCGCGCCACGCAAATTCCGCGGCTAGTTCAGGGTTGCCCGCACAGCAATAAGCCCAGCCATCGGCGCGTATTTGTGCTCCTATCCATTCACGATAAGGATTATTGAAGCTGCGTGTAAACTCCGGGGTGGCGTGATTATTATGCCGCCTTAATCTGGGTACACAAAGATTATAATTAAGTATGGCCTGGGTCTCTGCAGTACAAATGGCGCTATAGGGTAAACAGGTATTCCAGGCGTCGGCGACATCTTGCCAGCCAAAATCGGCGCCCACTTGTTCGAGTATGTGCAGCGCTATTAAAGAATAGTGGATATCATCATCGGGTTCCATATAGGCAATATTTTCACGCCATGATTGCGCGCACATGATGGTTAAATCACTATTGTCGGAACTTTCCCCGCTGAAGTAGTCTTGTAATGGCCACTGTTGCCGAGCCTGTAAATAGGTTTTTATACGAGCTCGGCCTTTACCTGCTTTTTGGCCCAAAATACCCATAAGCTCAACCGGTTTACCCAGTGCGCAGCCTGCTGCTCGGCCGGTCCAGGCGCCATGAAATTTATCCAGTAGCTCAGCCTGAGATAAGTCTAAATTCAGTTGTCTTGGGCCCTCGGGGCGCTGTTGACGAATCTCGTCTAAACCATTTGGTTGTATGTAGGGAAAATCCGTTCTGGGTTTTAAGTCGGCTAATTGTTGACGTATCAGGTTTAAGCGCTGACCATCTTGTCGCTGTTCATTCATGTCAGTCAGGCTTTGCATAATTTCTTCGCTCACGAGGCAACCTTCGTATTGTTTTTGGGCGGCTTCTTCGCGTAATGAACTCAGCGCATCATTCCAGGCGAAACTAAGTTCTGGATATTGTTCTACTAAAGGCATGGTTTACTCCCAAATGGCACATAATGGCGGTTAGCAATTTCTGCTGGCAGTCATTATAATCGTTCGATAACTACTGATTCTACGTCGATAAGACTCATTACTATGCAGAAACAATCATCGCTTGCTATCGTCGACAGGCCCATTAACTTCCCGAAACACGTTTGCGTGATGGGCTTCAACTATCGCCAATCCGATACCGGCATCCATTTTTTACATCAACATGCCTATGTCGAGCTGGGTTACTGTCATCGTGGTGAGGGCATTTTCTTACACGGTCATGAAGTCATTCGGTATCAAGCCGGCGACGTGGTGGTGATTCCCGCGGGTCAGCCACATCTAGCGCAAAGCGCCGTTGGTACAACGAGTGATTGGACCTTTAGCTACGTAGAAACGACGCGGCTGAGTGTTCAATTAGGTCAGCTCGCCAGCAATATGCAATTGGCGGTGCAGCACTTTGGCCATTTTTCGGCACTGGAGTACAAGCCTATTTCTACTACAGCCTTGCTGTTATCGGAACAGCTTGGCTCTACCGGTAGCCCAGCTAACGATATGGTAAGCGGTTATGTGTTGGCACTGTTTAGCTTGATTGCGGCAGTATTAGGCGCGACGCAAACCGAACGGCAGCTACCGCCACAAACGAAAAAGCTAGCACCTGCTATTGCCTATCTCGCCCAGTACTTCGCAGAACCTTTCTGTGTCGACCAACTGGCCGCCGACTGCGGCGTAAGTACGGTACAATTCCGTCGTTTATTTCAACAAAACCTAGGCCTATCGCCGCGCAACTATTTATTTAAACTTAGAATTGAGATGGCTAAAGTTATGTTGGGAGACCCTAAGAATTCCATATTAGACATTTCTATGGCGGTGGGTTTTGTTACCTTATCGAGTTTCAATCGGCAGTTTAAACGTTTTACCGCCACTAGCCCGAGCCAGTGGCGTAAGGCTCAGTACCAAAGAACAATGGTATGATTGCTTTCTGTGCTTAGGCTGCGAGCGACCTCTAGGCGGTGGTGTTTACATCGTGCAGATTATTACAATTTGCGGCGGTAGAAGCTCCCTTGAGGCGAAGGCTCTAGCCATCTTGACATAATCTCTAGTTCTCTCGATTCCCATTTATTTTAGGCGTTTATAGTAGGCGTCTATTGTAGGGGCAGGCATTTGCCGAAAATGCCTGCTTTTAATGGCTTGCTCCTCCCAACTGCCGCCCTAAGTCGCGCCTCAATTGCGTTGTGTAACGGGTGATCGCTCCTCAGTTCTGGGCTTGGGTATTAAAAGCTTGCGCTAGATACCGTTAGTAACACCTCGAAGGATTTCTATCTAATTCAAGCCATATTTTATCCTATTTATTTAGAGTACGATGTATCGTTCTCTAAATATTATTTGTCAAATATTGTTATAATTGGCGCAAATAAGGGCCTTTTGGTTGATATTTGCCAGCTATAGGCATACTGTTGTTCGGTGTTTTTGAGATTTATATATAGAGCACTAATTATTAGAAGGCGATAAAAAAACATAATTTAGTCGCTGTTATCAATATGTTGAGCCACAGGCTCCCTTTTAAGCGCCTTTGCCTCAATTAGTAGTTAAACCCGCCGATGTCAGTTTCAGCAATTCATTAAAAAGGAGGATAAAATGAGTCGTCATGGTCTCGTATCATTACTAAAGGCTCCAGAGATTCAGGAATTCGGAAATAGACCCAACTCCGTTAGAGAAACAAATCACTACCAAGAAGAATACGTTCAAAAATTTGTCGAACGATGGGACGAGTTAATTGATTGGCAAGCAAGAGCCGAAAGTGAAGGTCGGTTTTTTATTGATCTGCTAAAAAAACAGTCGAAACATAAAGTATTAGATGTCGCGACCGGTACTGGTTTCCACTCTGTTCAATTACTGGAGGCCGGTTTCAACGTCACCAGTGCAGATGGCAACGCTCAGATGCTTGTGAAGGCCTTCGAAAATGCGAAAAAGCATGGGCACATAATGCAATCGGTCCAGGCAGATTGGCGTTGGCTGAACAGGGATATTGACGGTAAATATGACGCTATTATTTGTCTTGGCAATTCCTTTACGCATTTATTCAAGGAAAGTGATAGGCGTCGCGCATTGGCCGAATTCTATTCAGCTTTAAAACACGATGGCGTTCTGATTCTTGATCAGCGTAATTATGACAGTATTCTCGACCACGGTTTTTCCAGTAAACATAGATATTATTATTGTGGAGATAAAGTATCGGCAGAACCTATTCATGTCGATGAAGGGCTGGCCCGTTTCGAGTATAGTTTTCCCGATGGATCCAAGCACCACCTAAATATGTTCCCTTTGCGAAAAGACTATACCCGTGGACTAATTGAAGAAGCCGGATTCCAGGACGTACAAACGTTTGGAGACTTCCAGGAAACTTATCGGGAAGAAGAGCCCGATTTTTTTGTCCACATCGCACAAAAGGCCTACCACAATGAGTAGTCGAAATACCGCTGAAAAAGTAGCAGAAGACTATTACGACAGCACAGATGCCGACACATTTTATGAGCGTGTATGGGGTGGAGAAGATATCCATATCGGACTGTATGATGAAGGTCTATCAATTCATGATGCCAGTCGCAAAACAGTCGAGTTAATGGCCACAACACTTCTCACTCTAAATAATGACAGTAGAGTGCTCGATCTTGGTTCGGGATATGGCGGTTCAGCGCGGTACTTAGCAAAAAAATACGGTTGCCAGGTAACATGCCTGAATCTCAGTGACGTACAAAATGCGCGAAATAGATCGCTTTGCCAGGAGCAGGGGGTTTCGGACAAAGTGTCGGTTTTACATGGGAGCTTTGAGTCTATTCCCTGCGGCGCAGAGGAGTTTGACATCGTCTGGTCGCAAGATGCTTTTTTACATAGCGGTCACAAGAAGACAGTTCTAGAAGAAGTTAATCGCGTACTTAAGCCCGGCGGAGAGTTGATCTTTACGGACCCCATGCAATCAGATGATTGCCCTGCTGATGTATTACAGCCGGTATACGATCGGTTAAATCTAGATTCGCTGGGTTCTTTTGGATTCTACAAAAAACACTTGGAGATATCCGGTTTAACTGAGGAGAACGCTCTCCCGATGACCTCTCAATTGCGTACACACTATTCAGAAGTCGCTAATGAACTTAAAGGCCGCTATGACCAACTTACTGAAACAATCAGTGCAGAGTACATGGACAGGATGCTACTGGGACTACAAAATTGGGTAAGTGCTGCCGATTCGGGTTACCTTGCCTGGGGTGTGCTTCATTATGTTAAGCCGGATGTATAGCGAAGAGAAAATGAACAGAAGTCCCGACCACGCCCTGCAAAGGAACGAGTCGAATCGTTAGGGCGGGCAGATCGAGGGGCTTTCTGAATTCTCGTTTTAGGGCGGCGATAGGATCCGGCTGACAGATGCCGTTTTTCCTGCATTCTTCAGCCACTCAGTCGTCAGGCGAATGTAAGCTACTCTTATGAATCAATAATGCTTCCACTAAGCAAGGCGTGGCGAATTTACTCACGAGGGAGCTAACCCGTGGCGTTACTTTGAGCTCACGAACGGATTTCGGGCACTATACCGGATGCAAAGGCGATAAACCCTATCACTAAAACAAGCGGGAGGAGATTGGTGTAACGCCCGACATCGCACTCTTCGGCAAAAATTCGATTCCGTTCGTCTAAACAAACATACTTAAATTTCAATTCTTCAGATGGTGCGTAATTTGCTGTAAAGGCATCAAAAGTCTGTCTGTCCTGCCTCCATCCCACATGTCCAAGAAAACGGTGATTGTCCAGCGTGATGACGTGACGTCCTAACTTGGAGCTAAAGTCGCCCATTTTGTATTGGATGTAAGCTTGATCCAGTTATGTATTTTTTGGGTCGGCGATCTCGGAGTAGCCTGGGCCCGAGCCAAGCATGTCATTGTACTCATCTTGTCCGGCCACGACTCTGACGTCTTCGAATTCTATTTACGCCGGAAAACCCTTCGTGGCTAGCGGTTTCGTAACCTACCCGTGAGCGAAGAGTCAGTGCGTCGGAATCTTTAAGGGCGTTGTCTTGATCGACGGATTCAAACCGCAATCTAAAATCTGCATAGGCTTTGCCGCTAGTAATGGCCTTTGTTGTTGTACCCGAATGCCCGGAAAGTGGTGTAAGCAATGCGAAAAAAGAAAAGATCGATAGTAGAGTCGGAAGATGTTTCATGTTCGTCTAGCTCCTAACGACCGTCACTGTTTTGAGATTAGCGGAAAACGGACAAAAGAACAGGCTTTCGACAGAAGAGCCGAACATGACTTATGGGGCGGAATCGGGGCGGTTACTTGAGCTGACGAAACCGTAATCTTGTGTGGTATTCATTGAAAATAATCGGAAAAATTTCGTGAAAACATGCCGAATTTGGCGGCGGACAGTATTGCCGAATTAATACTGAGCAAGTGGAAACAGCCGCGTGGAAACAGCCGCGTGGAAACAGCCGCGTGGAAGTAGTCAGGCGGCACGACCAAGCGCAGTCGAAATGCTTAAGTGGATTTCAGATGGGTGGAGATTCTTACCGCTGCTGAAACAGCGACGGCACAGCCACTACAATTCGACAACGATCGAGTTGTAACAATTTGTTGATCTATCTTCAGTTATGTCCCCCGTAAACAGGCTATCCTCCCGTTAGATAGCGTATTTAAAGCTTTCGAAGCCAGCTCCCTCTCTCAAAACAACACGGGCACAGATGATGCATTCAATTTTTAAACAATTGGCGGACGATCATATCAATATATCCTATGTGATGATCGTTCTTGCGAAGCACGCCAGCCAGTGGCAAAACATTGATGACATCCGCAGTGATCTAGATTTTATCCAAGATTCATTGCATTACCTCAGTGATTACCCGCAACTTTGCCACCACCCGATTGAGGAGCAATTATTCGATTATATTGAAGAAAAAAAACTCTGTGATCCGACAATGTTTTCTGAGTTACGGGCAGAGCACAAAGAATTGGAAACGATCACCAACAATATTAAAGAACAGTTTCAGGCATTTTCAGACGATCAAAAAATGGGAGGCTTCGAAGAACTCAAGCAATCGACGGTTTCGTTCATAAGAAGCCAGCAGGAACACGTAAAAAATGAAGATACTCTCATATTACCGGAAATTGATCGCGCCATGAGCGAAGAGCATTGGCGCGAATTTACGACGAACCTCAATTTTGAAACCGACCCTGTGTTTGGGGGCATTCAGTGTGAGAAAATATCTCAGTTACTGCGGTCCATTATCAAACGAAAATAAACCGCTTCGAAAAATTTGTTGTCGTTCCCCCCCCTCCCCCAACACACTTATGCCTAATAAGAGTGAAGGTCGTGATTATTGCAGCTGATGTCTTGTTGGAGTGTTCTTCTAGTAGTGATGTTGATGATGTTAGTGTAGATCCAGTAGTATCAGAGAACTGTAATCAATACTGTCCCGAGCAAAATTCCTCGCTACACGTCTTACCATACTCAATAGGAGAAGTGCCCTAATGATTCCACATGGGTTATAGGGTGAAACCGCTTAACCCAAAAATAAGTAATAATCATGTTGTCCCCTATGTTGCCCCCTATGTTGGTAGCAGTCGCCTGCTTCAGGACAATTCGATATCACAGTTTAGGCAATTATCTAGGCCAAGCACTGTCCGGAGCCACCATCTAGCCAAGTGAAATCGATAAGCTTATAAACTATAGCTGTGTTAATCGGTATACTGTCTTTTTTAGAGATCCAAAACATTAAGGAAACAAAAATGAGCAGAGAATTTGATATTTTGATTTACGGTGCAACGGGCTTCACGGGGAAGCTGGTTGCAGAATATGTTACCGAACAATATGGTAAGAGCATTAAATGGGGTATGGCGGGCCGATCTAAAAGTAAGCTAGAAGAAGTTCGGGATGCCATCGGTGCGCCAGCGGATACGCCGCTCGTGGTGTGTGATTCTAACAATGATGATGAAATTGCTAAAATGGTCGAGCAGACCAAAGTTCTGATTACGACCGTTGGACCCTATCAACTATATGGCGACAAGGTTATCGCAGCCTGCGCGAATGCCGGCACAGATTATGTCGATTTGTGTGGCGAACCCAACTGGATCGCAAAAAATGTGATGGGCCTTAATGACAGTGCCGAAAAATCAGGGGCTCGCATCGTATTTTCTTGTGGATTTGACTCCATTCCAACGGACCTCGGTGTGTTCTATTTACAAGAACAAGCCAAGGCGCGTTTGGGCCATGTTTTGCCCCGTATTCGCGGACGCGTGCGGGACATGCAAGGCAGTGCTTCTGGCGGAACTGTCGCATCTGGAGCTGCAACAACGGCAGCGGCCCAGAAAGATCCTTCGATCATAGGCCTGTTGGTTTCGCCTTTCGCCCAAACCCCTGGCTTTGAAGGTCCAGCACAGCCCGATGGCAATCAGCCTTATTATGATGAAGCAGTGGAAAGCTGGGTCGGTCCCTTTATGATGGCTATGATTAATACTAAAGCAGTTCATCGCTCAAATTATCTAATGAATCATCAATGGGGTGAGGATTTACAATATGATGAAATGATGATGTTGCCCGGCGATCCAGCGCAGTCAGATCGCCCAGCGGTGGATCCGTTTGCTATGGATGCGAACCTAAAGCCGGGTGATGGCCCCTCTCTAGAAGAACGTAAAGCCGGATATTATGACATTATCTTTGTTGGCTCCGACGATGCTGGCGCAAAATTACAAGCTTGCGTCAAAGGAGATATGGACCCAGGCTACGGATCGACCAGTAAAATGCTGGCCGAAAGTGCAATCTGTTTAGCCCTCGATATATCCAAAGATCGCACCAGTGGTGGGTGTTGGACAACAGCCTCGTCCATGGGGCCCGAATTGATCAAGCGGCTTGAAGCGAATGCAGGCCTTAGCTTTTCAATAGAAGCGTAGTCGACTTCCGAAAGCGAATGTCTTAGATCATTTGCCTTTGGTCAATCGTCTTTGGTCAATCGTCTTTGGTGAAAGAGTGACTGCGGCGCTACCGATTTACCCAATGGGTAGCGCTGCCCACGTTGTCTAGTTCCTTAAGGCTTCGATCTATTGTTGGCTGACTGAATACAAGGAATTCGATGACAAAAGCGACTAAAAATTAGCTTGCTCGAGTTTAACGATCTTCAATATGTCAGACATTTGTTCATTCGATTCTTTCATTCCGCTCTCGATCCATATCTTTACAACGCTAAGCAAACCCGACGCGGTATATCCATAGCTGTATCTTTGATGACTTTCTGGCAAGCTTGTCCTTTTTCTAGCTAGGAACTCAAATCGCTCGACATAGTGTGCAAAGTTCTCCGAAATGAGATGAAATAGATTTTTCTCAATAAGGAGTTTAACTGTGTCACCATTCTTTCTGAAATAATCAAAAAAGAATGGTGCAGACGAGATGGCGTCTAGTTCGTGTCTCTGCACGGTTTTGAGATAGTTTTCGAAATTCTCTTCAATATGCTTTCGAATGATATCTTCCTTATCCTCATAATATCTATAAATCGACATGCGAGAAACGCCCGCATGATTTGCGATGTGGGTAATGGATATCTGACTAATAGATTTATCTTTCAGCAACATGAGAAGACTCTCTTGAATGCAAGACTTCAAATATTTCGTATGCTTAGGCGCGCTTTTCTTTTTCATATCCGAGTTACAAACCCCAGTGAGTTGTCACTAATGTGTATGAATAGCAATATGTCAGTGACAAGTGTAACAGTGTGCAATTAGTATAACTCAGCGGGGGGGAAATTTTCTTCTGCTTGGCCAACATAGCCTCGAATACCGTTTTCAAATTTTAAAGAAATGATTTAGGTGATTCTCATGAAACATTCTACTTTCGGGTCAAGTGAAGGAAGACTAGTGGTCTATTTTCACGGAGCTCCAGGGTCTGCTAGCGAATGCGCTGTATTCGACCTTCCAGCAAAAACGCATGGAGTAAGAGTCATTTGTTTCGATCGGTTTACATTCGACTATGGAGATGATCGAGAGCGTTATTATGAGCAGATGGCCTTAGACGTGAGCGAAATACTTGGGGATAAGGAAACTGTTGATATCATTGGTTTTTCAATGGGTGCCTTTGTAGCGCTAGAAGTCAGTGCCAGGTTGGGGGCGAGAGTCAAAAACATTCATCTGGTTTCCGCGGCAGCACCGCTTAACGGCGGCGATTATATGGCGGAGATGGCTGGTGCGTTTGTGTTTAAGTTGGCTGATCGCCATTCATTCATTTTTTACCTATTAACTCAGTATCAGAAGATTTTGGCATTTTTGGCACCTAAGACTTTGTATAAAATTCTCTTTGCCAGTGCTCAAGGCGGGGACTCAGACCTGAGTCGAAAAGAGGAATTTCAAGCATTTATTTTCCCCATTCTAAAAAACTGTTTTGGGAGTGAGTCATCGGGTTATATGAGGGATATAGAATCTTATGTGCAATGGGAAGGTGATCTAGCTTGGTGTTTAGCGAAAACCACAAACTGGCACGGCACCAGCGATAACTGGTCACCACTCGCTATGGCATCGCAACTGCAATCCGATATACCCGGAGCTGTAAAATTGGAGAAGCTCGAAGGCATGTCACACTATTCCTGTCTATTTCAAGCGGCCCCACAAATAATGGCGCAGTTATCTAACGAATAGACTATTTCTCGTAATCAGCTTGAGTTGACAATACCAAACTAAGGATTATGGGAAAGAGAGGGGTTGCCGAAAGTCAAGGCCGAGCCGTGGCCGAACTGTATGTTGTCAGTTGCGTTCTTCGGGAGTTCTTAACAAAATCGCAACAAATAAGTAATCTCGGAAACAGACACACAAATACCGCTCAAACGCTTCGATAGAATTTTGATTGTTGTCGATGCCAAATTTTCCTTAAGAACTTGTGGGAATTGTATGTTTATCACCACGCTTGTGCTGCCACTTATATGGAAGAAATAGTGGAGTAAGAATCAGTCGGGAAAGTGGACTGAGGGGGGTTCTAAGGACATTCACAATCGCACCGACCTGCTAACCACAGTGATTGAATTCTAAAAGTGAGCGGTGGAAAACGCCTATAAGCCGTCTACAATAAATAAGACGATGTCGACAAGTCTTTTCGCTTTGGTCGTGCTGTACGGCAATTTCCACAGAGATACCCGCTAACGAGTGTGCCCCAGAATAGATTGGCTTATAAGGAAGCGAGCGATAATGGTTCGATTGAGAGTAGTGTTGGCAGCTGTGTGCACGTTAAGCTTGTCTCCAGCTATTGCTGAGACTGATGTATACTCGCTGTCTCTGCAGGAGCTGATGGAAGTCTCAATTACTTCCAAAACGCAGGAAAGTACTACATTAGCCCCCGGTATAGTTAATGTTGTCAATTTCAAGGAAATAGAACAGCTAGGAGCTAGGAACCTTCGTGATGTTCTCGATCGCCTGGTTAATATGCATATCGTTGGGTCCAACCTTTACCCACACAATCGTCTTTCAATACGAGGTGTAACGCAAACTCATACCGATAATAAAGTGTTGTTGCTGCTAAATGGCAACGTATTACGGGATGCAAATCAGGGCGGTATTAATACGGATATCTATAATCTATTCCCAGTAGCAATGATTAAAAAGATAGAGATTATTCGTGGCCCAGGTTCGGCTATTTACGGTACCAATGCCTTTTCTGGCGCCCTTAATATCATTACTTTTGACGGCGAACAAGATCGTAATTTAGCCGATGTATCTGTTGGCAGTTTTGGTACCTTGGAAGGCACTTTAATGCTGTCCACTCAGTCAGAAAATTTTCATGGGTCGGTGGCTATAAACAGCATAAAAGATGACGGTGATGAATTCGATGATGTGAACGGCGCGTTTGGTAGTGCCGGAACTTATCCCATGGATAAAGAAGCCTTACAGCTTGTATCCAGTGGGATTTACAAAAACCTGAGCTATAGCATTATATTGTCTGAGTCTGATCAGGGTAATGTTAAAAGTGTGTTTCAGTTCCCCGCGTCCGTTCTAGAGATTAAAAGGCAGCACATCAATGTCACTTATGAACACAAAATCAACGCCAAGTGGAGCGTGGATGTTAGTGCTACAGTGAACGACCATGAAGTTAGTTTCGATATTACAAATTCGCGAGCGACGAGCACTGATAGTCAGGATGTAATGTTGGGTATTGATATTAGAGGCAATGTCAGTGACCAGCTAAATATTTTAATGGGGGTAACGAGAGAGGATTTGGAGGGTACGATCGGTAGCAGTACGGATTTTGACACCTATCTCTTGGGTTTGTATGCACAGGGCGTTTGGGATATCGACGAAGCGAATCGTTTGGTGCTGGGTGGGCAGCTGAATAAAGCTAAGAATACTGACAGAGGCTGGTCTCCCCGGTTAACCTATGTGCATCAGTTAGATAGCAAGTTTACGATAAAACTGTTGTATGGTGAGGCCTTTCGCTCACCTTTTGCTACCGATATGTTTTTGAACTCTCCTACGTTACAAGGCAATCCCGATCTGCGACCGGAAACCATTGAAACCTTTGATGCACAAATTAGTTATCGTTTTGAGAATCTTAACATGTCGGCGACGGCTTATCACAGCAAGCACGAGGACTTGCATCAGCGCGAAGTCATTAACTCAGTGCCGACTTTCGTTAATGAGGGCGAGATAGAATACTCAGGTATAGAATTGGAGGCTGATTGGCAATTTTCTGATTCCCTGAAATTAATCGCTAATACCAGTTATCAAGAAAATGAAAATGATAATGGAGTGAAAGATAGCACGTACAATCCGAATATAATGGTAAAGGTGGGCGCAGTTTATACCGGCGTTACTGGGCTAAGTTTGTCTGTGTTTAATAGCTATTTTTCTGAACCGAGCCAAGTCGATGACTTTCACGCTGCGCCGTCGGCGGTTAACAGGGATGCGGATGCCTATAACTTACTGACGCTGAATGCGGTTGTCCATTTGCACAAGCGCTGGGGAGATGTATTTACTCGGCCAATGAGTGCTGCTTTGTATATTGACAATGCATTAGATGAAGACATCTATTTCCCCAGTTTTAATCGTACCAACGTGTCCAGTTTTCCTCATCATGCTGGACGTAGTTTACGTCTTACTTTGAGTTTTCCTCTTTAATTCATCCTCTTGCTCTACGATAGACGGGGTGTAAAACATATCTGCTTAGCTCTCAGAGGCAACCCAAAATCAAGGTCAGTATCTAAATGCGAAACCGTGAGACCAAGATTAAATGTGGGTTCAAACCGCTGCGCCCATCTCACAGCGAAATGCCTACCGTTATACGCTGGCAGTGGTCAGCCATGGAGTGGATGCGACTAGCCTATCCGATACAACAACCGTGTTTTTAGGATAATTATGCCAGCGCAATCATCAACGCTTGAGCCTGTACCCGATTCAAAAAGTCCCGAACGCTGCCTACTCCTGTTTGCATGGGTGAGCCGTCGATCAGTGCGGTGATAAGGCGCACACGCAGTGCGGCTTCTTCATCGGATATCTTCGGGTTTAACTCTCGCAGCGGGCCCTCCAGCGCCTGGTAAAAATCCCCATAGACCGTGAGATATAATTGCTTATACGTCTTGTTGTGCAGTGCCAGTGTGCCCAGTGTAGAGAACAGTAAACCGCTGTCACCACGCCAGCGCGCGACGAGATTCTGAACGATAGCCCGGAATACCTCTTCGGGCGTGTCCCACCGTTGCTGGTGCGCCTGAATTGTCTGCACGTCACGGGCTGCTTCTACCTCGATTACGTGCAGGATGAGTTCTTCCCGGGTCTTGAAGTAGTACTGCAAATTACCGAGTTTAATGCCCAGTAGAGTTGCCAGTTCACGCATCACAAACTGCTCGTAGCCTTTTTCAACCAGCTGTTTTCGCGCGGCCTCGACAATGCGATCGCGCGTGGATGATCCTTTGCTTGTTACAGGTTGATCTGCTTTTTTCATTTTAGGTCGTTGACTTATTAGGTTGATGACCTAATAATACGCTACATCGCGACGAACTTCAAAGGATCATCATGCAACTTGTAGATACCAGCAAAGAACTTCAAGACACTTTCGCCAACGATATTCCAGACCTTGTCTGGGCAACTGGGGCGGCTTCCTATAGCTATCACTTTGCCGACAGAAAAATGTTTGACGCCATTGTGCTCGGTTCCTGGCGTCGAGATGGAACCTTGTTCGCCGCCGACACCACCACACTGGTAGTTGAGGATGGACAGTTATTGGGCATAAAAATGGGTATGCCGGGCGTGGACTTCAGAGTCCGGCAGGCTGCTCTGGGCGCAGTCTGGAAAGGGCTGGTGACTGGTAAGCAGATAAATGCCGCCGACATCGAAGGCGTACTGCAGCGGTCGCAACACGCCAGTTGGCTTAACCCCGTCATTCACGCAGATACTTATTACATTCACGCTATCTCGGTGAAACCAGAATATCGTGGTAAGCGGGTGGGGTATCGACTAATGGACAGCGCAATCAACTCAGCGCGCGAACAGGGTTTCTCTAAACTCCAGTTGGATGTCTTGTCAGGCAATCCAGCCGTTGAATTCTATCGCGCTGTCGGCTTCGAATTACTGGCGGAAACACGCGCGCCAAAACCGGCAGCGTTTGGCGTACCCCCGGAGTACCGCATGGGGATAGAACTGTAATGGCCAATACTCTATACCGCTTCATCAATCCACCTGTCCGCTGGCTGCTACGGTCCCCATTGCATCGTTTGATGAGTCAAAATACCTTGTTACTGGAATTCACCGGACGTAAATCAGGGCGCGCGCTGTCGACCCCGATAAGCTATTACGTGAACGGCGGCACGGCCCACTGCTTTACGTCTCGGTCTTTCGGTTGGTGGAGAAACCTGACGTCGGGCCAACAGGTGCAGGTGACAATTCAAGGTCAGCGGTGGAAAAGCACACCCATGATTGAATCTTTAGATCACCCGTTGATGGAGGCACAGCTTGAGGCGTTTTTGCGAGCCGTGCCAAGAGATGCGGCGCACGCGGGCGTTTCGCTGGATGAGAAAGGCAGTCCCAATCCCGGTGATGTTCGCCGAGTCATCGCCGGTATGGTCTATCTGCAATTTCCGCTGGAGAACGGCCATGAGTAAACGCTTCCAATCGCGACAAGAGATTGACAATGTTGAGTTGCAGCCACGCCTTGATAAACGGCAGCTTCCCGAATTGGCTACGATTATGGAGGAACGCTCATGAGGGCACTCACCTACGAGATACCTACCAACAGGTCCGACCTTCCGGCTTTGAGGCAGGTTGAACTGCCAGTTCCGCAAGTCACTGACGGCGTTGTTCTGGTGCGGGTATCGTATGCCGGTTTGAGCAACTTTGATCTGGAGACATCCCGGGGAAAGCGCAACGGAGCCCTGGCCAGGTCGCTAAAGAAGGAAGCGGTCGTATCTGGGATAGAAATGGCCGGTACCGTGGAAAGCGATGGTAAAACGGTGAAGCGAGGCGACCGGGTGGTTGGCTACACAAATATAATTCGTGGCCCCTTTTTTCATGCTGATTATGTCGCCATACCGGAGAATAAACTTGCTCGTATCCCTGAGAACATGACCCTGCAAGGCGCCGCTTCCCTCATTGGCGGCGCGCTTACATCCATTGCGGCGCTGGAACGAATAGCCGATGTCAAAGCGGAACAGCAGGTTCTGATCACCGGCGCGACTGGCAGTGTGGGAATCACCGCGGTTCAACTCGCCTCTCATCTCGGCGCGCAGGTTTGTGGTGTTTGCCACTCCTCCCAGACGGATTTTCTGCTCCAGCAAGGTGTTACTACAGCTTGTGCCTACGATCGAAACGAGCTACCGCCATCGGCGAACCAGTTCGATGTTGTGTTTGACACAGCTCCGTCTCTCAGTTTTTCAGCCTGTACCAACTACCTCAAGCAGCAGGGTACCTATATCACTACCATGCCGCACTTGGATGTATTAGGTTTTGTTAGCAGCCTGTTCTCGCGGAGAAAATGGGGATACCTGATGGAAGCTGATACGGACGCCAAGCGCATGTCACGGTTGCTTGGCCTTATGGAGGCGGGTGCTTTTGGTGCGGTGATCGATAGCATCTACCCGCTTGCCCAGGCGAATGAAGCATTTCAACGCCAATTGAAACCCGGGAAGCAGGGTAAAATTCTAATCGACTTTAGTGAGTGAAACGGTGACCGCGGTATTGATATGTTGACTCGATTCATTCGATGACCACGCCGATGGATGTATAGTTAACCGACAGCTCTCGCTGGGAAAAACAAGTGTCGTTAGCTGGTTATTGGGTGCGCTGGTAGGAGCTGACGTATTTATTCCTTTCTATAAACTTATCGGTCACGTTAAAAAACGACAAACCTTGAGCAGTAAAAGCGACTATGGCGGGAGTGAGAAAATAAACAAGCTACAATCGGGGTAACATTAAAAGTCAGCTTAGAACTTAAATTAGAATAAATCATCAAGTACCCGACAATTTAGTCATTAATCTGTTTCGCATTAGCCTATCTCAAGCTACTATTTACTTAAGGTGCTGGCATGTTACTTAAAGCGCTAGCATGCTTGCAATCAGCACGCATGATCACCAAATAAGTTTTGACGAACATGAGAGTGCTCAATGACAACTGCTTCACCAGACCAAGATTCACATGCACTCGATGGCCCAATTATTGGAACCTTTTTTCGCTATTTGATCCCCTCCATGGTCGGCATGTTAGCGATGATGTCAGCCTCTCTCGTTGATGGGATCTTCATTGGTAATTTTGTTGGAATTCGTGCTCTTGCAGCCGTAAATCTGCTAATACCCATTATGTCGATTCTTTTTGGGGTGGGGTTAATGCTGTCCATCGGCGGTTCCGTGCGGGCCGGTAAGTATCTTGGTGAAAAAGATACTAGTGCGGCATCGGCTATCTTCAGCAAAACGCTCAGCTCTGTATTAGTCTATGGTACGGCGGTTATTGTCATGGGCTTAGTGTTTGAGTCGCATCTTTTTCGTGGCCTAGGTGCCGATGAATCTCTATTTCCATTGATGAGTGAATACTACCGAATCCTCATGCCATTTCTATTAGCACAGCTTGGCACCATCGTTTTGTATTTTTTTATTCGCTTAGATGGATTCCCAAGCCTTACGGCTACGGCGCTCGTTGTCGGCGCCATCATTAATATTGCGTTGGACTATCTGTTCATTTTCGTTTTCAAATGGGAGCTCGCTGGGGCAGCTTGGGCCACGGGTATTTCGCAGATAATTCCGTTTTTGGTTTTACTGCTTTACTTTTTTAGTAAAAAAAGAAAGCTCCACTACAAACTGAAGCAACGCAACTGGAGTGAGGTTTTCAAAGCTGCATACAATGGACTTTCTGAATTCATCAATGAAATATCCGCTGGTGTTATTACGTTCATCTTTAATTGGATGCTCATTCAGCGAGCCGGTGTCGAAGGCGTTGCCGCAATTACAGTGGTAAATTACTTAATGATGATCGGCTTCATGATTTTCTTTTCAGTTGGTGATACGAGCCAGGTCATGATCAGCCAAAACTTTGGTGCAAAGAACACTCAGCGCATTCGTCATTTCTTGATGTTAGCCGGTCTCAGTATTGGCGTAGTAAGCCTGTTAGTGATCTTTATGCTTCTGAGTTTTAGCGAAACTTTAATTTCACTATTCTTAAGCGACGAAGGCAGTGCCGCAACCATTGGGCTCGCGTCTAGTTTTGTTGATTATACATGGCCGGTATTTCTTTTTGTGGGCATAAATATGCTGATATCCGGTTACTTAACTGCCATTCATCTGGCATTTCAGTCTGCTGTGGTGGCAGTTTGTCGAAGCCTTGTATTACCGGCGGGGTTACTAATTGCACTGTACTTTTTTTTCAATGATAACCGCTTCGTGATCGCTCTGCCCATTGCAGAAGGCATTACATTTGTTATCGCTCTCGTCTATTTTTGGCGGCACCGTCCGACGCGAGCCGTTGCGTTGGCAAAATAGACGTACTTGAAGAATTTGACGTTACAAGGTTTGACGTTGATACAAACAGAAGAAGTGTTGAATTGGCGATAAACGCTGTCAATGCAGAGGATCCGCTGGTCATCATGAAAATTCTGGTGCTGCGGCGCTACGACCATTTGGATGTGAAATCAGAGGCCTACGCTGTGGTTATTCAGGTGCCGGAACCTGGAACTCAGAACTCATGTATTTTTGTAATTTCTAATCGTAAATTTTCTCAAATTGACAACAACCTTTGAAGGGTTCGTTGGTAGGATGCCTTTTGGCTACGCTGGTTGGAGTCTCCTGGCGTTCGTTCTTCAAGACTGCTTTTCGTTTATCTATGCCTCCCGTAATCGCTCAACCAAAAAATCTACCGCCGCCTTAATTTTAGGCACCGCATATTGCTGTTTTTGGTATAACAGGTGAATGGCCATTTCGGCATTTTGAGAAACGCGAAGGCTTGTATTGAAGAACAATTCTTGCAATTGTCCACTATCTAAATATTCCGCCAATGACCAGCGAGGCGCCATCATTATTCCTCGCCCCTCGAGTGCTAGCTTCGCAAGCCATTTGCCGTGGTTCGATACAGCTACAGGTATGCCCGCGACGTCGTGCCATTCACCATCAATTTCACACAGCCAGGGCGATGGTCCCGTTGGAGTACGATAAAACAAACCCCGATGCCGCTTCAATTCGAGAACATTTTCTGGCGTGCCCATCTCTTTCAGGTAGGCATCGGACGCCACGGGAATAAATTCATTGTCCATTAGCCGGACAGCTTGCACCCGCTCGTTTGGTGCATAACCTCCTCGAATGGCAATGTCGACCTCGTCCCGCCCAAGATTGGACACCGCATCACTGAGGCTAAGATCGAGGGTAATATCTGGATATAACGCTTTAAACTCATCCAGTAGTGGCAACACCAATCGTTCTCCAAAACCGGTCATGGCACTTATGCGTAATTGACCCATGGGTTTTGCTTGGTAGCTTCGTACGGCTTCATCACTTTGTTCCAATTGATAGAGTATGTCTTTTACTTGCTGAAAATAGATCTGTCCAATTTCCGTTAGCTGCACGGCTCTGGTGCTGCGCTTGAGCAAGGTGGCACCAAGGCTGTCTTCCAGGGCAGCGACGCGTCTCGAGAGTGAAGACGGGGGTACAGAAAAGGCTTCAGCAGCTCGGGAAAAACTGCCAGTTTCGGCGACTTTGCTGAAATAGCGCAATGCTCTTAATTGATCCATGAGGGTCCTATTTGGCGACTGTCGGAGTTGTCGCCTTTATGACAATAAAGTAGCGTATTTCAACCTATTTAACTACTTTAAAAGAATAGGAATAATGTCGATAGCTCTTCGAAGGCCAAAATTCGCTTGGAGTGCTGTACTTCGGTAACTAGCGAAGCTGGTGGGTTTAATGTCATTGGCGTTTCGGGTGATCAGGGAAATGTGATTGGATTTGCGAGCAGCGAGGATTCGATGGTGCGATCAATTACAACGATGACATTCCTGCTCGACTCATTGAGCTAGCGCCGAAGGGCGTTGATATCGATTTCGATAATACCGATGGAACCATTCAGCGTCATGTCTTTGAGCCGGTGAACGATCTTGGTTGAATTGTGGTCTGCGGCATGAATACCGATTACAACGGCGCCGAGCAGTCTGTAGGGCCTAACTGGATTCCTTTGGTGGAAAATCCATCGCAGTTACTGGCTTCGCAGTGCTCGATCATTTTGGCGATGCGCCGCAGTTGACAGAAAAAAATGACACACAATGTGATGGGAGGCAAGATCAAGTTTTGTTCCCGTGTATTGGACGGGTTGGAGTGAGCCGTTGACGATGTATTAAGATAATTTCTAACGATCCGCCTTGGCCAATTACCTGAAAACGAACCGGTTCGATAAATATGCGATGTGGCCTCTTTTCTGCTTGAAAGCTGAGTAACGGCTCGATATCATCTTTGCATAAAAAAGGGATCACAACAATGTCCGAAATGCCTGTCGAAGTTACCGAATTTACAGATCCACTGTGTTCAATCGCCTGGGGCACTGAACCCTATAAACGCTTGCTACAATGGCGTTATGGCAAGTTGCTAAACTGGCGAACAGTCATGGCTGGACTCTGCAAAGACAATTCAAGCGTCGCAGCCTTTCAGCCCTGGGATGCTTATAAGGCAGGACAATCTTATCTGAAAGTATGGAAACGGGTCACTGGTATTACCGGAATGCCTTACCCCGATAATCTCAGCTATATGGCCGTGACCACCGATCCACCTTGCCTGCTTGTAAAGGCCGCCGAACTGCAGGGGTCAGAAATAGCCGAAAAAGTATTGAGGCGGTTTCGTGAATCCGTTTTTCTGTATGGCACACCGGTAGATGCCTTAGACCAAGCAGCACTTGCTCTTGCGGGGCTAGATGACTTAGACATAGAAAAATTATTACAGGATGCGAATACCGAGGCTGTTCAGAGCGCCTACCTTGCCGACTGGCAGGAAACCAGAGCACCTAACGACTACGTCAGGTCATTGGCTGAACAAGATCTAGATCATCTTCAAGGTGGAATGATGACCTCCGAAGGTCACGAGCGCTACAATCTGCCCACATTTATTTTTAAGGGCCCAGCAGGCGAGAAGACTGTACCAGGATATCGCCCCTTCCAGGAATATGAAGACGCCCTTGAAGAAGTCGCCCCTGGGTTCACAGCAAATAAAAAACCAAACCCCACAATAGAAGAGGCCTTGAGCCACTGGTCGACGCTGACAGCCCAGGAAGAAAAACTCATTTGTGACGGCAGCAGCGATACAATAAACGCTACCCGCTTTCCAGCCGGAGGAAGTCATGTATGGTTAAACTCCGAGGAAACAGTTTATTGGAAAAAACGCAAAGCCTAAGCGGCATATTACAAGTAAAACAATATAAGTAAAAAGTATAAGTAAAGCAGTATAAGAAAAGCAGTATAAGAGACTAGTGTCAGCACCAAAGCAATAGCGTCGGTACAAGGGCAAACTAAAATCAGCATCGGGTATTCTGCCGCACATCCAGATGGGGGTGTGTCGAGTCACGGTGCCGAAAACGGATTTGCGGCTGCCGTTGTACCGATAAACTCTTCTGAAAATTACATGAAATGAAATCCATGAATCTACCACGACTCAAAACTGTGTTACTTGCGCCGATCGTATTGTTCGTATTGTTTTATATAGTGGGCGTTATTATGGTTTTGCGGGACGACAGGTCGGTTGTGCCACTCAATGGCGTTCTTGTTGAACCTACAACTGTTGCGATCTTTGGTGCGAGTGGAACGGCAGGCGACGGAATACTGAAAGCCGCCTTAGCCAGTGCAGACATCGAAAAAATCCATGTTATTACTCGGCGAATCACGCCTCGAATGGAAGAGGGAGTCAAGTCTGGCAAGGTGCAGTTGACAGTGCATAAGAACTACCTCGATTACGAGGATATAATTAAACAATTTGTTGAGGTCGAGGCTGTCTATTGGGCGATTGGCATCAGTTCTGTTGGTGCCGACGAAAAAAAATACGGATTGATTCACGTCGACTTCCCAATGCAGTTTGTCGCAGCGTGGTCCAACGTCAGCCAAGTGCGGGATATTTCCTTTCACTTCATCAGCTCAAGTGATATCTCGGAAAAGTCTACGACGATGTGGGTCCGTGAAAAAATACGGGCGGAACAATCACTGTTCGCTTTTGCGGAAGATTCAAAGATGCGTGTTATTGCTTACAGGCCTGATTTCATCGGGTCAACTAAAGAGCAGTCTCATCTGGGACAAGAAATTCTCTATTGGTTTTTTGCGCCAGTTGGCGCTGCGATTAGGGCAGAACAGATAGGTCAAGCGATGATCGAAGTGAGTTTGCGATGGTCTGAATTTGACAGTGGCGACAAACTCTCGACGGCTAAAATCATTCGCTATAGTGATGCTTATCAAAATCGGCGCTAGAAATCCCATGGAGTCAAAGCTATCGCTAACAATCTAAAAGCCTCTACATAGATGCGTTAGGCTAATACCAACAGGTCGTATTTAGGGGACAAGTAGTAATTAGAAATCGGGAAGTTATACTGCCGAATCTGACAGCAGGGAAAGCACGACCCGACGTCTCGGCGGTCCGGCGGTTCGACGTGTCGACGGTCCGACGTGTCGGTGTCTAAATCTGTAGAGCTAGCGCAGTGATTTCTAACCGTCTATTCCCTTATCTCCAAGCCGTTTTTTCACAGACCTGTTTCCACGCGGCTGTTTCCACGCGCCTGTTTCCACGCGGCTGTCGACATATTTTCCCGTTTGTGGCAGCACTTGGTCTCAGCTGAACGTATCGATATTTCAGATGATATTCCTTTTGCATCATGGGAAAATGCATTGGTGTTGTAGGCGTAGGAGGGAAACAGCTTCCGCTATCAAGAAAAGTTAATTTGATACTGGGTGGTTATCGTAGATTCGTCACTAAGAACTCATCACAAAGAACAATCGACTTAACATCTAATCTGGAGAATAAAGACATGAAACCGTTAAGCTTTTTGATACTTACTGCTCTGCTTTTTTTAACTCTATCCCATGCAATACAGGCATCGGAATCGAATGGAAAAGAGCGAGTTCATTTGTCCTCCGGTTCAAAGTGGGAAGAGCTTGCGGGGTATTCTCGTGTTGTTGTCGATGGCGACTGGGTATTTGTATCTGGCACGGTGGGTCTAAATCCAGAAGATAACTTAATCGCTGCAGGGTTTGGTCAACAAATGGATCAGATATTCATTAATATCGGTGCTGCACTGGAAAAAGCGAATGCCGAATTTGAAGACCTAGTCCGTGTTCGGTGTTTCATTGTCGATAGGAAATATCTTGCTGTCATGTCAGCTAAGCTCCGACAGCAGCTCGGACATATCAAGCCTGCGAACACAACCGTAATCACCCAGCTCGCGGTTGAAGACGCACTGATAGAAATTGAGGTGACTGCATTAAAAAGGCGAAAGTAAGGTTTTGATTTCATAGCCCGCTGGCGAGCAACAACAGATGTGTGAGTAATTGGGATGCTTAAGATCATCGGTAACTACCGCACCCATGACAAAAGCTGCAATGACAAAAGCCGCAATACTTCAGTTATCAGAGAAAGGTGTAGTCAAGAATTAGAACGTCAATTTCATTAATATTCTTGACTACATGTAGGGCAGTTAAAACATCGCAGAACAGCTGCGCTTTATTTTTAGCTTTCGATTTATCAATTAAACCAACTTTCGGATTATCCAGCTTGGCCAACAGCGGAAAACACAGGCTGAATGATAAGAATAAATCTTAACTTGACGGTAACCTCCTCGGGCTTGACTAACGTTATCAGGCACGGCATCTTTGGCTTCTTTGTTCGCGAACCCAGAGTGCATGATGACAGATACCTACCAAGGAACGCTAGAGTCTCTTTCCTCCCGCCCGCTACCTAGTTGGTACGATGAGGCGAAATTTGGCATATTTGTCCACTGGGGGATCTTTGCGGTGCCCGCTTTTGCGCCTAACGTGGGCAAAATTAGCGACGTATTCAAGAACGAATACGACCGAGCCGTGGCTGTGACGCCTTACACCGAATGGTATGCCAACGCGATCAAAGTAGCGGGCACTCCTTCTGCCGAATTTCATCAGCAAACCTATGGTGATCTAAGCTACGAGGATCTCAAGCAACAATATGTTGCACAGCTGGATTTATGGGATCCGGTTCAGTGGGCCAAATGTTTCAAAGAATCGGGTGCAAAATATGTCGTTCTGGTAACCAAGCATCACGATGGTTTTTGCTTGTGGCCGAGTCAAGTGAATAACCCGAAGCAAAAAAACTGGTCCAGCGAACGGGATATTGTGGGTGAACTTGCAGCGGCGGTACGGGCCGAGGGATTACGTTTTGGCGTGTATTATTCAGGTGGTATTGATTGGACGTTTAATCGCACACCACTGAAAACCTTTGCTGATTTTGTGGGGTCTGTGCCGCAGGGGGATTATCCGCAATACGCATTAGCCCAAGTTCGTGAGCTCATAGAGCGCTATCAACCCAGTGTGTTATGGAATGATATTTCCTGGCCGACGAATAAAGCGGCTTTATTCGAATTATTTGCTGAGTATTATAATAAACAAAGCGACGGTGTCGTAAACGACCGTTGGAAACACTATTCCTTGGGTAGTAAAGTCATTGCGACCAAGCTCGGCGGAAAATTACTCGACATGTTCGCCAAACGCTACATCCGCAAGCATCCGGAAACGGTAGACGGCATTATTCCCGAAGAAATTCCACACAGTGATTTTCGCACCCCGGAATACGCTCGTTTTGACGATATTAGAATAAAGAAATGGGAAGCGACACGGGGCATGAGCCATTCGTTTGGTTTCAACCGCAATGATAGGGAAGAAGACTACGCCAGCTTTAACGATCTTTTACATGGTTTTATCGATGGTGTTGCAAAAAACGGTAACTTATTGCTAAACGTTGGACCCATGGCCAATGGTCAAATTCCCCAGCCACAATTAGCACGGTTACAAGGCTTTGGCCAATGGCTGGCAATCAACGGTGAAGCCATTTTCGGTACGCGACCCTGGCGACAAGCGGCGACGGAAACGAGTGAAGGGATAGAGATTCGGTTTACGCAAAAAAAGGGGGATCTGTATATTATCTTACTCGGTACACCGACATCGAATACGGTTCATGTGCCAGCGTTGAGCCTACGAGGTAAAGGTCAACTGTTAATGGATGGTAGTCCCGTGGAGCTGCACCCGCTATCCGAGCAAGATGACAGCTTGGTGCTGGAGTTTCAGCGTGGCTTCGCTGTCGCCAGCGCCCATGTGATAAAAATAACCGCTGCGGCCTAATTAGTGCCTATCCATAAACTAACAAGCTCAGTCATTGCGAGCGTTAGCGCGGCAATCTCATCCAGCATTGGCG
>CAJVZD010000059.1 GCA_913019905.1 uncultured Cellvibrionales bacterium
CCAGTACCATGTTGGTAGGTGTTTCCGTTGCGCGGCGTACATTTTTGAAACCGGCCTCGGTCAATACGTCACTGATCCGCTTTTGACCCGCTTGTGCACCAAGGGCGAGACCCACTTCCTGTGATCGAGAAGTGGGCACACAGATAGTGGTTGAGAAACCATAGAAAATCGCCCCCAGAAGGTGGAGGTTGTCTTCCAGTCGATCGGCGGCCATGGGTTCTACAATCATGAACGTTCCATCTGGTTTCAGGCTGCTCTTGATGTGAGATGCCGCCCCGGTCGGGTCCCCCATATCGTGAAGCGCATCAAATATACAGGCAAAATCAAAATCCGTTTGGACAAAGTCTTTTGCGGCTGCCTCGTGAAATTCAATATTTGTAAGACCGGCCTTGGCCGCCTTGGAGCGGGCTTCCTCAATCGAAGGCCCATGAAAATCGATACCGACAACCGTTGAGTTGGGATAGGATTCGGCCATCAGAATGCTTGAAGAGCCGAGACCGCAGCCGATATCAACAACCCGCGCACCGGCTTTAAGTTTTGCTTCTACGCCGTCGAGAGCGGGAATCCAACTGGATACGAGATTGGCCGCATAACCAGGACGGAAGAACCGATCCGTACCACAAAAACAACAGGGTGTTTGCTCACTCCAGGGCCGCGGTTTGCCAGTTTTGAATACATCAACGGCTGTTTCATGAGCCTCATATTGCGAGACCACGGCTTGGAAAAACCCCTGCATGCAAGTGGGTTCTCCGTCGTGGGCAAATATTGCAGCTTGTTCCGGAGACAGAGAAAACATATCTTCTCCGGCGTTATAAGTGACATACCCTGATGCAGCATTGGATGACAGCCATTCCCGAAGGTAACGGACATTGATTCCGGCTTTCTGTGCTAGCTCCTCGCACGTGCTCGGACCTGCCTCTTCCAGTACTTTGTAAACGCCAGTCTGGTCACCCATGTAGGCCATGAGCAAGCCGATGGCACCGCCCACATCTCCCATGACCTTGCCTTGTAACTCTGCAAATTTCGTTTCATCAATAGTTTGATTATTCACTGACTATTCCCCTCATACATATTTTGATAGATAACTCGCACAGCGTCCTCGAGGTACGACTTCTAAACACGATTATATTCCAATACGTTAAAAACATAGCTCAATTAGTGAGCACTGACAAATAGAGACTATGGATTGGTCTATCTAACACAAGGGTTGCTCCTTGACCAAATCATGGACTTGCAAAAACTGATCTTGATCTACAAATTCCCTTGCCGCGTCGCTTGTTGAGTGACGTATCTGAACTAATATTCTTCTAAGTGTTTGGTGGTATGATTACTCTTTCCTATTAGATCGGTTTGATGCTGGACAGGGCCATGTGGATCTTAAGAGTTCTAACGCGTGACGCTTTTATTTCGATTAATTTGGCGAGTTTACAACGAGTGGCTATTGCTTGTATTCAGATAGCTGATTCTATTGAGTTAATACATAAGTCTTATTCAACGTTATGACTGCAAAGAAAAAACTACTTTTGATAATGTTCGTGATTCTGATGGTTCTCAATGGTAGCGGTATCGCGATCTATTATTTCCATATTGCCCCTGAAGAACCAATAGAGTCTTCCGGTGAGTCCATTGTCGAGGAAAATCAAGAAACCGAAGAGGCGCCGGTTACTCTTAGTGATGACTATTACAGTTTGCATTTTAACTATGGTGATGCGGTGGAAGTATGCATGATTGAAGCCCGCTCCAGAAACAGTAATTTAATTCAACTGTCCGTGAATGACCGGTCATCTCGCTACAAAGAGAAAGAGAATATGTATCTTATCAAACTGGAAAGCCATGTTGGCACACCGTTGAACTATGATGAAAAAGAACATAGTTGCGATATTGATCCGAAGGTTCAAGGAGTGGCATTTTATAAGGAAGTTGTTCGCAGAACTGTAATTAGACCAGGGAACTGAATTATTCTGGAATCATCAATACTTGATAGACGTGCGGATGGTCATCGCGCCTATCTATTTCTGATGTATATTCTTATTGTGTTCACGGTTTTTTCGCCGTTTACGCAAACCGTCACAGTCTTCGTCTCGCCTCGATCGACTTATCTACCCATCAATTTACAAGGGTAGTTGTTACTTCAATAACGGACCTTTTGAAACTTGCTAGTAGGATCAAGGTCATGTCGAAAGAATGACGGGAATCAATTGGTCAAGCCTTCAACAGTGAATTTAATACGTTCGACAATTTTGCTCAGAGACGAATAATGAAGGGAAAATTAATCTGCTGTGGTATTCATATTATATCCACCACATTGAAACTCTTGGTAAATGACTTCTTTACTATCCTTTAAAAAAGTCGAACTATCTCAAAGGCTGGATTTCTCAGAGTAAGTTCTTTAAGTGTATGCTAATCTATAAAAAATCATCGATATCATGAATGTTAACATTGCGGAGACAAGTAAATGATTGTATTTCACGACCCACGGGGAGAGGCTGCGACCCCGGTTTTAGAGTATGCACTTAGTCATGATCTTAGTGCCACGCAAGGGGCAGGAATAACCGTTGCACTTTTAGCCAATGGTTTTCCCGATTCTGAGAATTTTCTGCAAGCTATTGGACAGTCTTTGAACGCCAAATACCCTGCACTAACATTAAAGCATTGGAATAAAGGCAATGCTTCTATTCCCGCACCTCGGGCCATGCTCGATGAGATTAAGGCGCAATGTCATATTGCCGTTGCCGCATACGGACACTGAGGCAGCTGTACTACCGGCACCGTGCGTGACGGAATTAATATAGCTAAACTCGGAATGCCCTCGGTTGCCTTGGTCACAGAAGACTACTGGCCTCAAGGCGACTTCGTGGCTAAGTCTCTGGGTATGCCCGATGCTCCTCGGGTTAAACTTCCCCACCCGGTAGCGGGTACGGGCGAAGCTAACTTAACGCGAATTGCGGAACAGGTCGTTGAAGATATTGTCAGCAAGCTGAAAGGCTCGGGTGAATTATGATTGCGACATTAGAAGCAATAGACGAATCTGCTGCGTTGGAACAATTACATGAATTGGGTTGTACCGACGGCTTGCCTGTCATTATCCCTACGACAGCAAGAGTAGAGCGAATGGTGCTTGCTACACTACTGGATGGTGATTTAGTGTTGGGTGAAATGGGGCCTGGCATGGGAGTCGCAACGATCGAGAAAGTAGCTGTTGCAGCAGTAATGGCGGGCTGTCTTCCCGACTATATGCCCATTGTACTGGCCGCGGTAAAAGCGGTGATAAATCCGGCTTTTGATTTGACCGAAATGCAGTCAACAACCCATTGCACCGCGCCGTTAGTCATTGTTAACGGTCCTGCTCGCACAAGCTGTGGCCCTGTCGCAAGTGGTTTTGGTGCTTTAGGTCCGGGACACCGAGCCAATGCCAGTATAGGACGGGCATTACGACTAACAATGATCAATATCGGTGGTGCCCAACCCGGCTCGTCTGATATGGCCTTGTTAGGCCACCCGGGAAAATTTACTTACTGTCTTGCCGAAGATGAAGAACATTCTCCCTTTCCGCCGCTTCATCGTAGTTTGGGTTTTAGTGCCAATGACAGTGTCGTTACCGTTATCGGCGCAGAGGCACCGCACTCTGTTCTTTATAGCGGCAATGCAGATGACCCTGAAAATGTCGAAAAGCTACTCTCGCAATTGGCGGTGGGTCTTGCCAACTTCGCTACTAACAATGCAATTCTTACGGGCGGTGCCGCTGTTGTTGTGCTTAACCCAGAACATGCTGACATTTTTTCACAAGCAAATATGAACAGAGAAGAAGTTCAGCAGAAGTTGTGGCAGTTGACTCATAAGCCGGTATCTCAATTAGAACAGGTTGGAGGCGCTTTTGGTGGCGGTAGAAAACCCGGTGGCGATTACAAAACTTTCAACAAACCTGAAGATATTTTGATACTAACGGCGGGGGGAAGTGGCCTCTATTCAATGGTAATGCCAAGTTGGTGTGCCGGGAAACATAAAAACAGTGCCGTAAGCGTGGTTGTTGAAACCGATCAGTTCTGCGAAATCCCGCTGTAAACTAATTAGTGCCTATCCAGAAATAGGTGTTTTTCCAAGCTGTCGTTGCGAGCAAAGCGCGGCAATCTCTTACAGGCCGCGTCAATGCTGGATGAGATTGCCGCGCTGACGCTCGCAATGACGGTGTCTATTAGTTTCTGGATAGGCACTAATTAGGCTGCTATAGGTAAAATGGAATTAGCAAATTCAGATTTGATATTTACCGTAGCGTCTATGTGTTTTATCGGTGCAAATACCTTCCCCTTTAAACGAGGCTGCACTCGCCGCGACTAACACAACTTTCCAGTTTCTATTTGTCCTCAATAAATAGCCATGACTTGTTCAGTACAAGGAAAGATTAGTATCATCATCGCACCCATTGCATGGCTGATTGTCAAGTAACGGCAAAACCAGTCCTGCAGTGCTTTGGTACCGCCTCTAATGTTTGCAATATGAGCCTAGAATAGACACCTTATAGCGCCCAATCGACAGCATGCAAAGCATCGCTGGCAATCGCCGGGGGGAGGGACCGAAAGCTATCACGGATGAAAAGAGTGTGTCCGTTACGAATCGGCAACCGGAATCAGAGCTATCTGTAGAATATCTTTTGTAATTTCTTGCGTATCTTAAGTTTTACTTTATTTTCTACAGTATTACATAGATGCTGTTGTGGGCAATAAATCCCGTATTACTAGTAAAGGAACTTTATGAAGCCGTCGCAATCTCTATTAAGCAACTTTGAAGCGGAAATCGCTGAATATCGTCAGCATGGTTACATTCCCCTTGGTTTACATCAAGACAGTATCGTCGTATCCGCCACTCCTGAGGCGGTAGAGGAATTAGGCTATTCGATCGAAGAATTGCTTGGAATGAACTCCTGGTTTCTATTTGATGCGTCGTCGTTTCAAGAAGTTGCAAGTAAGCTCTTTCAGAAAAGCAGTATTGAATATAATGCAGTAATGAAGCGCAAAGACGGAACAACTTTCAATGCGCATTTAAGCATTCTCCATACCCATATTGGGGACGAAACTGTGAGGTTTGTTTTTTACAAAGTTAAATTGTAAGCCATTGATTTACCGATGTGGATGATTGATTTACTGTTTGTAGTCATCGAATAATGGGAAGCGCTTACATGGGAAAATGAATTCTATTTCCTACACACTTTCATTCATGGCGGCTTAAGCAGTAACGACATTTCGATTAACAGGTATCCCTGGTTTTCTTTTCACTATTCGATTGGTTTGGCATTAGCATATTTATTGATAATTGCTTCAAACGTACCATTTTTTTAGCTCTCTCTAGTGCTTTCCTGAATTGTTCAACAACTAGATCTGAAGTCTTTAGGCTAAAACCATAATAGTATTCAATTCCACCGTTCATTAACGATGATCTTTCTATCATATCTGGATTCAATCCGGCTTTTTTGATCCCGAAAAAGGTCGGTAATTCTAAACCGTATATGAAGTCTATTCGGCTTGCATACAACATCTGGTGGTTTTGTTTTTGTTCGGTAACAGACGAAAAATTTTTGTCTACTTTAAATTCCATATCAATGAGCTTTTTTTCCGGAGCTGTTTTTCCGGAGCTGTTCCGGCTAACGTTCCAACCGTGTATTGCTTTATATCTTCCCAATCGTTTACTTTTAATTCGGTCCGCTTTTTGAGTCTCCATAGGAAAATTTCTCGTGGCGCAATCGGGCCGGCCCACTCAAATTGACTCCCTCTACTTTTTGTTCGCGTAATGGTGAAAATAAGCGTACTTTCCCTGTTTTGAGAAATTTTATACGCTCGATTCTATGGATAAATATGAATGTTCGCTGTTATATCTAGATCTTTCAGAATCGCTTGCAATATCTCTACCGAGTAAGCTGTTGGCTTGCCATTTTTGTCGGCATACTCAAATGGAGGCCACTCAGAACATAGCAGCGTAAAAGTCTGCTCCTGTAAAGACAGTGCGCTCGCCTGTGTTACGGCATTTAGCCTTGCGGCCCAGGTTACGCTGACAATGCAGAGACGGAAATATTTCATGTTTTGCTCATGTAACGCACTATTTCCAGTATTTTCATCAATTCGCGATAGCATATTGTAATTTTTGACATAGTAAGCAAAAATTTCTGGCATAGATTATCGCGGGTATTTCTCTCCAGAAGTTTTAGTTGGTGGCGCGCCTATCCGCATAAGTACCGTAGCCGCTTCTCGCCCAAGTCATTAAGCAGGTTTGGCCCTAGGGGTTATGTTGCTCACGCCAATAGATTATCTTGTCATGGCCTCGATAACTTCCAAAATAGATCGTCGTCGTAGGGTTAGTATCGCCTGTTCCAACCCAAGACAATTGCAGGCAGGTTTCAACGCTTAAGATTGCGTCTACGCTTACCCTAGTTACCTATGCCGGATTGATCAATGGTGATTCGAACAGCCTCTCCAGCAGGTACAATAGTGCCTGGGTTGGGGAAATTAATATCGCTGGTATCGAAATTACTAACGGTCATATTACCGGTAAAGCTGCCGCCGCCGACGATATTCATCGTCGAACCTTGGCCGTATCCAGTTGCACTATCGGCCGCGTTTTTTACAAATATTGTGCCATTAAAAATTGAACCGCAATCGGTAATATAGTCCTATCACCGGAGTTAATCTCCGGGCCATACACCGGCGGTATAGATAGGCGGCCGTAGAGTAATTCTCTCGGTCCCAGTGTTAAGAGGATATCGCTTCGACCTCAACTGGAATGCCAGTCATAAACGATTGATTCGAGATCTTTTCATAGGCTCCATCGCCCGAAGGTAGTAAGTCGTTAGCATTGACGCCAGGGTAAGAATTGGCAATGTTCAATTGACTCGATTGAGCGTTGCCCCAGCCGTGGGTCAGGGCGACCACCCCGGGCCTTAAGCTGTCGTCGAGGGAAACCCTTACCTCAAGATCGCCATTCGTATTGTGAATTCTTACTAAGGACCCTTCACCTATATTGCGGGCGCGCGCATCTTCAGGATGTAAATAAAGCGGATTGGTTTCGTGTAGGCCGCGCTTAAGACTTTCTACATTGTTGAACCAGCTATTAATCATATAGTTGGTTCGCCTGGAGATCATTTTAAGCTGGTTGTTATCTTCGTCTAACAAATCCGCAAATACCTTGGCACAGTTGTCGACTGACTCCTCGAGTAACTCCGGAAAACAATTCACTAGCCCGTCTTCAGTTTGTATCCAATCGGAATAAAAACGTCCAGCACTTAGAGGCGGTAACACCACCGTTGAAACAGAGCTGTTTTTTATCGTCTCAATAGAAAGGCCTGACTGAGCGACCATATGGTTGAGTCGACCAAATTCGGGAGGGTCGTCGTTTTCGTTAGATTCATTGCTAAGAATCTCGCCGTTTAGGGCTCGGCTTAATCGCGACAATATCCATCGTTCCTCTCTTCTAGAATGTTTAGGGCTGACCATTCTAGCAGTGTGCTGAACGAAAGGCTGGGACTGCAGCCCCAGGCCACAAAGATTAATATCTTCCCGTTCAAACATATCGGTGGCGGGTAACATATAGTCGGCATATTCGCCGGTGGCCCCCTGATAAATGTCGATGACAATCACTAATTCAAGTTTTTTGAAGGCCGTTCGCAGGCGAGAAGAGTCCGACATCGACAGCAGAGGGTTGCCGGAAATCACGACGAGTGCTCGAATAGGGTTATCTTCAGTTTCGATATAATCTTGTAGTCTGGCGCCGGGCAAAACCCCTCGTATTCTTCGCATTTCACCAAAAGGAGTATCGAAAAAAACATCGGGGTTGTGCATGCGGCCCGCTTTAGCCGCTGGATAAAATCCGAGGGAGTAAATATTACCGCCACGCTTATCCAAATTTCCTGTTAGAAAAGACAGCATCTGTAGCAACCAATAGCCTACCGTCCCTTGACGGCCCATATTAACGCCTGTGGACATATACACGCTGGCACTGTCGGCGCGGGCAAATGCCGAGGCGAGATCTTTAAGTTCTGTTGCGTTAATACCGGTTATCGGTGCGGTCAATTCGGCAGGATACTGGCTAACGAATTCTAATAGTTCTTCAACTTTACTGCCGTGATTCCTAATGGTTTTTTGATCAAACAAGTTTTCCTTAGCCATGTGATCGAGCATTGAAGCCATTATATAAACGTCAGTATCGGGCTTCACTTTGATACACTCCCCAATACCCTTAACCGACTCATTTTCCCTCGGATCTACAAAAAGAATCTTAGCCCCTCGTTTTTTTGCCTCCCTTAAAGCTGCCATCGGATCGGCGATAGAGACGAAAGACATATGAGAAATTCGCGGGTTGGCGCCAAATATGAGTAAAAAATCCGTGTGTTTTATATCGGGTATTGGATGAATGGTACTTGACCCAAAAACAGCTTCGCTACCGGCAAACTTATTAGTGCAGTCCTGGGTTCCCGAGGAGAAGTTTCGACGCACGCCCAAGTTCCCTAAAAAAGCGCCGATGGCGGGTCCCGCTTGTGAATTGAACGCCAAAGGGTTACCGGTGTAGCTACCTATCGCGTCACTGCCATGTTTATCTTTCATGGCATTGAGTTTTACTGCGATTTCATTGAGTGACTGGTTCCAGGATATTTCATCGAATCCGCCAGCTTGGTTGCGTTTTAGCGGAACGGCAGCCCGGTCGGGGTCGTTATGTATATCCAGCATTGCCAAACCTTTATGGCAGGCAAATCCTTTAGTAACCGGGTGTTCGCGATCAGGTTTAAGTGAAATTATTTGGTCGTTTTCTATTTCCGCGACCAGACCACAGGAGGGCTCACATACTCGGCAAAACGTGTGAAGTTTATTAGTCATGATCAATTCCCGGCTCAATTTTTTATCTTGTTTTAGTGAGTGATTTCGATATAGTTGACAAGTGTTAAGATTACCTCAGTTATCAAAGTGATTGATAGGGTGATGTCGAATATTCTTAAATTAATGGTTAAACGACATTAGCATCCGAAATTAGGAAAATACCATGACAGAATCAGACCTCGTTAGCGCAATACTGGAAAATGGTAGTGTCGAAAATGAAGTTTTTGCGTTGTTTTTTTCGTTGCTTTTTGCCTATCTTTTTGCGGCACACCTGGCTGGAAAAACGTTTTCCAGAAAGCAACTCATTATTCTCAACGGAATCTATTCCGTCGTTATGTTGTTTTTTATGAACAGTACCTTGGCAAACGGTGTTGTCCAGTTTCAACTGATTGCAGAGCTGGCGAAATTAGATTCGTTTTTTGTTGAATCAGCTCACTTTCCCGCTTGGGCGGTTGTGGTTCCTGCGGCAATACAGCTTGGGTGTTTTTTGGTGTCTTTGTATTACATGAAAATATGCCGTAGTGAAGGGAATTAGAGATCAGTTTTATAGAAAGGGTATAGAGAGAAACCGGATTCCGGTCTCAACTCGAAATATAAGGCAATAGCGACGATGTTGAAATCGACTAGAAGGACATTACTGAAAACGGCAGCTACCGGGTTCGTTGGAGTGGGGCTGGCATCGAGATCAATATTGGCTGAGGAAGCGCGAATTGTAAAACCAATCCCGGTGAGTGGAGAAATGCTACCGGTCATTGGCGTAGGCACGTCCCGGACATTTGACGTGGTAGATAATCCAGTGCTGATGGCTCGTTTGCAAAAGGTGATGGACGAATTTTTTTTCCGTGGTGGAGGTTTGATAGACTCTTCACCGATGTACGGAGCGGCAGAACGAGTAACAGGGACATTACTATCGCGGCTGGGTCACACTAAAGGACTCTTTGCTGCGACAAAAGTATGGACCGATGGTCGACAACAGGGAATAGATCAAATGACCCGGTCCTTTGAGCGCATGGGGGTCGAAACGATGGACTTAATGCAAATTCACAATCTGAGGGACTGGAAAACGCATCTGAAAACCTTGCGGAAATGGAAGGAAGTTGGAAAGATTCGCTATATAGGGATTACGACTTCAAGCGGCCGTGGTCACAGTGAGCTGGCAGAAATTATGCAGAGTGAACCGCTTGATTTTGTGCAATTAAGTTATAACGTCATCAATCGGCGAGTTGAAGAAAAACTATTGCCTATTGCCCAGGAAAAAAATATCGCTGTTTTAGCGAATAGACCTTTTCAGCGCGGTAAGCTTTTCTCGGTAGTCAAAAATAAGCCCCTGCCCACGTGGGCGACAGATATCGACTGCCAAAGCTGGGGACAGATATTCTTGAAATATACGGTATCGCATCCTGCAATCACGTGTGCGATACCGGCAACCTCGAAATTACATCACATGATCGATAACATGGGCGCTGGTTTTGGGCGCTTGCCCAATAGTGTAGAACGTCGCCAAATCGAAGCATTATTTGATTGAAAACTCTCGGTGACACTGGTGTTATCACCTGCTTATAGAGAACGTAAACAGTGTGTAACCTAATAATCGACGATTGCCCTAATGGTCGAGAAAAAGTTGCGTCAAGCTAGTCGTAAGATTTCAAACTTATGGGTCTCATTTATCAACACGTTTGTTTGCCATGTAGATTTACAGCAACCTAACGTGAACATTTTCTTTCCACGGGCGTTCCACCGTTGATCTCCGGCCTAGATTTACCGTCTTCTGCATTCAATACCTTCTCGCACTTCGATGAATTAAGCCACTTTCCAGAACACGGTTGTATTACCGCTAATTTGCGTAAATGGTCTGTATATTCTACGTTTACTCTGCGTGAAAGCGATTGAGAGTTACACCATACCATGTGGAAACATGGCTAATAGAAGAAAGGGAAGTGAAATGAATAAAGCTTATTGGAGTTCTGTGTTTATTGTTGTCGCACCAGCCGTGTTGGCAGACGGGGCTGGATTCGATGCGTCTACTATTCAGTGGGCTGGCGGTGTATCGGCTGGCTATACCCGTTTGGATTTTCCGCAAAAACTCGATTCAGAGCCGACTTTTGCCTCGGCTATTGTTTTTGGCGCGGCTAGCTATGATCGGTTTTATGCGACCTTAAGTTATGCGGATTCGCTTGCTGATGAAAAAATTTCAGAGGAAGAAGATATTGGCGATGCTAGCCGCCAAGACATTGACCTTTCTTTGGGTTACCGATTAACAGACAATTGGTCGCTTTTTGTCGGATATAAAGACAGTGAAACGGATGTCGACTTTGTTTCACGAGAAGGCGGTTTTAAGCGGGATGAATCCTACCAACAAGACGGTTTTTTTCTTGGTGCGAGTTATAGTATCGATTTTGCCAGTGCCGGAACCTTGAGTTTGAACGTTGCTTACGCCGAGCTTGATAGTGATAACAGATTTGCGGCCGACATAGAGGATGAAGATGAAGAAGGGGAGGATTCGGAAGAAGGACGACCGGAATTTGACGATCTTTCGGGTTCAGTTAGTGGTGATGTCGACGGATTGAGCTACGGCATAAGTTGGCAAATGCCGCTCGGTGAGGAAATGGCTTTTAGTGCGAATTTTAAGGTCAACGATTATGAGGAAACTGTTCGAGTCGGTGGTGTTGGTTATTCGGTCGATCAAACAATCACTTTTTTTAATATAGGTTTGGTTAAGATTTTCTAGCAAAAGAGCTAGCATCTACTGTTTATTTTGATGAAAAGTATTTGGCGAACTTTGTCTGTCAGAAAGGGCTAGCGGACAGTTCGTGCTTTCTAAAATCTGTGCCATTTCTTGTTCTGTCGGGGTATTTCTTTCGCAATTTAATACGGTCTCGGCTCGGATCGTTCACATACTCTCAATATATTTCACCAACATAGCCAAGCACATAAAAACGATCAAAAATCGTAAATGGCGGGGATTTATTCTGAATAGATAGTGGGAACCTAGCCAAGAGCCGATAAATTGTCCCAGCATCATAACGAGACCGACCGACCATACCAACTGTCCTAGTGTTGCAAAAATAGCCAGCGAGGCGATGTTCGTCGAGAAATTGAGTGCTTTCGCCTCAGCGGTTGACGACAGAATAGTGTGACCGCGAAATGATATACCGGCTAGTGCGAAAAATGATCCAGTGCCGGGACCAAACATTCCGTCGTAACATCCGATCGTTGGAACAACAAGATTTCGATAGGTTTTGATCGAGTATTTGGGTTTTTGTTTTGTTTCGAGTGGTGTGGGTGCCAATATAAAGTACATAGCAATAGCAAACAGTACGACTGGAATAATAAATGACAATACGGCTGTGTCAATAAATTGCACGAGTACTGATCCGACAGCGGCACCGATGAATGCCGCTAACATCAGTTGTTTGATATTCCGCCACCGAATGCGACGTCCTCTTAACATCAGTAGTGTCGCTGTCGCTGTTCCGATTGTCCCCTGAAGTTTGTTCGTTCCCAGTGCCGCGAGGGGAGGGATACCACTCATGATGAGAGCCGGTAAGACGATAAGTCCACCGCCTCCCGCAAGTGTATCCAAAAATCCGGCCAGAATGGCTACCGAAAATAGGAAGAACAATAATTCCATCGATATTTCGAGCATTAACTCATTTTCTCACGGTTTTGATAATACCTTTCCACTAAAGACCTTCACGGATTCGAGTTCAAACAATATCACGGTACTGTTCAGCGGCTTAAAATAGCTGTATTGCCGAGTCATTTATCTTCGGCTTTCTAAGCTAGTATTAGTCTCTTTTTGTGACGGTCCATAACTTTTAGGGTTAGGGTGGATGATTCTAGCACTTACAGACATGGGCGCTTGGTAAACAGCGCGAGAACATCGCTCTCGAGCTGGATAGACACCGATGGTTTACCCACTTTACTTGAGCTTTTAGCCAAATGTTTTGTTCGATGCGCCTAACCTCGTTCTATGACTTCAACGTTCACAATATGGTTTTCAACGTCAGGATCAAAACGATTCCAGTTCGTATTGGCTCTTTGAATCACCAGGACGGGGGTTGCGTCGGAAGTGACATAGTCTTTTTGATAACTCTTTAAAGAGTCACAATAGAATCCATTACACACATCTGAGCGAAGAACCCGGGGAAGAGCACAACCCTTATCCGTTTGATTAATGCAGGAACTATCGACAGTTTTGTCACTGAGCTTTGACACATATCCATCAAATATTTCCTCTGTCGTAAGTTCCGGATTTGAGTCCATGTAGCGGCGGATAGTGACGGTCCGAATATAGGCGTGATCTCCGCCTTCTGAACAACAACCACCCTGACAAAGAGTACATAGTTTATCGCTAAGAACCCTAAGTTTTGGATTAGCGGATAAACGTTTGTCCACGTCCAGTGACTTTTGGTAGGCGTTAAAGTACTGGTCTTGAACGACTTCAGAAGCGTTATTGAGCTGAACCGCTTCAGTTATAACGCGTCTTAAATGTTCCCTATAGCGTTTAACCCGGCTACTTTTCAATAGTGAAATCTCAACCAGTCCGGAAGGTATTGCGAGTACCTGAGTTGATCTATCGATAGGGACTTTCGGGTTGGTCAAAGCCGACCGAAGTAAGTCATTATTTTCCTTCTCTTCGGACGCCTTGATTTCTTCTACATAACGTTCTCTCTTTCTTTTTTTTTCTCTTTTCTCCAAAATGAGCTTTCGTTGAAAATTCAGGTGTGACTGAAATACTACCGATGACATTGTAGTTTTTTGGTCCAGTACGACTCTGCATTCCTGCGCTTTGCAAACTGGGGTTTCGTTAACCCTTTGCAACATCAGTTCCGTTTGATTCAATATGTAACCACAGACTTCACACTCTGTGTTCCCTCTGGGAATTGATCCTTCATTACTAGTAGTCATGCAGGGAGCTCCGTTCTTACAAGTATCATTTCTCTCTGGAATAGTGCCTTGAGTTACAAATATCATTTCTCTCGGGAATGGTGCCTTGATTTTCCGTTTCCTGCGGTAACCCTCGAGCTCAAACGTGGACTCACGTCCATTGGATGGAAAGCGACAATAACTGTCTGGATCTACTATTTTTTGATTACGATTAGCGATCTTTGTAACTTTTCATAATAGACTGACTCTACCTGTGTATGTTTAAACTAAGGTAGATGATTATGTTATCAAATGAAACCCAAACTTTCTTAACGACACTGTTTCAATGGGCCGCTTTGTTGTTAGTCTTTGCCGTAGGTGTTTTCATCTTGTTTCTAGTAGTCATCTACTGGATTGACAAAAATCAGACTGAGCAGGCAATTCGAAGAAATTATCCGATTGTTGGACGGTTTCGTTATTATTTTGAACATTTAGGTGAGTTCTTTAGACAATATTTCTTTGCAATGGATAGAGAAGAAATGCCCTTTAACCGCTCGCAGAGAAGTTGGGTGTACCGGGCTGCAAAGAATGTCGATAATACCATCGCGTTTGGATCTAGCCGAGATACGCATAAAGTCGGTAATGTATTTTTTGTCAACTGCCCCTATCCGACCCTGAAAAAAGATGCAGTGAAGCCGAGTATGGTCACTGTTGGACCATTTTCTAAAGTTCCCTATACCACGTCTTCTTTCTTTGGTGTTTCTGCAATGAGTTATGGTGCGATTTCTAAGCCAGCTATCTTAGCGCTGTCGGGAGGTGCGAAGAAAGCGGGAACATGGGTGAATACGGGTGAGGGTGGTCTATCGCCCTATCATTTGGAAGGCGGTGCCGACATTATTTTCCAGATCGGCACGGCAAAAAACGGTGTCAGTGATTTGGACGGTAATTTGGACGAAGGTAAACTCGCGGAAATGGCTGCTCATGAACAAATCAAAATGTTCGAATTGAAATTGTCTCAGGGCGCTAAGCCTGGAAAGGGTGGCATTTTACCGGGAGAGAAAGTAACCGCTGATATCGCAAAAATTCGCGGAATCCGGATTGGCGAGGATGCGATAAGCCCTAACCGGCATCCCGACGTTAACAACAACGGTGAGTTGCTGGATTTGATTGACCGTATACGTGAGGTTTCAGGAAAACCCACAGGGTTTAAAGCTGTCGTCGGTGCCTATGGCTGGATTAATTCTCTGTGCGAGGAAATACTAGCCCGAGGTATCGAGTCTGCGCCGGATTTTATTACCCTTGACAGTGCCGATGGCGGCACTGGAGCAGCTCCGATGACCTTGATGGATGACATGGGTCTGACTATTAGGGAGAGTTTACCGCTGCTAATCGATACTTTAAAAAGGCATGGGCTGAGAGATCGAATTAAAGTTTTTACCTCTGGAAAAATGATTAATCCCGCCGACGTTGCCTGGGCACTTTGCATGGGCGCGGATTTTTGTAACTCCGCTCGCGGATTTATGTTTTCTTTAGGATGCATTCAGTCTCTGCAATGCAATAAAAACACCTGTCCGACCGGAATAGCCACCCATAATAAAGACTTACAACGTGGATTAGTGGTGGCGGACAAAACGGAAAGAGTCGCGCATTACGCGGAAAATATGATGCACGAAGTCGGTGTTATTGCCCATTCTTGTGGCGTAAAAGAGCCAAGAGAGTTGAAGCGGTTTCATGCTAGAGTAGTCATGGCAAACGGTTTATCAAGTTCTCTCGACGAAATTTATCCGGAAGGAGTAACAACTTATTGAAGTCAGCTTAATCCGATTGGCCGGTGACTTAGTCTATCCAATCTACATGAGTCATCGCGGTTTATTAGCGAAGAGTTTTTGAATGAATAAATCAGTTAACAAAATAATAATGTTCAGTAAAGGGACTACGGTGAAAGAAAACACCAAGTCCCTCGTTGAGGGTGTTTCGGAATCTACCGTTGCCTGTCTATTGGCGATGGTGCAAGGTAATGTTTTAGCTTTGACAGCCAGCCATTTACTCATTGCTACTCAAACTGGCGTGGTTGCTGGTGTTCTGGCATTCACAGTGAGTCTGTTGGCTCGAGCGAATAGTAGTTGGGCAATGCCGTTACTATTAGGGATGTTCACAGCCGTTGTGGACTACTATGTCCATCCCGGGTCTTTTGGTGACGTGGCCACCGAGGCGATTGTCACTGGCCTGGTTGCGGGGCTTTTGTCCTATCTAGTCGGAGCGCTGATAAGGTTGAAACGCCGAAGACCTGCGGAGTGATTAGTCGTTATTCAAGAGCAAAGCATCGGTCAATCGACTGAAAGATTGAAGATTGCTACAGTTAAGAGATTGATGAAGGAACTGTTTAAAGAGCATGGTTTGAGGTAGAGTATGGGAACGAACCGTTTTTCTTTTTTGTTCATTTTTAAATCACGGAGAACAATTGCCAGATTATGAAGATTCTTATGGTGGACGACATGGCATCGATGCGCAGTGTAATCTGCCATATTTTGAGTGAGCTCGGGTACAGTGGTACAGAGCAAGCGAAAGATGGTGTTGAGGCACTAAGAAAATTGCGTAATGCGACATTTGATTTCGTTATCTCGGACTGGAATATGCCTAATATGAATGGGCAGGAGCTACTCGAAAATATCAGGAATGATGATGGATTGAAGCATATACCCGTATTGATGGTTACGGCAGAAACTGAAAGAAGTGTGGTGATTAACGCTGCCAAAAAAGGCGTCAATGCTTATATTGTTAAACCTTTTACCCCGCAACAACTCCAAGAGAAGATCACAAAAATTTTCGCAAGCTAGAAAAAATGTCAGTAAAAAAATAATGCATCTTCTTCTTTTACGAATGATATTTGCGTCCATTGCTCTGTCGACACTGGTGGCGTGTCATGTCCCAACAGCTAACGATTTCCCACCACCGGAAAAAACGCAGTGGCAGCCCTTGGGAATACGTACGGCGGGTAACCGTGACTATTCAATAATTCCCCAAGCTATTTCCTTCAAAACGATACACGGAGATACCAGCAACAGTGACAATCTATGGATAGCGGCGGCGCCGATGTTTGAGTTGGACTGGATTGCCGAAGAATCGATGTACATACCTGAAGGTCCAACTTTTGATAATAATGGCAATTTATATTTTAGCCCTCTAAATCCGCAAGAAGACGTCTCATTAGTTTCGCTAGACGGTAACACTGGCGAGCGCCGCTGGACAATACCAGGTAATGGCATCAATGGAGGTAGTGGTGCGGTTCTTATTCTCGATGACCCTGATTCTAAGGCCAGCGCTATTTATCATGCGACCTACACCGAGGTTATGGCGTTAGATACTGCTGGCAACGTTTTGTGGGTTACGCCGACTGGGTTAGCTGCAAACCTTGAAAAAACCAAGAACACACATTCGTTCGGGATGAATTACCACCCTCAAACCGATTCTGTGGTCGCTATTACTGCCGATGGTCACATTTTTGCAATGGATCGCATGACCGGCGTAAGTCGCGGGCTATTGCAGCTGCTTCCGGGTGCCGTGACTGTACCGAGTGATACTCGACCAGCTAACTGGATCCTCAAAGCCGGGGATAGAGAAACAGATAAGGCGTTCGGCAAACTACATAACGGCCAGAGCATTTTTACAACACTTGTCGATACTATTCTTGGAGGAGGTGCGAACGTCTCCAACTTTTTTGCCATCGATCCTAATAGTGGCAACATCTATATTGCAGCTACTGCACCCGATGGAGATGACGGTCATCTTGATAACGCCTCAGAATTCGGCGCACTGTATCGACTCTCTTTGAGCGGGGAAGATAATCAATTCAGTCTTGTCGTTAATGGCTACAAGTCTTTTGTCGGCGGAACAGGATCAACGCCATCGGTGAGCGCTGACGGTAATCGCATAATTGTATCCGACGGCAGTAACAATGTGATTGCATTCGATGCACATTTGAATGAATTGTGGCGTTTGGATCTCGGTGAAAAAATTGTTGCGTCGGTCGCTATTTCGCCAGACAATCGTGAAATTTATGCTGTTTCTCGTAGCAATGTCTTTAAAATATTAGATAGTAATGACAGCGCTGAATTAATCTGGACCGCTAATCTTGACGCCTGGTCTTCCGATTTTGAGTTTAATACACTGACACCAACCATCACGGCAAACGGTATCGTCATCGGCGTCGGTACCGGGCTTTCATTGTTCGGCCAAGAAGTGATGTTAGCGACAGGGATGGGCCTACTCGATAGAGAAACGGGCGAACTTCGTTTTTTTTCTCCGGGTAGAGAGGAGTCGGTTTCCGTTTCCAGCATTGGCCCCTTTGGTGACATATACACTGCGAATTCTCCCGTTAGGAGAGCATTGGGGCGAGCTTTTTTTCCTGGTCAAACACCATCATTGATCGGTGGCATCAGTCACTATAAAGCTATTCGAACAGACTTACTTGTTCGAGACGCGAGTTGTGCGGCTCACGCACGTCTAATTAACTTAATACCCTGGCACTGGAACAATCCATCGGCGGCTAATGATGATCATCTTCAAGTAAATGCTTTGATCAAACAAGCAGTTCGTTCAGTTAGTACGGCGGTGATGCAAAATGATTTATCCGCAACTGAAGAATTGCATCTTGTGACCCAACTCAACAACGCTACCGAAACGCTGACAGCCGGAAATTTTGATGCGGCCGAAAAAGCCTTATCGATAGTCTGCAGTTTTTGGGATTGAAGCACTTGTACATTTAGTCAAATTTTAACATTTCGAGTCGGCCAATATTGTGAACAATATATGTGCAGTTATTATAATAAATCACTAGCAATTCTCTCCCGATTACCTGACAATACTGTCAAGGAGAGTAAGGGTTGAGTCTCTATTATGTAATAACAGGGGTTTTGCAGTACCTTCTTAAAAGCTCCCTTGATGATTTCACTCAACAAGGAGAAAAATGATGAAATTGTTCAAACTTCTATGCACTACCTTTACTCTAATACTGCTGGTTCTTAGTAGTACTGTTCAAGCCGATATTCGTGAAATTTATGTCTGTAATTTCCTAAAAGGAAAGAACATTGATGATGTGATGTCTGCTAGGGATTACTACCTCAAACAAGCAAAAAAAGCGGGAATAGCGACACCAGACGCTTTTGTCTGGACACCTTATAAAAGCAGCTTGGATTACGATGTTTTGTGGTTCAATAATTATAAGGATTTGATGGAATTCGGGACACAAGCTGATGCGTTCAATAGCTCTTCCGCGATGACATCGGTTATCGAACGGTTTAATTCGGTTATGAGCTGTAAATCATCACTGGCAAGTCGAGAGACAATATTTGCGGGCGGAGATTCTCCGGTGGCAAATCCACCGGCGATTATTTCATCCAACGCTTGTATGATGAAAGCAGGCGTTCAGCCCGATAACATGAATGATCTTAAGGCGCATATTAAAGGTGTGTTGGGAAGTATACCAGGATACAAAAACTCCCTTCTCTTTATGTCGACGCCTATGACACCGGGATCAAACTCACCTGATGTATTCCTCTATGGCGTGCATGATAATGTTTCAGCCTGGGCCGCAAAGCGCGCTGCCTTTTTGAAATCCGATGGCGGCGCAATGCTCGGACGGCATTTTCAGTCCACACTCGATTGTACAGCTAGTCTATGGGTCGGACAGCAAGTCGTGCCTAAGTCGTAAATGAAAAGCGTTAGCTTTTTACCTGAAAGCTAACGCATTTAGCATGCTGGAAACAGGGTGCTTCTAAGTTTCAATACTCCAGATATTGGTACGTTTTTAGGCAGTTGAAGAGAGGCTCGCGATAAACATTATCATTTTATTTCGAATACGGCTGCTGCTGAATGTCCAATATCATCAAATCGTTCCTTTCTTGTTCTCCATAGATAAAGAGTTTCTTCACGGTGAATATAGCACTGTCCAAACGAGTCCGGTAAAATAGCGGTGTAGTTTAATTACCGAGCTTTTCTATGGATATCGTCGCCTACGCAGTACCCTTTTTCCTACTCTCGATTGTGCTCGAGCTCGGTTGGGGGTTTATCCGCAAAAACAATACTTATCGGATTAACGACAGTATCAATAGTCTGAGTATGGGGATGATCAGCACACTGAGTAAATTGGTATTTATCAATGTCAGTGGCTACGTCTTTTATCAAATCGAGCATAACTGGGCGATTTTCCACTTTCAACAGTCTTCAGTACTACACTGGGTAGCCGCTTTACTGATTTACGATATATGTTACTACTGGTTTCATCGGATTAGTCACGAACGCCAATTTTTTTGGGGCGCGCACGTCGCCCATCACCAAAGTGAAGATTACAACCTGTCTACAGCTCTTAGGCAGACGGGAACTGGACTTTTCTTTACCTGGGTCTTTTATATTCCCTGCTTCTTTTTCGGTATTCCCCTGTACATGTATGTAACCATTGCGTCAGGACATTTGGTTTACCAGTTTTGGATCCACACCCAGCATATTCCCAAGCTTGGCTTTTTCGAATGGTTCATGATCACTCCGTCCAATCATCGCGCTCACCATGCTCAAAATGCGCAGTATGTCGACAAAAACTACGGCGGTTTGCTAGTTATCTGGGACCGACTCTTTGGTACTTATGCCGAAGAAGATGAAAGCGATCCTCCCATTTACGGTCTACGTACTCCTCTGAACAGTTGGAACCCGGTCTGGGCGAATATTCACATCTACGTTGGTATGGTACAGGACGCTTTTCGCACCAAGTCAAAGAGTGATAGATTTCGAGTTTTATGGTCGAGAAATGGTTGGCGTCCAGCAGATGTCGCGGAGCAGTTCCCGCGTCAGAAAACGAACCTTGACAACTTTCAACCTTACGGCCCGAAGCTCGACAAGGCGGCGGGAGTTGCAGTCCTCGGCCACTATTTTATTTTACTCAGCTATTTTATGTGGTTTTCTCCAATGGCCCAGAGTATGACCTATTCCCTGCTTTGTAGTCATGCCCTGCTGCTGGTGTTATATGCTGTTGCGATTGGAAGTATTACCGGGACAAAAACCTACGCAACTAAAATCGAGATTGTAAGGGTTGTGCTGATGACTGCCTTCGTCATCTTTGGTCCCGCGGAATTGCCTATCTATTCGGCCTCCGGTTTGATCGCATTGTCAGTTCTTTTTAGTTGCATGGCTTTATTAAGAAAGGCGGGTCGCTCTGAGGTGTTATCGACCCAGGACGTTTCCGCACAATGAGTACATCGAGTTTAAAGATTTAAAAGCCGTCTGCTTTCATCGGTTTGACAAATATAAATTGGGTTCTGACTCAGGCGCCATCGATGTTCGCTTTCTGAAAATCATCAGTGATTATTCGATCGTGGTTTTTCCATCTTCATTTTTAGAGACCTGTACATTACGTGTATTGAACAATTGCATCTCGATTTTGTTGTGTTCTATGTTCGCCGCCTACCCATAGGTCACTCAGTTTGACAGAACGACACCAGGCGTGTTCTTCAATTGGATTTAGTAAAACTTGATCCCTCGGATAAAGAAGTCTGAGCGTGAATGAAAAAATGCGGGCCTACATCATTAATTTCACATCTCCCTAATCTTCCCATTGCTCGATTTACAGAACCCAATTTACGGTATCGCCAATGTCCACAATTACTAAGGGGGATTTATCTTATCGAAAGTGTTAGTCGGTTATCATTTTTCAATAAATTGCTGTGAGCAGGCATAACTACTTTGACGCAGAGGCAACAAATAATGTAGATCGACAAACAAGCCCTGCGGTAGCTGCTATAGTTACGGAGAAATAGAATATTTTCCATATCATAAATAGTAGATGCTGTGTGTATGGCAACATTAATTAGACCATTTTTTCTTATTATTTTGTCCGTCAATAGTGTATCGGCAAATGCCGCAGATCTATTTGCGATGACTCTTGAAGAGTTATTGGCAGTCGAAATCAAAGTCGCCTCGAAGACCCAAGAGTCCTTGGGAGATGCGCCGGCGACTGTGACGGTTTTTACCGCAGAAGAAATTGATCGGATGGGAATCACCAATCTCGATCATCTTCTGAATTTTATTCCCGGAGTGTTCGTTAGCCAGGAAGACACGGCGCGCAGTAACGTCGCTGTTTTCAGGGGTCGAAGAATCAACAACTATGGTCCTGATGTGCTCATTATGGTTAATGGTAACCGGGTGAATGACCCTGTAGTCAGTGGGTCTTTGTTCGTCTTTCCGCAAATGAGTCTGGCTAATGTAAAGCAGGTGGAAGTCATACGAGGACCAGGGTCAGCTATCTATGGTTCCAACGCCTTTTCTGGTGTTATCAATGTCATCACGGAAGAGAGAAAATCCAAAATTGAAGTTCGAGCCGGAGAAAATCGCTTAAAAGAAGGCCTTTTTCAATTTTCGCATACGTTCGGTGTCAATAAGATTTCCGGATTTTTTCGAGATTATCGAGATAATGGAGACGACTTTTCTCCCTTTTTTACATTTGCTGGCGAAAAGCTGCCTACAAGAGATCCAAAGCGTTTAAAAACAGCACAATTGAACCTTTCCCTTGGCGGACTTACTTTGCGCGCCGGACTCGGATCCCATTTGTTTAGTGACTTTATTCAAGGTGGGATTCAAGGGGACGGAATTAATCAAATGAAGCGCGAAGCACGTTCTTATAGCGCAACCTATGACTGGCAAATAGCCGAAGATTTAGCCGCGAATATTTCAGCGGAGTACCTTTCTTCCGATCAGGACGAGTTGGTGCTTTTAATGCCTGCAGCTGTCGCGGCCACCTCTTTATTTGGTTGGACTGATGGCTCGTCCGTTGATTATATTGGGGGTAACAAAAGGAAGGCGAATAGTAGTCGAATTGGCATTGATGTGACCTGGCTGGTCCATGATCGACATAAGATTCTATATGGCCTTATGTTTCAAAAGGAAAAGACCGGACGAAATGTTTTTCAGGGAAATTGGGACGCTGGGTTATTGGAGTCGAGTGATGGTGCCGTACTAGTTCCATCGACGACCGGTATTCAATCCGGGTATTTCCTACCAGGGGGCGTCAGATTAGATCTATTGTTACCGTTTGAGCGTGAAAGCTATGGAGTTTATATTCAAGATCAATTTCGGATTACTGACGCGCTGGAACTAACGACGGGCTTACGTCACGATAGCTACAAGGATGTCGGCGGTAGTACCAGTTTTCGAGGTGGTTTGGTCTATCAACACAGTAAAGGACAGTTTTTCAAGTTGTTATATGGTCAAGCTTTTCGTGCTCCAAGTATCGTGGATACCAACGCTGAATTTAGCAGTTCTGTGGTAGGAAACAAAAATTTGAATGCGGAGTATGTCGATACACTGGATCTGGTATGGCAGCGGAATTGGACTGATCTTAAAGTGGGTGCGACATGGTTTTATAGTACAGTGTCAGACGAAATTCAGGTCAAAATACGTGAACCGGTACCGGGGTTTAACGCGCTTTTGCCCGTCAATACAGGTACACGGAATCTGTCGGGTATTGAGCTGGAATTGGATGTGCAGATTGGTCGCTCCACATTGTTGCGGACCAGTTACAGCCATTTTTCGAAATATCAGGAACTCGGTGCCGCGCAAAACCTATTTTCAGCGAGTATGAATTATAATAGGGGGCCATGGAACTGGAGTATCAATGGTTTTTATCGCGACAAAGTTCTCTCGCGGGAAGCTGACGGCGGCGACTTTGTAGACGATATTTATGTCGCCGATTTTTGGCGATTCGACACCAAGTTTAGTTATCAAATAAATGCACAGTGGCAGATTTATAGCAAGGTTGAGAATATATTCGATGAAGACTATCAATCCTATGTAACTTCGCGTGGATTGCCGTCTGGTCTTCCGGGAAGAGGTCGAGAGCTCTCTTTTGGTGTGTGGCTTTCTTTATAATCGTTATGGAGAAAGCCTCTTTTAGTTCAAGAATAATATTCTAATAGTAGGCTATCCAGTTCTTCGTAATAAGCAGTGAACGTATGAGCTATACTTGATAAAGTCGTATATAACGAAGCACCTGAATTATGACGTATCTACTGATAACGCTACTATCAATTTTGACTCTAAACGCTCCGAGCCTTAGTGCCGACGTTCTAAAAATTGGCTTTGGTAATTCGCTGCGCCCTTGGGTTTTTCAGGAAAGCGGCGAAGGCATTCTGATTGATATTGCCAGGGCAAGTCTCGAATCCGATGGCTACGAAATAACTCCTCACTACTATCCCTATGCACGCAGGCTAAAAGCTTACAGAGACCGACAAATAGACGTTGTGACAGACATCAATCCAAACGTTATCGAGGAAGAGGGGCTGGTCGGTTATCTTTCAATTATTGCCTATGCTTACGAGAATTTTGCGTTTGTACTTTCAAAGAAAAACATGCATTTGAAGGAGATCAAGGACCTACAGGACTTGAGCGTTCTCGCATGGCAGGGCGCAACGTCTACAATCGGTGGCGATTATCTGCAAATGGCCATTAATAATCCCGAATATATCGAAACCCACGATCAGCAAACGCAGATCAAAATGTTGTTTTCTGAACGAGTGGATGTGGCGCAAATGGATTTGGAAATATTCAATTACTTTCGCGCAAAGGTTGCCGGTGACGGACAAATCGATACCACTCAAAGCATCGATAAGTTTCCGCTCTTCGGCAAAAATTACTGCGGGTTTTTCTTTCGAAGCAAAGAAGCGAGGGACGTATTTAACCGAAATTTCGAGAAACTAAAAAAGAGTAAGAAACTCACTTCGATTTACACAAAATATTTACAATAGATGATGCACTTTCTATTTGAATCTACGCAAGAATGAAAGTGAGATCAATTGACGGAATCGAGAGAATCAACCAATGGGATGTCTCCGCGGGACAATCGGATTGTCTTACTTTTCGTTACTCTGAATAATTGTCATCTAGTAGTTTTCCTGTCTGGAATAACAATTATTCACAAAGTTCTATTTGTTGATTCTTTGCTGGGAAGAAAAAATGTATGGCAGTAATTTTGCTCCCTCTCTAAACATACAAGCAGGATCATGTTCCTTTGTATTATTCTCAATGCGGTGTTCTTTGAGCATCCCTTAAAGCCTTAAATTCGGATCCATCATTCCAATTTGGCCAGTCCGAGCCATTTGAAATTGCGGTACCTATTTGAAAGTACAGCTGCAAATCGTCAAGCGCTCCGCTGACATTCCAATCTGCATGGTACTCATCGGATACCCGATGATAATGATTTGCTGTGTATTCAGCAGATTTCATTAAACCGTAGTCGAGGCCGTTCTCTTTGTGATCATAACCTCCCTTTAGATACATCATTGGTACACCGAGTTTTGCGAGTTCAAAATGATCTGACCTGAAATACTTGCCTTTTTCGGCTTCGCGGTCAGCGGCCAAAACACGGCCTTGTTTGTTAGCCTCGATTTCAGCGACGCCATCAAGTTGACTAAATCCATACCCAATGACAGTAACATCGTGAGTGGCTCCGATATTATTGAGTCCGTCCATGTTGAGGCCTGCGACGGTATTTTGGAGAGGGAATAGAGGGTTTGCTGCATAGTAATGTGATCCAAGTAAACCCTGTTCTTCGGCAGTGACGGCCAGGAATAAAACGCTCCGTCGCGGGGAAGACTTAAGGTTTGAAAAAGCGGCAGCGAGCTCCAGTAAACCACTTGTGCCGGTTGCATTATCAAATGCACCATTGAAAATGCCGTCCCCAGCGGCTGAGGCATCAATTCCCAAATGATCCCAGTGTGCCATATAGACAAAAATCTCTTCGGGTTTTTCACTCCCCTTAATAAGTGCCGCAACATTTTTTGAGACCACCTCATTTGTTTGAGTCTTTAAGGATGTAGAGGCGGTTAAGTTCATTTCTACCGCTTCGAAGCCGGGGGTTTGTGCGCGTTGATACATTGCGGTCAGATCGATTCCGGCCATTTCAAAAAGTGCTGTCGCTTTTTCCTTGTTAATCCAGCTTTCGACGGCGGCCAGATCTTTGCCCTGATCCCGACGTCTTATGTCAAACTGGGGGCCAATCCAACTGTTTTCTACTGTCGCCCATGGATAGGCTGCCGGTTTCGTGTCGTGGATAATAATAACGCCAGTCGCCCCTTGTCGAGCGGCTTCATCGTATTTATAGGTCCAGCGTCCGTAGTAGGTCATTGAATTGCCATTAAACAGATTGGGATTTTGGGTTGCGAAGCCGGGGTCGTTGATCAATACAATAACTGTTTTTCCTTTGACATCGACGTTTGCGTAGTCATTCCAGTTTCTCTCTGGAGCGTTTATGCCATAACCTACGAATACCACTTCGCTATTGAGCAGTTCGCTGTCGGGGATTTGCCTGCGGGTAGACACGACTTGTTCTTTTCCGTATTCCAGTACCAGAGTATTGCCTTTATTATCGTTAATCGTTAGCGCTGGCCGGTTAGTCACTTCAACAGAAATAAGCGGAACTTTTTGTATATAGCTATCGCCGTTACCGGGTGAAAGCCCCAGCGATTTAAAAGTGCTAACCAAATAATCAACCGTTAGCTCTTCACCTTTTGAGTTTGGTCGGCGCCCGCCAAACTCGTCTGACGCTAATGTGGCCACATGGCGCCGATAAGTTTCTTCATCAATTACGGAAGCTGAAGCCGAATCTGATTTTGTTTGGGGGAGGGCGTCGCCAGTCTTTTCTCCGTCGCTTTTGTCGCATCCAGAAAAAACGCCGATTATTATCACTGCAAATAGAGACATGATTAGTTTTTGAGTCATTTTCTGTTCCACTTAAGTTATTTTTATAAGGTAAAGTGCTGCGCCGACGCTAGTGGTTTACTGGAAGGTATTTTTCCATTGATGAACTCTGTAGTTTAGCTTCAGAATTTAGTTTCAGGAAACACATGAGTTGTACCGGTAATGGGCGGCCGATGAAAATATCGATAACAATGTGTGCTTTGACATATGTGAAACCCTATTTTCTACTGTGTCTTGCCATTGTTCGAAAATATCATCCTAATAGTTTAGTCGAGTATTTGTTATAGGTGAAGAATTCAGTTCTAGAGGTAATGCAGGACAATCCTAGTGTAAACAGGCGTGCATTCGGGACCCGCGATGATTAGAAAGGGTAACGAGTGACGGAGATACCCCTACAAAAACCAAAGTAAGCGATTGTGTGCTGGCGTTTTATCTTGCCTGTGAAGGTGGCGATCAGGCATTTTTTGAAATTTTTGGTTTGATGGTCATTGGTGAAACTTTCAAAAAAGAGCGGGAGGGCGGTTTGTGACCATCTTCCCCGGATACTTGCGAAAAAAAAGCCGGCGAGGTTTTCAACAAGCCGACTTAGATTAGAGGAACTGCTGATTAGTGTTAGAACCGATAGTTAACTTCGATACCGCTCCAACGAGGTGGTTGTGTGGAAGCCGAACGGCTATTGTTAAAATAGGGGCCCGAGCGACTAATACTTTCAATAATATCTTCATCTGTAGCGTTGCGCACGAAGGCACTGACACGCAATTTGTCTTCGGGACCTCTGTAAGTTATGCGGAAATCGACACGATTGGTCGACGGAACTTCCAAGGAGTCAACATTAAATATGGTTGACCATTGCGAATCGACGTACACATAAGAGGCCACTGCACCGATGCTAGCATTATTGCTTAGATACCAAGTGTATTGACTATTCAGAGTAAACTTGTGCGGCGGCGCCTTCAGTAATTCGTTGCCTTTTAATAAAGATGCTTCCGGCATGGGATCAGTGGTGTCGATAACGGGTACGCCCATTGTGCCTATTTCCGTATCCATATAAGAATAGGTTGAGAAGAACGTTAGGTTTTCGCTGACTAACCATTGAGCGTCGATTTCCAAACCAAACTGTTCAGCTTCTTTAGCATTCAAGAACAAGGTATTGTTAACGCCGTTAATAATGGCTGCAACAGGTACTTGCATATCCTGGTAATCGTAAAAGTAGGCCGCTAAGTTAACTTGTACAACGTCATTAAATGTTTGCTTCATACCAACTTCGTAAGCTAACAATGTTTCAGGTTCGACACCTTGGTCAGCTTGCATACTTCCCAATCGGAAGCCTCCTGACTTATAGCCCGTTGCGACCTTGGCGTAATAGAGCGAATCATCAGTAGGTTGAAAGTCGATACCAATTGAACCGTCAAAAGAAGTCCAGTCGTCAGTGTGAGTAGCCGACACCATGCCGTTGCTGAAATCCCATGCTACGCGCGCTTGCGGACCGGCGGCGTTATACCACTGAAGGCCTGTAAGCCCTGCGATATAGGCGTAAGTTCCCTGGCCGTCAAAAATAATACGCTGTTCTTCGTAGCCTGTTTTTTCATCTTTCGAATACCGAAGACCCACAGCAAGATGCCAGGTTTCGTTGATCTGGTAGTCCATTTGACCGTAAACCGCTTCTGAATCGGTTTCAAGGTTGCCTAACTGATGATAATAAAGGCCTTGTGGATTAGGAGGACTGTCGATAATACAGCCACAGACAGCACCGGAAAAGTCCATGAATACAGGATTTTGCAGCACGGGGTTGGTCGGTGAATATAAGTCGTAGGGCTGCTCGTTTTCATCGTGGTATTTAAATAGTCCAAAAATGAATTCAACGTCACCACCTAGGTGGGATATCGCTTGTAATTCGTGCTGGTCATAGTTTTCGAACTGAGCGATGTAATTGAGATATTGAATATCTTGTCGATCAGTACCGTCGAAATCGTTAAGGAATTCGTATTCGTAACTGCTCGTCCCGAAAATGTACTTAAACTGCCATGATTCTGTATCCCAGCTAATGTGAGACGTAACCGAGTTAGCAGGGGTCTTTATATAACCCGATTCGTTTTTATTCGTGGTGTGAATGTCTTTAACGCTGGGCCGAACAGTGGTGTAGCCAAGTGCAGCATTGGGGACCAGCTGCTGAAAATCAGAGCTGAAATCGCCTACCGGAGCACCCGGGCTAGTTGTATTGTAAGGGTCCAAGGATATTGCGCCATTCATGTTGCTATCGACATCTGATTTGCTATACGAAACCCACAAATTGATGTCATCGGAGATGTCCCATTCCAATTGCGCTTCAACGCGACGGAAATCACTGTCGTTTTGATTGCCCGCTCCAGAAATATTTTTGACCCAACCATCGTTGCCGGTCTTTTCCGCCGCGATCCGATATCTCAAATTGTCGGTGATAGGTCCGGATGCGGATAAACCAATCACTTGGCCGCCATAACTGGATGCTCCCGCTCTTATTTCACCCTCAAATTCTTCGGTAGGCCGCTTTGATACAATACTCGCAGCGCCCCCAATAGCATTACGACCGTATAGCGTCCCCTGTGGTCCGCGCAAAACTTCGATTCGGTCAACAAAGAAAGAGTTATCGGAAACAGCGGTCGCTTCGTTTGTATAGATTCCGTCCTTATAAATCGCCACACCGGGCTCGGAACCCAATGAGTTATCGACTCGACCCACTCCACGAATGAAGATTCGGTTGGGGCTTCCGTTGTAAGTCATGCCGGGAGTATAGTTAGCGATATCGCCTGCACCCGCTACGCCTAAATCGTCCATGGTTTCGCTATCAAATGCGGTAATGGCGATGGCCGTATCCTGTACCGATGAATCACGTTTTTCTGCAGTGACAAAGACTTCTTCAATAGCGAGACCATTTTTGTCTTGGGCAAAGACGGGACTGGTAGTCGCCGTAGCGAGTATTGACCCGGCTAAGGCCGCGTGAAATTTGTTTATTCTGAACATTGATTTTTTCCCCTGGTTAAAAATAGGCGTTTTTAGCTCGCGCCCAGTTAAGTCCTATCGATCGGTGAATGTTCCCCTGTAACGGAGAACGTCCAGCTAGTAGTTATTCTAATTTGGTGGAAACCTCAATCGTCCTGTATCGCTGTAGCGAGGAGGGCAAGTTTTGCCAATATTAACCTCTAAATATGCTCCAGTGCAAAATTAAGAGATATTTATTTGTAAGATTACTAATATTTAATATATTTCGAAGCGACGTTTAATGACTTACAATGCTCTGCGCAATCCCATTAATCAGGAAAACTCATTTATGCCGGAAAATGCTAAAAAGCCCGTTGCAGTAGCCGGCAAGCCTTCTCGGAAAAAACAAGAACGCACTGAAATCACCCGAGCCAAGTTGATGGCCGCTGCCACGCTAATTTTTTCGGAGCAGGGTTATGAAGGTATAACGGTCCGTGATATCGAAAACGCTGCAGATGTTCAGCGCGGGTTACTGACGTATCATTTCACTGACAAACAGTCTCTGTGGCGAGCGGTTGCTGACGAAATCTTCGGTCTGATGGGCTCGGAGTTTGAGCGGCGAAGGGATATTGCCGAAGAACTTTCTGAACAAGAGCGACTAGCTTTTCTCGTGCGTTTTCATGTGCGCTTTCACGCTAAGCACCCCGAGGTAAGCCGGATGATGGCGCAAGAAGCTCCGCAAGATACCTGGCGGATTCGTTATCTGGTTGACACTAAGATCAAAGGCGCCGCACAAACCATGCGGGAGCTGGTTGGGATAAGTCTTGGAATTGATGATAAATCCTTTGTACATTGGTATTACATAATGACGAGCGCCAGCTCAACGATTTTTTCCTTTGAGCCTGAATGCCGATTGTTGTTTGGCGTTGAATCCCGGCAGGATAGCGTTGTCGAAACCCACGCAAACATGTTGGTCTCTATGTTGTTCAACTTAAGAGAGAGGCGGGGCGACAGGTCCAGTTGATTATAGACAGTAGAATCCTCGCGCTTTTTTTAGAGCTTAATACAGTTGTTAACTGCTAATTAGGTTTGATTAGTTTGAATCTCTGATGGTCTGCGGCAACAGGAATTTGGGAATGCAGAGCTATAAGCAACAAAATAACAAAAT
>CAJVZD010000060.1 GCA_913019905.1 uncultured Cellvibrionales bacterium
TAATCTCTGTGAACATCGGAGCACGGGACGCTAAAAGACTCGCTTTATTTTATTGATTTATTGATTTATTGATTTACTGATTTACTGATTTATTGGTTAATATAGCATGGCAGAAACAGGCCTTATTGACCAATTGTTCAATATAAAGTATGGTGCTTGCTTTCCTGAGCGAGACAATGTGACAGCATCCACTCTGATCGGCTCGTTGTTGCTATTAACGTCTCCAACCAAGAGATACTCGAGCTGTCAAGACGACATAATATGTAGTGTGCGATTATAGAATTTACTCAAAAACAGAGGTAAGAGAAATGGATCTAGGTTTGAAAGGACTAAAAGTTGTCGTCACCGGCAGTACAGCAGGTATTGGTAAAGCCATCGCTACGTCAATGGCCAGAGAGGGGGCGGATGTTGCTGTTTGCTCCCGCCGCCAGGAAAAAGTTAATGAAACTCTTGCTGAGTTAGCGCAGTACCCAGGAAAAATTATCGGTGGCGCGGTGGATATAACGGATCAGTCCGGCTTTCAGGAGTGGCTCAACGGGGTCGCCGGTGAACTGGGCGGAATTGATATTTTTGTCGCTAATGTGAGTCCCATGTCCCGTAAATGGGAAAAGACTGTCAATACGGATATCTTGTCCACTGTGTCGAGTATTGATGCGGCGCTTCCCTGGCTAAAACAATCAAGCGCGGGATCGATTATATATATCAGTTCGATGGCAGGCGTTATCGGTACGCCTCAGTTGCCCTCCTATGGTGCTGCTAAAGCGGCCATGACTCATTACATGAAAACACTCTCTATGAGCTTGTTCAAGGAAGGAGTGAGGGTAAACGCGGTATCACCCGGCGACATAATCTTCGAGGGTGGTAACTGGGATAATTTACGTATTAACAATCCCGATGCGTTCAAGCATGTGCTGAAAAGAAATCCAAGAGGCAGCCTGGGTACGCCTGACGAAATCGCTAAAGTTGTCACCTTTCTCTCCAGCCCGATGGCGAGCTTAGTCAATGGTGCACACCTAGTTGTAGATGGCGGCAGTACCGGTCACGTACATTTCTAGCAGAGAGTAGGTGACTGTTTAGCTCAGTATGGCTTTACTTTTATGACAGGTATCTTAGAGGAATTTGCATATATGCGATCCAGAAGTAGTGTTTGTTGGTTCAGAACACGTCTGCTAGGAATGAGTGCTGCTCTGATCTTGGGGGCGTTCTCTCTTCCTAACGAAGCCGTATATGCCGAGGATATATTGTCAAAAGGCTATAAGCTGTATCAACAAAATTGCGCTGGTTGCCATAGTGGTGGCGTTAGTGAGGCACCGTTAAAATCTGCATTAAAACGGCTGACGGTAAATCATATTTTCAGCGCTCTTGATAAAGGTATTATGGCCGGACAAGCCGGGCACCTGACAAAAGATGAGCGTGCATTGATCGCATCATTTCTTGGGGTGAAGCCAACAGTCGCTAAAGCAGACTCCTATTATTGTGGAGATGTTCGTGATGCGAGCCGGAAAATGATCTCCGCAAACACGAAAAGCTGGGGCTTTGGCCTGTCTAATGAGCGGATGCTCAGGGACACGAATATCGGTGAAGAGAATGTTGGGACTTTGACGCTCGATTGGATATTTGCCTTTCCCAATGCCACTCGTGTTCGCTCACAGCCCACCGTTGTTGGGAGCACGATCTATATCGGTTCCGCTGATGCTTCCATAAAGGCGATTGATCTTGAGCGAGGGTGCGTCGAGTGGGAATTTTCGGTTGCAGCTGAAGTCAGGAGTGCCATTTCGGCTGATCTAGATGATGCGGGCAATGCCGCACATCTATACTTTGGTGATATTGACGGAAATATTTATGGCTTTGATATTGCGTCACAGCAGCTGCTTTGGAAGCGCGAGGCAGACCCTCATCCTGCCGCAACGATGACCGGTTCTATGGTGTTGCACGGCGACAAGGTTTTTGTGCCTGTTTCGTCACTTGAAATTGTTCTGGCTGCTAATCCGAAATATGAGTGTTGTGTTTTTCGGGGTTCAATTATTGCCGTGGATAAAAATACCGGGAAGACAATCTGGCAGACTTTCACAACGGAAAAACCCGAACTTCAAGGTCTAAACACTGTCGGTGCTAAAAGATATGGGCCGTCCGGTGCGCCAATTTGGTCGAGTCCCACGATCGATACAAAACGTGGTTTTCTTTATGTAGGAACCGGTGAAAATTATAGCCGCCCAACATCCGATACTAGCGATGCGATCATGGCGATGTCACTTGAAACTGGTGAAATCCAGTGGATTAACCAAGTCACCCTCGACGACGCCTGGAACGGCTCCTGCGGTCGAAAAAAGGGCGCGAATTGTCCTGAAAACCCAGGGCCAGATTTTGATTTTGGTGCACCGCCGATCTTGACGGTAGGCAAAGACGGCAAAGATATTATTTTAGCCGGACAAAAATCCGGCCGGGTCTACGCATTTGACCCAGAAAACGGCGGCAAAATGTTGTGGCAAAAGCAAGTCGGTCGTGGCGGAATAATGGGTGGCGTGCACTGGGGCATGGCAACCGATCGCGAGCGACTTTATGTGCCGATCTCCGATGTGTCTGCTTATAAACGCGATGCCCACAAACCTGCTAAATCTGGTTTGCATGCGGTTGATATCATCACTGGTGACCCGCTTTGGAGCACGCTGACTGACGATAACTGCAGCGACGAGAAGTGGAATTGTTCGCCTGCCCTGTCCGCGGCAGCAACAGTTGTGCCGGGTGTCGTTTTCGCAGGCGGCCTCGACGGCATGCTGAGAGCTTTTTCAGCTGACACCGGCGCGGTGCTGTGGGAATTTAATGCCAGACAAGATTTTGGCACGGTGAATGGTATCGAAGCGTTTGGCGGATCTTTTGATTCCGACGGTCCGGTTATTGTGGGGGATCGCCTCCTGGTGACACCGGGATACGATAAATGGGGGCTGGCCCCGGGTAACGTGCTTTTGTCATTCAAACTGAAATCTACTGCAGTGCCAGTCTCAAAGGAAAAATAGAATGAACATAAATTATTACTGCCTCTCTTGGCTTTCTTGTTGCGGGCAACGTGGTAGGTGAAGCGCTGTGTTGCAAACGGTGTCGGGTAATGGAATGCTGGTATTTTCTATCGACGGCAAGTAATTAGTATTGAATTCTGATTTACCAACAAACTGGAACTAAAAATGAAGACACAATGGGTTTTGTCAGCACTGCTGATATCATGTATTTCCTGGGAGGTTAGCGCCATCGACGTAGACAAAAATGCCACAATAAAAGACACTACCACCACTCTTATGGGGGTTAACCATATTGGCTTGTCGGTGAAAAACCTCGATAAAACCCTGGCGTTTTACTTGCAAGCAACCGGCTTTGAGCTCGTAAGCAGGGAAAAGATTAGCGGTAATAAACAAGCGGATGAATTATTCGGCAGAGCGGATATTTCCTACGAAGTTGCTGTGCTAAAGGCGCCCAATATGTTGTTTGAACTCACCGAATTCAAACACAATCAACACGTAACCCCACAGACTATGCCACCAGAAGGACCCGGCATGACCCACACCTGCTTTCAGTCTCCCGCTAGCGAGTCCGGTTGGGATAAGTTTGCCGAGGCAGGTGCTACGCCGCTGTCCAGAGGCGGTCAAGCTATTGATCTCGGCGGCTACGGGGTAACCTACGGTTACGCCTACGACCCCGAAGGCAATATGATAGAGCTTGAGCAATTGGACGACAAAGTACTGGCCAATTCTGGTCGCGCCGTTTGGGCCCATAAAGAAAAAATGTGGATGACACAGGTGGCCATGGCGACCCACGATATTGAAAGGCTGATGGGGTTTTATCAGCAGGTACTGGGCTTTTTGCCCTACCGCGCTGCTCCGCTAAAAGACAAAATCAGAGCCGATGAAATTGTCGATATCGATAATGTGCATATGGACGGAGGTTGGTTCAAAATGAATGAGACCTCAAAGACCTTGGAGTTTTGGCAGTACGTTAACCCCATTACGCCAAAATTTACCGGTCAACGGGATGTTACTGCAATGGGTTATTCCTTTTCACTGGAGGTGGGGGACATACAAGAAGAGTACCGTCGTCTGAGCGAGCTGGGCCTGAAGTTTGTTAGCGAGCCGATTAAACTCGGCGAATTTTGGATCGTCTACACACACGACATCGATGGCAATGCTTTTTCTCTGCGCCAAGCCGTTAACAGCGAGTCTCGGCTTTCTGTGCGAAAACTCGATATGCAATAGGGCAGCGGCTTCTGCCGCGGATTTTTTCGCTGCGAAGCCCCGGTCCCATAACATCCGGGTGAGTTTCAATGTCTGGTTGAACCCTTTGAATTTGTCGTGACTCATTTTATGTTTGGTTTTGGTTTTGGTTTTGGTTTTGGCAACTGTTCAACGGTGAGTGGACTGTGCTATCAGTATCTCGTAAGAGAAATCGGTACAACCCACCATGCTCCCCGACGGCAAAGTGCGGCAACTTACCCGTAGAAATTTACGCTTCAAAATTGCAACGATCGCTCGGTGGGCAAATGATCGTATCGCTGAGGAATATCTGTTTCGGAATAGCGCAGCTGGAACCGACAGATTGGTTTGGGTCAATGATCTAAAAAAACATTCAGAACTTTGCCAAGCAACCGAAACGTCGCGGGCCAACGCCGCTAAAATTGTATTTTAAACTATCGGGTAATTTTGGTATTGTGGTTACCATATCCAAAGGTTATCCCTGCGTTGATAATGGACCTGTCTCAACAATTCCTGCACCAGCGAGAACTTCTATTGACCGTTGGGCAGATTAGAGTTGTTACCTAGTTTATTTATATCTTTAGTGAAGAACTGACTTAAAAAGGAATCTCCATGACTTCTGTTTACAAAGGTGTTGCTCACCCCTGGCTGTGTGATGTTATGGGCCATATGACGACTCGCCACTATGTCGCTATGTTTGATGACGCGAGCTACCATTTTCTATTCGAAGTTTTTGGTTGGAGTGGCGAGCAAGCTAAAAAAGATCGTGTCGGCTGGGCTGACGTCAAACATGTTATCGAATATCAAGCAGAAGTTGCGGAGGGAGATATTTTGGAAGTTGTCGCAGAATTTAAGAAACTGGGAACGAAATCGACAACGATACTGTATACGATGCACAATTTGTCCAAGAGCGAAGTTGCCTCTACCCTGGAAAGCACCTCCGTTCTATTTGACTTAGAAGCCAGAAAGGCGATTACCATACCCGAGGAAATGCGCGTTAAAACCCTGGCTTTCACCGCTGCGGACAATTAGCACTATTATCTTACCTGCGGCGGCCTAAATCGCGATCGGGCGTAATGCGCCGTTCGAAGTGTTATCGTTAAACTCACTCATAAGCGCGTACACTGTGCCGGCATCGCAAACAGGCTCCCGCAACCTAGACAACCGTGGCAAAGGCGGCAATTCGATCAGCAGCATGCACCCGCAAAACGCTTTTTTCTCCTATACTGATAGTTGATGATACTAGTAAGTCAACAGGCAGGACGACTGTAAACATATATTGAGAACAACGTATATGCAGATCAAGATAGCAGCGCCGACCAATCGCTTTTTCATTGTTACGCTTGTTTTAGTCAGCTTTCTCTCTGGCATTTCGTCATTAACCATGGCGGATGACAAACTGATAGAACTCAAAGTTGGGTATCTTGAAATTCCGCCGCTTTACACGACACAAACAGGAGCGAGACCGACTGGCGAACTTGCGGATATTCTTTTTGGAACACTCGATAAAGCTGGTTTCAGCTATTCTTACCAAGTTTTCCCGCCGACGCGTTTGTACAAGAATATGGCGAGTGGAGCCACAGATTTGTCGACCGCGATTAAAGGGCAGGCGCTATACGATAATAATGTTATGTTCGGTAAAAAAGTCCTGATGTATCTTGAGCAGAGAATATACGCAATGGGTGATCGACCGATACCCGTTACGGTCGATGGTTTATTAGGTAAGAAAATCGCATTAAAGCGAGACTATGGTTATGGCGGTGATTACGTCAAACTGACCGCTCCCGGTAATCTCCCCTTTGTGGCCCCAGTTAATTCCCCTGAACACGCACTGGCGATGTTACAAAGTGGGCGTGTCGATTTCGTTCTGGATTATAAGGATCCTGTAACTGCGTTGATTGAAACATTGCATATACCTAACGTCCATTACAAAACGATAAGAAAAATCCCCGTGTATTTTCTTATTTCAAGGCGTACGCCCAATTACCAACAGATCTTGATAGCGTTAGATGATCATTTTGTTCCCGCGCTGCCGTTGCATCACTAAAAACCTCCAGATGCTCTCGTCGCCTACCGTATGGATTTTATGAAAACCAAATGGGTCAGGCTCAAATGAAGTTTTAGTTTGGCGATTGTCGACACTTTTACGACCGACAGCTGATTACACTAACCCGTTATTAAATTCCGTTTTTGAACCGCTAACCGCCTTTGTATTTTTGATAGGTTGACAGGTAGCCTGGACTCAAAACGCACCGCGTTCTCCTTAAATTATACTTCTCCCATCACAGACACTTATGATTAAGCGCATTGAGGAAGAAAGGTGACTCAGTAATTTAATCGGTCATTTCTAGTCATTTAACTCGTTCAAACTGTCCAGTCATGTGTCGGCAGTTCCGTTGACATTATGCGCTAAGCTTTAAAGGAACGTTGTTTATTTCTCTTGTTCAGGTTGTGAGCTCACAGCGCCGGCTTGGGGTGAGCTCTTACTGTTAATCATGTTATACCAGTCGCGAAACGGTCCCGCGGTATTTTGCCAGAAGGAACGATATTCGCCCTGTGTCTCGGGACCAATTCCCCAGGGCGTATACTCATCTTTTTCCGGTATATAGAGTGTGTTGAACATTCGATCCCAAATACTGGTAACCGCGGCAAAATTGGTATCCCAGTGTTTTTCCAGGTAGCTGTGGTGAATATGGTGCATCACTGGGCTGTGTAACCATTTTGACAACCATGCAGGGTAATGGAATTGGACATGGTAGTGGCGGAAAGAGCCGTTGAAGCCAAACAACAGTGAGAAGAAACCGATATTCAGTAGCGTTGCCGCAGTGATGTTACCCTCGAACAGATAAGCAAATACACCGCCGACCAAACCATAGCTGATGGCGCCACCGGTAGCCCAGATAGGACCGACAACAAAATGTTCGCGCGACCGGGTCATTGGGGTCAAGACTTCCGCAGAATGATGGATTTTATGGAGTGCCCACAGAGCGGGTACCCGGTGCATTGTGTAATGCGTTACGTAAAAAACAAAGTCATAGCACAATAACATTACCAGCGAGTAAAGTAACATCCAGCCATAGTTTACCTGTAGTGCCGGTGTATCTCCGAATGCCCATTGTAATGCTGATATAACTGATTGCTCGGTAGCGGGGCCAACGGTTGCTAGTAGTGCTACTGCCCAAAAAGGATGCAAAAGACGTTCGAATATCCAGAGCCAAACATCTACGCGTGCCGATTCGTGAGTATAAATATCACGGGGCAGAAGAAATTGCAGCAAGGATGCGCGACGTTCTCGCCCATCCACGCCTTTCGATCCGTGTCCTTTGCGAACGAGCCAGATTCCCGTGGCGATAGTCAATGTGAGTAGAATAGTCTGCCAATGCAGGTCTTTTGGAATGTTGTTTGCCAGCGTGTTCCACGTAATGGTATCGGCCAGCTGCAAGGTATCAGTAAGTGGACCAACGACCTCAGTTGTGATGTGCTTCGGGTTGTCGGGGTCGAGGTCCATAAGTTTATCCTGAATACTATCCACAAATGTGTAATGAAATTAAATTTGGAGGCCTTTAGTAGCAGCGCCGTCCACTAGAATATTTGCGCCCGAGACGAAACTCGCCCTTTCGCTCGCAATAAAGGCAACTACGTCAGCGACTTCCTCTAGCGTACCCAATCGTTGCAGAGGGTTGTCTTGAAGAATACTCTCGTAGAACTTCGGGTTGTTTTTCTTGACATTATCCCAGGCGCCTCCTGCAAACTCGATGTCGCCGGGGGATACGGCGTTAACTCTAATACCGCGACTTGCAACCTCCATAGCCATTGATTTTACCATACTGATAGTGGCAGCTTTGACCGCAGCATATGATTGCAAAAACGGTATACCCATGGACGCAGCGCGCGAGGAAATACAAATAATATTCGCGCCGGAATGGTTTGGCATCTTCTCGAGTGCACTCCGCATTAGCGTTTGGGCACCCATTATGTCAGTTTCAACACTAGCCCGAAAGTCATTACCGCCAGCGCTGACATTTGAAACCAAAATGTCTACACCTCCCAGCTGCGTACTTGCCCAGTCGACAAATTTTCCCGTTTGTTCCTCGTTGCTTAGATCGCATGTGCTGGCATGCACTTCTCCTAGGTCGGATAGTTGGAGTTGGGCATTTTTCAGGCCGTCCTCATCTCGAGCGCATATAGCGAGTCTTGCGCCCTCATTTAGCAGAGCGGTGGCGATGGCGCGACCGATTCCTTTGCTGGCGCCAGTAACAATGATTCGTTTGTCTTTCAGTTGCAGATCCATAACTATCCCTTTAAGAAGTATTCAGGCGGTTTCGCCGTTGAGTGAAATACGATTTTCATTATTCTATGCTTTATATAATAAGAGTCAAGAGTCCGCTGTTTGTACGGGCCGGGTTCAAATGCTCTGCTGAATAGTCTTTTTGTTGTCTGTTGGATCGTTTCACGATTGGTTAAAGGGAAAGGTTAAAGGTGAAGCCGTACTCAGTTTGTGTCATTTTTTCACCCTGGTTTTCGGTGGAGTAACACATCGTTACATCCAGGCGGAGTTAGATGGTGCTGAGCGGATGTAAGATAAAGGTGGCCCCGGACATATTTCCTGAATCCATTAGGAGCCGATTCATTGTCTAAGGCGTGCTTTTCTTGAGTCTGCAGTGAGTGTCACCGCTGCTAAACCCGCCTTGATGGCTGAAAGTATTTGTTCAAATTGTCATAGAATTATTATAAAAGTTTCTTTACCGCTATCGAATTAGGGTAGACTTCCCAATTGTGTATCAAGTAATCATACCCAAAAAGTTAATAGGGTTTTCCCTGCGTCTCGTGCACATTAAATACAGCAACCAAAAAGGTACCAAGTCTCATGTTTTCACAACTCAAGCAACGTCCCGCAGATCCGATTTTAGGTTTGTCAGTAAAATTCAAAGCCGATAGTAATCCCAATAAAATTGATCTTGGCGCTGGAATTTACAAAGACGAAAATGGTATTACACCGGTTTTGGCCTGTGTGAAAGCAGCTGAGAAATTTCGTATCGAAAATGAAACGAGCAAAGCTTATATTGGTTCCGCCGGTTCGGCGCTATTTAATGAGAAAATCACTGCATTAAATTTGGGCGATCATAGCGTCATTAGCCAAAATCGTATTCGTACAATATCGACTCCCGGTGGTACAGGTGCTTTGCGTGTGGCGGGGGAATTTATTAATACCTGTACACCAGGTGGGACTATTTGGGTGAGTAACCCGACTTGGGCAAATCATCAAGGGGTATTTACCGCCGCGGGTTTGACGGTAAAAACCTATCCCTACTATGATTACGAAAATAAGTGTTTAGATTTCCCAGCGATGGTTGAAGCTCTAAAGCAAATACCTAAAGGCGATGCGGTGTTGTTACATGCCTGTTGTCATAACCCGAGTGGTATGGACCTAAATCAAGAGCAGTGGCGAGAAGTGGCCGAGATCGCCCGGGATGTTGGTTTTTTGCCGGTCATTGATATGGCCTATCAAGGATTTGGACAAGGTCTAGACGCCGATGCCTATGGTCTTAGGCTGATGGCTGATACCGTCGACGAAATGATCATTTGTAGTTCATGTTCGAAGAATTTTGGCCTCTATCGAGAGCGAATTGGCGCTTGCTCAATCATAGGCAAAGACTCGAGTTCAGCCGATATTATCAGCTCTGTACTGCTTCCGGTCGTACGGGTTAATTTCTCGATGCCACCAGCGCACGGTGCCGCGATTGTAGAAACCATTTTGAGTTCAGAAGAACTTACGGCTCAATGGCATGTAGAGCTTAAGGAAATGCGTGACCGTATCAGCGGTATGCGTCATTTGTTGGTTGATAAACTCGTAGAAAATGGCGTGACGCAGAACTTCAAATTTATCACTGAGCAAAATGGTATGTTTTCATTTTTGGGTATAGACAAAGATCAAGTGCAACGCTTACAGGATGAGTTTGCTATTTATATTGTCGGGTCCAGTCGCATAAGTGTTGCAGCTATTTCACCAGGTAATGTTGATTACCTGGCACAGTCTATTGCGAAAGTGTTGTAAATCGAAGGCTTGATTGCGTTCCAGTGCCCGCTGATTACTAACTGACAGTTCACGTTATTAATTAGCGGGTATTTATCGAGGGTTTGTTACCTTTGTGAAAAGCGTACAAAAGAGCGACACTCCTTACGCGATTTTCTCTTTGCTTACGATGACTCCGTCGGTGTCGGCGTAAAGGTAGTCGCCGCTTTTAAACTCAATACCGCCAAAAAACAAAGGGGTATTTTTTTCACCTGACGTGACTGGTATATATTTTCGTGGGCAAGTGCCAAGCGCATATAAAGCAACCGGAATATCTTTGATTTGAAAAGTATCTCTAATGTAACCGTTGACAATGATCCCCGCATAGTTGCTTTGGTAGGCAAATTTCATTAAGTTTTCACCGACCACAGCAAAATAAGCACGATCGACGTCGACCACCGCAATTTTCCCGCTACCGTCTTCGTCTCTGAGTAATTCGATTAGATCAGAATTGTTTCGATCCAATTTCAATGTCACGATCTGGCCTTCACATTTGTCTGAACCACCGTAATTTTTGTACTCCGAATCCAGTACAGCAACCTCGTCGCTATGTTCATCGCAGATATCTGCTGTAAAAAATGCCATAAGTGCTTCCAAATCGTCTAAATAATTGCGCATTCTAACACCCCAGTGCCAATTATGGAGAAACATTTGGTATCATTGCATCTATAAATATTTAGGCGTTGAATAATATGAAAGTAGTAACAGGTGTGGTTGGCAACGATATCCACGTGGTCGCTAATCGATTAATGGAGCTTTCTCTGCATGCCAGAGGGTATGAGGTGTTTAATCTGGGCGTGAATACCTATCTTGAAGAATTCTTTGATGCGGTCGTGGAAACAGGTGCCGATATTCTTCTGATATCGTCTCTCAACGGAGAAGCTGAAGGTTGGAGTCGAGAAATTAAACCGTTGAAAGCAAAATACAAGAATTTGGACGATCTCGTCATGATGATTGGTGGTAATTTAGTCGTCGGCAGCGGAAATGCGAAAGACATTGTCCCGAGGTACAAGAATTATGGTTTCGACTTGGTTTGTCATCAGGTCGATTTAAATACCGGACTTAACTCCCTAGAAGCATTTATCAAAGAGAGAAATAAATAATGAGTTTGCTCCAGGAAGAAAGAGAAATAATTCTCAGCAATGAGCATGTTGATGCCTTCGATTTTGCCGAAGTCGCAGAGTTTGTGAAAAATGCCAGTAAAGATCTATTTATATCGCATCATTTTCGTAAGAAAAATAAAATGCTGGTTCAGCCTCGAGGTGGCTTTCCTACCTATAAACAACAATTTGCACTTTATGAGTTTTTCGTTGATGCAAATGTTGATGTGTTGCCACTGACCATCGATTCCAATACTCGGCTAAATGACTACGGCACCGCTAAGAAAATGTTACGCCTTAGCGAAGAAAATGACATGGATATGCTCAATGGTTACCCACTGGTGACTCACGGCTATAGAACAACGCGTAAGATGATTACCCATTTTAATAAACCGGTGAGTTTACGACACGGAACACCCGATGCTCGATTGCTTATCGAAACAGCCATTGCATCGGGTATTTTCGAAATAGAAGGTGGTCCCATTACTTACCTGCTGCCCTATTCAAAAAACTTTCCGTTGGACAAAGCTTTTTTATACTGGAAATATGTAGAGCGTGTATGCGCCAACTATTCTAAGCTTAACGAACCGATTAATAGGGAATCTTTCGGTCCGCTGACGGCCACACTAGTGCCACCGTCCATTACTATTGTCATTCAATTGTTGGAGATGCTGCTTTCTTTAGAGGAGGGTGTCACGTCTTTTTCAGTGTCATTTTCCCAGCAGGGCTCGATGATGCAGGATATTGTTACCGGCACCGTCATTAAAAAGTTAGCGAAATACTACGCAGAGAAAATTGACTGTGGTGATGCGACTATCAATCTGGTCTATCACCAATGGATGGGAGCGTTTCCAACGAATAAAGATTTTGCCGAGCAACTCATCAATTTGTCCACGGTGATCGCATCGATGGTTGGGGCTGACAAAATAATTACCAAGACCCGTGAAGAGGCTACGGGCATTCCTACGAAAGAAGCCAATGCAAAAACAGTTGCGGATACTCAATATACTTTAAGAATTTTGCACGGATTGCCGAATGTAGTCGACGAGGAAGAAGAAGAAATTCTAACGCTAGAGGTCCATGCAATAATGGAAGCCGTGTTTAACGATTCGGCCGATACTTTGTGGCGCAAGGTTTTTAACTCGATTAAAAACGGTGTTATCGACGTGCCCTTTTCGCCACATATTATCAACCATAATGAAATGATCACAGTCCGAGATGCCCGCAAAAATATTCGAATTATTGAAAAAGGAAATGTTCCCATTCCAGAGCGTTGTTTTAGGTATGAAAGGTCGCAATGTGATTTGAGCAAAGATACGACGAGTATCGTTAATGATATTATTCACGATATAGGAATTATGCAATGAGCGGGAATGTCGAAAAACTATTTATCGATGTGGGGAGTACTTATTTTAAGGTCAGCACGTCGGAACATATTGAACAGCATTTTAGAGACTTTAATAAGGATATTTTGGATGACTTGGTGCATAAGTGCGGCGATACGATAAATCGTTTTGGAAAAAGTGATGTACATATCTGTTCGTCTGCCAATGGTGGGCTAAGTACTTTGATTATTGGTACGACCAAATCGTTTTCTTTGAAGTACGCAACCAATATCGCATTTAACTCCGGCATTAATATCATTGATACCATTCTCTATCAAAATATTGAAGACTATTCGGTACCTAGCGACCTGGTAGATGTTGTAATTATTGTAGGAGGAATAGATTCGCACGGTGATATTTTTGGAGCCAGCCTGTTTAATTACCTGGATCAACTAAATTATTCCAATGTTGTTTTTGTTGGTAGTGAGCAGGAAGCTTCCTCACTGCAAGAAAAAATAGAGAACCTCGTTGTATTGCCCAATATTATTGATAACAGACTGCATATCGTGGAAGACAATCTGCGGGAGTATTTAACTAACCTTTATCAGCAGGATATTGAAGGTAAGGAAGATATTAAGCATCTGTATGATATTACTGATAATCAAATATTTTCCACCCCCTACGTGGTCAACAAGGCGTTGCCGTTTATCGACGCGAAATTTGTCGTCGCCAATCCATTTATTTTGCTCGATATTGGTGGTGCGACAACTGACATCCACTACTCAAAAGATTTAGTTGACGACAATATAGTTACAAAGAATGAATATGATCGCTTAGTGTTCAAAAAATTGGGTGTTTATAAGTCGAAGCAATCGTTGATTTTTTCAGCGAAAAACAACGAGTTTGTTTATGAGCTTTTAATGCATTTGAAAGTGACGGAAAATATTTTTGTGGAACAAGGAGAGAAAGCGACAAAAATACTCATGCAGTTGGCTATCTTTCTTGTGCTGTGTAAGATGTCTCACCATCAAAAGTCCTATGTCAATCTTAAGCTACTTGTTATTAACTCCATCGTTTTCACAGGTGGCATTACCAAAGTTTTAACAGTCGAAGAAATTGAAGATATAGTTTCATTTTTCTATAAAAAAATACTAAGTTCCGAACATAACCCGACAACAATTTTAGATACTAACTATGATATCTGGACGCTTGGTGCGAGGGAAAAAGAATTATGTCAATAAATTGTATAAGAGCACTCATCGAAGAAGCGGTTCAGACCCACAGCGAAAAAACGGCTCTGGTATTTAAAGATGAAAGCTGTACCTACGGAGAGTTGTTTGAAAAAACAAACCAGGTAGCTTTCTATTTGACAGAGCTGGGCTTGCCAAAAAACTCTCGCATTGGTATCTATTCGAATAAAGGAATCGAGCAAGTGGTCGCCGTGCTCGCCATTTTGTCTACCGACTATGTTTTGGTACCATTAACAAAGTTGTTAAAGCCAGAACAGGTAGAGTACATCATTAACGACTGTGATATTAAGTGTATTATTACCGACAAACTAAAGCTTGAAAACATTGAAGAAATTCATTTTGATGGACATATTATTTCATATGAGACGGCCAGCAAAGAAATAGCTTCGTTTGAAGAGATCTATAAGTATTACAATAATCCTTATGTATGCGATGTTAACGGGCACGATAACGCCGTCATCACCTATTCATTTGGCCTGTCTGGCACACCTAAAGGTATTGTGATTTCACATCGAAATCTCATCGACTCAGCGCGTGTTGTCTCTCAATATTTGGCGTTGACCGAAGACGATGTTATTTCTGGCTTGTTGATTTTTAACCTGGACTACGGCCTCAATCAGGTGTTTTGTACGCTATTCCAAAAGGCAACATTAGCATTGCATCGATTTATATTGCCGGAAGATTTTTTCAATCATATTATTAATGATCAAGTGACCGTCTTGCCACTAATGCCCGTTAATATTTCGCAGATGTTTGATGACGATATGCACAGGGTGCCAAGCGCAGAGCTTTTCTCAAGCGTCAAAACAATTACCTCATCGGGAGGTAAAGTCACCACCAAGATGATTAATGATTGCAAAAAGGTCTTTGAACAAGCCGATTTCTATTCCATGCACGGACTTACTGAGGCATTCCGTTCAACCTATCTGGATCCGTCTCAAGTAAACATCAGACCGGATTCGATCGGTAAAGCGATTCCAGATGTCGAGCTTTACGTTATTGACGAACAGGGGAGGGAGTGTGCTGTTCGTGAAGTAGGTGAATTGATCCATCGTGGCGGTTATATTTATAAGGGTTTCTGGAATGCGCCAGAGGAAAACTCACAGCGGTTTAAATCGGTGCAGATCCTAAAAGAGGTCGTCAGTCTCGAAGGCCAGTTGACTGATGAGCTTGTTGTTGCCACAGGTGACTATGTTTATAAAGATGAAGAAGGGTATTTCTATTTCGTGTCTAGAAAAGATGACATGATAAAAACCAGGGGCTTTAGAGTCTCTCCTTTCGAGATCGAATCTGTTGTTGTTAAAAATATTCCTCAAATTCGACAGTGTGCGGTTGTTTCTGTTGACAACGAACTCATCGAGGAAGAAATAGTTTTGGTCTATTCAGCCCCTAACGAAATATCAGAGAAAGAGATTATCTTTGAACTAAAGAAGCATTTGGCGTCCTATATGATTCCCAGTAGGGTCGTCTATAAGCGGTCTTTACCGTTAGTGCAAAGTGATAAGAACCAGGTCAATAAGGATGAGATAAAGCGCGAGCTTTCCGATAGCTAGGTGCTCTGTCTAACTGTCTTACGGGTCTCTATTCAAGGCTTTGCGAGACCTAACCTCTACTGCTATGAGGTACGTGCGAACCCCAAGGAACTTTTTGCGCGAGAGTCCCGGGACGCATCTTTTTAGGATGTTTGATTTGATTGATACGCTGCAAAGAATCGTAATATTTAACGTCAGTTAGATATTTTCGACTGATGTTCCACAGGCTGTCGCCGTCCGATACCACGTATACCCAATCCTGCGATTGTTCCGCATTAGCCTCATTGAGAGAAGTTATCAAAAGAGAAATCAGTAACAAAAAATACATAGGTGAAATTGTTCCGTCAAATTACATCTGATGAGTTTCAACTATAGCTTACTGTGGTAAATGTGCGCTAACCTATTCCTCGTCTTCGCAGCTGTTTGAGACACTCAGTTGATGAAGTTGGAGTCACATTGTAGTAGCTATTAAACATCATCTTTCGTTGAGACTTTCCAGAGCATACGCAAGTACCGCATCGGCACTAACTCTTGTCTTATAGCCATCGACAAAAATTTTACCCACTATTTCGAGTTTCGGATTCAATATAAAAATGCCCGGGTATGGTATACCGTAATTTTTATCGCCGGGCTGATATTGTTGATTTAATATCCCTAACGCATTAACGGAGTAAGCCTCAACATCGGAAAGAAATGGGTAGTCAATTTGGTTTTTTTCAACGAAAGCTTGCTGCTGCTGAGGCGAATCGTAGGTAAGCGCAACCACTTCAATTCCCTCCGTACGGAATGCTTCTAATGTTTTTTGCAATTGCACGAATTGCGCCATGCAATAGGGTCACCAATTGGCTGAACGGTTGGCGATAAACACCAATCCCTTATCACCGATAAAATCACCGATATCGACACGTGGTTTTCCGCGATAAAGGGTTTTGATTGCGGGGAAGGTTTGGCCTATTTCCAATCCGGGATCGAACGGGTCGGTGTCAGAACCTACAAACATATCTTGAGTTATCATGTGCCGAGCGCCGTCCCACAAGGGTGTTTTGAATAAATATCCGGCGCCTGCAATCAACATCACACAGCTAACAGTGAGAACAGCTTTCTTCATAGTATTTTTAACCTTTAGTCGGGTCATTTTAGTTTATACCGTGGTAGGTGTTGAAGTTCAACCAAAACCTACAAGAGTCTGCTGGACACTGGGGCCTTTAAAACTGTACCTTTCGATATGGACTGGTATTAGTTAGGGTCGGCTGGCTGTTCTGTTGTGGCGTTTAGCGCAGCGAGGATTGAGTGAGGTATTATGGTTATGGGAGGTACTGTGATTAAAGGAGATACTGTGGCCGTCCCATCCAAACAACATTACCCACCACTGAGTACGGGCGGTGCACAGCGCGATCGTTTCGGAGATCCGAGTTAATGAAATTAAAGTTTATGTTGGAATCGCAGGGTTGTTGGGCCCCGCTATTCGAGTTAGCGATTCCCGGGTCTTGTTATGATGAAGGGGACGAAGCCCCGTTCAGAGGGCGAAAGGTGCACGACCAAAATCGGCGAAGTTGAAGGAAGTGATGGCGACCAAGAGGGATTCAAAGAATTGTATGCGGGAATGACAGCAACAAATGGTTTGGTCATTTAATCAAAAGCGATTAGCGACTTCAGAGGTACAGCCTTTTTGTGCGGTATTTGATGGCACGGTTTTTAATATTAAACCGCGCCATTTCATTTTACTCTTATCTAACTGGATCATTAACGAGTTGATCTACATAGCCCGTATCTTTTACCGGTTTAGGCTTCACACCAAATAACAACCGCATTCCATTGTAGGGCCGAATGAACCATTGATAAATCAACAGCGTTGTAACAATCGTTCCAGTCGTTAGTACCAGGTACTTGACCGACAAGCTCCACGGTTGATCGACCACCCAATAGCCGATAAAGGTGATTATAGTGAGGTGCAGAATAAACAGGGGATAAACGGCTTCATTGAGAAAGGCTAACGCCGGGTTACTAAATCGTAAATACCGGCTGGCAAATCCCAGGCAAGTTAAAATGCAACACCACACCATCGTCATGCGAATAACGCAATAAACCAGATACTTTGGGATGAGCAGTGGATCGTTGAGGTCAACCTTAAGGCTCATTTGTCCGAATAACAGATAACACAAGGTGATACTTAATACCGCACCAAAGAGTGAAAGAAACCGTAACCGCGTTGTATTATCGAGTATGGATTCGTTGTTTGCGACGACATATCCGGCAATAAACAATAGAAACCAGTGGCTAAAACTAGCCCAGTCATGAATGAGATCACGAAAGCCGGGAAAAATTGCCCGCAATGGAATCTCTGTCACTAACAAAATTGCGACAAATCCGTAGATACGGTACCCCGACAAACGTCGCAGTATGGTTTCGACCTTTTTCTTACCCTTGTTTTCCATCCAGGAGAATACCAATATGCCCATTAATGAATAGATAAACAAATAGGCGATAAACCAGAAATGGTGCCAGCTAAGATTGCCGACAGGATAGACGCCATCGGTGAAAAATTGCGGGTAGAAGTTGAAAAAACTGCCAGTGAACTCGCCTAGAAACAGCTTTTCTGTATAGACCATGGGAGGAACAATGATAAATAGTCCTATAGCAAAAGGGATTATTAAGCGCTTGCTGCGTTCAGCAACAAATTGTCGGATTGTTCTTCTTTTTCGAGCAAAGGAGACGCCAACACCTGAGATAAAGAATAATAAAGCCAGTCGAAACTGGGAAGAAATATCGACAAAGACTTCCAAGCCAGTGGATACGTCTGCGTTTTGAATGACAGGTAGGCCACCCGGAACAAAAATAATTGCGCTGTGAAAGTAGATTAAGATAAGAAAGGCAATAACTCTTAGCCAGTCAAGGTCGTAACGTCGTGAAGTAATCATTATTTGTGTTCCGCCGCCAATGAAAAGTCCTTCGGTTTTGAAATCAAATCCAACATTTTTTCCCTGAATAGATCCAGGCGGGTCCACGTTTGGCTCTGGCCTAATGCGGGTACTGCGATATAGCCGCGAACGGTTAAATGGTGTTGGTCCCGGCTTTGAATAGTGGCGTGGTAACTTTTACCGGAGGACGGATCGTAGATTTTCCCATCAACCCATTTGTCGCCATTGCGGGTAAATCCTTCTCCGAGAATTTTGTTCGACAAAGGTTGCGATCGCAGTGTTTTATCAGGGTTGTTAATATCGAGTAAAGCGGGATCCAGTGTGCGGACAATTTGCAGGGAAATGGACTCTCCTTCAGGCGTAATCAATACAACTGCGTCCTTTCCTGGCACGACCCAATAAGCTGTCACGTTTTCGTCGGCGTGTAGCCGATTAACGGAAATTAGTGCCAAAAGCATTAGCCCTGCGAACACAGCATCTTTTAGGGTTGAGCTGCGAAGGTGTTTTCGTGTGTGCCTTATGGTTAAGTTCATGATCAGTCTTCCGTTAATGAGTGGAAGGCCATTACAGGCAGAACGAGGGCGTTTGTCTGACGAAATCGGAAAAATGTGTATCGTATTTATGAATACGTCTGAAATTGGATGAATCCGTCAGTCAATTTTCGCATTTAACCGAAATTCCGTCGGTGTTTGATGGTGTTTATCTTTAAAAGCCTTGTTAAATGAAGACAGAGATTTGAATCCCACGTCGAGAGCGATTGTGATTATGGGCAGTTTAGACTCAGTAATAAGTCGGTTTGAGGCTTCGTCAATTCGGTAGGCGTTCAGAAACTGATTGAAGTTACGAAAACCCATTTCTCGGTTGATCATTGGGCGCAGGCGATGCTCGACAATAGACAGGTGCTTGGACAAATCACTGATGGTGGCTCCATGATTGGCATAAAAGCGATCATCTTTCATGGCACTGTCGATACGTTGAATCCCCTGATCGTCGGCTGGGAGTGGCGTAGGTGTTTGCTTAGCTTTGGGGTTGATAGTCGTACTGAGTGTCAGTGGCATGTCTTCTCTGAGTTTCAGTAGATACACATTGCAGCCAAGACATACAGCCAGCATCAGTGCAGATCCGATGACTTCAATGACCATGGGAACAGCGCCTTGTGACGAGATTTCTACCAGGATAATAAGCGTAGTGAGAGCGCTACCACCGACGGCTATAGGCACCCTGATTTTCAGGCGTTGACTAACAAGATCATTAGCTCGGCCTTCGATGGCCATATAAAAAACATGAAAGACCAATCCCAGTTTTATCAGTTGCGGAAATAGAGCAAATGTTTCAACGGTCAATGCTGCGTCTTGCGTAGATAGTGGGTCTTGCCGAAGCAGCACCGACATTAAAATATAGATGGCAGATATTAGCCAAAACCAAGCCGGTATGTATTTATCATCTATAAAAAAGATGCGAGCAAGGAGCCACAGAAAAGACGGCGCGGCCGTCGATATTAATAAAACTAGTTGGTGTCCCGGATACTGTAATCCGGAAAATGGCGCCATCAGATAACATCCAAAACTTAGCAATACCAAGGCCGTTAACAGACCCACTGAATGGCGCTGGTGAATCAGCAGGCTAAGGAAGAGAAGTAGTACTTGTGACAAAGCCAGCAGGCGTAAGGAAAAGTGGAGTGTATCCATGAATGAAAACTCTCGGGTCAGCGGCTCAGTGTCATTGCTTGATGATAACCGCCGTTGTCATTAAATCAATGACTTATCCGTTTTTGGAATGGTGTTCCAACTTCGGTTACGGTATTTGTCCGTAACAGTCGCTCTAATTCAATATGACTGGCTGTCTTATCAGGGTTTTGCGTTTATTCGGGGCTGCTCTTGCTGGATCATTAAGATAGATTTCATGATAACAGCCATGAGGGTGTAGATTGTTATCGGGAAGGTATTCCCCGTACAGTTTGTTGCAAATTGATTCGATTTCAGCATAGTCGCCAATGTGTAAAAACTGTACGCTTTTTCCCTCATGAAGGTTCTCCAGACGTAGAGTTTCAGGAGCGGGTCCGAGTTTGTTTTGGGCTTTCAAAACAGCGTCTGCAAACACTTCTTGCGTAATCCAGTCGACAAAAACAACCATCACCCGCCAGCTCCATTTTTCCTTATCGCAGGATAACAGGTTTTGTCCGTTATCCGCCCAAAACAGAAACTCTACGGGAGGACCAATAAAGCGCTTACCCATACGTTTTTTTACTAATGGTTTAACTAAATGAACGAGAGAGTATAACCACTTTATCGCATTTTTTAACTCGTCGCTCTGTGGGTCGCCCTTACCGTCAATCACTGCAAATCTTATTTCAGGAACCTCAATCAAAGTGAATTGATTCTTCGGAGGCGAATATATCTCTTTTAGACGTTTATGAAAATCGTCAACATCCATCGTGGTTCTCCGTTAATTATCCGTTAATTATCCCAGGGTTTGGTTTGCATGTAGGCAAGCGTAGTATTTGTCCAGGCGGCCTCAGCTTGAAGTTGGCCAATGGAAAACTCAAACATAGCATCGACATAATCCGGAAGTGGTTGTTGGTCGAAGTGTATATTTTTAATTCGATTTAGCTCTGTTTCGACTAAACCCTTGCGTGCAGTTAAAGCCTCGAGTGCTTGATCTCTCGACAGAACGGACCAGTGAATCATACCCATCAGCAGTGAAGAATAATTTGGGCGGACATTTTTGAGGGCCAAAATTGTTTCATTCATTAGCGCTGTTTGGCCCTTACTGGTCAGCGCATAGGATTTCTTGGCTTTCTCGCTTGTCTGCGTTTCGGCCTTGATGAGTTGTTTCTTTTCCAGTTTCGTCAACACGTAATAGATGGACGAAAAACCAATCTGAGTCCATTCGCGCATGCCACGTTGTTCGATGATTTGTTCCAGCTCGTAGCCATGCCGTGGCATCTCGCCAACGAGACCAAGTACCAGCAATTCGCTGTCTGTGAGATTTTTGTTGTTCATATTCTTATACTAGGATAGAATTTATTCTAATGCTAGAATAGATTTAGATGTTCGTCAATAAATGTCCGCCAAATAGATGCACCTGAATAAATCGTGTGTCAGTCGAGTTGTAAAACGACTGACGATTGAGTGCTGATTAGAGGAGTTGGCTAAAAGAATTGACTAGAATAATTTAAGAATGTGTCTTAATAAAGACCGAGAAGAACAGAGTGCACTCGACGAAATGCCAGCTTTGTTGGCCCCGGTTTGGTTCTCTCTTGGCATGGTTGCCTACCGAGATCGAGTGTCAGTGGTTTGTTAATAAGCGCTTAAGGTAATTTGGCGCAGCAACATCAAGTCACCCTGTTGAATAGCAGCGACGGAATGTTTTACATTATAAATGCGCGGCTGGATTAAGGAATAGCACAGGCCTTTTACTACTTCGATTAGCGGTTGCGTTGCTGGTATCGCATCTCTGTGATCATTTTCCCGAATAAATTGAGTAAATTTTTAATTGCGGCTCCGATTAGAAGGTATCGAATTAATGATGTAGCCCTGTTCGGTTGAATTAGACAATCGGTACGAATTTTAGTATGAATTTTGTAATAAATGTTGTTTCATTTCATCTGGAATTACAAAGTTGAAATATTAACGAGGACGTGGAAATATGTCGGATCAACAGCACGAACCCCCTTCTTTGACATGGTGGGATCGTTTTAAAGTCATGACGCCATCGATACAGTTGCTGACAAATCTGGCCGTAGTTGCTGGTATCGCGGCCTTACTTTTGGAGTTGATTCAAACCCGTGAACTTGCGCGTGTCCAGACATTTGATAGCGCTTATCTCGCAGCGATTAGCCGCAATCTATCTTTTGTCGGGGAGTCACCGGAGCGCTCGCTGGCACGGTCTATTTTCGAACCAGACGCTATTACGCCAACCGATGTTATCGTACTGAATCAATATTATACGGCGATTGTGGTTAACTGGCGGCGGATGAAGGACCCGCAAGCGATGGGCTATTTCGGCGGTGATTGGCGCGCCGTGGTATCCGCAGAGTCATTGAGTTTTAATACGGTGGTAGGGAGACGTTGGCTGGAAAACTATCGACAATTAGCTGATCCGGAAATATTTGATATAGTGGATCAATCCCTGGCGAATACAAACGTAAATGAAGCATTGGCTTTCTATCGGCGATTGCTACCGAAAAAAGAAGGTGAGTAGGTAGCGAATCTTGCGTGCAGGTTTTCCTGGCTAGGGTACAAGATCACATTGCGACAGCGCTCATTACGATTCATCTTCGTCTAAGGTACTTTATTGCCTGTGCGCATTAGACAGCCGCGTTCTGATTAATAATAATTCACTGTTTAATCACTTAGTTTCAATTTATCATACTTCGCCGTTACTTTTCCCAGTCTCTAATTGACTTGCCTGTTTTTCCATGCGCATTTTGTGCTTGAGTTAATTTAGAAGAGATACGCCAGTCTCACGTTGTTCGTATTGCTTCTTGAGTGGGTCTTTGGTGTTTCTCGAATAAAGTATAAATTTTTCCTAGGGATAATGAATTGAAGTTACTTTTTCTGCTTGCTGGATTTTATTGGGCAGTTTTCCCCTCTTGGGCATCGGCAATGACTGTCGATGGGATCCTCGATGAGTCTGAATGGGAGACTGCAACGCGGTATACAAATTTCGTTACGGTTACCCCTTTTTCTCTTTCGTCTCCAGAATTTAAAACCGAAGCGCGCATATTTAGCGACGAAAGCGGTATCTATATCGGCATAAATAATCACCAGCCATTAAATACGCAGATAAGCGAACGGACGGCGCGCGACCTGGAGATGCAGGCGGATAGAAATACGGTCACTGTTGATTTTGACAACACCGGTATCGCGGCTTACAGCTTTGAAGTAGGAAACGGTGGGTCCATGCGGGATGGTATTTGGCGCGACGAAAATGCTTTCAGCGATGATTGGGACGGGTTGTGGACTATGCGTACGTCTTCGACCGGGGATCGATGGACATCGGAAATATTTGTACCATGGGATGTTGCAACCATGGTAAAAGTCACAAATAAGACCCGAGAAATCGGTTTGCATGTCACTCGGGATGTCGCTTACCTATCAAAAAAATATGCTAATGCGCCGATCGATGACAGTCGCCAACGATTTTTGTCGGCGCTCGAAACACTGAAAATTGATGATTATTCTGGTTCCTCTCTCCAAACCTTCGGTTACGCGACGTCGACATCAGATAGGGTAAAGGACGACAATAAAGTCAAAGCGGGAATAGATTTATTTTGGAAACCGGATAGCAGTAAGCAGGTGAGCCTTACGATCAATCCGGACTTTGGGCATGTTGATAGCGATCAGTTGGTTGTTAATTTTTCACCGACCGAAACTTTTTTTTCGGAAAACAGGGCCTTTTTTACTGAAAATCAAGCGCTTTTTGACCTACAGGGAATTGACGATCTGCGCGTTATACATACTCGCAGAATTGGAGGGAGACCCGACGCGGGCGAAGACGTCGTTTCGGATATTGCGGCCGCCCTTAAATTTACCAGTGTCGGGGAGGATTTTAACTACGGCTTTTTCTCGGCAGTTGAGGGTGATGAGCAACATGTGGAAGGGAGAAATTACTACGCGGGTCGTGTGATGCGAAAAACCGATGACTATAGCTTAGGATATTTGCTCACCTACACCGATAGACCTGATATTGAAAGAGAGGCCACTGTCCATACTTTGGATTTTTCTAATAACCTGTCGTCGACGCTGAAGCTTGGCGGGCAGCTAATTAGAACACTGACGGAAACTGAAGGTGAGCAGAAGAACGATAGCGGCGGCTGGATTAACATCGAGCAACAAATCGCCAGTACCTGGGATCATTCGCTACAGGTGAGCTATTACGGTTCGCAATTTGAAATCAATGATTTAGGTTACTTGCCGCGCAATAATTACAAGCGTGTAAATTATACGAATAATTGGCAAGACCATACATTTTCAGAAAATAGCTTTGTTAATGAACGGAAAATCGAAACAGTTCTGAAGCATCAGGAAAATACAGAAGGAGATCGATTAAACACGTCGGTAAGCGTTAAAGATTCCTGGTTCTTTAAGAATACATCTCTCAGTTTTTGGCGGATCGCGGTCAATTCTGATGGAGTCGACGATCTTATCACGCGGGGCAACAATACGGTAAAAACGAAATGGGGTAAGGAGCTGGAATTATTGTACTTTGGCGATAGTCGGGGCAGCTTCAAATATCATGTGAATTTGAAGATGTATGATCAAACGGTCGATGGCAAAGGCTTTCGTTTACATGTACATCCGAGTTATCAATTTACTGATAATTATGTGGTCAGTCTCGGTACATGGCTCACGAGCAGTCGTGATTGGTTGATCTGGCAGCAAGACGATCGAATCAATAGCTACCAGAAAAAACAATTTGCTGCTTATTTTGACGCTCGCGCTACATTCAGTGACAAGCAGGAGTTGTCACTGAAGTTTGAGTGGATTGCGCTACGCGCAAAGGGAAATAATGGGTATGACGTTAGCAGTGGGGGCAGTCTATTAAGAAGGCGAGAAAACGTCGAGGATTTTAGTTTATCCAGTACGGCAGTTCAGCTACGGTATCGTTACCAAATTGGACCTTTGTCTAATATTTACGCAGTCTATAGTCGAGGCGGAAGTGCCACATTAAGGGACGAGCTTTCTTTTTCATCATTGTTTTCTCCGGGCTGGGACGCGCGGGATGGCGACAACTTGTTGTTCAAAATTCGCTATCAGTTTTAAACCCTGTTGTCGGACTAGTGCCTAACTTTTGCCGCGACTGCAGGTTAGATGTTGTGAAACATAGAACTACAGAAAATGAGCTGTTTCTGGATTGGCACGAATGAATCAATACGTCAAAATTTTTGCCATTAGACATCGTTGCAGTCTAAAGCTTCCTCCCGTCGTTATCTGTCTAATTTGAAGAGTGCCGGGATCGAGTGATATGTCGCGCTGGGATATCAGATTTTTGTTTGGCCTTCTTTACTTACTCGTGATAGCCAGATCTAATGTGAACCCAGCAGCTGTGTTAATGTTCCTGGCTATCGGCACGGGAGCAACACAATTTGTGGGTATAGTGATGATTTGGTTTGCAGCGCTTGCTAGAATAGGAAAGGATTACAGTGGAGTCGAGTTGCAGATAATATCTAATTTAATTAAGCCACTCATCGAATTAAAATAACGCGTGGAATGCGGACGGGGCAGACGGGCGTTTGCTCTTTTCATCACTCCACACGCAATGTCGCAATCTTGTTAGAAAAGGATAACTATGAAAGCACTAAAAATTACGGGGATCAGTTTTCTCTTCATTCTACTTGTAGGTATCGGTTTGTACGTCTCCGGCTATGGGCAGAAACTGGCGTTTCAGGCCTTCGCTGCTTATGGAAAGCCGGCCGGAGATTTTCTCCCTGAAGATGCCGTGCAAGCACCCGATTACTCGAAGAACGAGTTTTGGGCCGCCTTACCCACTAAAGACGATCCAGCCGATTTAGTACCAGCCGGTGTCCAGGCGATTACCCAAGGAGAAGGAGAAGTTGATACGTTTTTCATCCACCCCACCGGATATTTGAAATCATCCAGTTGGACGTCACCGATGGACGTTAATTCTGCGACCGAGGAAAATACGTTGTGGATGATGGCTAATCAGGCCAGTGCTTACAATGGATGTTGCAATATCTATGCACCGCGCTATCGCGAGGCGACTATATTTTCATATTTCGGCGCAGTTGAAGAACGAGATGAAGTACTGCGGTTTGCCTATGAAGATGTGAAAAGGGCTTTCGACTATTATATTGAGCACTACAATAACGGACGACCTTTTATTATTGCCAGTCATAGTCAGGGCACCCATCATGCCAGATTACTGTTGAAGGAGGTTATAGATTCCGGTGACCTATACAAGAGATTGGTGGCTGTCTATATGATTGGTTCTGTGAATATTCCCGTGTCACCTTCCTGGTTTGCGTCGATGAATCACATCAGTGCTTGTGAGTCTGCGGCCGATCTACGATGTGTCGTACATTGGGATACCATGGCAGATGACAGTGACGCGATTGAGCGGCCCGACAGTAGCTTGTGTACAAATCCCCTAACGTGGAAAGTGAACAATGAATTTGCTGAGGCAAACCTCAATGAAGGCGCGGTAGTGCCAGAAGGTGCTTATAATCTGTCATTTGGGAAGGACGAAGATTTGGCAACAAATCAAGAATTTGTCGCGCTTGATTCGCCGATAAAACATCAAACAGGCGCACAATGCCGAAACGGAACGCTCTTTGTTTCTTCCCAGGCAGGAACGAACTTCGACGCGATGGGATCCGGAAGTAGTGGAAATTATCATGGTCTGGACTATGCACTTTTCTATATGAATATTCATAATAATGCCAAACTAAAAGTTAAAACTTATTTGGAAACGCACTAGCGTTACGGCGTTCATTTCGGTCTCTTTTAAATTCAGTTCAAGGAGTTTTTCGTGGCTATTAAGTTAATTCCGATCGAAAATGGATGGATGTCCTGTGAAACAGGCATTATGTGTGAAGGGGGGCAGGGGAGATCGACATTCCCCGTCTCTTGTTGGGTTATTGAACACGAAAAAGGCACTGTGTTATTTGATTCAGGATTTCACCCCGAGTTGTTAAGTGATTTAAACCGGATTGGCGCGGCTGCAACTTTATTTGATATCGATATCCCCGCGGGACAAAATTTAAAAAAACTACTCGCGGATCAGGGCATCGATTGTAGCGCCATTGATTATCTGGTGATGAGTCACCTGCATTTTGATCATTGCGGCGGAACAGTCCAGATTCCTAATGCACGTATTATTGTTCAAAAAGAAGAATGGGAAGCCGGTAACGATTCGAAATGGATTGATGCCGGCGTCTACAATCCGGCTGATTTTGATTTGGGTCATAACATCCAGAAAATTGAAGGGCAGCATGATATATTCGGCGATGGAACGGTGGTTTGCATTCCGACGCCCGGACATACCGCGGGTCATCAATCATTGCGAGTAGAGCTTGGCTCCGGCCCTGTTGTCCTGACTTCCGACTGCGCTTATTGGCAAGAAATGCTGGATGAACTGTTAGTGCCGCCCCATGGTTTTGATCGTGAAAGGCAAAAAGAATCAATGAAAACATTGAAGTCTATGCGAGATCTGGGGTGCAAGCTCATTTTTGGTCACGACGCGGAGCAGTGGAAATCATTCGATAATAAGAGTCTTCTGTAATGGACTGGTGTGTTTAATTGATCGCTCTAACTTTGCTTGTCATCGGCGCGTGTATTTTGTATTTTTGGGGAGCGGTCATTTAATGTTGACGCTTTTAGAACTATGACAATACCCCTAGGAAATGGCAATATCAGTGCTGTAATATTTGATCTCGATGGGACGTTACTCGATACGCTGATTAACCTAGCAGCGTCCTACAATCACGTTCTCACCAAACTAGGCTTCCCCAGTCATCCCATTGAGGCTTATCGAGTTTTCGTTGGTGATGGCGCTAGAACGTGTATGACCCGGTGCTTACCACCCAATAGTAGCGAAGAACTGATTGAACGTGCATTGGACTTGCAGAGGGAACACTATCAAAAAAACTGGCAAAATCAGGTAACTGTTTACGATGGTATCCTTTCTCTGTTAAATCGACTCGAGTCTAAGGGTATAGCATTGGCAGTACTCTCAAACAAAGATCATCAATTCACGCAACAATGCGTAAACCATTTTTTCCCAACGGTTAACTTTTCTATAATTCAGGGTTTTGACACTAACGTGCCGCATAAGCCAGATCCAGCTGGTGCAAAACTTATTGCCGAAAGACTGAGGCTTCCTGGCAATGAAATTGCCTTTGTTGGCGATACAGAAATGGATATGAAAACCGCGAATGCCTGTTCGATGTTTTCAATCGGTGTTTTATGGGGGTTTCGTGAAGAAGAAGAGTTAGTTGGAGCTGCGGCACGTAAGATTGTCGAGAGTCCAGCCCAGATAAGTGATGTTCTCCTTTTATAGCTATTCTTAGCATGGTCGAGTAAAAATTTAGGGCGTGGGTTTTGAACTACAATAGATAGTTGTTAATTGGCATGCATCGACAATGACTTGTCGATAACCGAGTCTGGATTTTGATATCGAGAAGAAGTTTCTATGAAGCATGCTTCAAAAAATACTATTCAGCGTCTTGCACCCTTTTTGGAACAAGTTCGGCGGCTTCCGTCGTTGAAAGAAAAAAAGCCGGGAGTCTACTATTTGCGTTCGAAGGCATTTATGCATTTTCACGAAGAGGGTGTGGAAATTTATGCTGATGTTAGGCTGACACAACCGGGGTTTGATCGCTTTCATTGCTCGACAAAACAGCAGCAGCAAGAATTGTTGAGGCTTATTGCGAAAGCACTTGCCTGTTAAGTCTTCTCCCTCGGGATGATGGTGTAAGTGCTTTTAAGATGAGACTGCAATAAAGTCGTTACCGGTGATGGATTTGCGTGGAGATAATTAGTCCTGTCGCGGCGGCTCTTGGTAAACCTCATTCATTAGCGACGGATTGAGAAAATTGTCCTTATCAAAATTGCCCTGATCCTTAAACTGTTTATATGCTAGATTGAATCGGCGCAGAATTTCATCGTGGTGTTTACTTTCCTTGGAAATCAAAATGCCCGAAGGGATCGTAAGCAGTGGTCTAAAATTCCGTGTTTTCTTTACTAACGATAAATGATTGTAGTACCAATCGAAAGTGTCGGAACCAAAAAGAAGAGGCGCTCTGCCAGCGTCATACATCTTAATTGCACCGACGGTAGAGTTTGACCATTCGATGTTAAGGTCCCCACGGTCGATCAGCGTATTGATGTTTGGGAAAACATTATAGAGCACATCCCATCCCCGGATGACAACCATACTCCCGCCGACTAATTCTGTTTCTGTGGCCGGAATGTCAGCTATTGAGCGTTCTGCTATAAGTCCTATTCTAACGGGGTACCGCCAACCCGCAAACGTGCAACATTGCTCAAATAGGGGGAGGTTAACGGACAACAAAACATCCTGCGTACCCTCTATAATACTCTCGTGCGCCCTTGGCGTGGGGAAAAACCGTATACTGCATTCCATCTGGCTTGCAATGCAGAGCGCTCTAACTGTCTCAATGGCTCTACCGGAAATTCCCCCATCAATAGTATTATGAGCCATCGGAGGGAAATTGAAGGCGCTGATGGAGACTTTTAGTGTTGATAGATTATGGTGTTCCTGGGCGGCAGATACAGGTAATAATAGGCAACTGACTAAAGGAAGGGCTAACCAGAGCTGAAATATATATCTACTGAGGCATAACGTTGATTGGGGTCGGTGCAACTTCATATAGAGTATTATTGCCATGTAAAAAACTGAACATCAGAACGAATTGTATCACTCC
>CAJVZD010000061.1 GCA_913019905.1 uncultured Cellvibrionales bacterium
ACCTACCAACATGGTACTGGAAGCACGGATATAGGCTTAGTTAACGATACGTATTGATCGGGCTCGGTATTGCCTAATTATCTTGTACCGGGGTTGCTTTCGAAACAAACCATTACTGGATCAAGCTGTGAAGTGGCACGATTTTGAGGTATTAGCGACAAATCCGCTAGGAAGGTGGTTTCGGGGTGTTGAGGTAGGTGAATAACCAGTGCACATAAATTACCAGCATTAAATCCTCTCTTACCATAAGCCTACTCAGCCCCATAGCGCCACAGAATACACCGATGCACCAGATCAATCGCCAACGAAGGGTGAAGTAGTGTACAGCGGCAAAGACTAAATTGGCTATTACCGCAGCAGTAATGGGAGTGAAAACATTCTCGAGTATGCCTGGCACAGCTAGGCGGTATACCCATTCCTCAGTTACTGAAATAGCGAACAAATAAATAACCCAATAGAGTTGCTGCAGGTTAAGGCGTTTTGAGAGAGTTGCCGCAACGGTGAAAAATAGCACCAATCCTGAAAAACCGAGTAGATAAATTGAAGGATTACTATTAGCTGTTTCCAGATTATGCACTAACAGAACCCGAAGATCGTAGCTTATAAGACAGAGAAGCGACAAAAATAATGCGGGGACTAAGTGCCGTATAATTACCTGTTTAAATTGGGTGATTTTTTCACCCGTGAAATCCGGGGTTCGTTGCAAGCGGCCTTGAGCGTTGATAGTCGGTTCGTTTTTCAAGTTGAGTATGATGTCCTGCTTTTTAGATTATATATTGCGCGCAATAATTTAGATCGAGTTTAGAATGCTTGAGAAATATTACGATCATAATTTCCTCGGTATTAGTATAAAGAAAGCACAGAAAAGGTGTAATCAATATCTTCGAGCATAGTTGCGCCAATTAGAATTTTTTCAGACTAATTGACGACTGATGATACTCAATACTATCTGCTAACCCGCAAAATAAAAATCAAAAAACGCGCCGTTACAGTCGAACAAAAATGACAAGCCTGCACCTCTAGATGTCGGCGTTTGAAGTGTCTATTTAGTAGCCGGGAACACGGAGTACAGCCAAAGCAGTGTATAAGAAAAGCGAACGCCTATTATGACGCCCAATTTGTTTGCTACACTTGAAATTAAGACGCTTAACGGAAACAACGGTACATTGCATTTGTTTAAGCCATTCATAATCTACCCATTATTTCTATTCAGTGGAATAGCGCTTGGCGAGCAGTCCTTAGACCCCTATAAGCTAAGCCTTAAAGAGCTGATGAATGTTAATGTCACCAGTAACGTAGCTTCTAACACTGAACGTCCAATTCTAGAGCAACCCAGTATCATTTCCGTCATTACCCGTGAGCAAATCATTAATTCTGGTGCCCGTGACCTCCTTGATATCTTACGAATGGTACCAGGATTTGGCTTCGCCCATGACACCGTCGGTATCACCTCCTGGGGGTTTCGCGGTATTTATGCAGAAGAAGGTAAAATCATGCTGCTGATCGACGGCGCGCCGTTTAATGATCCCGCCTGGGGGAACATGGAGTTAGGTTGGCACTTTCCGGTAGAGCTCTTTGCCAAAGTGGAGATTATTCGTGGTCCTGGAGCGGCAAAATTTGGTAATTACGCCGAGTTGGCTGTCGTAAAAATAACGACTGTCGGCCATGAACTCGACGGCGGACTTGTCGATGTTAATTATCGAAATATGGAAGGTACATTTGGTAGCGCTGAATTGACCGGGATGTATGGAAAGGAAATCAGAAAAGGGCTTGCCTACAGCATCGCTCTGAATATCAAAGACACCAACCGTACAACCCTACCATTGAGCAATCCCGACGGCTCCGATCAGACAGATCAAAACTACTCGCCGATGAATTTCCTCTGGTTGGACGCGAAGCTAAACATCCGTAATTTTACTTTCTCGACGCTATTAGAAGAGTATTCTTTTGAGCACAACGAAAGTTTGGCAGCAACGCCGGATCCCGATACCGTCGTTGACCAAGGGTACGAGCGATTACATGTTGCCGCGAGTTATACCAAAAAAATCAGCGACAAGCTGCTAGTAAATGGCAGTATTCTCTACCAGGAAGTAGTTGCCCACGACATGGTGGTAACAACCGGGAGCGTATATGCACTTCCACACGGAAGCCATTATCGAATTGAAACTGAGCGCAGTATCGCCAGCGCGGATGCGACCTATACTCTCTCGGAAAACTCGAGCCTTAATGTAGGTATTGAGTATGTCGACACCTACGCTCATTCCGCGGCAGTTGGTGACTATTTTTCCGGTGACCCTAGCGGCGACTCTCGAGACACCTGGTTTCAAGGTTCCGACCATTTAGACTTTAATCAAAATAGTGTTTTCCTCCAGTATGAAAACTACACTGATTTTGTAAATTTCACACTTGGCATGCGTTATATCGACAACTCGGCTTCGGCAGAAACAGTTACCGTGCCGAGAATCGCACTGAGCAAAAAATGGGGTAATTTTGGCAGTAAACTAATGTACAGCGAAGCGTTTAGAACAGGGGATGCTGAGCATATAAACCTGGCGACACGTCGGCTAGAACCCGAAACACTCGACGCCACCGAAATAGAATTCCATTATTTAGCCAAAAGCGGTTTATACACAATTAATTTTTTCGATATGAATCTCGATAATGCGATTACGTTCAATGATGAAGGATCGGTATCAAACGGCGGAGGGATCTTTTCAACTGGCTACGAAGCATCCTGGTTAGGCAATTGGGAGAATCACGAGCAAGAGCTGACCGTTTCGCACTATAAAGGTGATGACAAAGCGTTGAAGGTTCAACTGGCCGAAGACGGCGAGTCGTACCTTGGGTTTCCTACGTATAAACTCACCTACCGTTTAGCTTATAAACTTTCCGACTCGACTAAACTCACCGCGACCGCCTCCTATGAGAACGAAAAATACCGTCGCACGGATATTGGCGATGTATTATTAGATTCATCATTGTTGATAAATGTCGCGGTCACCCACCAGTTCTCTAACAAATTGACACTACAAGCGAGCATCCACGACGTACTCAATGAAGGATACTACTATCCTCAAGCTTACGGATCCGGCATATACCCAGGTCCCGAACGCGAAATATCCTTCAGCGCAAATTATCTGTGGAACTAACCTGCAGGCAAAAAGCGCCCACTTGGTAGATGCTGAATAATGGCATGCTTACAATATCGCTCACAACGAAAAGACCAAGGCGCTCCACTTCACACTTGCCTCTCATATCGGGGACGGTTTCTTTAGTCGAGCAGATTGACTATTACTGCGACACCGTCTTGGCTGCTACTGCATGAAGCAGTGGCGTTATATGTATTCATCATCGGATTGTCACATCTAGACGACTTAACTTGCCCAACGCAGGGGGAGTGGTCGCCCCCTTCTTCTATCGCTCCTATTTTGGACAGGGTGTTAGCCTCGTCGAGACTAATATCTTTCGACGGCAATTGGGCTTTTTCAAATTCCTGTCGTAGCAAACTACTAAGGAGGCCATTGGTACATTATCAATATAGTTGCGCGACACTGGAAGTTGTTACTGAGAAGTGAACATTCCCAAACCGTAGTCATTGGTGAAGAGCATCGTAAAGGGCGAACAAACCCCTTATTTAGACCCCAGCGCCACAAAGACAACAGACTAAGGAAAATCATTAGTCGTGATTTGGCCTGCCGTTAGAGAGGGTTTTTGGAGAATATTGAAACACGATTACGTTCTATCAAGTGGGTTTTCGTACTTGGTCAACAGCAACGGCAATACTGGAATGGATATTTTTTCTATTCATCAATTCAAAGACACCTTCTTCCCTAAGCACTCGCATGCCCAATCGTTGATTTGAGATGCCTTTTCTCAAAATGTAGTCAAATTTCAAAAGCTCCCCGCCCTCATCCGCTTCAAAATAACAACGGTCGATAGACTGACTGTCGATTTGGTCACTTAACTCGATCAAATGCGAAGAAAATATAAATACACAATCTTGCTGTTCGGAAAATGCTTCCAGTAGAGCTAAGGATGCATCCATGGCATCTTTAACGTTTGTTCCTTTGAAGGGCTCATCCAGCAGGGCAACAACGTTCTCCCCTTTTGCTAAGGCCTGCGCTATTGCCTTGACTCGTAAAGCTTCTGCCCGAAAGTAGCTAACTCCTTCGTGAAGGTTGTCATTTAGAGAAATAGAGCTAAAAAGAGCATGAGCCGGAACAAATTCAAATTGATCTGCGGGAACCCCCATGCCTAAATGAGCTAAATAGAGAGAAGTAGCAAAGGCTCTTAAATAAGTTGTTTTACCCGCCATATTAGGACCGGTTAAAAAGAGAATACGCTTTTGCTGATTTAGATCGACTGGATTTGCGACAGCTTGGGGAACGAAAGGATGAATTATGCCTTGTGCGGAAACAGCTAAAGACCCCGCCGTAATAATCGGCAGGTTAAATTTGTGCTGTTGAGTGGCATCTGCCATCGAAACGAGAGCGTCTATTTCATAGACTATTTCCAGTAACGTCGAAATAGACGATTTCTCGTATTCACGAAAAACCTGGTCCAGCCGTAGTATCTCCCAGAACCACCCAGTAACATATTCATCTGGTACCTTTTGGATTTTAGGACGCGCCAAAATTGATTTTAACTTTAAAATTAGAGGTTTAATTTCACCCACCGCTTCATTGAGTGGCGGTTGTTCGGCAAAACGTCTTAAATTACGAATCAGAATACAGCTAACGTATACGCCTCTTGATATACTTTTGTAAAGAGGCCCCGTATCCAGCCAGAGTGACAAAGCTCCAGAGTAGAACTCTAAAGGATGCTCCCCAGTGAACAACGGCAATACTTCTTGATTATAGTGATCTACCCGGGCAATGGCGTAAGAGGTTGGTGTATTTTTAAAACACTGACGATTGCCACTAATAAACTTTATTGATTCTTGCGTAGCTTTAATAAAGCTAGGGTCAGACCAAGGTTTTTCCATCCTTCGTTTTAATGCTTTTGTACCGCCGATTGTTTTGGTGAAATTACAATGTTCAAATAGGCTGGGAATTTCTGAGCTCGTTTCAAATATTTCAAGATCTTTTAGTGTATGCTCATCAATATTTAAATACTTATTATCCATTTTCTATATCTTCCTTTCCTATAAAGCACCTACGATTCGTACTTTACAGTATCGATCTGATTTGATTTTACGGTTCTTAATGACTGAGTGATTACAGCTACAACAGCAACCAATGGGCTAATACTGAAACCCTCAAGAATACTGGAAAAGTTGTTTCAGTTCGGTAAGTAAAAGGCTCTATAAAACCATCCAAAATAAAGGATGAGGTACAGCCAACTTAAGCTAAAGAAACAGACTAACAGCCTTGCCACTCTCGATGAATATATCACTCCTAAATTTTGGGCGCACCTAATCCGTGATCGTCTATCGAATACCTTGTCGTTCGAATTTTCTTGACGTGATAGCTCCGATACATTGTTTTCATATTGGTCGCTACGACATTGGTCTGTACGATATGGGGTTTGCCTGTTAAAATTGCGTATCGCGGCTCGTACGTTACGTTAGAGCAATATGACAACTACTTAGTTTCTTCGAAAATTTTGTCGTACACACCACTCGCTTTTAGCTCTTTCAATGACCGATTGTAAGCGTCCGCGAGTTTGGGGTATTTAGCCGAAAAGTAGGTGTACTCATGAATAAAGTCTATGGGTTGCTCCAACCTAACAATATCACTCGACTTAAAGCTCTTGTCATTCATTATCCCGGCAGGAGTAACGTGATCGGAAACAAAAATATCTGCACGTTTTACAGCCAAAATTCGAAGCGCCTGATGGGGGGTGTCAACTTCGATTGTGTTAAATCCATCAACTTTATCATTGATATAGAGCCAACCTCTCACTGTAACTATTCTGTATTTCTCAAGGCTACTCCAACCGTCAATTTTGAGATCAGGTATCGGAGAAAAAATCCACAACGGGTAAGAGACCAGAGGTTCCTCAACTCTTATTGCGGACGGCAGGAGCTCTTCAAAAGAAGTTGCTCGGGTTAGGTCAGCATGAATTTCACCTGTTTCCAGCATTCGTATAGTTCGCTTGATGGGGATGTCTCTAAGCTCGATATTGACACCCATTTTGTTTGCTATGTTTGAAGTGATTTTTTCCGCTATTTTGGTTAAACGGGCATTTTGATCGACTGAAGCAAAACTAATCACCACAAAATCGTCTTGTGCTGAAGAAACACTATTAATTACCAAAGAAATTACCAGAATTCCAATTCGAGAGAAACCGGATAGGAATTTCCCTCTTAAACCATGGGAGTCTAGTGATTTGGTAAACCGAGCTGATACTGCGTGAACGTTCACTTCCCCCTCCTTTAAATGCATTTGCAGTTTACTTAAATTATAGACTGCCTATCATCACTTTATCACTGTTTACACCGTAACCTAATTCGTAAAGTTACCTGAAGCAATATATCTGGCACCGCCAAGCTAGGTCACCAGGCCAATGAGTTTCAACGATCGCTCCTCACACAACTAGCCTGTGCCATTCAGTGACCGCACTCTTTCTGAGATTTCCATAATGTTCAACCCGGACAAGCGACCAACCAAGATCGAACTGGCTATTCATCTTCTTGCAGCCACGACATCGGCCGTAGGAGAAACCGGGGCCGCAATGTAAATGCGTGGAAATTGATTCAGCGTTCATTACTATTGATGTGGAAACTCAATCTCGAACCGAATGCCTTGGCCAGGACTGCTGGCGACGGTGATATGCCCCCCCAATGCTTGGTTGACCTGATTGTATATGATATGGGTTCCGAGGCCGCTACCGCCCTGTCCGCGTTTGGTAGTAAAAAAGGGTTCAAAGATTTTATGCAGCAGTTCTTTTTCCATGCCTATGCCATCGTCTCTATAAATCAACTTGATTTGGGTCCCCTCTAGCGAAATGCCTACATAAATATTGCCCTGTTCAATTTTCTCAAAACCATGAATCAGCGAATTAAAAATTAGATTCGTCAATACTTGCGTGATGGCCCCCGCGTTGCAGGTACATACCAATGCTTCGTCGCAATCGATATGCACCTGATGTTTTAGTTTGTTAAGTTGCGGTCTTAACGACACCAGGATGTCTTGCATATGCTGCTTCAAATTAATTTTACGTGTATTGCCGCTGGTTTGGTCAACGGCTACCTGCTTAAAACTCCTTATTAAGTCGGCAGCATGGCGAATGTTCTTCTCGGTGATACCTATTCCCTCATCGGCATCACGTAAAAACTGCTCCAAATCGTCGGGCGCAAGCGTGCCATCTTGATAGCTCTGCCCTAATAATTTAACTAGATTTCCCAGATGGCTAGTCGCGGTGATGCCAATGCCAATAGGAGTATTCACTTCGTGCGCAATACCGGCGACCAATTCGCCCAAGGATGCCATTTTTTCTCGCTCGACTAGCCTTGACTGGGATTTTTCCAAATTGATTAATGCTTGTTGCAAATGCAGATGATTGAGGCGCATACGATTAAATGCATCAATTTTTGCTTTGAGGATGATCCTGTTATAGGGCTTGGATAGAAAATCATCGCCGCCTGCATTGAGGCCTTGAGCTAGAGATTGTGCATCGGTGAGAGATGTTAAAAAGATGATGGGGACCATTGAATCCCCAGCAAGCCGTTTAATTTGAACGGCCGCTTCAAAGCCATTCATTCTCGGCATCAAGGCATCCAACAATATAATGTGCGGGGACTGTTTTTCAAATTGTTCAATTGCCTCAATACCATCCCTTGCAACCAACACTTCATGGCCTTGTTGAATAATAATCGTCTTTAGAATCATACGATCGGCGTCATTATCATCGGCAATTAGAATTTTTATGGGATCGACGGCCATGCTGTTGTTCTCATGGTTCGAAGCTTAACCCAGAGGCGTTAGCGGCTCCTATACAGGGACTTCGACTTCGGTTGGAGGCTACCTAGTGCGTATCCAGAAACAAATAGACGCCGTCATTGCGCGTTACGGTTCGCTCGCAATGACTGAGCTTGTTAGTTTATGGATAGGCACTAACTAATTAATAACTGTCGTGTCTGTACTTCATGCTGGGTCTACAAACTCTTCACAGATAGTTTGTATTGCCGAAAAATTTTGCAAAAATAGATCAACTACATAAGGGTCAAATTGTTTACCCGACTGTTCTTTAATCGTGTCAACAGCTGTTTCTATTGGCCAGGCCTGCTTGTAACATCGAACGCTGGTTAGCGCGTCAAAGACATCGACTAAACCGACAATACGACCCAGGATATGAATTTTTTCACCAACTAAACCGTGCGGATAGCCATTACCGTCCCAATGTTCATGATGTTCTTTGGCAATGGTGGCAGCGTATTTTAATATTTTCCTTTGAGAGCTTTTTAGCATGTTGTAGCCCATTTCGACATGGGTTTTCATTATTGCCCATTCATCTGCATCGAGTTTTCCCGGTTTATGTAAAATATTGTCGGGTATACCCACTTTGCCAACATCGTGAAGAGGCGCCGCCGCTTTAATACGCTCAATTTCTTCTATATTATAACCGTGTGCCTTAGCTAGGATAGCCGTCATTTCCGCCACTCGGTAAATGTGGTTACCTGATTCTTTCGAGCGGTTTTCGATGGCTTCGCCTAATATACAAACTATTTCACTCTGAGTTTGTTCTATTTCCGCCTGCAGCATATGGTTTTCATAGGCGATGGAGACATTGCCGCAAAATAACTCCATCAGACGTTGATCCATAATGGATAACTCTTGGTAGTGCTGCAAATACAACAAATGCAGATTACCCTGCTTTGTTTGAGAAAAAAGTACCAGGTGATCTTGTTCATATACGCTCATTTTTTCGCGCCCGGCTCTATCCAGCAGTGATTTTACATCCGCGGGAAGGTGTTCTTTTCTGTTAGTGCCAATCAGTGATTGAAATTCGCCAAAACCGGCTAAAATTTGAAACTCACCGGTTTCTTCGGTTGCCGAAAAACCGGACGCTTTCACCATCACCGCGCTGGAAGAAGGATTCACTAATGCCATCAGCTGGATAAGAACTGCGGACGTGAATTTTTGTAGGGAGCTAGCTTCAAAAATAGTGGCAGAAGCCGCAATGACCATTTCCAGGCCCGTCCGATTTTGTTCAAGCCGTGTAATATCGTCATAGGCGCGAAAGGCGCTGCACATTAATGTGTGCAACTTGGTATCTGTCAGCTCTGTTTTGTCTTTATAGTCGTTGATATCGTAATCGCGTATAACATCTTTCTCGGGGGCATAACCCGGCTGACCCGTGCGTAACACCAAACGCACATTTCGGTTTTTCAATTCAGAGCGTATGTGTTTAACCAGATCCAGTCCGGCTTCATTGGTTTCCATCACCACATCGATGAGGCACAGTGCAAAATCATTTTCTTTGGCTAATATCGCTCTTGCGTCAGCCGCGGTGTATGCGTCAACCAATTTAATGGGGCGCTGATTGAGTTCAAAGTCTCTCAATACCATGGCGGTTACCGCATGAACTTCCGGCTCATCATCGACAATCAATACTTTCCAGGGGATTACATCTCGAGTTGGAGTTGACTGTTCAGCCTTGGGCTTCACCTTTGATTGACTAAATAGAGGATTGGGATTTTGAGGCATAACGGTAATTCCCGAACTTTCAAACTAACAATGATAAGGTTAGACGGTTAAATCGATATCAACCAACTGAATATCAGGATGTATAAGGAGTGAACGGACTAAATCTGCAATAACGCAATGTGGATAGCAGTCTATTTTCTCAGGATAACACTCGCCGAAACACGACCAGGAACTAGGAGTGACGCGGTATACCGTTAAACAATGATGCTGAATTGGCGCTTCGTCGTCATCATGGCCAACATCAGTGATAGAGTTTACCTTTCGCGGTAAGCCATCTTAGACTTCGGTTCATGCTGGAAACGCGTTCTGGAACGGCACTGACATTGAAAATTTTTGTTTTCGTGATCTGCGTCATATATGGTCGAACTAGCGTGTAATGAATGGTACAAGCTTGCAAGAACTGATAAAAGTAGACGGTTGGGAATCGTACGAGATGGTGTTGCGGTAGGCGCATTTAGCGCCGGAACATTTAGCCAGTTCGACTGCTCGAACTGAACAGTTTTGGGACGGTATCGAAGAGAACTCTGCCCTAGAAAAAACAAAGGGCCAACGCTTTAACGTAAGCCCTTGTTTTATATGGCGCGCTCGGAAGGATTCGAACCTTCGACCGCTCGGTTCGTAGCCTCAGAAAACACACATTAACCTAAATTAAATCAATAACTTACGGCGCCTGCTCATTTACTACCGTAGTTGAAATATCAATGACTTAGCTTTGACTTACATTGTGGTTTAGCACAAATCTAGCACATTGATGGGTTGCGATTGGCCAGCCTCAGGTATGCCCACCTCATAAAAGGTGCTATATTGCACCAATAGTATGACTATTGATGAGCGGGAGATTGGCTATGGCCATGGTCAGAAAGACAATTACCTTTACAGAACAACAAGATTCCTGGGTTAAGAGCCGCATTGGTTGTGGTGATTATGCCAGTGACAGCGAATATGTGCGCGACCTGATAAGACGCGATCAGCAGAGCAATGACAAGTTTTATTCACTCAAAGTGGCCATTGAAGAAGGCTTGAGTAGTGGAGTCAGTGATAAAAATGTTATAGATATAATGAAGGATGTAGAGACCCGATTGAAGGCCAATGGACAACTATAAGCTCTCAGAAAAAGCCGCTACTGATCTTGCCGAACTCTACGAGTATGGCATTTTAACTTTTGGGCTTTCCCAAGCGGAATCCTACTTTCTAGGACTCCACGAGCGATTCCAAATTCTGACCGAAAATACTAAGATTGGCAGGCCTGCAATAGAATTAGCGCCACATCTCAGGCGTTTTGAATATCAGTCACATGTTATTTTTTATCAACCTGAGGAGGCAGGGGTTTTAATTGCTCGTGTGTTGCGAGAAGAAATGGATTTCAAAAAACATTTTCAGGCAGAGTGATTAACAGATACACCATCCTGCCATTGATCATATACGCTCAGGCTATCGACTCAGCGTATACGAATCTCACTCTATTTATTATAGAGTCGTTAGTGACAGTATTATAATTGCTCGAATACTAGGCCGACAGGATTTAACAAAAGCCTTTTAAGAGCCTCGTCTGCTCCATTCTTGAAAATCACGCATCCCTTCCCTACTCTGATTTGTCATGAGAGCATTCCTGCAACTATTCATTCACCTGCTAGTAACCATAGCCCGCTTATGCAAACCCGGCGGCACAAAAAACTAATTGCAGAAAACTTACTATTAAAACACCAGCTGCTGGTTCATAGCCGATCACAAAAACGGACACCCAAACTCTCACCTATTGATCGTGGCATCATGGGATACCTGAGTTTATTTTTGACGCCTCGCCGATTAAAAAAAGCTGCAATAATCATTAAGCCCTCAACCCTGTTACGATTTCACAAGGCATTGGTCAAAAAGAAATACCAACTTCTGTTTTCCCCAAAAACCTACAACAAACCTGGCCCCAAAGGCCCCTCAAAAGAACTCATCAAAGCTATCGTTGAAATGAAGCAACTCAACCCTCGTTATGGTTGTCCGCGTATAGCCCAGCAGATTAACTTAGCCTTTGGGTTAAATATTAATACAGATATCGTCAGGCGTGTACTAGAAAAACATTACAAACCCGATCCAAAAAACCAAGGCCCTTCCTGGCTTACGACGCTGGGCCACACCAAAGATAGTCTGTGGAGTATCGACCTCTTTCGCTGCGAGTCAATCTTGTTGAAGAGTCATTGGGTGCTGGTCGTGATGGATCAATGCTCACGACGTATCATAGGTTTCGGGGTTCACGACGGTGATTTAGATGGCCCGACACTCTGCCGCCTGTTCAACAAAGTTTCTTCAGGGAAGCAACTTCCAACATATCTCAGCTCCGATAACGATCCTCTGTTCAAATATCAACGCTGGCAGGCCAACCTGCGAATTATGGAGATTGAGGAAATTAAATCTGTTCCCTACACACCAATATCCCACCCTTTTGTTGAAAGATTGATCGGCAGTGTCAGACGGGAACTGCTTGATCAAGCATTTTTCTGGAATTCGAATGATCTAGAGAGAAAACTTATCGATTACCAACACTACTTTAATCAGTATCGGGCTCATACTTCACTAGACAGCCAAACACCGACTGGAAAAACAGATTGGCAGGCTGCCGATATTACTAATTATAAATGGCAGTTATTTTGCCGAGGGCTTTTCCAACTACCAACCTTTAATTGATGGCTTAAATTAGGAATTCGCCATAGACAAGTCACGCAGGATAAGGGTTTCGACTTTTGCCGAACGCCAGACAAAAAAAATCCCGGTTCAAAGAACCAGGATTTTTAATATGGCGCGCTCGGAAGGATTCGAACCTTCGACCGCTCGGTTCGTAGCCGAGTACTCTATCCAGCTGAGCTACGAGCGCGTAGGTTGCGCACTATAAGGATCGTTTCGGCTTTAGTCAATAGGATTCTGCATACTATTGATATTTCTACATAAAAGAACAAAAAACAAACTATCCGCTCACTCTATTTCTGAAAACAGTCGAAAAATCTACTCAATTTAACATCTAATTCAAATCTCGGAATAAGATAGAGAAAAATGACGATCGAAATTAAGAATTCCATAACACACCGGATCACGCCGCCCTATTTCGGCATCGTACACTTCAACGATGTTTGATCACGATTAAATCAACAGATGGAAAGCGGCAATACAACAAATCGAGACATTAATATTTGGCGTAATTGGGCATCGATGACAAAGAGCAAACGGGGTATTCTTTAAGCTGTTGCCAAGGACATTTAACTTCAGCCTATTATTCGCAAAGACTAACAATATCGATCAAAGTCAATTCAATTCCTGAATTGCTTCACCCAAAGCACCGATTACATTATCAATTTCTTCAAGCTCAACGGTAAACGGCAGAGCTAATTGGATGGTGTCGGCACCGTAGCGAACGTAAAAGCCCTTCTCCCAACACTTCATTGCAATTTGATACGGCCTCAATGCGGGTTCTCCTGGAGCGTGCGCAATACTCAAGCCACCGGCTAAACCAAAGTTACGAATATCATCGATATATTGCGTACCCCGCAGACTATGCAATGCCTCTTCAAATATTGGCGACAAATCCCTTACCCGGCCGATAAGCTTATCGCGCTCAATAATGTCCAATGTTGCTAAACCTGCCGCGCAGGCGACAGGATGTGCCGAATACGTGTAACCATGGGGTAATTCTAGCATGTAGTCCTTACCGCCCCGCTCCATAAAACTGTCGTATATCTCCTGTTTGGCAATCACCGCACCCATCGGCACAGCACCGTTCGTTAACTGTTTCGCAGTGGTTATAAGATCGGGGGTAACCCCAAAAGCTTCAGCGCCGGTCTTATAACCGGTGCGACCAAAGGCCGTAATTACTTCATCAAATATCAATAGAATATTATGCTGATCGCAAATGGCCCGCAGGCGTAGCAAATAATCCTTTGGCGGGACGATAACCCCCGCTGAGCCGGAGAATGGCTCAACAATAACCGCAGCAATGGTAGAAGCACCATGCAGTGACACCAATGCCTGTAGCTCATCGGCAAGCTCGGCGCCTTGTCCGGGTATTCCGCGACTGAAGGCGTTATCTTTTAGCAAGGTATGAGGCAAATGATCTGTCGCAATTTCAGGGCTGTAAATGGCGCGATTCGCTTCGATACCACCTACGCTGATTCCTCCAAAATTAACGCCGTGATACCCTTTCGCACGACCGATCAGACGAGTCTTACCTGGCTTGCCCATTGTTTGCCAATAAGCCCTCGCTATCTTTAACGCGGTGTCGACCGACTCAGAGCCAGAGCCGGTAAAAAACACGCGATTCAAACCCTCTGGCATAAATTCAGTAATCCGATGAGCAAGCTGAAAAGCTTTGCGATGACCAAACTGAAAAGCGGGCGCGTAATCGAGTTCTCGAATTTGCCTGCTGACGGCCTCGACAATCTCTGGTCGAGCGTGCCCTGCCCCACAGGTCCACAAACCGCTTAAGCCATCAAAAATCTGCCGTCCGTCCGCATCCGTATAATAATGGCCCTCGGCGGCGACAATAATTCGCGGGTCCCGCTTGAATTGTCGATTCGCAGTAAACGGCATCCAATACGCGGCTAGTTGTTCATCGGTTAGACCAGCCGTACTTTCCGAGTAACTCATTTGATGACCTCTGGCATAAGAACTTTGTATCTAGTGATAGCTCGAACAGCCTATCAGTTAAGAGCCAACACGAAAGAATTCTCGACTCGAAAATAGCATCCAGTCATTGCCGACCTCACAGCGATTACTCCGGTAATCTACCTCTAACTGATACCAGTACGAGCTTTTCTTCGGTATATGTACCGGATCATTTTTTGCTATTCGTTCTTGCAGCCCAGACTAATCACAAACGTATTCTGAAAGTTAATCCAGTCTAGATTACGCCTGCTCAGCAAAGTAGTGATCCACGCCATAGGCAAACGCTGTGGACAAAAAGCGATCGGCGGCCTTACTCACTGCCGCATTCGGCACGACCGTTTCAAAACCATGAAAACAACCTTCAAAAAGCTCAAATTGAACAGGCACTCCCGCCTTTTGTAAATTTTCAACATATTCAATGGTCTCGTCTTTAAATGGTTCAATGTCACCCACAAAAGTGATGGTTGGCGGCAATCCTGAATAGTCCTGGGCCCGGGAAGGCGCTGCATAAACAGGTACCCCCTCACCTTTTTCATGCAAGGCCCTTAAGTATAGATCCCAACCGAGCTTGTTGGTTTTCGAGTTCCACAGCGGCATGGTGTTGTTTACTGCAGATCCATGAGTTTGCCGATCATCAATCATGGGATAAATTGGCATTTGAAATGCGATATTCACCGTGCCTTTTTCGCGAACGTATAAGCTTAGAGCTGCCGTTAATCCACCGCCAGCGCTATGACCGCCCACGATCATTTGATCATCCCGAATACCTAGCGCCTCTGCATTGCCTTTAATCCAAAGTAGAGTGTCATAACAATCATCCAGTGCTGCTGGATAGGGATGATCCGGCGACTTACGATAATCTGGTGCCACAACGACACAGTTTCTTTCTTTAATTAGTAAGCTAATTCGTGAATGACCAATCTCTGGAACACCCATAAGATAACCACCACCGTGCAAGTACAATAAAACCGGTAGTTTTCTTCCGTCATTACCCGACATCTTAAGAGGCAAATAAATTCGCGCTCTTATATTGGAATCTTCGCCGCTACGGGGAATCCAAACTTCTCTATTTTCCAAGCCTTTTAATTTCGATCCCGCAACCTTGGTGCAAAGCCAGTGGGCGATTTTAAAACCTCGCTTCGAAGAAAATGAAAAGTACTTAAGGAAAAATGCGGCGGTACGTAAATCTTTGTTGATCGTATTCATATTCTTGTTATTTTCTTAAGTTGATTATTTGGTGATAACTACGCCAGTCTAGCTTAAGGAGTGGATTGACGTCAGTAGCTTATCCAAATTAATAGAAAACGAGGGCAGTCGACCAATTTTTACCTGTCAGGAAATTCGGTTGTAACGATGAAGAATTTGAGTTTTTGGCTGGCTAAACCAGGATTGTCTCTAAAGTAATTCCACGATAGACGCCAAGGGGGCTATGAGGGGTTCGTGGAAAGCGGTAGAAACGGGTACTTTGCTTGAATTAAGAGGACGCAAATCGGATTTGAGGATGACTTTAACCGGGACGCTAGTTAGCGCAATATAGTAAGGAATTAAGATTCAACGTCTCGAACAATTCAGCCATGAGTCGAAAAAAGGAATAGGTGCAAAGGTGGCACGACAGAGAGAAATGAACAGATTTTACTCATCACCCAAGACTAGGTGATGAGCAGCTGGCGAATATTCAAGATGCATTCCTTGCATCCTTTTGATTCCGCTATAAATGGCGGAGAAGGAGGGATTCGAACCCTCGATCCAGTTTCCCAGATATACCCTTAGCAGGGGCACGCCTTCAGCCACTCGGCCACTTCTCCACACAAAACTTTGAGTTTTTAAACTGGTTTCTCCAGCTTGATCGTCAATTTTAATCCTTGACGATCTTGAACAACCCTCGAATGAATTTGTTCTTAGAACTACTTAAAACAAACTTCTACAAAGTCATTCCAAACGAGCGCGGCATAATACCATACTTGCAGGAATTTCAAAGGGTTATTACGACTAAGCGTTACCAATATTGTCAGGATCGACGTTTTTTTCTTTTTGGATGCGGTCGTATATTTCTTCACGGTGAACGGCTACGTCTTTTGGTGCGTCAACACCGACTCTAACCTGATTACCTTTGAGACCCAAAACAGTTACTTTTACATCATCACCAATAATCAGGGTTTCGCCAATTCGGCGGGTCAAAATTAACATAGAGTATTTCCAGTAAACTATTACTTTTAAATTGGCACAATAATTCAGGCCTCGAACTCGGCAAGGCATTTATCCTGTAAATTCGACAAACACTGAATCAGTACAATCAAGTAATATTATTTTTATAAATACAGACTTTATCCGGAACAACCAATCATTGCCCTACGGGTACAGCACTGCCTCCTATCCTTTAATCTTCCGTAGAGGATACTTCATCCAATTCAAAAACCGAATGTAACGAACGTACACCGAGCTCCAGAAACTTTTCGTCGATCACAACAGAAATTTTAATTTCCGACGTAGTAATAAGCTGAATATTGATACCGACATCTGCCAGCGCTTTAAACATTTTACTGGCTATACCGGCATGAGAGCGCATTCCTACGCCAACAATCGATACTTTTGCTATTTTACTGTCCACGGTCACTTCCCGTGCACCGAGCTCAGCAGCCGTCCGCTGCAGTATTGCTTCGGCATTAACAAGGTCATTGCGCTGTACCGTAAAGGTAATATCATTGGTCTTATCAGCGCCAACGTTTTGGACGATAACATCCACTTCGATATTCGCTTCACTGACCGGACCGAGGATGCGATAGGCAACTCCGGGCGTATCCGGCACACCCAAGATACTTAATTTAGCTTCATCCCGAGTAAAGGCGATTCCTGATATTGCTGGAGACTCCATACCTTCTTCTTCCTCTAAACTAATCAATGTCCCGGGGCCGTCTTGAAAGCTATGTAATACTCGCAGCGGTACATTATATTTCCCCGCAAATTCTACCGCGCGGATTTGTAAAACCTTTGACCCTAAACTGGCCATTTCTAACATTTCTTCGAAAGTAATCCGATCGAGCCGACGAGCACTATCAACGACCCGCGGATCAGTGGTATAGACGCCGTCGACGTCAGTGTATATCTGACATTCGTCTGCCTTTAAAGCTGCTGCTACAGCAACAGCGGTCGTATCAGACCCACCGCGCCCAAGCGTTGTAATATTACCGTGTTCATCGACGCCCTGAAACCCTGCAACCACGACCACTCGCCCCGCGTCGAGGTCAGTTCGAATTCTAACTTCATCGATTTTCCTGATTCGTGCTTTATTGTGGGCGCTGTCGGTCAATATCCGAACTTGCGACCCGGTGTAGGAACGAGCCTCACAGCCTCTCTTATTCAAAGCCATACTCAACAGAGCAATCGTTACCTGCTCCCCGGTCGACACCAACACATCTAACTCTCTCGGTGTGGGCTGCTCTTCGATTTCGGTAGCCAATGAAATCAGTCGATTCGTTTCGCCGCTCATCGCAGAAACCGCCACTACCACGTCGTGCCCGAGAGCCCTAAAAGCCGCCACTTTTTCTGCGACGAGTTCTATTCGTTCGACCGTGCCAACCGATGTCCCACCAAATTTTTGTACAATCAAACTCATGATTTAATATCTGTTCTGCTAACGCTCTGATTCGTTCGGAAGTCGCATGCCTAAAAGGGCGGCAATTAAACACTAATTTTGATCGAATTTAAACAGCTAGCACTAGTTAATCCTAAACTCTGAGGCCTTTCGACCCAAAGGGCTTACCATTAAGGAACAAACACTTGAGCAAGCCCTGCTAAACTATCGAAAAAACTCCGTTAACCGGCCTCTACCCATTTTTTAACTGAGCGTAGCGCCTCATCCAGTGCCGCTACATCGGTTCCTGCACCTTTCGCTTTATCCGGCTTACCGCCGCCCTTGCCTCCAACCATTGGAGCAAAGTGCCGCATCAGGTCTCCGGCCCGAAACTGTTTTGTTAAATCATCGGTAACACCGCAAGCTAAATTAATTTTGTCACCATCGACGCTGGCCAGCAAAACAACGGCTGATTTTAGTTTGTCTTTCAGCTGCGCAACCGTATTGTCGAGGGTTTTCATATCCGCGCCATCAAGCTGACGAGCCAGCACTTTGACTCCATTAACATCGTCCGCCGACCCAGCAAAGTCACTGCCTGCCGCTGAAGCCATTTTCGCTTTAACTTGCTGAAGATCTTTTTCGAGTTGCTTGTTCGTTTCAATTAACTGCCTCACTTTGTCGATGACGTTATCTTTATTGCCTTTTACGACAGCGGCAACACTCGATAACTGCTGTTGAGCTTCATCAAACAGGTCTAATGCAGCCTGCCCGGTCACCGCTTCAATTCTACGCACACCCGATGCGATTCCCGCTTCTGAAGAGATACGCAGCAAGCCAATGTCACCGGTTCTGGAAACATGGGTACCCCCACATAGCTCGACAGAAAAACCGCTACCCATGGCCAATACTCTAACCTCATCACCGTATTTTTCGCCGAAAAGCATCATTGCTCCCAGCTCTTTAGCTTTGTCCATATCAGTTACGGTTGTTTCCACCGGCGTATTTAGACGAATCTGATCATTAACCATCGCTTCAATTTTCGAGAGCTCGCTATCGGTCACGGCCTCAAAATGGGAAAAATCAAACCTTAGTTTATGTGAATCCACCAGAGAGCCTTTTTGGCCAACATGATCGCCCAACACAGATCTCAACGCCGCGTGTAGTAAATGTGTTGCCGTGTGATTAAGCGCTGTTGCCTGCCTGGTGCTTGCATCAACCGCCACAGCCAGCTTTTCACCGACCGACAAAACCCCTTCGCTTAATACGCCGTGATGCAGATGGTTGTTATTGCTTTTGCTGGTATCTGAAACTTCAAAACGAACACCGGAGGACGTCATAAATCCGCTGTCTCCGGCCTGGCCACCGGATTCTCCGTAAAAGGGCGTACTCGCCAAAATGACGACACCTTTATCTCCCTCTTTTAAGGTTTCAACTAATTCGCCCTCTTTCAATAAGGCGGTCACCTCGCAATCAGCCTGCAGGGACTCGTACCCGTCAAACAATGTTACACCATCAATTTTAACACCGTCGGCTAAATCCATTTTAAAATTACTGGCACTACGGGCGCGTTGGCGCTGCTGTTCCATAGCCTTTTCAAAACCGGCTTCATCGAGAGTCAGCTTGCGCTCTCTAGCGATATCACCGGTTAAATCCATCGGAAAACCATAGGTATCGTAGAGTTTAAAAATAGTTTCACCGGGTATTTCAGTGCCCTTTAATGCTTCAAGGTCGGCTTCCAATATTCTCATACCCTGATCTAAGGTCTTGGCAAATTGATGTTCTTCCGTCAATAGCACTTTTTCTATTTGAAGCTGCAGCTTTCTCAGCTCGGGGTAGGCATCGCCCATCTCCGCAGCCAAGGGCGCAACGAGTTTATGGAAGAAAGAATCGGTCGAACCCAATTTATTACCGTGACGTACTGCGCGCCTAATGATGCGCCGTAATACATATCCTCGGCCTTCGTTGGATGGCAATACGCCGTCAACAACCAAAAATGCACAAGAGCGAATATGGTCAGCAATAACTCGCAAGGAAGTATTACTGGTATCTTCAACCGTCAAAATACTTGATGCTGACTTTAATAAGTGCTGGAACAGGTCTATTTCGTAGTTGTTATGAACGCCCTGCATAATCGCAGAAATCCGCTCGAGTCCCATACCGGTATCAACCGACGGCGCGGGCAGGTTCGGCATACTACCGTCCGCACCGCGATTGTATTGCATGAATACGATGTTCCATATTTCTATAAATCGGTCGCCGTCCTCTTCTGGAGAGCCCGGAGGTCCACCCCAAATGTCCGCTCCATGGTCGTAAAATATTTCACTGCAAGGACCACAAGGGCCTGTATCGCCCATTGCCCAAAAATTGTCAGACGCATACTTTTCGCCTTTGTTGTCTCCTATACGGATAATTCGCTCGGCGGGAACACCCACTTCATTGAGCCAAATATCATAGGCTTCATCATCGTCCGCATAAACGGTTACGGTAAGTTTGTCAGCTGGCAAACCTAACCACTGCTCGGATGTCAGAAACTCCCAGGCGTAAGAAATCGCATCGCGCTTAAAATAATCTCCAAAACTAAAATTACCCAGCATTTCGAAAAACGTATGATGACGAGCGGTATAGCCGACATTTTCCAGATCATTATGCTTACCGCCAGCTCGAACACACCGTTGCGAGCTGGTCGCACGGGTATATGAACGTTTATCTTCACCAAGGAAAACGTCCTTAAATTGCACCATTCCAGCGTTTGTAAACAACAGTGTGGGATCGTTACCGGGTACGAGCGAACTACTGTCCACCCGGGCATGATCTTTTTGCTCGAAAAATTGTAAAAACGATTCGCGGATTTCTGAACTTTTCATCGTGTACTCAAATAATTTTTTTGCGGGCTGCGGCATCAACCGCAATTGGTTTCAGCGCAGGATTGGAATAAAAACTGGATTATATAGGAAAGCATCGAAAACACCGAATAGCTCCCTGTTTCACTTTAGCGGTATTCGACAATATCTATAAAAATTATGGTAAGGCTACTCGATGCACCCTTAACCGAGACAATTTAATCCATTGATTGCTAATCGAGCTTTTCTTCAACGGTCAGCTGACGAGCTTCATTTTCTAACATGACCGGAATTCCATCACGGATAGGATAAGCAAGACCACTCGCTTTACATATCAGTTCCTGCTTGGCTTCATCATATTTCACTGGCGCTTTGGTAACGGGACAAACCAGGATACTCAATAATTTTTTGTCTATCATTGTTTAACTTCACCTTCACTTTAATCTAATTTAACTTAATTCAACTTAACTCAAATGAACCGATCCAATTCGACGCGGTTGTCGCTATCACTTTTTAGTAAGCGATAACCAATACAGCAGTGCGACTCAAAATCTCATGACACAGCTATTTGTGCTCAGCACCGTCCTCCATCGCTCCGACTAACAGCTGGGGATCAATCCGTGCTTTTAACCAATTCATTCGCCAGTCCAGATGCGGCCCAGTTGCCCGACCGCCTGCACCAACTTCCGCTACGATATCTCCTGGAGTTACCTCATCACCGACTTTAACCAGCACTTTACTTAAATGCATAAGAGTAGAAGATACACCGTGCCCGTGATCGATGATTAGCGTTCCTCCAGAGTAAAACATATCCTGGTGGGCTAATGTTACTTGACCTGGTGCAGGTGTGGAAACAGGGGTGCCAGTCGGTGCGGCAACATCCACACCGTAATGAGGACGTTTAGGCTGGCCATTATACACTCGCTGGCTGCCGTATACACCTGTAATTGGGCCCGCTAACGGCCATTTGAAAGGTCCGGCGAAATCAAGCCGATCCAGCAAAAAAGCACGCGCCTTACGTACTAACGCCGATTCACTGCGTGCCCGCTTCACGTTCTCGGGATTTGGACTCATTATTTTTTTTGCAATACCCTCTATTTTTTGGATATTGTAGGACCGCTTTTTGATGTGCAGCTTGGTCTCGCGCGATATGCCCTGACTGTCAACCACCACTAATAGACTCTCGAGTTTCGCGTCGCGATCAAAGCCGAGCACAAAAAGGCCTTGGTCGCTGACCTTAATGGGCTGCCCGTCGAGCAAAACCTGCCCTCCGGGTACAACATGTCCGACGACCATTGCTCCCTGTTGTAAAACGCCTTCCAGTTTTTGCGCCTGTACTGGCAAAGCGGTCGAGAACACTAAAAAGACACAAACCATGATTGTTAATAAAGAGCGCACGCCAAATCCTTATAAAATGAAAAATATGAGAGTAATCAACCTGGCCGATGAGCGCGAGAAAATCGATCACCGAACCCACCTATTTAGGCACCGGAAATAGATGACTATAGTCATCGCTATAAGTTTATAATAGTCCCGTCAATAAACGTAACCAAAAAAGACAACCCTGCGCTAAATCATAAGCTGAGTCACTATGAGTCGATACCGTCCGCCGCGAAAACCGGGATCATTCTATATCACTCCGGAAGGTGAAAAAACACTGCGAGATGAAGTTTATCAATTATGGAAGGTTGAACGTCCACAAGTTACTGCCGTTGTTCATGAAGCCGCAAAAAATGGCGACCGCTCGGAAAACGGCGACTATATATATGGCAAGCGCCGATTACGTGAGATTGATAGCCGCGTGGGGTTTTTGACTCGACGACTGGACAAATTAACCGTAGTCGATCGTATTCCTGACAATCGGGACAAAATTTACTTTGGCGCCTGGGTAACTGTCGAGAATGAAGAAGGAGTTGAGAGCACTTACCGAATAGTAGGTCCAGACGAATTTGACTTAAGCCTGAATAAACTGAGTATGGACTCACCGCTGGCAATCGCGTTACTGGGAAAACAAGTTGATAGCGATATTATATTTGTTACACCCGATGGTGAAAAAGAACTGTCCATCAATAAAGTCTGGTACGAGTAAACCGACCTAAGGCAACAGATTTAATTTGACCGTAATAATAAAATGGCACAGCCATCCCCTCCACCGACTGGAACGAGCAAACTAAAGGATTAGAAATTGCGTGAACTTGATAGATTGACAATACGCGATATCCACATCTATTGTTTGTAATCTACTTGCCGCTGACAACGAAAGAATATAAATGAGCGCAACACCTCACTCCCAGCGAATATCATTTCCAAGACGAATGAACGTCCCCCCCTTACTCTCCTTACGAACGATAAAGTCCACTGCGTTTACTGTCACAAACACATTAGGATAAAGAGTAGCTCTAACAGTAATGGCCGTATCTTTGTATATCTTCATTGTAGCTTTCAGTTTCTTTACTTCATTCTTTTTTTCATCAATAGCAGCTCGGGTCGACACGACAGCTAGCCTTAATTTCTTTGCCTTTTCGACTTTTAGCGGCGGCAGCGCCGACTGTTTTCCTTCTGTAATAATTTCTTGCAAGACCGTTGTCAGTTGATTTGACTGTTTCACCTTACTCTGAATATCGGCCAATAAACCATCGCACTTTTCTTGCATCTCCTTTGGAAAACCAACACTGACATAAGTCTTAATATTAGCATCGGTTCCTAATACTTTTGCTGCAACACCCTCCTTTGCATAATAGATTCCACCCATTAATCGCCCCTTCCCGCGCGTCTGCCCTAGTAATAATTTGGACTGGGTCTTAACATCGCAATGACTGCAGTATTCAGCAATTTCAATATCACTCTCACTTTCAACTGACGTTAGACTCAAGTACTGCGCACAGATTTTTCCACTCGCACTGATATGTGTCGACAAATTTCCTCCGAATACTACTTCGTCGGAAGATTGCTTCATTTCCGCTTTTTCTCCCATCACGCCACCATTAATGGTGATGTCTCCTCCCGCGCGTATGCTCGCATGGGTTACCACCCCTTTAATCACAATAGAACCGGTGACTTCCACCTCCACACCCGCAGTCACGTCGCCATCGACCATCAGAGATCCGTCAAAATTGATGTTGCCGATTCTGGTATTAACATTATTTACATGCAAGGTTTTATCGATGTCTACAGCATTTTTCTTGATAAGGGGATGTCCCTTCCGCGCAGCAATCAGTAAGTTTTCATCGTTAGGGTCGAATTCGGATCCCTCGAATTGATCAGCAAAGGGTAAATCCTGCCCTCCTTCAGCTGGAACTACTTCACCATACACGTTATAACCAGATTTCCCCTCGGTCGCGGGCGTTTTTCGCATCAATGGTTCACCAACATCGACAACGGTAAAATCGTTAACCTCAAGTAAATCGGCAACGCCTTTATCATCCACCTTTGGCGCAGAATAAACCACTTCGTCGATGAGTGGCGTTAAAACCGCGTCTACGCCGATGACAGCCTCAACGCCCTTAGCAAAAAGAACCCCATCGAGCACTTCGTGATTTAGCGCCTGCTCTTTTACAGCGACATCACAATAAGCAATATCCAATTTTGACTCGAGAAAGGCTTCATCAAAAACCACCTGGGTAAGTAACATACCACCGTAGGCGACAGTCGTTGTAATCGATGCGGACATGTTACTGTCATCTACTGAAAATAGGATTGTTGCGTCTTTTTTGTGAGCGAGGGGGAAAGAACCTCTTTTGTTATTACGAATTCTTTCAAGTATTTGCTCAATCGCCTTGTTTTCAAAAAACAGCCGATCAAATCCTTTCTCATTAATAAGAGTCGTTAGTGATTCTGTCGATATATTCGGGTTTTCGTAGGTTAAGGACAACTCGGCGAGTAAGGTATTTTGCTCATCATCGAAATTTAATTCAATGGCGGTATACTGGGACATTTCCCCGATCCGGAAAACCCCTGTCTCCTTGTTTTCAACACGCTTTAGTAGCGTTTGTAGAACCGTTCCTGTGACGTTAAAAGACTCCCAATTACTTTCCTTACTTTTTTCCTGAAGCGATGCCCAACTGATGTTAGGGTTGTTATCTGACTCGCTAAGAACGGCGTCGAGGGTTTTCGTTTCGTCGTCGATGATATAACTTATGTCGATAAATACCGGTTTTTCAACGAGAGGAACAACTCCAGCCTTACCACTTTGGATCTGACGTAGCAGACCTTGCAAAACATTATTGGGCACCATGAAAGATTCGAAACCTTTCTCGACGACTAATTGCTGAAGGGAAGCCCAGTCAATATCGTGATCTTGCTCGCTGTTGGTCAGAATAGCTTTGAGGAAATTGGTTTTTTCGTCAAAAACCAATTCAACGGAAACAGATCCTGGGGAAGGCGTATCCTTTTCAACGTTGTCCATACTCTCCGCCACTCTTTACATCTCTCAAATTAAGCGACTTCCCTATCTGCAATTTCACATTCCTCATTCTAGCTATGCCAAACGAGAAATAATTTTTTGATCCTTCATTGACTCCTTCAGAAAACACTTTTCACGCGATGGGTTCAAAATGGCCGTTCTATTGAAGGCACTAACGCGACGTTTCTGTACGGACCAGTTTAAGCGCTATGATAAAGAACATCTGAAAGCAAAAAATTGCTGTAAATCAACGCCGTACGAATTAGCTAGTATAGTTGATTTACGAAAATCAACTACCTTTTTGCCCTTCCTCGCTCAACATACCAAACAACGTTGCCCTAAAATCTGTTTTCCTTGGTTAAACCAATCTTCACATACTCGGCCAGGACCTGTTCTGCGTTCCCGGTTGTCTTGTTGATTTGCTTCAAACTGATACCAATAGAACCCAACTTCGGCAGATGTGGCGACGACTCGATAATAGACAAATTTTCCGGCACTGTACTTCGGGCAAGAACCGTAATCCCCATACCCTCTTCGATTGCCGCCTTAATTCCTGTCAGATCCGGATTCGTGTAAACAATGCGCCATGGTCTTTTGGCCTGCCCCAATACACGAAGCGCGCGCTGCCGGTAAATACAACCGTCCGGGGCAGCGATCAGCGGAATTTTTTCCTCTGACAGCGCGCGCACCCCACCACTGGTTACCCAAACCAACTCGTCGGTTTTTATGTGTTCTGGGTTTGTCGGCGTTGGACGATCCTGTAACGCTAGAATCAAGTCATATTTTTTTTGCTGGCCTTCAGCCACCAAATTTCTACTCAAATCAGAAAAAACCTCCAGCAAAACGTTGGGGTAGGCTTTAGCAAAACGGCTCACGATTTTGGGCAACAGACTCACCGCAAATTCACTGGGAATACCAAAACGCAGGCGCCCACTGACTCCCGGGTTTTCAAAGAGCCCCACGACCTGGTCATTTAAGGTAAGAATTTGACGAGCATACGATAAAAAATCCCGCCCGGCTGGAGTTAACTCGGCACGCGGGCCCTCGCGCCGCAGAAGCTGCTGCCCGATCAACTCTTCCAATTTTTTTATCTGTTGACTAATCGCGGGCTGAGTACGACCAAGGCGTTCAGCGGTCTGGGTAAAGCCACCAGTTTCTGCGACCAAAGCGAAAGACCTTAATGTATCTATCGGTAAGTTCTTTATAGTAGATCCTCCCTGTCCAAAAATGGGCTGATAGCGCTTGCCAGCCTTCGGCCAAAAATGTCGATTAACGTGAGTGTTTCTGTTGAAGGTCGACCTTATCGATATCGACTAAATTCGTTCTGGTTCAAGCACGTCCGATGGCAATCAAACCGTTAACCCTGCGCAGTCAACCTTCCTCGCTATATGAAGTGACGCTGCTAATGATTCTTTAAATGCGCCCCCCACTCCAATCGTCTTTTTACTTTTCCTACACCCGAGATTATGCCCGCAACCATCGGATCGGGACGTCCAAGACACCGCGCCACCAACCCATAAGATATATTTATAGCAAGATAATAATAATTAATTTCTCTAATAGCAAAGCGAACGCTAGAATCGCGGCTATTTAATCACTAAAAACTCAATTAAAGGCGATCGTATCGGTTGATAACGGCCGAACCTACTTCCTTCGCCTCATCATTTACTATCAGAGCGCCCCTTATGCAGCTTCATCATGTTTGTTTGAAAGAACTGGAAAACAACGAAGATTTTATTCAGCGTCATATCGGCCCCAATGAACAGCAACGTGCAGATATGCTAAAGCTTCTGCAGATCAATTCTCTCGATGAACTCATCACCTCAACCGTGCCGGCAAATATACTGCGCGAACAGCCCATGGCGTTGGCTGAGCCCCTTTCCGAGGAGGTGGCTCTAGCTCAATTGAAAGTCGTAGCCAGTGAAAATAAGCCGATGCGAAGCTTCATTGGTATGGGTTATTACAATACTTTTACCCCTAATGTGGTACAGAGAAACGTTCTGGAAAATCCTGGCTGGTACACAGCGTACACGCCTTATCAGCCTGAGATCGCGCAGGGTCGTTTGGAAGGTTTGCTGAATTACCAGCAAATGGTGATGGATTTAACGGGCATGGAACTTGCTAACGCCTCAATGCTTGATGAGGGAACGGCGGCGGCGGAAGCCATGGCATTGCTGAAACGAGTTAACAAGAAAAACCGTTCCAACCAATTTTTTGTCGCCAGTAACACTCACCCGCAAACGATAGCAGTACTGAAAACCCGGGCAAGCACCTATGGCTTTGAATTAATTATCGACACCGTCGATACACTCACGAGTCACGACGTCTTTGGCGCACTGATCCAATACCCCGGCACCTGTGGAACAGTGGTTGATATTGCTGAACTCATTGAGCTGGCCCATGGCAAGAATACGCTGGTAGTAGTGGCTACAGACTTATTAAACCTGGTGATGTTAACGCCCCCGGGAGAGTTTAATGCCGATGTGGTTGTGGGTAACAGCCAGCGTTTTGGGGTCCCTATGGGCTTCGGTGGACCGCACGCGGCCTTTTTTGCGACAAGAGACAAGTACAAACGATCTACACCCGGACGTATTATCGGGGTATCCATAGACAGACACGGTAGTCCCGCGTTACGCATGGCTATGCAGACTCGCGAACAACATATAAGGCGCGAGAAGGCAACCAGTAATATTTGTACTTCTCAAGCTCTATTGGCAATTATGGCTAGCTTCTACGCGGTTTACCACGGACCCGATGGCCTAAAAACGATTGCAGCACGAGTTCACCGCTTAACCAATATACTGGCCGCCGGCTTACAGAAAATAGGCGTCTCGCCAGAAAATAACAGCTGGTTTGATACCTTGAGTTTCTCTGTCAATGACCAGCAGGCAATTATAGACCGGGCGTTAAACGCGGGTATCAATCTACGAATAATTGGCGACAACGGTATTACGGTAAGCCTCGATGAAACAACGACAAGCGAAGAAATTATTACGCTGTGGACTGTTCTTAGCGGCGTAGAACCCGACTTCAGCGTCACCGATATTGACACGGCGTTATGCGCGAACCCGGAAATGAACCTTGGTATCCCGCTTTCCTACCAGCGACATAGCGAGTTTCTAAGTCACCCTGTCTTCAACAGTCATCATAGCGAAACAGAAATGTTACGTTATATGAAGCGCCTCGAAAGCAAGGACATTGCCCTCAATCATTCAATGATTGCACTGGGATCCTGCACCATGAAGCTTAATGCCACTGCAGAAATGCTGCCGGTCACCTGGCCGGAATTTGGCAACATGCATCCATTCGCTCCACAGGAACAAGCCAAAGGTTATCTAACATTGTTTAAGCAATTAGAAAACATGTTGATTGAAGCAACCGGCTACGACGCCATCTCCCTGCAGCCTAACGCAGGTTCGCAGGGAGAATACGCGGGACTATTGGTCATTAAAAAATACCATGAGAGTCGCGGTGATTTCGACCGCGATCTATGTTTAATTCCGAGCTCTGCACATGGCACTAATCCGGCAAGCGCCGCCCTCGCCGGCATGCGCGTTGCGATTGTGGAATGCGATGGCAATGGCAATGTCGATGTTGAAGATCTGAAACTTAAAGCAGAACGGCATGCCGGTGAACTCGCCGCCATAATGATTACCTATCCGTCGACCCACGGTGTGTTTGAAGAAAGTATAACCGACATATGCGATATTATTCATCGTCACGGCGGCCAGGTCTATCTCGACGGTGCTAACTTAAACGCCATGGTGGGCATCGCCGCTCCCGGTAAGTTTGGCGCAGATGTATCGCATTTGAATTTACACAAAACGTTCTGCATACCCCATGGCGGCGGCGGCCCCGGCGTCGGTCCAATCGGTGTAGGGAAACATCTCGCACCGTTTTTGCCCAATAACCCGGTACAACCCATCGACGGACTAGATATTGGCAACGACGCGGTTTCGTCGGCCGCCTGGGGTAGCGCTTCCATATTGCCCATATCCTGGATGTATATTGCGATGATGGGTGAATCAGGATTAAAGAAAGCCACGCAGGTAGCAATTCTCAGTGCCAACTATATTGCGAAAAAACTGGGCGACCACTATCCCGTTCTATACACCGGTAGAAACGATCGAGTCGCCCATGAGTGCATTATCGACATGCGACCGTTGAAAGAATCCAGTGGTATCAGCGAAGAAGACGTCGCCAAACGCTTAATGGATTTCGGCTTCCATGCACCGACCATGTCCTTTCCGGTACCCGGCACATTGATGATTGAACCGACCGAAAGCGAACCCAAAGAAGAGCTGGATCGATTTATCGAAGCGATGATTATCATCCGCAACGAAATTGCCGCTGTAGAATCTGGCGAGCTCGACGAAATCGACAATCCATTAAAAAATGCCCCGCATACATCGATGGAGGCAACGGCCACCGACTGGAACCATAAATACAGTCGCGACCAGGCCGTATTTCCAGCGGGTAGCGAAAACAAATACTGGCCGCCGGTTGCCCGTATTGATAACGTCTATGGAGACAGGAACTTGATTTGTTCTTGTCCTAGCATTGATGCTTATCGGGATTGATGCGATTTGATGACTGACAATAGGGTTTGTCACTGGCGTAATAAAGATTGGGGCCGCAAATGAGATTATGACGTGACAGTCCATACGACAGCAAAAGG
>CAJVZD010000062.1 GCA_913019905.1 uncultured Cellvibrionales bacterium
TTCATCAAAATAAATGGCAAACAGCACTATCTGTGGAGAGCAGTCTGCGCCACCCGGTCGACCAAGATGGCGGAGTGGTTGATGTCTATATTCAAGCAAAGCATGATTGGGCTGCTGCAAAATGTTTCTTCAAGCGACTGTTGCGAAATCACAAGGGCGAACGTCACAAGATCGTAACGGACAAGTTGTGCAGCTACGGAGTCGTATATCGAGAGCTATTTCCAGAGGTGATTCACAGCTCTCAGCAATACGAGAACAATAGGGTAGAGCAATCGGAATACCGCATCACGCCTGAAGTGACCGAAGAAAGAGAGCGAGACATGCGGTGGTCCGTCCGGGTCGCGTAGACACTTCGGAGTTTAAATCGGTTAGGAAGACTCAGCGATTCGTGACTGCCGATGCAGCTGTCTATAACCTGTTCAATTAGGGAGGGCATCTGATCTGAGCTGAGCACTATCGAAATCTCAGGAAAGGTGCGTTTGCAAAATGGAGTAAGGTGACTGTTTGAGATTAGGCGGTAGATTCTTCTGATCTCAAAAAGTTAATTTGTCGAACTACACTTTTCGTTAGGCGTAAGTGTAAGATAGCTAAGGCATTGTTGGAAGTGGCTTGCTATCGAAAGTCGAAACCGAACCATGGCCGAACTGCTTGAAGTCTATTGTTGCTCCCGCTGGATCATTGCGCCCTGTAATGGCAGAGTTCTCAAAAGCCGAACGCCGACCGGATGCCGAACTGGAAGAGAATCTCGGACCCCGAAACTTAGAGGGGGCTGGCAAGTTTCCGGTTGAATTCAGCGCTCAATAACGGACGTAAAAAAGACCCAAACTGAGCGAGACTTAATACGCCAAAAGTGCCATTAGTCGTCATACGTCCAATAGTTGCTTGATGGAAAATGATCGCTCTGTCGGAACTAATAAAGCGCGTTCTTGTCTCAGTATGCTGGTTGATGTTTATCTCATCTAAGCTACTGGTGGCATAATGTTAATTTTATCCATACTCGTAACTGGAATAGTAGTCGGAATACTTCCAAGCCTCATTAAATTAGACAAAAAGTTTAGCATTACTAATATAGTCGTTGGTTTTGTCGGCGCGTTGGCGGGTGCGTTTTTGGGATTTGGAGATGCGCCATTATTTCTCAAGTATCCTTTTTTAAATGAGATAACTCTCATGGTTACTGTATCGTTTCTGTTCGTCTTTATAAAAATATTCCTAACAAGAAAACGAATAGTTTCATAAACTTGGATGTCGCTTTTGGGTCAATATTGGGCATATGGATAAGCTTCAGGTTTTAGTCCGTTCAACCTGCTCAATAGCCGACGTAAAAAAGCCGAGAAGTTATCAAAACGTAATGCTCCAACAGTGCCAAGGGCAGCCCAATATCTAAAAAGCTATCGTTAGCTGAGCAAAAACTCCCTTTGCGTGAGATTGAGGGTAAGTGTTGACTAAGCGACGCCCTAGCTCAGGGTAAAAGACCTCTTCATCAAGTAGATTGTTGCCATAAATGGATAACTCTATATTTTTCAGGCTAGAATTATCTAGCAGGCGCCCAATATTGGTTTGTAGATTCAGGCTGACTAAAGTAAATTCATCGGCATCGGGGTTATGGACTGCTGCGCTACTATTCTCAAGGTTTTCAAGTTTGCTCGACTTTCCAAAATAACTACCCCAAAGACCTAATTCGTAACCGCGGTGAGATTGGTAACTAAGTCCTATTTTTGTCATTGTTCTTGGTGCTGGCATAAAGTCATCCTGCCCGTTATCGTCTTCATTAACTTGATAATGGTAAGACCCTTGCATATGCCATGATTTGTTAATGCTCCATTTACCTTCCAGCTCTATACCGTCATAGGTGATTTCTGAATTCTCATTCACGAAGGTATTAGTTCCTGCCACTATGGCGCGACCAATAGCGTCTTCAGTTACGCTATGGTAGTAGGTGATGGACAGAAAATAATCCTCAGCATTAAACGTTGTTTGCATTTCAGTGGTGGCAATTGTTTCTGGTTTTAAATTGAGATCGCCTTGTAAAAAAACTGCATCAAAGTAAAGTTCTGAGCCATAGGGAGACCGGTACGCCTCGCTATAAAGTAGTTTGCTTGCCCATTCCTTATTCCAGAGTTGCGTGACACCAACACGAGGCGTCGATCGAACGCTGTCGTTTCCAGGATCGTTGCGCTGTGTTCCCATTGATAATTTGGTATTACTGTATACTTGGTAATCCAGTTGAGCATATAGGCTGTTGCGCTTATCGTTATAGCTGCCACCCCGTGGCCCTAAGTCACCTCTAAGCTTCTCCACTACGGCGCCAATTAATAGCGACATATTGTCATTAATTCTCCCGTTAGCAGCGATCTCATAGAGAAAACCATTAGATATGAATTCGGAAGAATTAGTGCCAGGCCCTTCAATGAAACGCTCTAACTGGCTATAGGTGTAGTTGAAGTTTACACGCCATTGATCGTTCAGCTGCTGCTCGTATCCTAGGTCGTAGAACTCACGTTTTAACTCTATCTCTGCGCTGTTTGCCCAGAGAAAAGCGCCGCTACTTAATGGCGTTGTAAGCTCGGTAATCAAGGTGTTAAAGCTGAGGCCAGCATAATTAGAGTTTAATAACAGGCTTTTTCCCTCGCGGCTTAACGCCATAGAACCCATAACGCCGCCTTCATCCGTTGCGCTAATGGTTTCGCCGTCTGTATCAATAGTGCCGACATGTAAACTGAAGCCGCCTTGCTCGCCAATCTTGCTTTTAAGCGAAGCTCCAACTCTAGAATAATTATTACTTCCTTGGGTCAGATTAAACGCAACAGCGGTATTTTTTTCTGCTTTTTGAGTAATGAAATTAATTGTGCCATTAAACGCATTTGATCCGTAAAGCACCGAGCCAGGGCCACGAATAATTTCAATTCTCTCCAGTGCGCTGACTGACAGCAGCAGGTTGATATCGGTATGTAAACCGCCATTTTGAGATTCGCGTAACGGTCTACCATCGATTAAATAGAGAACATGATTGTTGATATGCTGAGACGCACCAGCCCTCATGTTGACTCCGCTGGAAGAAAATGTGCTTGAATCAAAAATGTACAAGTTGGGAATACGTAACAGCACGTCTTTAATATTCGTCGCACCAAAGGTCTTAATTTCAGCGGCAGTAACGACCGTGATGATACTTGGGGCCTCCAACGCGGACTCGCTTTTCTTGGATGCTGTAACAACCCTTACTTTGATCAGGTCCTTTAATGACAAGTCATAGATGCTTTCTTCTGCGGGGGTGCCTTCGTTGCTATCAGCATTGGCGAAAACAAAGTGGGGAATAATTGGTAACAAGAGAATTATGAACGATCGTTTCATGACAATGCTTTTCCGAGCCATCCTTGTTGCTTAAAGCTATTGTTGGAGTCGCAACCATAGAATAGACATAAAATATCGTTTTGGGAAACTATTCACTCCATCGCTATTGAGAGTACTGTCAAGTTAATGAGTCAACTCATAAACATGCGATAATCAGTAGATGAAAAATACAGCTATTTTTTCGGATTATCGATATCCTGCTCAGATCATTAGCCATGCAGTTTGGCTCTATCATCGATTTACCCTTAGCTTCCGGGATATAGATGAATTATTGGCCGCACGCGGAGTTATCGTTAGCCATGAGACGATTAGAAACTGGTGTCAAAAATTCGGTCAAAGCTATTGCAAGCCAATGGGGAGGAAACGTGGTCACTTAAGTGATACGCGGTATTTAGACAAAGTGTTTATCAAGATCAATGGCGTTACATTATCTATGGCGAGCCATCTGCGCGATCCGATCGGCCCGGACGGCGATGAAACTGATAGTCTGGTACAGAAGCGTAAGGATGCAAATGCGGCCAAGGGTTTTCCAATAGGCTGCTAAAAGGCCAGCAAGCCACACCAATCAACATTGTCACCGATAAGCTTCGTCGTTATTCCGCTGCAAAAGGGGGCATTACGCCCTGTGTAGAGCATTCAGCCGCGCAGTACGAAAACAACCGATGTGAATTGTCCCACCAACCTACACGACAACAGGAACGACAAATGAGAGGGTTCCATCTCATGGACAAGCTCAACGATTTCTCTCCTGTCATAGCATCGTAAACAACCTGTTTAGGCTTGGCCGTCATTTGATGAAAGCCAAGAATTACCGGACGTTTCGTCAACGATCGCTTGCTGAGTGGGATAGGGCGAGCTGTATCCAAAATATAGCGTAAGTGGCCCATTCGCCCTTTATTCATCCAGTTTGGACAACTTGACAGCACCCAAAGCAATACTAAAATAATCGGGCCGAGCCATTTCATGAGGCGACGAGGGCCAAGGAGCAACGCATGCGAAAGCTCAAGTCTGTTAGGCAGGCGTAGCGTTTCTTGGGTGCCCGTGCAGCTGTCTATAACCTGTTCAATTTTGGAAGGCATTTGATCCGAGCTGAGCGCCATCGAAATCACAGGACAGGTGCGTTTGCAGAATGGCGTAGGGTAGTGGCCTTAGAATCAAGGCCGGATTACGTTGGTTCCAAAAAGACGGTTTGGCTGAACCGTCTTAATACCGATTGATCTCGCTGAACTGAAAGCTCCACTGATCGAAGCCTTTTGAATACGGTTTTTTTACCGGTGTCGAAAACTTATTGCGAGGTGCTTATCCTCCGGACATAAGGTGTTAAATTGAGGTATTATGGATCTTTTAATTCAGGGAAATAATTATGCGGTTACCGGTTATTGTCGGTATGGGTGGAGTTAATGCCGCCGGACGAACGTCAGACTTTCAAAGCTTCCGTCGAATGGTAATCGATGAATTACCCGAGCGGGAGCAGGCGAGAACGCTCGCTGGTTTGGCCGTGATGATGGGCTTGGTAGTGGCTGTTGGTGAGAACTATATCGATGTGGCTGCAGCGGATGACGACAAGCAAATATCAATGACGGAAGTTGCCTCAATTTACCGTGAAAAGGTCTTGTCGGGCACTTTGGTTAGAAGGGTTGAGAAAAGTCACTTTGATGTCGATGCGTTGCAATGGCAGTCAAATGGCAGTTTGTTTGCTGTTTCCGAAACCCCTGCAGATGGCGGCGCTAACGATCGCGACAATAGCGAGATTTCAACCATGCAATTTCTTATTGCTAACAAACAAATGCCAGCGATACTGCCTGACAATTGGACGGTCGAGCCTCACGGCGAAAAACAGATATTGGTGACGGTTAACGGAGAGCTCAATGTAAAACTCGACAATGTGCGAGATTTTCCAATTAAAGCTGCTGGACAATTACCCAGCGGATTCGATATAAGTAGTCTGTATAACTCTCGATTTCAGCCCCGAGGATTGCAAATGGCTCTATTTGGTGCCACTGATGCGCTGCGCTCAATGGGTATCGATTGGGAGACCGTAATGTCTCACATTCAGCCAGATCAGGTCGGTGTTTATTCAAGTAGCGGCTTCGGACAAATGGATTACAATGGCTATGGCGGCATGCACCAGGCGAGAATGCAAGGTGAACGGGTTACTACTAAACAATTGGCGATGGGGATTAATTCCATGCCCACAGATTTTATCAACGCCTATGTGTTGGCGAATGTGGGTATAGCAAGTAGTTCTGTGGCGGCTTGTGCGACATTCTTGTCTAACTTGCGCCATGCTGTTTCGGACCTACAAGCGGGGAAAATTCGAGTGGCGATGGTCGGTAACAGCGAGGCGCCAATCGGTCCCGAATTAATGGACGGATTTGGTACCATGGGCGCCCTGGCAACCGACGAAAATATGATAAAAGTCTATGGCGATGAAAATGTTGATCATCGAAGAGCTAGTCGCCCATTTGCAGAAAATTGTGGATTTACTATCGGTGAGTCGAGCCAGTATTTTATCTTGATGGATGATGAGCTAGCACTCGAGCTCGGAGCACCTTGTCTGGGATCGATAACCGATGTATTTGTCGACGCCGACGGTATCAAGAAATCGATCACTGCACCGGGGCCCGGCAATCATATCACCATGGCGAAAGCCGCCGCGGCTACGGTTGCGGTTGCCGGTGAAAAAGCACTGCAGGAAAATAGTTTTATTCTTGCTCACGGTTCCAGTACCCCACAAAACCGCACAACAGAGTCGCAAATATTTGACCAGGTCGCGCAGGCTTTTGATATAAAGAATTGGCCGGTGTTGGCAGTTAAGGCTTACTTAGGGCATACCATTGCTCCAGCTAGTGGCGACCAGTTAACCGTTGCCTTGGGCGCATTTAAGTACGGTATTCTCCCGGGTATTAATACCATTGATAAAATCGCCGATGACGTCCACCAAGATCGCCTGAAAATTGGCCCCGAGCATCAGCACGTCGATCCAGCATCATTGCAAGTCGCGATACTAAATTCGAAGGGCTTTGGCGGTAACAATGCATCGGCAGTAGTATTGTCTCCATCGCGTACCGAGGCCATGATGGAAAAGCGTCACGGTGAGCCAGCCATGGCAGACTATCGAAACAAGAGAATAAAAAGTACAGCAAAGGCACAAAAGTATTTTGAAGACGCAGATTCCGGTAACTATGCACCGATCTATCGTTTCGGTGAAAATATGATAAATGACGAGGACATCGTTATCAGTAAGCAGACCCTCACCATTAAGGGTTTAGCCAACGATATCGAATTACCCAACACAAATAACTATCGGGATATGACGTGATGACGATATTAGAAATCTCGCGACCAAGCGAAGAAAACGGCAAGAGTAATTGCGTAGCTAGCGACGCTCTTCATCTCGATAAACTGCTGCCACTTTCCTGCCACATAGAATATGTTAGTGCTTGAATGGGGCGTTTGTTCTTCTTATACTCTTGCGGCTATCATCTGCGCATTATTTACAGCTAGCAAAATTCCTGAGTTTATACAGCTGCGGTTAGGTAAAGATAATCAGTCTTAAGCGATAAACATTGATAGCTGGGTCTATTATAGCGACGGTGATGAAGTTACCGCTTGTTAAGAGAAATTCTACAATACACATCAACAGGGGGTTACTTTTGGCCCTGTTAGATTTACAGATAACGGGGAAAATATGTTGAGCGAAGAAATATCGAGAGAATTACGAACGAATATTACTAGCGCTGGTAAGTTAGAGCTTTCAATAGTGTCCTCTGCAGTGCCACAACCTAAAGAGGGTGAAGTGTTAGTTAGGGTTGAAGCAACACCGATTAACCCCTCGGACCTGGGTTTATTGATTGGGCCTGCTGATGTTTCTACGATGACCATTACCGGGTCTGGGTTTGATGCTGTGGTCAGCATGGATGTACCTGATGCAATAATGCCTGCACTGGCCGCAAGAATTGACCAGCCAATGCCTGCGGGAAATGAAGGTGCTGGCGTTGTTGTTGCTGCTGGGGCTGGAGCAGAAGCTATGATCGGTAAAATAGTCGGTGTGACCGGAGGTGCAATGTACTCTCAGTACCGATGCGTACCTGCGACCAGCTGTCTAGTGATGAACGAAGGGACTACTCCCGCACAAGGAGCGTCTTGGTTTGTTAATCCGCTGACCGCTCTCGGTATGGTTGAAACCATGAAAATGGAAAATCACACGGCCCTGGTTCATACCGCAGCCGCTTCCAATCTGGGGCAGATGTTAGTCAAAGTTTGTTTGGCTGACGATATTCAATTGGTCAACATTGTTCGGAAAAAGGAACAAGTAGCGCAGCTCAAGGCATTAGGCGCCGTTTATGTGTGTAATTCTAGCGAGCCGACGTTTAAAGAAGATCTTGTTGATGCCTTAGTGGCAACCGGCGCGACGATTGCTTTTGACGCCACCGGCGGCGGAGCGCTGGCCAGCAGTATTTTATCTGCTATGGAGATTGCCTCGAATAAAACGGCAAAAGAGTATAGCCGTTATGGTTCTACCGTTTACAAGCAAGTTTACATTTACGGTGGACTAGATCGTTCGGCGACGATTCTAAATCGCGCATTTGGAATGTCCTGGGGTCTTGGTGGATGGTTGTTATTCCCGTTTATCGACAAAATCGGCATGGAAAAGTATGGGGCATTACGTCAACGTGTGGCGAATGAAATGACGACTACGTTTGATAGTCATTATAATAAGGAAATTTCCTTAGCCGATGTACTAAGTGCAGATGAAATTAAATCCTATTCCAAGCAGGCAACCGGTGAAAAGGTTTTAATTAAACCTCATATGTGACCAATGTTATGTCGTAAAAATGCCTGGCGATAATTTGGCTTTTTCTATTTGCGCTATTAATTGACCGCTGATTATCAGTGCGCACATGGCTACTGCCAAATTAAAAAGCAGAACTGCTAGAATCTGTAGATGAGTATTTGTAAACGTCACCGATTCCCGGCTAGGCACACCCTCCAGATATCATCAGCTTTGCCGTTTGGCGGTACTATCAAGTTGACGCGCCAACTCATGAACATGCGATAATCAGTAGATTAAGAATACAAATATTTATTCGGGTTATCGCCATCCTACTCAGGTCATTAGCCATGCAGTTTGGCTTTACCATCGATTTGCTCTTAGCTTCCGAGATATCGAGGAGTTTTTTGGTCGCACGTGGCATTATCGTTAGCGATGAGACGATTAGAAACTGCTGTCAAAAATCCGATCAAAGTTATTGTAATCAAATCGGGAAGAAGCGTGGTCAATTAGGTGATACATGGTATCTAGACGAAGTGTTTATCATGATCAATGGCGTTCTACATTATCTATGGCGAGCTGCGCGATCCGATCGGCGTGGACGGCGATGAAATTGATGGTCTGGTACAGAAGCGTAAGGATGCAAATGCGGCCAAGCGTTTTTTCAATAGGCTACTAAAAGGTCAGCAAGCCACACCAATCAGTATGCCAAATAGTGGTAATCGCGGTGAGATTACTGTATCGGGATTGCATATCCGATAACTGACTCTTCGGAATCAGGATTAAATTCGGGCCCGTATATTTCTAAATCTGGACCGCCCGTATGTTTTTTGCCCGAGCTGAGCAGCCAGCTTGCATAAATATAATTGACCGTATTGTCTAGTTCAGTGGCTAAACCGCGATGGGAAAATCTGGCGTACATGGAAGAGGGGATCTCAATCAATGCCATGCCTTTTGCAAGTTTTTCGGCGTGTTTAACTTCATAGGCTGCATAATAATCTAACAGCGCTGAGTCCGATTGAATTTGGTGGATAACGCCGTAAGCGTTCCCGGCAATTGTATGGCGTATGTCTGATTCTGTGTTTGAAAACGATTCCCACAGCGGTGGTAGTTTCTCGGCGATATTGTTTTTTTCGGAATCCACACTGTAAAAACAAGTTTTCAAACCAACCATCGTCATAGCTGCTTGTTGGTAAATGATCGGCTCAAGGGTGATGTTGTTATGAATGTGTTCTAAGTAGTTCTGATCAAACTCTAGCTTTTTTAGGAATAGATTTCTATTGCCCAGACTGCGGTATTGATTTGGTGTTACTGCGTAAGTATTCTTGAATGCCCGGGTAAAACTTTCTTGGCTTTCGTAGCCAGCACTGAAGGCGATGTCGATTATCTTCTGATTTTTGTCTAGTAATTTATCCAATGCATTAGCTAATCGTCGCGAGCGAATATACGTTTTCAAGGTTTCGTTAGTCAGTGCTTTAAAGATACGTTGAAAATGCCATTGACTGAGATTGGCCGACTTAGCAACTTGCGACAAGCTTATATCAAAGTCTAAGTTAGACTCGATATAGTCAATGCCGCGCTGGACTTCTATCAAATAATTCATTCAATACAATTCGTTTTAGGTCTGCTGTTAAGTTTCGTAGAAACCAGTCATTGAGATAAGCCGGCCTTCCTCGTCATATTCCCCAACGCTGACTCCCTCGCTAAGGGTCGCACCGTTGCCGTCTTTCATATGCCATTTCGCCATACTTTTATTATGATGGTTCGAAAAGTAGAAGGTTTCGAAATGCCCACCCGGAATTTGCTTATGAAAGTCTAACATGTATTCTTCGAGTTGCTGCCACCCTTTTGTTTGAGTAAGCGGATCGGTATAAACACAGTGCTCTGATAGGCTCGCTCGATACAGGTCTCTTTTTTCCGATGCTGTATTGGCCTTCCAAGATTGGGTGTAGGTTTCCCAGATTTTCTGGTGATCGTTGTTCATAGTTGCCTCGCTATCAAGTTAAAGGAAACTGAATTCTAGAGCTGAAAGTAAAGAATGTTTTGATATTTTGTGCGATATCGCTTTACGTGAGGAAAATTTAACAAGCAATTCGGTCCGGAATCTGGAAAAGAATAAGACGCATAAGGAAAATCGAAGTTTGTGCTAAAACAGAAGGTCTGCCGTTGACTTTTGTCTCGCTAGTAAATTGCTCTGTTTTTTAGGCGCCCGCCGTAGTCGAGAGAGCGGTTGCCGTATTGCGAATGTTTCGGTGAGCGTGGTCAAGAAAACGGCGTTTGTTCCACTTCTATTTCCCCGCTCAAGTTTACACAGAGGTAAAAAGGGGCTATCTCCCACATTTTCGAAAAACTACGGCAAACCATCCAACTATGGAGAGCTGTCTGCGCGACCCGGCAGATCAAGATGGCTGTGAACTGGATGTATTCGTTTCAAAAAGCCGTAATAAAAAGGCTGCACTAAAGTTCTTCAGACATCTTTTCAAAACTCAACCGAGAAAACCTATTGTAATCGTTACTGACAAGCTTCACAGTTGAAAGGCTGCATTACGGGAAATTGGTGTCAAAATAAAACACAATACACAGCAATATGCGAATAATATAGCTGAAATATCACACCAGAAAACACGACAATAACAGAGGCAAACGAGAAACTTTAAGTCGATGAAACGCGCTCAAAGATTTTTGGTTAATCATGGTTTAATAAACAATCTTTTTCGTCATCAACGTGATTTAGTTAAGGCCAGTACTTATCGACTACTGCGAGAGAAATCATTTAGGACATGGACGCAAGTTAGTTGCGCCCAGAATTTGGTGATGGTCTAATTATTCAACAATCTTTGATATTTCTTTAACCACCAGAAGTTAAGTTGACAATGCGGCTGGAGATCTAAATCCAGAAACGATACACAGTACTAAGTAGTATGAAAACAATCAGGCTGGGCAGGCGCGTGAAGCAATAAGGGTTCGGGAGCTGGGAGTGCGAAAGTTCAAGTCAGTTAGACAGGCTCAGTGATTTCTGAATATTCATTCGTCGGTCAGTAATCTTTTTAATCTTGGGCGACAATTAGTTTCTACTGAACATTATCGGAATCTCAGGATGCCAATAATAGGGCGGAGCTATTCCACGAAGCGACGAGGGTAAGAGCGCGTGTTATGAGGCGTTTCAAGTCGGTTGGCCAAGCGCAACATTTTCTCAATTCGCATGCGGCAGTCAGTAATTTATTCAACATTGGTAGACATCTAGTTTCAGCGGTTCACTATCGAGACCTTAGGGAAGCTGCGTTTAGAGAATGGGAAAGAGCGGTTGACCGATATTTTGTTATAGATTTAATTGATCTGGCTGAGTTAACTTGCCAATTCCCGATGATATTACTCAACTCGGAAGCTAAAAATTAGATTAATTCCTCTTGATCCAGGATAATTCGAATGCCGAAAGGCGCGTCATTTCAAAAGTAAGCTGTATAAAGAATACCTCTGACGACGATGTAGAGTTTTTTAACATGTAGTACATCGCGCTTACTTCTATCTATACATCACCCAGCAGCGCCATCGTCTCTTCAGCCCATTGCTGAGACAGCAACAAATATTCCATTAGTGATTCAATATTTAGGCCCTCACTCTGCTCAAGCCAGCTTGCCTCTATCTCTTCCCAACGCCCTTCTTGGCAGCACTCCACTAAGTTTAGTAAATTGCCCATACCGCCCTTTCGATCTAATAAAGCATCTTCTAAGTCTGTCGCCAAGGACATACTAGGTAATATTTTTTTCATAGAACTATCTAGAAAAGCATCAAGCAATGAAAACAATCCCAGCGAAAAGAATCGTTGAGCCTCTTCTTTACCTACTGTTCGTTCTGCTATCAACTGGCAGAATTTAGCGGCTTCAAGTGCCTTAATGCTCAGCGCAGACGTTTTATCAGAAAGATTCGCCAGCGATAACAGCATAACCCAGGATCGCAATCGGTCTAAACCTAAGATTGTTAAAGCATGACGAATCGAATCAACTTTATTATTTAGGCCAAGCCCTGCTGAATTCACAATTCTCAATATTTTGAAGCTCAAGACCGGGTCGAGAGCTAACGTCGTTTCCACGTCCTCAACATCAACATCCGGATTGGTGACCATTCCCATCAGCCGTAAAAGAATCTGCTTATTTTCTTTAATACGCTTACCGCTGACTAAGTCTGGCCTGGCAAAGAAATAGCCCTGAAAATAATCGAAACCTAAATCGTGATAATGACGATAACTATCGTCATCCTCAACTTTTTCAGCTAACAATTTGACACCATCCAACTGGCTCAATTTTTTAAAATGCTGTGTGGCTTTTTCACGCCCCAAATTCAAAACATCCAATTTTATTATGTCGGCGTAAGGTAACAGCTTAATGGATTCAGCTGAAATTTCAAAATCATCAAGCGCTATTTGATACCCCTTAGCCTTTAACAATTCTATTGTATTAATCAGCTCATCATCAACGGTAGTGAACTCCAAAATTTCAATAACGACACGCTTATTGGTAAAGGGCAAAAGGACATGCAATAAGTCGGCAGAGAAATTGATAAAGCAGAAATTGTCACCAACTATATTACGCAATGAAACCTCCGAAAAGGCATTAACCATCACATCAGCAGTCGCTTGAGCGTTAGTCAAATTCATATCGGTTGAACGACATAGAAGTTCATAGCCCATCAACTTTTTATTGCGACTAAATATTGGTTGGCGCGCTAGCAAGGCACCACCCTGATCACGCGCATGGTCGCTGACATCAGTGATTTGACCGGCAGGCAAGGTGATTTTTGACATGTTTTATTTCTTTTCTATACGGCTGAAGAGAAGTAACAGCGCACAAGTACACCACAGATAAGAAACTGAATAAATATGTAGTGTCCGCATAAACGTTATTATTTAGCCAAAAAGAAGAGCTGAATGAAAAAGCGGCCGCCTCTTTATAGGAAAAAAGCGATCGAATACGATCCTTTATCACCCTAAGGTATAAGGATCATAATTGGGACTTAAAATTCGAAAACTCATCATCTTCAGCCGCTCCTAGTGCCTCTAGCTAAGTCCAAGACTGCGGCTGTAGTTGTTGTATATGGAGGCTATCTACCCAAAATCGCCAATTGGGATCTTAAGCGTATACCATTTCGTCCATCAGCTTTTTTTTGAGGCATCCGCCAAGCCGACTAAGGCCTGTCTCATGTAAATTCCTCTATTGCGAACTCGAACACTAGCCTCTCTTTGAAAATGCCTGTCTTTGAAGTACCTTGCGTGAAGTATCTTGATTGCGTGCCAGTAAATTCTCGATGATTTACATTAAAACACACTAGAAAAAGACTTCCAGTGTGCCCTCTATATTAGGCTATTTTCAAATATTCTTTGATGATTTGGGCACCATTGTCCGCTTGTATTGGTTTGAAAATAAAACCTGATACACCTTCTTCCTGACATCGGTTGACAAGCGCCTGATCAGTGACTGAAGACAACATGACTATGGGAACATCATAACCTTTCTCCCTGATAACAGTTAACGCTTCGTCACCATTCATTTCATCCATCACCACATCCATAAACATAAAGTCTGGCGCTTCAGTCTCAACCATTGAGACAGCGGTTGTACCGTCATTAGCTTCGATGACATTGTCATAACCTAGCTTGGATAAAAACCGTTTTAATGCTTTACGAATCATTGCACTATCGTCGACTAAAAGTACTTTAGCATCCTGAGGCAAAGGCTTGCTGTTAGGATTTTTAATGCCTGTACTTTCTTCACGTTTTTCACCACCCGCTTGAAAATTCACATCACGCACTAGAAGGTTAAAATAATAGCGACCTACACCTTCGACCGTAATTGGAACAGTAACAATTTCTTTAACATTGGTTAAGAATTTTTCCATGTCATCAAAATTATGTACAAAGTAAGGACTTGAAAAGTCAAATTCCAAATTATGACGACTCAGTAAATCGGTTGAACGCCCTACGATGGTATTGCCCCATTCTGCTAAGGCATTGCTCAACTCTTCATTAATTTCTTTGTATTCATATTTTTCATTAAAAAGTGTTTCACAAACAGAATTACCGATAGCAATGGCTGTTTCAGGATAATGGTGCATCATGATCACGCCATCAATGCACCCCGTCACTTCTGAACAAACGGCATAACCCTTGAAGCGAAAATCGTCCACCTGATCCATAAAAGTATCAGCCGCGGTCCCCGTTAACTGAGTCATGGCTTTGAGGCTTGCAATTGATTCGTTAATGAAGGGATGTAAAACAACTTTATAGATAGTTTCGACTGACATCTAGGTAACCTTTTTTATTAGAGTATAGAAGGATTAATGCGCTCATTGGCATCAATCTACAATAAAAACCCGTCTGCTGGCAATCGCCACGCGATCATCAATTCATTTATCGTCCAATTATTTGTCATTCAACCGTCAATGTAGTCAATTTTTGTTTCAACCACTCTATCCATATTCTCTATGAACATACGCACCAGCACCGGGTCGAAATGATCGCCAGAACGTTCTTTTAGAAGTTCTATGGCCTCATTCACTGTCCATGCTTTTTTATAGGGCCGTGCCGTAGTTAACGCATCGACATTGTCAACTTAACGACCACTTTCAAATATATGTGATAATCCTGCATGAAAAATAACAAAATGCACGCGAGTTATCGCTATCCAGCCGAATGGTTTTGCCAAGTAAACTATCGTGAAATGGTGGAATCGACGGATGAATACATACAAGCGTCGCAGATACCCAAAAGAAACCATCACCGATGCGGTCTGGCTGTACCATCGCTTCAATCTTAGTCATAACCGTGTGCGGACCATTCATAGAAGGTTTACTCGCTGAACGAGGAATTATCGTAAGCCGAGAAGCTATCCGACATTGGTGTATTAAGTTCGGGGCCGTTTATTCCCGGCGGCTAAAACGTAAGCATCGTGGTTACGGTGACACGTTTTACATCGATGAAGTCTTTAACAAAATGAATGGCAAACAGCACTATCTGTGGAGAGCGGTCTGCGCGACTCGGTCGACCCAGATGGTGAAGTGGTAAACGTCTACCTTCAAGCAACGCGTGATGGTGGGGCAGCTAAAAGGTTCTTCAAGCGCCTGCTACGTAGCCATGGTGATGAGCCTAGGAAAATTGTTACGGACAAGTTGCGCAGCTATAGAGTCGCACATCGAGGGCTAATTCCAGAAACCATTCACAGTACGAAGCAGTATGAAAACAATCGGGCAGAGCGATCGCACGAGGCGACCAGAGAAAGAGAATGCGGTATGCGAAAGTTCAAATCAGTTAGGCAGGCGCAACGATTCCTTGTTGCTCATGCAGCGGTTTCAATTCTCTTCAATCTGGGGAAGCGCCTGGTCAGCGCTGAACACTATCGGAATCTCAGGGTAAGTGCGTTTGCACAATGGAGGAGGGCAGTCGCTTGAGCGAAGGAGTCTGATTTGCCTCGCCTGAGAATGTTAATTTGTCAAAACCTATTTTGGAGGAAGCTTACACGGTTGAGCTTTGAACGTATTTATCAAATAATGATTTCTGCTTTTTAATATCTTTTTTGTTTCGTCAGAAAGCGCCAGTAAATTTCAGAATTTCCTCCCAATGGGGTAATCTGTGTCCCGCTTGATGTCAGTCAGCATTTGTTGCCAAACAAAATTGAATGCATTTTATACGGGCCGGATTCAACATGGGGAAGACCACCAAGATCTTAGTCGTATTAGCGGTATTGCTTGCTCTAGGCGTTGCCGCTTATTTTTGGACTGCCAAAAGGGACGCGTCTGCAATTGCCTTTTCAGATCATTGTGCAGGATGCCACGGTGTGGAGCTGCAAGGGACTTCAACCGGCCCAGCCTTGCTTGGCAATCGCTTGCGAAATGGCAATAGTACTGAGGCTTTAATAGCGAGCATCATTAAAGCGCATCACGAAAAGGGGCAGTTTGTTTGGCAAGACGAACTATCAGACCCCATGATTAAAGGCCTGGCCTTATTGATCAGTGAGCGCCGCCAGCAGTTTCCTTCAACATCGACATCCTTTGAAACATACTCCACAGAACAGCAAGTAAAAACACAATATTATCAACTCCAATCTGAACACGTAACGGCGCTGAAAAGTAGACCCTATTCCTTAGCCGCACTACCGGATGGGCGGTTTCTTGTGGCAGAAAAAACCAGAGGCTTATCCTTTATTAATGCTGCAGGTCAACAAGGTGACCTGATAAAAGGTACACCTAAAATATGGGAAGAGATTGTTAGTGTTGGGAACACGCATTTAATCCTGGGCACCCTGTTGGATGTTGCGCTTCACCCTCAGTACGCAACGAACGGATGGATTTATCTCTCTTATAGCGATCGCTGTCAGGAAGGTTGTGGTGTGCCGTGGCCAGAATCAATGGTGCGGGTGGTTCGAGGAAAAATTCAAAACGGTCAGTGGGTAGATAATGAAGAGATATGGTCTGTGCATCCCGATTATTATACGGTGGCACCGGATAATGTGGCCTGTGGTCGACTGGCATTTGATAAGGAGAACTTTCTCTATATCACCGTGGGCGGCAAGTGGACCTATGACAACTTACATAAAATGGATACGCCTTACGGTAAAATTCACAGAGTGAAAGATGACGGCACTATTCCCCAGGACAATCCTTTTTGGCTCTCTGATAATCAAAGAGAGGAAACTTCCACAAAGCACACGGTGTGGAGTTATGGCCATCGCACCATGCAGGGATTAACGTCCCACCCCGTTAGCGGTGATATTTGGAGTACGGAAATGGGTCCTCAGGGGGGGGATGAAGTCAATAAAATTGAACGCGGTGGTAATTATGGCTGGCCGCTCTATACCAATGGCTTGGATTACGATTCTACCCCCATCACCATTGGTTTGGATTTAGGTCTAGACTTCCCTATTGAAGAAACAATTTTGCCGGTGGTAGATTTTACACCAGCACCCGCTATTTCAAATCATACCTTCCATCAGGGTGATCAATTCACTGAATGGGAAAATGACATGTTAGTGGGAAGTTTGAAAGCCCAAACCTTATATCGCCTACGTATCGTGGATGGGAAGTTGACCGAGCAGGAGAAACTGCTCACCGGCCTTGGGCGCATCCGTGACATCGAGATGGGAGCTGATGGTTTTGTGTATATTGTGATTGAGCATGGTGATAAAGGATCTTTGATTAGAGTGCGGCCGGAGTGATTGTAATACTAGGCGCCCCCACCTGATATCATTTCTTATGCAGTATGGCTCTACTTCAGATTCAAACTCAAGCGTGTGGAAACAGCCATCGCCGTATGCGGACCACTCATTGAAGATCTCCTAGCCGAGCGAGACATCACCGTTAGCCGCGAAGCGATTCTTCTGTGGTGCATAAAATTCGGAGCTCTACACGCTAGAAGATTGGAGCGAAAGCATCGTGGCGACGGCGACACGTTTTATATCGATGAAGTCTTTAGATTATGGGGGCGGAGGGATTTGATTTTTATCAAATTGGTTGTTTTTAATTCCCTCCCCTTAGTTCTCCGCCTTAGTTCTCTTTGAAGTCGCAGGGAACCAGCGGTGGAGCCTGCAGTGGAATTTGGAGCGGCAAGGTAGGGTGAAGTAGAGTTTGGCGGAGAATGTCAGGCTTGGAAATACAAAAGTAGGACGATCCGACTCTACCCTTCATCTCCCAGGCCGCCCCGAGAAAAACATATTAGTGCTTTCCTGATTAACCTTATACTCAGACCGTTTCTGAACAGAATAAAACGCCGAGGGTACTGCGCCGGTATGGTACACAAGAGTGCTGTACATCTTCCAGGAAGCAAACAGAAGCTCCAAGCAACACCCAAACAATAAAAGACTCGACGTCTACAGCACCAGCCGCGAAGGTATCGCCACAATGACCTATCCGTTCCACACCATCCACTTGGCAAAGTAGTTCGGGGTCGTGGGTCAGTTATAGCTGTCGCCACATGTATTCGGGCAAAACAAAATCATGAAGCAACGAGGGAGGTGCATGCGTAGTTGTAAGTCTGTCGGACAGACTCAATTATTCGTGACTGTCTATTCACCTGTCAGCAACCTCTTCAACTTTGGGCGGCATTTAGTTTCATCGGAACGCTATCGAAATCTCAGGAAAGGTGCGTTCAGTGAATGGAGTCGGAGAGTGGTTTGAACATAGTTGGCCTGATTTGTTAAGGTCGATGGAAGTTAATTTGCCAGTACCGAGTTTAAGATTGTACCTTACCAAATTCCTTACCAGGGGTGGTCGTTTCCTTACCACATTAATGGTGACATTAAGTTCAAGTACTGAATCTGAGCGCTTGCAAACCAAGTACATCTTCCGCTATAGTTTGTAAGACATATACTTACAAGAAGGGGCGTGTGATGGCTAGTACCATTACCTTTAGGCCAACAGAAGAGCAAGGTGGCTTTATCGACGGCATAATCGAATCTGGCGATTTTGCCAATCAGAGCGAGGTTATCCGAGCGGGGATACGGTTACTCCAGGAGCAACGGGTAGAATCAAAGCTAACGCAACTGCGGCAATTGGTTCGGGAAGGGGAGAATAGTCCGATTGTTGAGGATTGGAGCGCTGAAGGTTTTGTTGGCAGGATGAGAAAGAAACATAGTGTCTAACCATCCGATCTTTTATATTCATGAAAAGGCGGACAGTGACCTCGAAGATATCTTTGATTATAGTGTTGAGCAGTTTGGCTTTGTGCGCGCAGAGCAGTATATCTATGACCTTGAAAAGGTATTTAGGGATCTTGCGGCCAACCCCAAGCTGGGCAGACGCTTTGACCCGGATATTAATTACTATTTCCAATACCCTGTAGAATCCCATAGCATTTTCTATGCGCCCACTGATACAGGCGTAGACATTTTTCGTGTTCTCCACCAGAGTATGCTTCCGACTCTGCATCTTTAACGGCAGAACACCCTTCAAAACGCTGGCGCTGGTACTGCCAAGTTAAAAAGCAGAAAATGCTCGAATCTGTAAATGAATACATACAAACGCCACAGATTCCCCCCCGATATCATTAGCTATGCAGTTTGGCTCTATTTCAGATTTAACCTCGGGCGCGTGGAAACAGTGATCGCGACATTGAAGATCTATTGGCTGAACGCGGTGTCATCGTCAGTCGCGAAGCCAATCAACTTTAGTTCATAAAGTTCGAAGCTCTATACGCTAGAAGATTGAAGGGTACTGTCAACTTAACGTAAACCTGTATAATTCAATTTCGTGAAAACGCATAAACGCTTCAGATATCCCTCCCAAATTATCGGCCACGCGATCTGGCTATATCATCGATTCACGCTAAGTTTCAGCCGTGACGACGGACCGCTCATCGAAGAAATGTTATCGAGTCGAGGAATGGTCGTATCGTATGAAACTATTCGTCAATGGTGCCTTAAATTGGGTCCCATCTTCGTAAAAAAGCTGACAGCAAGGCAGGGATCCCTGGGTGATCGGTGGTTCATTGATGAGGCCTTCATTAAGATTAATGGGCAACAATACTACCTTTGGCGGGCGGTCGACCAAGATGGCTGTGAACTGGATATCCTCGTGACGAAAAAGTGAGACAAAAGGGCGGCAATGAAATTCTTCAGGAAATTATTTAAGGGTTAATCCCAGCAGCCACGAAGGATAGTCACAGATAAGTTGCGTAGCTACAAAGCCGCCTTGCGCGATTTGAATTGCAAAACTCCGCATAGTACAGAGCGCTATGAAAACAATATTGCTGAGCTGTCACATCAAAAAACACGACTGCAGCAACGACAAATGCGTGGCCCGATGCATCCCGGCAGTTTAAATCAGTTGGCCACGCTCAGCGATTTCTTGCATGCCACGGGGTGATCAATAATCACTTTAGACAGCAGCGACATTTACTAAAAGCCAAGCATTATCGCATTTTGAGAGATAAGGCATTCGATATTTGGTCACAGGTTACGTGCGCCCGGAATTTAGGAATGACATCTTGATGGAAAGTGGCAGAACTATTATTCTGTCTCACTAAGTTAAGTTGACAATGCCCTCAGACAGTACTGCGCCAGTATGGTGCACAAGGGCGTTGTACATTTTCCATGAGGTAAACAATCGTCCAACACCCAAACAACTAAAGACTCGAAAGTGAGAATTAGGAAGGTTTACAGTAATTGGCGGCGGATAAGCGATTGCCAGTAGCCTGCTTTCTCGAGCATGTTGTGGGAGAATGGGGCGGTTGTCCCGTTTATGCCCTTAACGAAGCTATTCAGTAAACATGGGTTCAATCTCGCTGAGTAGAGCCAATATTCTTCAGTACATTCTTCCATGATGACAACCATAATTTAAATTGCGGTACATCTTTTGGTCGCGCCACTAAAAAGCCTTGTATAGAGTCGCAACCCATGTCGCGCATTAACTCCCAATCGGCCATGTCTTCTAGGCCTTCGGCGACGGTCTTTAAACCTAATTCTTTTGCCAAGTGGATTGTATTGCTTACGATTGATGCAGCAATGTCGTCGTATATAGCTTCTGCTACAAAGCGTCGATCAATTTTAATTTCTGAGACAGATATTTGCGCAATTCGATCAAGGCTTGAATAACCCGTACCGTAATCATCAATAGAGAGGCCAAAGCCTTTCAATCTAAAATGATTTAACATGCCAATCGCGACGTCTTGATCTTCGTTGTACTTGGATTCAACCGCTTCAATAATAATTTGCGAATTTTTCAAGCCGGTACCGGCCACATAGCGTTCAAACCGGTTGACTAAATCACCTGAGCGTAAACTTTCAGGTGACAAGTTAAACGACATAGTTGGCACTGCACAATCGCAATAAAGGACTTTAAAACCAGCTAAAGCAGTCACAAACATTGTGTCATTAAATCTATCCATCAGCCCGTGATCGTTAATTGCCGCTAAGAAATCACCCGGCAACAACAAGCCCCGAGTAGGGTGTTGCCATCGAGACAGAGATTCAACACCAACTAACTCGCCGCCAGTAATATCAATTTTCGGTTGAAAATACGGTATAAACTGCGATTTAGAAATCGCCGCATCTAGCTCTTCATAGCTAAACTTAATATCATCAGAGGAAGTAAGGCGGGTTTTATTCTCACCACAATAGCCTACTAATCGATGGAGTTTATTCGGGTCAATCGGTTTGCCTAAGCTTCCGACCAAATTGAGTTTATTATGAATCGCCATTTTGCAGGCAGCCTTAATAATTCGCTTATCGCAGCCACTGCAAACAATGATGTCGCCCTTGAAAGAACGTTCGCCCAACAATTGCAATAAATCCATGCCATCTAGCCCCGGCATATTTAGATCACAAAACAAAATATCAGGGTTCAGATCATCATCAATCTTCTTTAAAACGGCATCACCGGTGCTAGCAACATGCACATCAGTCACATTCGAGTCTTTTAGCATCTCGATCAACAGCTGCTGACAAATGTAATCATCCTCAGAAATTAGTGCTCGCAGTGAATTCATTTTGCTTAGCCTCGTTGCTATTTATGATTATGTATATTGAAAAACAGTATAGGAGTATGTCGGTACGGCAAGCTAACGCTACTTTCTGCTAGCATATTAGCTAATATCGTATAAATCAGTAGCAAATTTTTGATTTCGGCGTTTCCTTGGTTTCCATGTTGAGGTCGTATTAAGTCATACCATTTGGCTGTACCATCGATTTACTTTAAGTATCAGAGATATTGGCTGTTAAAGGCAGACATTTAACAGCCCAATAGTCGGAAGCTGATTGATGCGTGTTGCTGCGTACAGCCTGATCCTTTCGCGCATTCATTCCTGAATTTAGAATAGAACAACCTCACCATTACGTGTTGTTAAGTTGTCTGACATAGATGAATAAAGTGGGGGATAGACTGCCCCTCGTAAATATTTGTAAGCCTTGGCCTTATTGCGTTTCAGTCTTTTTCAGACTAGTGTTTTTGATGGGACTTTTGATTCACACAATCCGCAATTATCTTACCCGAAAGCTCGATATTGTTGCCTATTTGACGGCTGAGAATATTGCACTTCGTCAGCAGCTGATCGAGCTAAAACGAAACCAGAATAGACCATCATTGAAAGAACGTGATCGGGTGTTTTGGAAAGTTCTATCCAATGTTTGGCCGAGCTGGAGAGATTCTCTGGTCATTGTCCAGGCTACAACTGTTATCCGTTGGCATAGAAGGGCGTTTAGTTTCTATTGGCGACACAAATCTGGCGGAGGTAAACCAGGAAGGCCGAGATTGGGTTCCGATGTAAAATCGATTGTCCTTAAACTCGCTACAGCCAATCCATTGTGGGGCGCTGCGAGGATACATGGTGAGTTGTTGAAACTGGGGGTAGAAATATCCGAACGATCAGTGTCTGGGATTATCAAGCGAAATAATCCTAAACTGCCATCACAGACCTGGAAGGTGTATATCGAGAACCACATGACAGATATGGTCGCTGTCGATTTTCTTGTCGTGCCAACCATTCGTATTAAAATGTTATTTGTGTTTGTTGTTCTGAGCCATGATCGCAGAAAAGTGATTCATTTCAATGTCACGGCAAATCCATCAGCGCAATGGACTGCCCAACAGATAACCGAAGCTTTTCCGTGCGACGGGGCCGCCTAGGCACAGCGTCAAAATACTTACTTCGAGATAGAGATAGGATTTTCGGTAAGGTTTTCCAGAGTCGCGTAAGATCAATGGGTATCGAGGAATTAATGACCGCCTATCGTAGTCCTTGGCAGAATGGCTACATTGAACGACTCAATGGAAGTATTCGGCGGGAGTGCACTGATCACATCATCGTTTTAAATGAGCGTCATCTTAAAAAGATTCTTCGTCGCTATTTCGATTATTACAATAGTGATAGAACTCACTTGGGAATCGATAAGGAGTCACCAACTGGTCGTCAAACAGAAAAACAGACTTCAATATCTGACCGATTAGTGGAATTGCCAAGAGTAGGCGGGCTTCACCACCGATATGAGTGGCAAGAGGCAGCTGCTTGATTTACTCGAATTCAATATTTGCGAGGGACAACCGCCAGCAGCAGCTTGAGTAAATGATACTAACTTGGCTAAAGATGACTCTGAGTGACGGATAAAGCTCGAGTAATGTGTTTTTTATCTTGATCAATTCTCCATATGCTCAAGCTTTATATGCAATTTTCTTACTTTATATTAAGTAGTTCACTTTTATATTGACTAATTCTACATATAAGCCTATTTTGTATTGAAAAATTCACTTCAGAGCAGAAGGGGGTAGTATGCCAAAATTAATTTTCCCCCACGATAATGCTGATGCTAAACGGCTAGCCAAAGCTGTTAGTAAAGGTGAGTTAAAGCGCATTCGCCAAGGTATTTACACTGATGCAGATTGGGCTGAGATTCCCGCGTTACTTAACAATCAATGGTATGAAGTTGTCAGCCGTCTATATCCCGATGCAATTGTATCTCACGCAACGGCTGCCTTGCTTAGGCCACAAAATAAAGTGGTGCATATCACTGCGAGCGTTAAAGTCAGAAAAAAGGTGTCAATTAGTGATGCACTGATTATTGAGGTGCACCCAGGGGATACTACTCAGTTTATACAGCCTTTTATGCCCGCCTTGTTTCGAAGCGCTCCTGCTCGGTATCTACTAGAAAATTTGCAAGTTGCCCATAGCGATGTGGCTGCACCCAGAGCTCTGGGTCGAGAGTGGGTAGAAAATGAGTTGTGTAAATTACTCGAACGTTATGGTGAAGCCGAGATTAACCGTATTCGTGATGACGCAAAGCAATACAGTGTTGGGGCTAATCTTGCCAAGCCATTTAAACAGTTGGATGCCTTGATTGGTGCGCTGTTGTCGACACGCCCAGTGGAAGTACTAACAACTCCGGCGGGTATTGCTATAGCAAAAAAAGAACCTTTTGATCAGCACCGTATCGAGCTGTTTGATGCCTTGGCGAGTTACCTCCATCAGTGCGAACTACCGATCAGGGCTTATGTTTACAATAAAGCCAATTGGCGAAATCTGGCTTTTTACGAAAGCTATTTTTCTAACTATATCGAAGGCACTGAGTTCGAAATTAGTGAGGCTGAACAAATTGTTTTCGAAAAGACGATCATACAAAATCGCCATCAGGACAGTCATGACGTGTTGTCTGTGTTTGATGTAGTGCATGATTATACAGAAATGTCGGCGGTTCCTGATTCTGCTGATGAATTACTGCAACTGCTAAAGCAGCGTCATGCCCTGATAATGCACGCTAGACCAGACAAAAGGCCGGGCGAGTTAAAATTGAAGCCCAATAAGGCGGGCGATACTTTGTTTGTTTTGCCTGAAAACATAGAGGGTACCTTAGCTCAGGCTTTTGCCCGATATCAGCAGCTCACACCTGGCATTTCCAGAGCCATTTTTATGCAGTTTATAATTGCTGAGTGCCACCCCTTCGATGATGGTAATGGACGTTTAGCTAGAATCATGATGAATGCCGAACTGGTTTGTACTGAACAGCATAAAATTATAGTACCTACAGTGCACCGCGACAGTTATCTCAATGGGCTTCGGCAAGCAACGCGTAGCGGTCGTTTTCGAACTCTTACTAAAGTGTTTGCAGATTTACAGGCCTATACAGACAGTATTGAGTGGGAGGATTATGGCGAAGCGCGAGCTACACTAGAATCGCATTATGCCGACAGGTTGCCCGATGATGGGGTCGCCGTGTTTAACAAGCAAATTTCGGGCTTTAAGATTGCACTTCCTGCGGGCTAATGTCTTGTTAATTTAGGGAATCTTAGAGTCAGGTCTTGAACCGTGAATGTACAGGTTTTTAGTTTGGGGTCGACATCCAAGTACTAATGGTTTTGCCAAGTAAACGGTACTGTCAACTAAGCGTAAACCTGTATAATTCGATTTCGTGAAAACGCATAGACGCTTCAGATATCCCTCCCAAATTATCGGCCACGCGATCTGGCTATATCATCGATTCACGCTAAGTTTCAGCCGTGACGACGGACCGCTCATCGAAGAAATGTTATCGAGTCGAGGAATGGTCGTATCGTATGAAACTATTCGTCAATGGTGCCTTAAATTGGGTCCCATCTTCGTAAAAAAGCTGACAGCAAGGCAGGGATCCCTGGGTGATCGGTGGTTCATTGATGAGGCCTTCATTAAGATTAATGGGCAACAATACTACCTTTGGCGGGCGGTCGACCAAGATGGCTGTGAACTGGATATCCTCGTGACGAAAAAGTGAGACAAAAGGGCGGCAATGAAATTCTTCAGGAAATTATTTAAGGGTTAATCCCAGCAGCCACGAAGGATAGTCACAGATAAGTTGCGTAGCTACAAAGCCGCCTTGCGCGATTTGAATTGCAAAACTCCGCATAGTACAGAGCGCTATGAAAACAATATTGCTGAGCTGTCACATCAAAAAACACGACTGCAGCAACGACAAATGCGTGGCCCGATGCATCCCGGCAGTTTAAATCAGTTGGCCACGCTCAGCGATTTCTTGCATGCCACGGGGTGATCAATAATCACTTTAGACAGCAGCGACATTTACTAAAAGCCAAGCATTATCGCATTTTGAGAGATAAGGCATTCGATATTTGGTCACAGGTTACGTGCGCCCGGAATTTAGGAATGACATCTTGATGGAAAGTGGCAGAACTATTATTCTGTCTCGCTAAGCTAAGTTGACAATGCCCCACATGAAGCAACGAGGGTTAGGGAGTGAGGCATGCGAAAGTTTAAATCGGTTAGTCAGGCTCAATGAATTGTGGGTGCTCATGCAGCTGTCTATAACCAGTTCAATTTGGAAAGGCATCTGATCTGAGTTGATCACTATCGAAATCTCAGGAAAGGTGCGTTTGCAAAATGGAGTAGGGCAGTAGTTTGAGAATCAAGGCTGGATTGCGTTGATCCCCAAAAGTTAATTTGGCAGAATCCTATCTCTGCCATCTGTAACAGCTAGCGCTTGAATTGGGCGTTTGTTCTTCTATACTCTACAAATGCGCCAGCCCACCTACTTGCTTCTATTGCTCTTGTCCGCAACGTTGGGTTTCGGTGTCTACGCCGCTGATACTCCAGCACCTAAAAAAGTACGGATTATTTTTGGGTATGAAAACATCGGTCAATGGGAGCAGGAGTTCACCGAGGCGATTGCACAAGTTCTTGTGGCTGATCCGCGGGTTGCTTTCCTTACTGAGTATATAACCCTCGATGTCGATGACCCTACCAGCTATAACTTGTTTTCCGCAATAGAGCAGATTCGGCCCTCTGACGCAGACGCAATCATAACTGTGAGGCCTGAGGCTTCCACCTTTGTGAATCAATGGAAGGATACGTTTTTTCCCAGCCTACCCATAGTCTATGTGGCACCAGACAACAACATAGTGACTGGCGACTTGGCGCCTGAGATTGAATTCATTGTGCCTAGCAGCTTTGAGGCATCGGTAAGAGATACCCTTGAACTCTTACCGAAAGTACTACTCGGTTTAGAGCATATCTACATCTTTTCAGGTGACAGTGCTGCTGATGTTTCTTATCTAACGCGCATCCAGAGCGTCATTCAAGAGGCTGGCTTACCGCAAACCATCCACTACCTGGTTGGTTTAATGCCTAGCGAAATGAGCGCAGCGTTGAACGTTGCGCCAGAGAATACGGCAGCTGTATTTGGCCTCTATACAAGGGATAAAACCGGACAGCAGTTACGGACGGGTGAGGTGGTGAGCGCTGTTAGAAGCCAAACTGACATACCGTTATTCGGGCTTTTCGTTAGCACGCTCAATAGCGGAATTGCTGGTGTCAACGTGACTTCCCCAGCGGCGTACGCCAAAAGGGCTGCAGATCTGACGCTCGCCTTACTATTTGATGACACGCCTCCTACCAATTTGGAAATCCCTACTAGCTTTTTCTTCAATGCAGCACAGCTAGATCATTTCGGAATCAATCGTGACCTTCTACCCGAAGGTAGTGAAGTAACCAACGACAACCCAAGCTTGTTCCAGCAGTACCGGTGGCAATTTGCTCTGGGAGGCTCAGTGTTCATGATTCAGTTAGTTTTCATTATGGCACTGGGGCGGTCACTGCGAAGACGCAATAAAGCCGAAGCGGAGGGTGAGCGCAGCAGCGCTGCGATGCTCGAAGCTCAGCGTATTGCCCATGTGGGCAGTTGGCAATTGGACCTGGCAAGTAGTCATGTCACATGGACCCCAGAGCTATATCTTATGCAGGGTCTGGATCCGAATTCGCCACCGCCGGATTACACAGAGCACTCCAAGTTGTTCACGCCCGCGAGCTGGGAGCGCTTGAGTTCCTCGATGTCACACACAATCGAGTCAGGTAATCCCTATGAGTTAGAGCTGGAAACGGTCAAGCCAGACGGAAAACGCGGATGGATGTTGGCAAAGGGAGAGGTCGTAAGAGATGAAAGAGGCGCCATTATTAAGGTTCGAGGAACTGCGCTTGATACCAGCGAGCGCCATGCAATCAATGAGCAACTGCGTCGCTCCCAAAAGATGGAGGCAGTCGGCCAGTTAACCGGTGGTATCGCGCATGACTTCAACAATATCCTCGCAATCATTATGGGAAATTTGGAATTAGTTCAACATGAGGCCTCTAGCCATAAAAAAATCTTGACTGGTGTTGATCGGGCGCTCGAAGGTGCTGCCCGCGGATCTGTTCTCATCGATAAGCTCCTTGGATTTTCACGTCAGCACACCAATGAAACTGTGCCAACCTCCGTGAACCTAGTGATCGAGAGCATGCATGACTTATTGGAAAAATCACTGACGGTGTCGGTTAAGATAGAATCCCAGCTGAACGCCAAGCTGTGGCCCGTCAATGTGGATGCTGGGGACCTAGAAAACGCAATTATAAACTTGGCGCTTAATGCCCGTGACGCCATGCCCAATGGTGGCAGGCTTATTATCGAGACGGAGAATAAGATTCTTGATGCAGATTTTGTAAAAAGGCAGCCGGAGGCGAGGATAGGCGAGTACGCGATGCTGTCGGTAAGCGATACCGGGATTGGTATGACTCCTGAGGTCAGAGATAGAGCGCTGGAGCCTTTCTTTACGACAAAAATTGGAGGCAAGGGTACCGGCTTAGGTCTTAGTATGGTGTACGGTTTTGTGAAGCGATCGGGTGGATTCATCACAATAGTCTCTGAGCCTGGCACAGGCACATCAATCAGGATATTCTTACCTCGCGGACGTACCGCCACACAAGTGGAAGCCAGCACTACTGATAAAGACGAGCTGCCAAGGGGCGACGAAACCGTATTGGTGGTTGATGACGAAGAAGAGTTGACGAAACTAGCCGTCGCCAACCTTGAAGACCTCGGTTACAAGGTCCTGACGGCATTTGATGCCAAAAGTGCGTTGGCGCTTATTGAAAAAAACCCGAATATCGATCTGTTGTTTAGCGATGTCATTATGCCCGGAAAACTGGATGGTTATGACCTTGGCATCACTGCAAAGAAGACTCACCCAGACCTAAAAGTCCTTCTTACCAGCGGCTTCACTAAGCGGGAAGAGGATGGCAGTGCAGATAACCCCATGACTGAGGAACTGACAGGCAACTTGTTGAGAAAGCCATATAGCAAGGCTGAGCTAGCTAAGGCCGTTTGCAATGCGCTTGCTGAAAAGTCCACCTCTGAATGATATTGGAAGCTCGGGATTTCCCTCATATCCCTTGCTTGAATGAGTGTGCCTGTTCGGTTCCGGTTACGGGCACCATTTTAGGAGATAGTTTCTGCAGTCGTATTTACGTTAAACTTTATGATTGTCTACCTTCTTAGGGTATTGCCAAATTAACTTTCCTGGATGGCGAATTCCAGTCCAGTCCACAATCTAAACCATCGCTGCATTTTTTCAAGACGCAAAGGAACAGAGCCTAAAGTATCGGTAGGTTTCTGCTGATACTAAATGACGACGGAATGAGTGTTCAACTTCACCGGAATACGCAGCAAAAGTGCAGCATGAATTGAACCACTGATTATAAGTGGCGCTAAGCCCAGCAGGGTTGTGGCGCCGGATAACACGATCGAACGAAACCGGTCGCTAAAACAATAGAGTGAATAATAGTGAATAATAGGGTCAAGTCTTGAATCGTGATTTTCTTCGAAGGATTTGTTTTTTGTTGAAAATTCTTTAGTCTTTAAGCCAAATAATCTAAATAGTATCAAAGATAAGACTAACGCTAGGCCACTACGAATAGAGTTTTCCGGTGCGTTATATCACGTCACTTCAAGAGGTGATGGGCGTGAAGACATATTTATTGA
>CAJVZD010000063.1 GCA_913019905.1 uncultured Cellvibrionales bacterium
TTCCGAACAATTTAATGCGGCCCCCACTGATGCATTCTGTCAAGCGGCATTGAGCTATGTTTATCGGTACGACGGAATCAATAAGGATGGAGATCAAGCGTTCCATTTTGCTGAGTTGTCAGCTAACCAAAGTAACACATGGGGTTACGAGGCCCTAGTAGGTCTCTACTTTGACGGTATCGGTGTAGAACAAGACTACGATCAGGCATTCTTTTTGGCTTCCTTGTCGGCAGCTAACCCGGAGAATTATGTTGCTCAATATTATCTAGGTCTCATGTACAAAGACGGCTTAGGCGTGGCTCAAAACAGTGAAACCGCATTCGAGTGGATGAGCAAATCTGGATTGCAAGGATATTGGCAAGCAGAAAATTGGGTGGCATATATGTATCGTGAAGGAGTGGGTACTGCTCAAGACGATAGCGAATCCATTTCGTGGTCTTACAAATCCGCCCTGAAAGGGAATGTCTATTCTCAATTTTGGGTCGGGTATCATTATTACTATGGCTTGGGTATCTCTCAAAGCTATACCGATGCATTCGAATGGTTTCACAAATCTGCATTGCAACAATTTCATTGGAGTCAATATTTTGTTGCGTTAGCTTATTATAGCGGCGAGGGAGCCGCACAAGACTATGATTTGGCATTAGAGTGGGCAACTCTCGCGGCCGACCAGGGTAATAGCAGTGCGATAGACTTAGTCGCGCTGATAAACTTGGAATTGTAAAGTCTCAGTGGCTGTCTGATATCTTTGATCAAAATTACGGGGCGGTGTGAAACAAGCTACACAACTGACCGCGTTACATCTGAGGAGCCAATTCTGCGCTACGATCAATTGCCTAGAGCGTGTTTGAGTCGTTTATATTGCGCTAGAAAATTCAGTAGGACGGAACATCTTAGGAACTCACGTAACTTGCAGCGTGACCATACACTAATGGAATAGAAATTTTCATTATTTTGCCTTGTTTTTGGTTTGTATATTGATGGCGCGTTGCATGTGTAATCGGATGGCGGCTGGATGCGTTTAAACCGGCCAGTCTGAATTTGTCGAGGAGAGTCACAATTCATGCTCAATAATGGAGTTGATAAAAATGAAAAAGAAAACACAAAACCTAATTAAGCATTTCTACTTGCCATACCGACGATGGCAATGGCGGTTAACGCTCCAGAGAATTAAAGCAAAAGCGGCATTTAAAATCCCAAAGGTGGAACCTAGTGTCGCCGCACTAAGCACTTTAAGTCGTTTTATTTAATGGAGGCATGTATTTAAAGCGGGTGGCCGTTACCCTAAAAAATAGACATGGGAGTTGGACGCTGTGGTTCACACACAAAGGCGAGCGTGTTCGGCTTTGAGCTTGTTAATAGGGAGGTCAGTCACTATTTCAACTGTTTGCGCCAATGATGCGAGCACTTGAGCTCTCTTTTCCCCACTAAATGTCAGAGAGGAACAGGCAATGTGTAGCTGAAGTAGTATCCCGACGAGCGGTGTTGTAGATAGTCGGCCATTGTTTTCGTACCTTTAGTTCGTACCAAAAGTACCAAATGGTTGCTTTAGAAACAGAAAACCCCCGGAGTACGGGGGCTGCTGTAGGATCTGGTGGAGCCGGGGGGAATTGAACCCCCGTCCGCCCGTCCGCTGCTTAGTGCTCTACATGCTTAGATTCCGTCAATTGATTTAGCCTCATACAGCCCGACGGGCAGGACGTAATTGGCGATCCTGATTAGTTTTTAGCAGATCCACCTCAGGCGCGGCTTCAGAGCGATCCAGTTCTATATGACGGTCGTTAACGCGGTACTGGCACCTTGTCAAAGACCGCTAGCAGACGGATCCGCTAGTAGTACTACAAAAAGCTACTTACGCAGCTAGTTGTGCACCGTAGTTGTCATCGTTGGCAACTAATAGTTTGCAGCTTTTGATTAACGTGATTGGCTACCATCACGACATGCACACGTAAGTTTTGTAACCGGCGTCGAATCCAAATCGGCCCCAAAAATTCAACAAAGTATTAACTCTGCTATGAACATCGACATTGTACATGGCTGCGGCGATCTTAGGTAGGGTGGCTGATCGGAAAATTGATTAATCTGACAGGTTTATCGTAGGTGTGGGCAACCATTGGCTGTCCACACCCGACAGGCTCTCCCTGAGGGAGGGCGATTGCGGTACGAAGTACCACTATAAATATGGTGGATTATGTAGGAATTTCAAGTCGATTTTTAGACAAGTAATGACTAAGCGGCTGGCTTTTTTAGAACATTGTCCTGTCTATGTGATGCTGCCACCTGTGGGGATATTTGGCCGCGAGTGATTTTATGGCGCATTGTGTTGTCTTAATACTCTTTGCTTTTGATTGCTCCAGTCCTTATCTTTGTCGGCTTGTCGTTTGTCGTGTTGCTGTTTCCCCGACGCGATACAAATTTGCGCTTTGACTAAGTGCTTTTTCCAGTAGAGAGAGGTGCACACGGCGGTTCGCCCGTCTTGTTGAATGGCTACCAAAAGTTTTGCCAGTTCACGCTTATTCAATAGCAGTTTTCGAGTGCGGGTCGGATCAGTCACATAGTGTGTTGAGACGGTATTGAGCGGGTCGATGTGAGTGCCCAGTAACCAAGCTTCTCCGTCCTTCATTAAAACGTAGGTGTCAGTGATTTGTACTTTGCCGAGTCGCAGGCTTTTCACTTCCCAGCCTTGCAAGACTAATCCCGCCTCCATTTTTTCTTCAAGGTGATAGTCGTGCCGCGCTTTTTTGTTTTGCGCGATGGTGTTACTCGATGTTTTTGGTTTCTTCTTAGCCATGGCGGCGGATTATAGCGGTTGTCGGCGGTAATGCGTATCGCTCGACGATAAAAATTTTGCGCATTAGCGTTTTAGGGCCGATTAAATGAAGATCCGGGACGATTTTATGATATATCGAACATTTTTCGCATAGTTCTTATTTTTTGAGGTATATTGCTGCGCGTGTTATTTTGGGTATGGTTTCGGGTACCGACAACTGTTCTTGATAGCGCAAGAAGTTAGTTTTCACGAGTGAAGTATTTGTAAAATGGCGGAAATACAACGAAGTGCGTTATTGCCTTATTCCACGGACGTGGTTTACAGGCTCATTAATGACGTTGCGTCCTACCCTCATTATATGGACGGTTGTGTTGGGGCGGAGGTACTGGAGGAGACTGATGAATTCATGGTTGCGCGCTTGGATCTGTATAAAGCTGGGTTCAAATATAGTTTCACGACCCGAAACCGTATGCAGCCTCCTTCGGTGATTGCGATGGAATTAGTGGACGGGCCGTTTGAGGCTTTAAGTGGACGCTGGACGGTTACCGCTCTGAGTGATGAGGCCTGTAAGGTGAGTCTTAATCTTCGATTTACGCTGTCTAGCATTGTGTTAGGGATGGCAGCCAGAGCGATGTTTAACCCGATGGCAGATAACTTGGTCGATGCGCTAGTAAAGCGTGCGCACGATATTCACAAATCGTAGATCTGTTTTAATCCGTCATTATTTATTATCAAATAGGTTATAGATGAAAGATTCCGGTAGCGAGCGGTCGTTGATCAATATTGAAGTTTCGTATGCATTGCCGGATAAGCAAGAAATTATCGCCTTGCAGGTGGCAGAGGGTTGCACGGTTTTTGACGCGGTGGTGCAATCCAATATTGTTAAGCAGTTTCCTGGCTTGGACATTGATAGCAGCAAGATGGGTTTTTTTGGTAAGGCGATATCAAAACCCAAACAGGAATTACTAAAAGAGGGCGATAGAATCGAAATCTACCGGCCTCTTCTTGCCGATCCTAAGGTGGTGAGAAAAGAGCGGGCTGCGCGAATAAAGGCTGAAAAGGAGCTTGTCGACAAATAACTAAAGATGATTCCTCTGGATTTTTGTCGGTGCAACGGTGCCAGGCCGGCCGGTAGAGTGTTTAGCCTCATTCTTGTTCTTGTTCTTGTTCTTGTTCTTGTTCTGTCTCTGGTTCGGTTTTGTCTGTCGGTACGAAATCACCGGTAAAAGATTGCAGTTTGTCGTTTTCGAAGAAAATTGAAATGCGCTTTTGAAACCGAGGACCGTCGCCTCTCTGGCTCGTATAGACATAGTCCCATCGGTTAGCTGCAAACGTATCTTTTATCAGCGCCGAGCCCATTATATATTCGACTTGTTCTCTCGACATGCCTGGCTGCAATTGATCAACCATCTCCTGAGTCACAACATTACCTTGCTCCACATTGATTTTATACACCCCTGGAAATTGCAGGCTGCTGCATGCGGACAGAAAACATATTGATAGAATGAGAAAATTTTTACGCATTGGTGGTTCCACTCTTTAACAGGGAGGGGGATAATAACCTAAACCATAGATTAACGCTAAGGGCTCTGCACACATGACATTAGAAAGTAACGAATTGCGTAAAGCGGGGCTAAAAGTGACCCTTCCGAGAGTAAAAATCTTGCAGTTAATGGAAAAAGCAGAGAACAATGAACATCATCTCAGCGCAGAAGACGTTTACAAAGCTTTGCTAGATTCCGGAGAAGATGTTGGCTTGGCCACTGTTTATCGAGTGCTAACTCAATTTGAGACTGCCGGTTTAGTCATGCGCCATAATTTTGAGGGCGGGCATTCCGTGTTTGAAATGGCGAAAGAAGATCATCATGACCATATGGTTTGTATGGAAACTAATCGTGTGGTGGAATTTGTTGACGACATCATTGAGAACCGTCAGCGAGAAATTGCCGAAGAGCATGGATTCGAAATCATTGACCACAGCATGGTGTTGTACGTCAGGCCTAAAAAATAGACTGACTCTAATCTGTAATCACTAGTACATTTAATGCGATAGCATTTCTTTGGCGTGTGCTCTGGATTGCGCAGTGATTGAAATGCCCCCAAGCATGCGCGCTATTTCTTCGATCTTATCGTTATCGTCAAGCTGATTAAGTTGTGTACTTACGCTGTTTTTGGAGGCTATTTTACTAACATAGACATGCTGATCGCCTTTCGAAGCCACCTGAGCTTGGTGAGTGACACAAACGACCTGCCCGCGCTTACCTAATTCTTGTAGCAGGTTACCCACGACTTCCGCGACCGCTCCGCCGATACCCACATCGACTTCGTCAAACACCAAGGTGGGAATTGCGCTGGTTTTAGCCGTTATAACCTGAATAGCTAGGCTGATACGAGACAACTCCCCTCCCGACGCAATTTTTGATAAAGCTTGTGGCGATTGTCCAGGGTTGGTGCTAACTAAAAAGCTGATTTCTTCATTACCCTGTGGGTGAGGTTGCTCTCCCTCTCTGGGTATCAATGCGATGGTAAGGCTGCAATTGGCCATTGCTAAGTCTTGTAGCTGTTTTCCGACCAGGCCTTGCAGTTTGGTCGCCGCTTGCTTTCGCTTTTTGCTGAGCTTTTGCGCACCTTTCTTATAGCTTTCTCCGAAAGCGCTTAGCTGCTGTTGCAGCTCCTCAATTTCTGAATCACTGCCGTTAATGTTATCGAGTTGTTGCTGCAGGTCTCGCCGCAAATCTGGTAGTTGTTCCGGAGCGATTTTGTGTTTGCGGGCAGTGTCGTAAATTGCACTGAGTCGGTTTTCTACCCATAGCAGCCGCTCAGGGTTTAACTCAAGATTGTCGAGCTGGTTTTCAAGCTCGCCACTGGCCTCTTCAACTTGAATGAGCGCACTGCTAAGCAGTTGCTCCGCCTCCTCGAGTGCCGAGTTTTTTTCATTGAGGTCAGCGAGTGAGCGAATGGCCTGGATTAGAATACTGGTGACATTCAATTCACCGTCTTTACATAGGGCGATACTATGTTGCGTCGCCTGTAAGATAGTTTCGCCGTTGGCTAGCTGTTTTTGTTCCTTTTCCAGAGTGCTGAGCTCGCCTTCCAGTAATTCAAGATTGTCTAATTCCTCGACCTGGTAGCCTAGCAGTTGTGCTTTCGCGTTTTGCTCGCTGCGGTTATTACTTAAAGTATTCAAGCGATGCTGCGCTTTTTGGTAGCCTAGGGCGATAACGCGTAGTTGTTGCGTTACGTCGGTTAAACCCGCAAATTCATCTAGCAGCAATCGCTGTTGGTCTTTTTTTAGTAAGGATTGGTGGGCGTGCTGGCTATGAATGTCGATAAGCATTTCGCCAAGTGTTTTCAGTTGTTGTAATGTTGCCGGGCGACCGTTGATGTATGCTCGCGAGCGACCCTCACGGGTGATCATACGACGCAGCATGCATTCGTCGTTGTCAAAAAGATCGTGTTCTATTAGCCATTGCCGCGCTTTTTCGAGTTTGCTAATGTCAAAGCTGGCATGAATGTCGGCGCGCTCTTCGCCGGTACGAATCATCGCAGGGTCAGCTCGGTCTCCCAAGGCTAGGCCAAGGGCGTCTAGTAAAATGGATTTCCCAGCTCCGGTTTCGCCGGTTATTACGGTCATTCCTCGATTGAATTCCATGTCGAGATTACTGGCAATCGTAAAATTATTTACACTGAGGTGGGCTAACATGCGACAACGCTCTCTTTTTTAGCGGTATTTGGTTGCTGTTTATACGTACAGTATTATGGTTGTATATACAGTGTTTTGTCCAGTCTGTTTTCGAAAAATATTCGGGTTGGGCCATTCTTTTGCGATTCAATAGACAGGAATTCGCAATAGCTAGTGAAAATAAGGTTGTTGTATTTTCCCGTAAATTACCGGTGAGGTTTTTCCTTTTCGTAAAAGCAGGCGGTGATGTCCAGAAAATTCCTTTTGTGCTTCAGTCTTATCAGCACTTTCACTGAATCACCGCAAATTCCAAGAAAATGAGCACGACGCAGATTTTTTTATCAAAGTTTCTTGAATTTTCTTTTTCAGCCCCCATATTGCTCGCAGTAAGTAATCCCCCGGGCGCTGATCTGGGATTTTATTATATGAATGGAGAATACGGTGTCTAATCAAGAACATAACCCTGATGTCGTGTCATCAATTGACGAAGATAATGAAACGATCGGAGAGTCAGTTGAGGGGCAAAGCGAGTCGATTCAGGCAGAAAGTCAAGAAAATGAAAGTCCAAGCGGCGAATTGAGTCCCGAGGCACAAATTGAAAATCTGCAGGAAGAATTAGTTAAGACTAAAGATGATGCACTGCGAATGGTGGCCGAAGCGCAAAATATTAAGAGGCGTGCCGAAAAAGATATCGACAATGCACGCAAATTTGCCTTAGAAAAATTCTCCGGTGAGCTATTGATCGTCGCGGACAATTTGGAGCGTGCTCTCGATGCGGCCGATCGGTCTAATGAGGATCTGAAACCGTTGGTCGAAGGGGTCGAACTCACTCAAAAAAGTTTGATCGACACCTTGGCGAAATTCAACGTAGAGCAGTTAAATCCGTTGGGCGAACCTTTCGATCCACAATACCATCAGGCAATATCAATGGTTGAAAATCCGGACGCAGAGCCAAATTCAGTGACTTTGGTTATGCAAAAAGGCTATACCTTGAACGGACGATTATTGCGTCCAGCGATGGTAATGGTCGCTAAGGCACCTGCAAACCCTGTTTAGTTAGCATTTTCAGAGCGAAAACTTTCGCGGTGGGCTTGAAATGATCATATTTGCACCAATATTGAAATCACGTATTGGCAACAAGGTCATTGATAAAGGCTTCAATCATTCAAGACAAATTTTTAGATACATTTTTTCGTGAACGCTAGTAGGTCAAGAGCGAACACGTAGACAACTTATTCAGCTTAATTTAAAGAGCAATTGGAGAAAGAACAATGGGTAGAATCATCGGTATAGATCTGGGAACCACAAACTCTTGTGTGGCAGTTCTCGACGGGAAAAACAGCCGGGTTATTGAAAATTCTGAGGGCGACCGCACTACGCCATCGATTATAGGTTATACCGATGATGGTGAAATTTTGGTAGGACAGAGTGCGAAGCGACAAGCCGTGACTAATCCTACGAATACGGTTTACGCAGTCAAGCGTCTTATTGGTCGAAAGTTTAAAGATGACGTTGTGCAAAAAGACATTAAAATGGTGCCTTACAAGATCGTTGCGGCCGAAAACGGTGATGCGTGGGTTCAAGTAAGAAACGATAAAATGGCGCCTCCACAAGTGTCCGCCGAAATTTTGATGAAAATGAAGAAGACAGCGGAAGAGTTTCTTGGCGAGCCTGTTACGGAAGCCGTTGTCACGGTTCCAGCGTATTTTAATGACTCACAGCGTCAGGCAACAAAGGATGCGGGTAAGATTGCCGGGCTGGAAGTTAAGCGAATCATCAATGAGCCAACAGCTGCTGCACTTGCTTATGGTATGGACAAAGCTAAGGGCGATCACACTATCGCAGTTTACGACTTAGGCGGTGGTACGTTTGATATCTCTATTATAGAAATTGCCGAAGTTGATGGTGAGCATCAGTTTGAAGTGTTGTCTACCAATGGTGACACATTCCTCGGTGGTGAAGATTTTGATATGCGCTTGATAAACTATCTTGCCGATGAGTTTAAGAAAGAAAATAGTATGGATCTGACAGGTGATCCGTTGGCAATGCAGCGTTTAAAAGAAGCGGCTGAAAAAGCCAAAATCGAATTATCTTCCAGTCAGCAGACTGAAGTGAATTTGCCTTACATCACCGCTGACGCATCGGGTCCTAAGCATTTAGTGGTTAAGCTATCACGTCCAAAATTAGAATCTCTCGTTGAAGACTTGGTGGCGAATTCTTTAGCGCCTGTTAAACAGGCTCTGCAAGATGCCAATCTTAGCACCAGTGAAATTGATGATGTAATCATTGTCGGTGGTCAAACCCGGATGCCTTTGGTGCAGCAAAAAGTCGCTGATTTCTTCGGTAAAGAGCCTCGCAAAGACGTTAACCCTGATGAAGCTGTAGCCATGGGTGCTGCGATTCAAGGCGGTGTGTTGAGCGGTGACGTAAAAGATGTCTTGTTGCTCGACGTGACACCGTTAACTCTGGGTATCGAAACTATGGGCGGTGTTGCAACAGCACTGATCGAGAAGAACACAACTATTCCAACTAAGAAGTCGCAGATATTTTCTACGGCAGAAGACAATCAGTCAGCAGTAACGATTCACGTTGTACAGGGTGAGCGTAAACAAGCGTCCAGTAATAAATCGTTGGGCCGTTTCGACTTGGCAGACATTCCGCCATCACAGCGTGGTATGCCGCAAATTGAAGTCACTTTCGATCTGGATGCTAACGGTATTTTACATGTAGCTGCGAAAGATAAGGCAACCGGTAAGGAGCAGTCAATTCGGATAACCGCATCCTCTGGTTTGTCGGATGATGAAATCGAAAAAATGGTTCAGGATGCTGAAGCGAACGCAGACGCCGATAAACTCTTTGAAGAGTTGGTTACAGCTCGGAATACCCTTGAAGGCTTAATTAACGCGACTCAGAAAACTCTGGAAGAAGCCGGTGATAAGGCATCTGACGAAGAGAAGACAGCTATCGAAGCGGCACTGAAAGAAGCGGGCGAAGCGGTAACCGGTGATGATAAGGCGGCTATCGAGGCGGCAACTCAAAAAGTAACGGAAGCTTCCAGTTCACTGGCGCAAAAGCTTTATGCGGAACAGCAGGCACAAGCGCAAGCAGAGCAGGGCGCAGGCGATCCTGATGCTGCAGCGGATGATGCTGGTGGTGCTAGCGAAGATGCCGTTGATGCTGAATTTGAAGAAGTGAAAGAAGACAAGTAAGCAGAAATGCTTTTGTACTAACACCTGATCTTAGGTGTTTTATGCTGAAACGGCGCGCGGGCATGTCCCGCGCATTCGCGTTTCGGCAATATGCTTTTTTTCACTCTGCATCTGATATGTATTGGCGGATGTTTTGAAAATGACACTTTATTGGATTAGAAGTTAAGTATGTCTAAACGCGACTATTACGAAGTACTAAATGTAGCTCGAGATGCTTCAGAGAAAGAAATAAAGAAAGCATACCGACGAGTGGCTATGAAGTCTCATCCGGACCGCAACCCCGACGATAAAGAAGCTGAAGAAACGTTTAAAGAAGCCTCGGAAGCGTATGAAGTCTTGTGCGACGCGGAAAAACGCAGCGCATATGACCAATATGGTCACGATGCTGTCAGCGGCCGCGCGGGTGCCGGTGGCAATGGAAACTTCAGCGATATTTTTGGCGATGTATTCGGCGACATATTTGGTGGCGGCGGCGGTGGTCGTAGTCGCGGTCCCGCTCGGGGCAGTGATTTACGCTATAACCTCGATGTCGATCTGGAGCAGGCTGTTAAAGGTACCGAAGTAAAAATCCGGATTCCAACGAAGGTGACGTGTAACCCTTGTGGCGGTAGCGGCGCCAAAAAAGGTAGTGCACCGATTGGTTGTACAACGTGTGGTGGTGTGGGCCAGGTCAGAATGCAGCAGGGTTTTTTCTCTGTTCAGCAAACATGTCCCAATTGTCGTGGTAAGGGAAAAATGATATCTGATCCTTGTCCAAGCTGTCACGGACAAGGTCGCGTTGAAGAAGCGAAAACGCTGTCTGTTAAAGTTCCACCGGGTGTGGATACCGGTGATCGTATTCGTCTTGGCGGAGAGGGTGAAGCTGGACCTGACGGAGGACCGAGAGGTGATCTATTTGTACAGATTAACGTGCGCAGTCACAACATCTTTGAGCGCGATGGTAAACACCTTTATTGCGAAGTGCCGATTAGTTTTATCGATGGAGCGCTGGGCGGTGAATTGGAAGTGCCAACCTTAGAGGGCCGGGTTAAGCTAAAAATTCCTGAAGAAACTCAAACAGGTAAACTGTTTCGGTTGCGAGGAAAAGGGGTTACGCCGGTACGAGGGGGTGCAACGGGAGATCTTTTGTGTCGCGTCGTCATCGAAACGCCTGTGAATCTGACTAAACATCAAAAAGAATTACTGAAAGAATTGAAAGAGTCGTTTGAGAAAGAAGGGAACCAATCACCCAAAAAATCCTCATGGTTTGAAGGTGTAAAAAGTTTCTTCGACGATTTAAAAATCTGAAGATCTAATTGTTCGTGAGTAACTGCTGAATGAGGTTAAGAGCCTCGTTCAGCAAATAAAAATCTACAAAACTTTGAGTCTGTTCAAGACTCTGCGGTTATATCGATCTTATTTCTTTGTTGTTAAATTTTCGTTGTATTCACCTTGTACTCATCTGGTACTCACGTCGAATATACCGTTAGAGGGATAGCCATGACTATAAAAATAGCAGTTGCTGGAGCCGCGGGCCGCATGGGTAAAACGCTTATCGAAGCGGTAAAAATGAATCCGTTGACGGAACTGGGTGCCGCGATAGAACATACAAGTAGCCCGATGCTCGGCTACGATGCCACAGAGCAGGCTGGGCTAGGTCAATCGGGTATCATCATTGGGAGCGACTTATCGGCTGTCATCAATGATTTTGATGTATTGGTTGATTTTACGGCTCCTGTCGCGACTGTCGCGAATGCTTTGTTATGTGCTGCAGCAAATAAAAAAATGATTATTGGTACCACCGGATGCACTTCCGAAGATCAAGCGAGTATTGCCGATAGTGCTTCTCAATCGGCCATTTGTATGGCCTCAAATTTTAGCACGGGTGTTAACGTGTGTTTTAAATTGTTGAAAGACGCTGCCGAAATATTAGGCGATGATTATGACGTGGAGATCGTCGAAGCCCATCATCGACACAAGGTTGATGCCCCCTCAGGAACGGCATTAAGTATGGGCGAAAGTGTCGCGGATGGCTTAGGCCGTGATTTGAGCAAAGTGGCTGTTTACGGCCGCGAAGGTCAAGTCGGTGCTCGTACTGCAAAAGAAATCGGTTTTTCGGCTGTGCGTGGTGGAGATGTTGTCGGTGATCATACGGTCATGTTTTTAGCCGATGGCGAGCGCGTGGAAATATCGCATAAAGCCAGTTCGCGAATGAGTTTTGGGCGCGGTGCTATTCGAGCGGCTGTTTGGATTTCTACCCAAGAGGCCGGGCTATTCGATATGCAGGATGTGCTGGGATTAAAATAATATATTAGCTGTATTGATTTCGACTTGAATTGAGCGAGGAAGAAAGCCTGCTCATGCATAGTCTGATCTCAATAGATGTGGTGTTGCCCAGGAATGGTTCGTGCCATTGCGGCTAAACGTGTACGATGTCTTTATGAAAGAAAACCATGTCGTCAGAAATAATGTCTCAATGAACAAGCCCGTGAGCTGCTTTATTGAGATGTTTGTGCCTCCTTCGGCCTACTCTAATCAGCTAACACTGAACCGTACCCGAAATGCTATTAAGGCGCTGCTTTTTACCTCCCTTATTGGCTGGGCGTTGGTCTCATTTTATCTTTTTAATAAACCGTCTCTTCATACACTGGAAATCATCTCTTTTCTTGGCGGTGGCTTATCACCGGTCTTAGGTCCTGTCCTGATTCGATTTGGACATTCGCTCTTGGGCAGCATCGCAGCAGTTAATATAGTCGGTTTGTTGTTTGTAACAATCGCCGCTTATTTTTCAGGCGGAGTGACGAGTCCGATTTCTTTGTGGTTTCTAATTAACACGGCTTTGTTGGCCAACTTTGGTGATCGCCCCATAGTAATTACGATAAGCTGTATCATTGTACTTTGTCTTACCTTTTTGTTTTTTGTCGAAGAGTTGGGGTTCCCGCCACCGCCGGTACTATCAGACTACCTCTATCAGTTACTTCATTTCTACTCCCTTATTGGCGCGGTTATTTTGATTTCGATGGGGGTGCTAATCTCGTTGAAATCTCACAAGAGAGCCCGGAATAATTTGGCCCGTGCCGCCGAAATTGCGGATGCTGCAAATCAAGCCAAGTCTCAATTTTTGTCATCGATGAGCCACGAGTTGCGTACTCCCTTGAACGCTATCCTCGGGTTTGGCCAATTGTTAAAAATTGACTTACAGGGTCCACTAAGTGGTAAACGGATAAGTCGGGAAGACCAGGAAGAACAGATAGATCAGATAGAGCACATATTGAAAGCTGGCGATCATCTGCTTCAGCTGATTAGCGAAATCCTCGAACTTTCCCATATTGAATCCGGCACTATGGCTCTTAATATCGAAGACGTGTTAATCGCGGATGTACTCAAAGATTGCCGGTCATTAATGTCAGTCATAGCGAGAGACAATGGTATTGACATATTAATTGTCGATGACGAACTTGACAGGATAAACGCGCGCGTCGATTACTCTCGTTTCAAACAAGTGCTGATCAACCTGATAGCAAATGCTATAAAGTACAATCGTCCGAACGGCAAAGTCATTATTAGCGCAGAACAAATCACGGGCAATATGCTGCGTTTGGCTATTGCCGATACAGGTTACGGTATTCCCAGTCACAATCTGGACCAACTATTTAAACCTTTTAGTCGTTTAGGTGCAGAGAAAGGGACTATCGAAGGTACAGGTATCGGACTTGTTGTATGCAAGGATCTGATTGAAATGATGGGTGGTACTATTGGTGTAGATAGCACAGAAAATAAGGGATCTACATTCTGGGTTGAAGTGCCGATTGCAACTCCGAGCGATAACAGTTCCGTCGCGACAAGTGAGCCTGCAGCGATCTCCGAGAAAGTTTTCCCTCACGTTAAAGGGACTTTGCTCTACGTGGAAGATACCCAAACCAACATTCGATTAATGGAATCCATCGTGTCTCAGATTGAAGGGTTAACGATGGTAATAGCGCAGACGGGCAAGGAGGCTGTACAGCTAGCATTGGTTACCAAGCCGGACATCATTATTCTAGATATCAACTTGCCAGACATGAGTGGTATTGAGGTTCTTAAGGAGCTTCGCAGTCATGACAAAACAAGAGACATCCCAGCTTTGGCTATGAGTGCAGCAGCGACTAAAGAGGATGTTGATAAGGGAATGAACGCTGGTTTTCTGCAATACTTGACCAAGCCGATTGAGATTTTCGAAGTTGTCGAAGCCATCAACGTGGCAATGAGAACAAGTTTTAGTGATGAGTCAGACTAAAGTTCAATTTATCCCTGGCATTTGAAAGTACTGTGTCTCTTCAGGAGACAACGTGCGCAATTGACCTCTTTACGATATGTCATAGCTCGACGAATATCTGGAGAGTAATCGACTGGATCGCGTATTCTACCGATGCATTAAGTGATGTTAGCGATTTCCAGAGTAATACTCCTCATCGGTGCGAAGTTGGCACGGTTGCGACGCAATTCTGACAGCGCTAATTAACTTCTCCGGGTCTGTATCTGAAGGGTTAATGGCTTTTGCATCGCTGGTTGATAAAAGAGCCGGTTTTGATGCTTGGACGTTAATTCGTGCAATATGCTTGCATGTGCAAGCATATTGCGCATATAATCATCCCATGGATAATTCATTCTCACTACCAATATTACAGACACTGCGAGCAAGCGCGCTTATTGACGAAAGATTCACTGGAGCTTTGTCTGCCGTGCATGGAGTATCACTGCGAGAAGTTATGCTCATGTTATACGTAAGAAATGCTCCCGGCTCGAAACTGAGTCGAATCGAACTTGCCAAGAGACTGTGCATTAGCCCGTCAACTGTCACGCGAGCTGCCAAACCGCTAGAGAAAATCGGATTGATAGACCGCAAATCAAATAGCCGAGACGCACGTTTGTCTTACGTTGTACTAACGGCGTCGGGCAATGAGCTACTCACGCACGCTGAGAAAACGCTCGAACAGCTGTCCAGGGATTTTTTGTCTCATAACCTTTCTGAAGAAGATCGATCTCGATTTGGCAAGATTTTGAGTTCATTGATAATAGAATTTCCGGGAGACTGTTTGTGAGCGCTGACCAAAAGACATCTTCAGACCCAGCTATACATTTAATATGCGGCTCAACGGGCGCAGGGAAATCCACCTATGCAAAGATGTTGGGGAATGACATCGGAGCAATCTACTTTTCTATTGATGATTGGATGACCTCTTTGTTTGGGCCTGATTTAGATAACTCGATGGATTGGCAATGGATTAGTGAGCGTGCTTTGAGGTGTGAGAGTCAAATGATCGCTACCGCGTGTGCATTGGCTGAAGTGGGTGTCTCGTCGATATTGGAAATAGGGCTACAGCAGGCAAACAAGAGAGCGGAAGTAGCTTCCACAGTCGCTGAGAAATCGGGTTGCACATTACTGACACACTTCCTTGATGTCGATGCGGAAGAGAGATGGAGGCGTGTCCAGCAAAGAAATACGGAAAAAGGCGAAACTTTCAAGCTTGAGGTTACTCGCGACATATTTGATTTTTTCGAGGCTATGTGGGAATCACCGAGCGAAAGCGAGTTGCTGTCATTTAAGCACGTGAAGGCGAATAAGGAGCCAAAACGATGAATCTGGAGTTACTTTTTTCGGCGGCAGGTGTGCTTGCGATGGTAGGATGGCTAGTCCTTCTCGCGTCGCCATTCATTCCGGAATGGTCCGACAAAATTGCCGGTCGAATCATCCCAATTGCCTTGTCGATCGGCTATGTTGTCTTGTCGGTTTTCTTTTCATCGGAAGGAGACGGAGGGTTCGGTAGTTTAGCTGATGTAGCACAATTATTTTCGCATCAAGAAGCCTTGTTGGCTGGATGGGTACACTTCCTTGCATTCGATCTTTTCGTGGGTGCATGGATTTGCAAAACGGCGAGACAGGAACAATTGAGTTTTTGGCTAGTGATTCCCTGCCTGCCATTGACCTTCCTTTTCGGCCCGGCCGGTTTCCTCGCGTTTTCTCTCGCACGCTTTTTAGGTAGAGCCAGTAGTGGTCTAATAAAAGCGCCCTCAATCTAGGTTGATTAACGGACGAAAAACGACAAGTATCGCTGCGTAAGGAATTTTGGCTTATTGTGGGATAGCTTCACGAGTCATTAATGCGGCACTTAACTGAAGGATTAGACTCGCCATGGCAGAGCATTTAACTGTCAGTAGTTGAGAGTCAAACAAGCATAAAAGACAGAAAAATCACTGCCAAATTGAGGGATGCCTCACGATTTGGCTTAGACTTAATTTTGAACTGTTTCGGATTGGGTTTGAGAAATAATTATCTATCTGAGACTATGCCGCCTGCCAACAGCCTTCACTAACTTCTCGTAAAAATTAAAGGTACCGTTAGTATAGAACGCCCACACCGCACCGGATAATTTGCCATCGCCTTGATGGGGTCTTGCAATAATACTATTGATGTTGCCGTATCATTTTCACAATATCGTCAGCGAGGCCATTTGGAATAGGAATGGTTAAATGATATTGGGTGATTTTCCACTGCTGGTTGACCTTTTCTAACACACCGGTCCCACGAGTTACGCCCAAAGAGGCATTACTAAGCATCTCGTCAAACCAAGCTATATTACCGACCGCGGCAAAATAGACGTGTCGGTTATGTGCTGTGTAAGTCCAGCCCTTTCCTTTGCTAAAATGCGGTTGCGCATATTTCTGAAACGCCTGTTTTGACCAGATCTCCTGGGCATCTGTGCCTATAAATACAGCGTTTTCAGCAAATAACTCGAAATATTCCTTGCTCTGGGCATGGCTGGCGTATTGGTGAAGTTGATCGATGACACGATTCACTTTGTCGAGTTCGGTATCGTCTGCCGCCACTGTACCAATACCAAATGAACAGACCAGACTTAAAACAATGGCTAACTTCACAAGACACCTCATTAACTTTAGTTTGATGACAATATTGATGGAGAATTTGATGGAGGAATTGACGGCGATATTGATGACAATCCTACAACAGCCGGACACCCACCTCAAGGCCAGACAAATCATCCACATCGGTAAAGTGAAGCAAAACCCTTGGCTGGTTCACTAACCTGTGTGCCGGCGACAAACTGGGAAAAGCCGTCAAAGTAGACGGTGGGCTGCGCTTACAAATGGAAGAACAACGAGCGGCATCGAAGTTTAGGTTGTTTGATCGAGTATCGGAGAGCTATGTAGATGCCGTTCGAGGAAGTGAGATTAAGAGCGCGGTGACAAGGAGTACCGAAACAGCTAGATGCGCTGCTGACTTGTTCTTAATCGACTGATTTAAGCTTGTTCGGAATGGCATGTTCAAAGTTGAATCGTTTTAGCCTTGGCCGAACCTGTAAAATTTTGAGCGAAGGTGGAAGCCGAGTAGGAAATTTTGATACTCTTGCCGCCATGTACTCACTTAGACCCTATCAACAGCAAGCTGTCGACGCCACGGTTCACTATTTTCGGACGCATAAAAGCCCCGCATGTATTGTATTGCCCACTGGAGCCGGTAAGTCATTGGTGATCGCAGAGCTTGCTCGAATTGCCAATGGGCGAGTTTTGGTACTCGCTCACGTGAAGGAGCTCGTCGAGCAAAACCATGAAAAATTTGCGAGTTACGGGTTAGACTCAGGTATTTATTCTGCGGGCCTCGATCGTAAAGACGTATCGCAAAAAGTGATATTTGGCAGTATTCAGTCGATTGCACGATCTGACGAAAACTTCTTCAAAGATTTTTCATTAGTTATTATCGATGAATGTCATCGTGTGTCTTTAGACGCGTCGACCCAATATCAGCAAGTACTCTCCCGTCTACGGAAGTGGAGTGAAGGCATATGCATTCTCGGGCTAACGGCAACGCCCTATCGCTTAGGCATGGGTTGGATTTATCAATACCACATGAAAGGGCTGCTACGAACAGATAAGGAACGCTTCTTTTCCCATTGTATCTATGAATTGCCGTTGAGTTATATGATTCGGCATGAGTATTTGACGCCGCCCGTACTCATTGATTCTCCTGTTGCGTGCTATGATTTTTCAACACTAGAGTTGGGTAGGGATGGTAAATACGCGACGCCTGATATCGAGAGCATCTTACAGGACCAGAGCAGAATTACGCCGTCTATCGTCGCGCATATTGCGGAATTAGCGAAGGACCGGATGGGAGTTATGTTGTTTACTTCTACTGTGCGACATGCAAAAGAAGTTCTCGGCTGTTTACCTGCGGATGAAGCTCTGTTGGTAACCGGTGAAACGCCAACAGCGCAACGCGACCTGATAATTACTCAGTTTAAAGCACAGGAAGTGAAGTATTTGGTGAATGTGTCCGTACTCACCACGGGGTTTGATGCGCCTCATGTCGACTTAATTGCGATCCTCCGGCCGACGGATTCTGTTTCACTCTACCAACAAATTGTAGGTCGAGGGTTGCGCCGCCATGATAAGAAAAGGGATTGTCTTATTTTGGATTACACTGGCTTGGGACATGATATATTTTCACCCGAGATTGGAGAGAAAAAGCCTAATGAGGATAGTGAGGCTGTCGCTGTGATCTGCCCTCAGTGTGGGCACAGCAATGTGTTTTGGGGAGTTAAGCACGGAGATGTCATTGTCGAACATTACGGTAGAAAATGTCTTGGGGCGTTTGAGCATGTTGAGAATCAAGATATCGAGCCCTGCGGTTACCTATTCCGTTTTAAACGCTGCCCCAGTTGCCAGTGTGAAAATGATATCTCAAAGCGGTACTGTTCAACGTGTAATGAAATTTTGGTCGACCCAGATACAATGCTCAAAGAAGCCATGAGCCTGAAAGATGCTCACATACTCCGCTGCGATTCTATGATGTTTGAGAAGGATACCGACAAGAAAGGTAAGCCAAGATTAGAGGTCAGATATTATGATATCGATGGCGAGCACCTAAGCGAATATTTTTATTTTGATAGTTATTCTCGTCGCCAGGGCTTTTATTATAATTTTGTTCGCGCACATATTAGAAATCCTGGCCCGACCTTTGATGTGCAGTCATTAGAACAAGTTTATTTGTGCATTAAACTCTTTTCAAAACCCCGCTTTGTTGTTGCCCGTAAGGTTCACAAATTCTGGAAGGTGCGCGAGAAAATATTTGATTGGGAGTCTAACTTCCCTCGTCAGGAGGAGATTCACTTCGTTGGTTGATGCTTTATGGAAAATGGCCTAAATAGCTAGAACGGACTCTTAGACTCGCCCTGAAGGGGCATCTCGCTTCTCAACCCTCGAGAGCTCCGGTACAGTTGCTCTTATTGGTTCTACTTGTTTCCAAGACCTGTTCGAATACATTGTTTGTCATTCGAGCCCTTGGGTATCATCTTGCGTTTCGCTTTGACTGAATCAACGTGTTTGTCTTTTTAGACTAGCAGTACTCTTTCCTTTGGTCGTTGAGGTGATCGTATCTTTTATCGTATTTGTCGAGTTCTTGTAATATTTTTATCAGTTTTGCAGTCAGCATTTTTGCGATAGATTTATTGGTGGTCAAACCTCCTTTGTGATGTTCTATTTACGTATCGCATGCTTGTTATTTTCTATGGGCTTTTTACACATCACGGGATTGTTCATAAGGCCTCCCGGAATTTCGATTTTCCCGTGTTCCGTCCTGAGTCTACGAGTGCCGGGTTTGTTTCTCACCTTTGTACTGAAGATTTTCCTGTACTTTTCCCTATCAAAGGTTTGAAACCGAATTCAAACACACGGTGCTGCGATCTGCCAAAAGGCCATTTGCGAAGGACAAAAACAGATGGTTGCATGGGTTTAAAGCCCTCTCTGGATTCGCTGAATGATGAAGGCGTTTACGAAATTGTTTGCAGAAATGTCTCTGAAACGATGTCAATTCAGTTCAACTGAATGTATGACTGGAACGCCAGGCATCAACTATCAGCTGCTAGCCATCAGGTATTATCCCTCTCGAGAAACAATCTCACGGCTTAAGATTCGTCTGGTTTTTGTCTATTTCCATTTAATTGTGAACGTTTTTTCATCTTCTAATGTTGTATTTCTGCGCTTGATTCAGCTAGTATCATTGCATTATAGTAATGTAATGATACTAAAGTTGCGAGCTGGTTTTTGGGGTTGAGTGTGCGTGCGAGTTTCGTTGTGTTAGGGCAATCTAACTGAAAGTATTAGCCAATCAATCGTCTCTCAATTAAGCAGCCCAATAAGGAAATTTAAACGGTGACAAAAACTTACGTTGAATTTTGGTCCGAGGACCTCGCTTATCTGCTCTACGACTGTAGTCGTTTGTTACGCAGAAGATTTGATGAGATTATTTGTGATTTTGCGTTACGGGACGCTCAATGGCGTGTCATTACATTACTGAGTCATAGTGAAGGCCTGAAGCAAACCGAGCTCGCTGCGCTGTTAGGTATCCAAAAAGTGCCGCTTGGAGAGCATCTCGATAAGCTCGAGGCGGGCGGGTGGATTGAAAGGCGAAGAGATGTCAGTGATCGTCGCGCAAATTATGTCTATATCAATACCAATGTAAAAGACCAGGTTGATATTATTGATCAGCGGTTTTTGGATCTAATAAATACACTCAGGACAGCAATGGGCGCTGATAACTGGCATGTTTTACAAGAAAATCTGCAGAAGCTTTTCTCGGGATTTGCTGCGAGAAATAGCCAACAAGCATTATCACACGTAAAATTTTCCAGTAATTTGTATTTGATTGGCGTGCTTTCGCGACAATTATCAACGCAATTTGATAGTGCTTTAAAACAGTTAGGGACGACGCGATCGCACTGGCTAGTTTTGTCAGTGGTTGCCCATCAACCGGGCATTTCTCAACGTGAACTAGCACGATTGCTCGACATGGCAAAAGCGCCCTTGGGTAAGGTTGTTGAGCAATTGGTTAATAAGCATTGGCTCCGGCGCGAAATAGATGCGCGGGATAAACGTCTGAAGCGGCTGACCGTGATAAAAGATGCTGAAGAGACCATAGAGCATGCAGCACGAGATTACCGTGATTTACACAAAACCTTAAGTGACCATTTGGAATGTTCCGAACTTCAATGCTTGGAGAAAGCCCTGCAATTGCTTCGTTCCAAGTTGTTGTTAATATCTCGGTCGCCATCATCTACCGCATCCTCGTCGGACAAAATTAATCACACTAAAAGGCGGCCATTATGAGTATTTTTAGGGTTAGCGCCCGGCAGTTACTTATCGCTGTATTTTTGATTGTCATGTTGATTGCCGGTGGCAAGTGGATACAGTTACGCATGACTCACGTATACACCGATGATGCTCGAATAGCAGCCGACATGATCGACATCAGCAGCAAAGTCTCAGGGTGGATTGTGGATTTACCCGTTTCATCGGGAGACATAGTGTCTAAGGGTGATGTCCTTCTGGTCGTTGATAGCCAGGAAGCTGCTTTGAAATTACGCCAAACAGAAGCGAGAGTTGCTGCGTTAAATGCGGGATACGAGGGCTTACAAGCTGAGATAAAAATGGTCGATTTACAAACCGCCGGCGCCATGCGATCTGCACGGTCACAGCTGGAGGCCTCTATTGCGTCACAATCTTCGACAGACTCTGAACTCGAGTTTCGGGCAAATGAATGGCAGCGATCCAAAACCTTGCGTGCGAAAAATATCATTTCCGCGCACGGCTATGAAGAAGCGAAAACCTTATATCGCAAGGCTGAGCAGTCCCGGGAGGAAGCTCTCGCGAATGTTTCTAACGCTAGGGCTAAGTTGACAGAGGCGCAGGCAGACCAGTCGAGATTGCTGGTAATGGAAAAGAACTTATCTAAATTGCAATATGAAAAGGAAGGATTGGAAGCAGAATTGCAACGCTTCAAAATAGATCTGAGTGACCGCCGACTGTTAGCACCATCGAGGGGAATTATTGACAATTTGTATATCGATAGGGGTGAATATGTCCTCCCGGGAATGCGCATAATGCTTTTGCACAACCCCGCTGAAATATGGGTAAGTGCGAATGTAAAAGAAACTGAAATCAAATATCTGGAGGTGGGCCAATCGGTTGCGGTAAGTGTTGATGCCTATCCAGACATGGAATTTACCGGGCGGGTTGAAAAAATAGGGCACGCTGTGACTAGTCAGTTCGCGTTGCTACCGAGTACTAATCCAAGCGGAAACTTCACGAAAGTAACGCAGCGTTTGACGGTGAAAATTTCTCTTCAGCAACGAGATCTAATGTTAAAGCCGGGAATGATGGTCGAGGTGGCAATTGACATCAGCTAAGGTTGAAGCTTATATCGCCCAGCTCGACACATCCGATACGATTAAAACCCTGTTTCGTCAATACGGGGTAGGGTACGCCTGGTTCGCCATGGGGACGGTAACATTCGCAATGTTAGCGACCTTGCTATCACAGACAATCGTTAACGTCGCTATTCCTAGAATCATGGGTGCTTTTGGTATCGGTCAGGACGAGGCTCAGTGGTTGTCTACGGCAAATTTAGCGGCCGCCACTGTCGGCATGTTAATGACTTCCTGGATGACTCAAAACTGGGGCATTCGAGCGGTTGTTTTTTGGTCGATGGTCGCTTTCTTTTGTGCTTCTTTTGTAGGCGGAATTAGTCCGAATGTTGAAATTATGGTGCTGGCTCGGGCGGTTCAGGGTGTTACCAGCGGTATTTTAACGCCTCTATCTATTTATGTCATATTCCTGCTATTTCCTTTTGAGCGTCAGGGCGTAGTAATGGGTATTTCCAGTGTTGGAGTGATGTTGGCACCGGCACTGGGACCAACGATTGGAGGAATGCTAACGGATTCGTTTAACTGGCGATACGTCTACTTTCTATGCATGGTGTTTCCCGTCATCTGCATACCACTCGTACTGCTATTCTTACCTAATAGAGATGGCCCAAAGCCTGACATTCCCTTTGATTGGCTGGGAGCTGCCTGTTTGTTGGTGGCCATTAGCCTGGTATTTTTGGGCTTAAGTAATGGCCGAAAAGAAGGGTGGGGTTCGGCGCTGATTTTAAGCTACTTCGCGGGCGCGATCTTCTCGACTGCCGTATTTATCTTTTGGCAGCTTCGTAATTCGCATCCGTTATTGAATTTAACCATATTTCGTCACTATCGATTTGTGGTGTATTCAATTATCGCCTTTGCGTTTGGTGCGGGTTTGTACGGGTCCACCTACTTAATTCCACTGTTTTTGCAGTTGGTTCAAGGGTTAACCCCAACTGATTCGGGTTTGGCAACGATGCCCGCCGGCCTTTTAATGGGAATAGTGGCGCCGCTTTGTGGTCGTTTGTCTGACAAATATGACCCAGGAATATTGATTGGCTTTGGAGCCTTGTTATTCTTCTTGTCTTTTTACCTGATGGTTGGCTCCGATGCGAATACCAGTTTCTGGACGTTTGCCTGGTGGATGTGTATTGGTCGTATAGGCATTGGATTTGCTTTTCCGACGATGAGTCTGGGTGCTGTTCGATCAGTACCGCCAGAAATAATGAGTGAAGCTTCGGGTGTATTGAATTTTGTTCGTCAGATTGGCGGTGCATTTGGTGTTAACTTGTCGTCTCTCATTCTAGCCCAGCGCACCGAATTTCACCTCGATGCGATCTACAGTACACAGCGGTTTGATAACGTAGCAACAATGGAAGCACTCGTTGTACTGCGGCAACGACTTATCGCAACGGGCTTGCCGGAGTTCGATCAAACGATGGTTGCCATGCAGTTTCTTGCTCGCAGTCTCTACGCGCAAGCGTCGGTTCTTGCCTTTAAGGACAGTTTTTTACTCTCCTCTTTTTTGTTCTTATTTATTCTCCTTCCGGCTTATCTAATCTGGAGAAGTAGGCCGCCGCAATGATGGTTATTTGTTAAGCGGTCTGAATCTTTGCTGATAGCACTTCACTGTTTTGAATCGATTGTCGTTTTATTTTAGGTATTAGGCGAAAGTGCATTTGATAACCCCGAATCAACTGCTTTTTTTACCGTCATACACTGCCGGATCTTCCACTTGCCAAAAGCCACGACACAGCGTGACAAATTGCTCGGCGCAATTGCTCAGTTTTTTACCATTTTTGTGATAAATGCCAACCTGTCGATCGAAGCGACCTATGGTTTCGTCAGAGATGTATTGAAACTCTTTACAGCGAGGGTGTTCCTCCAGGAGTTTCCGATCGATATACGCGACACCTAAGCCCTGCGCCACAAGATGTATTCGCAGCAGCAAGCTGCTGATTTCCCACACCGAGTTAAAACGGTCGCGGATTCGTTGGATGGCTGGGCGCATTTCAGCTTCGTCGAGAAAAGAATCAATGAGCGCGGTTTGCTTTAAGGACTTTTCGTCGCCTTTAATGATTTTTTCACACAGGGGATGATTTGGACTAACGACCAGAAAGCGTGTTTCTTGATAAAGAGGAATAGTGTCGTGGGCAGGCATATGTTTTTGTAGTGGGCCCATTCCCAGCTCGGTACCGCCCGATAAAACAGCGTAAATAATACTGCGACTTGGCAGCTCTTCTACTTTAAGTCGGTAGTGAGGGTATTGCTGACAATAAATGTCTAGGAGTTGTGGGGCGTAAAATCGGTTGATAGTACTGTTCACTGCGAGTGACAAAATGGCATTGTCGCCGTTTTTGATACTGTTTATATCCTCCAGAGCCTGTTGTTCCTCTCTCAGCGCTTGATGAGCATATTCAAACAATCTTTTTCCTTCATCGGTGAGTTTCAGTTGTTTGCCTCGACGGATTAACGGGGCGGCCAGTTTTGATTCGAGATTGGCAATCGATTGGCTGACCGCAGACTGGGATAAATGCAGGTTTTCGGCGGCTCTATTAAATCCGTTGTGAGTAATAACGGCAATAAATGCCCGCAGTTCGCTACTTTCTATTCTCATAATTATCCTCCTAAATCTTATATTCAATCAGTTTAGCTTATATTTATATCGATAATATCAATTTTTCTTATCTAATTTGCCGCCTTATACTAACGTCGAATTTCTTAACAGGAGCGCTAACGATGGACGAACAAAACAATGGTGAAATATTCTCAACGGATTTGGCCGGAATTATAGTCGGAGAAACTGAAATATCGAACGTCGATGGGGTGAGTGGAAGCCTGAGCTATCGAGGGGTGAATATTGCTGATCTGGTCAACAGGCCCGTTATGGAGGTGGTCGGTTTATTGTTGTTTGGAGCTGATGGGGCAAGTCCCGAGGTTCAGTCTGATGCGCGATTGTTGCGGGATGCGTCTAGTTCCGAGCGTTTATGTGACTATGAAGAGGAGTTAACTGCCTTCACGATTGATCATCGTCGGTTAAGCGCAGAGGAACTGCAATTACTTCGAGATTTGCCTTTTGATTTACATCCCATGCTGGTATTACAAGGCATGATACCGTTTTTGAACATTCCTTATCGGGAGCAAGCTGAAGGCTCAATCCTCGCCGACGAAGTGGTTCAGCAGGGATTGGGCATCGCTGCCAAAATTCCTAGTATTATTGCTGCCAGACATCGCTTGATCAATGGGAACAGTATTATTCCTTCAGGTGATTCTCTCAGCTTGCATGAGAATTTTTTGCTGATGTTTCACGGCAGGGTTCCAAGCAGGGAACAAGTTCGTATACTCGATGCTGTGCAAATATTACAGATGGAGCACAGCTTCAACGCAGGTACTTTTGCAGGGCGAGTTTGTGCCAGTACACTGGCGCCGATTCAGTCAAGTATATCGGCGTCGGTAGGCACTCTGTTTGGCGTACTTCACGGTGGAGCGGATCAGGCTGCCTTAGAAATGGCGAAGAAAATCGGGTCGCCGGATAAAGCTGCCGCCTATGTGGCTGATTGCCTTGAACGTAAAATAAAAATCATGGGAATGGGGCATCGAGAATACAAGGTCGTTGATCCTCGAGCAAAAATATTAAAACCGATGGCGTTATCGCTTTGTGAGCAAGGTCAGGGTAAGGAGTTGCTTGAGGTGTTAGTCAGTGTTGAAGCGGCTTGTCAAACGGCGTTCGCCAAACAAGGGAAGGAAATATGGGCAAACGTTGAGTTTTATAAGGGCGCCGTTTTCCATAGTTTGGGAATAGAAAGTAACTTTTTCACATCACTGTTTGCGATGGCAAGAGTGTATGGTTATGTTGCCCACTATTTGGAGTTTAGTCAGAACAGTCGCCTAATTCGACCGCGGGCGAAATATGTCGGGCGTTGAGTTTTTCTTGGTGTGGCTTTTTACCTCGACTAAAAGGGCGTTTCCTCAAAAAGGCTGCGCCCTGATTTAAAACATTGGAGGGGCTATTCGCCAGCCCCTATTTTTATGAGTTGCGCATACGCCGCCGTCCCTGCACCTAAGTTTTTGACCGAAATTCTTTCGTTGGTTCCGTGAAAACCTGCGACATCGTCTGGCCCAAGGCTCAACAAGTTTATACGATACGAATCGTCAGCCACCGCTTCATAGTGCGATGAGTTTGTTCCGCCGCCGGTGATGCCGGGAATAACAACGAGGGGGCCGAACATCTGACGACTTACCTTAGCAATAACGTCGAATCCTATACCTTCAGTGCTTGAGACTTTTGACGCGAGAGAACCGCCTTCCCTGCGTCTTATCTCAATTCGGTCATCACCGACGATTTTTTTCACGGCTTTTATTACCCCGTCAGGAGTGTCTCGTGGGTGCAGGCGGAAATTGACGGTTGCTGTTGCGGTTCCCGGTAAGACATTGTCTTTAATGCCAGCGGACAACAAGGTTGGTGCTGTTGTTGTGCGTAACATCGCATTGGTTGGTCCTGATTTGGACAGCTCGCTTTCGATCATGCTTTGGAATAACCAACGGTTGGCGAAGAACATACGGCGCCCAAAAGATGAATAACGCGCAATGGCATCCATCGCTTCGAGACTAATGCCTTCTAAACCACCAGGTAAAGGTGTTTCACGTAATCGACGGATTGCTTCAGCCAAGAGGAAAATAGAGGCGTCTTTTGAAGGCATTGATGAGTGACCGCTATCGCCGCTGGCAATGAGATCAAGGGTCAGATACCCTTTTTCGGCAACATTAATGCTGGCTACTGGCAAGGTCATGCCGGGATAAATATCATTTAATATAAAAGAGCCTTCGTCAATTGACCAGGCAAGCTGGATTCCTTGTTCTTTAAACCGTTTGGTAACGCCTAGTGCGCCTTCGATACCGCCAATCTCTTCATCGTGATCGAAACTAAAATAGACCGTTCTCTCTGGGATAAACCCCTGTCGCAAAAGTAATGTCGCGGCTTCCATCATTACTATCACGCCCGATTTATCGTCGAGGGCACCTCTTCCCCACACGAAGCCGTCTTCTATTACTCCACCAAACGGCGGATGCGTCCAACGCTCCTCGGTTCCAGGAACGACTGGCACCACGTCATAGTGGGCGGCTAACAGTATGGGTTTTAGGGTGGGGTCTTGTCCGGGCCATTTAAGCAGAATAGTCTGCCCCTTTATTAGAGTCTTTTCTAAGGAGTGTAATTCGGGATAGGTTTTCTCCGCCCAATTCAGAAAATTATCAAACACCAAGCGGTTTCTTGTTTCAGGGGCGGGCGGTGAGATTGTCTTGAATTGCACCGCTTCTGACAAATGTTGGGCGACGATATCGGCATTAACGTCGATAATAACTTGGTCTTCCGTCGTAATTTCCGGCGGCGAAAACATAATCGTCCGAACTAAAATGACGCCGATAAAAGCGATGAGTAATGTGGCGATAATTCTTTTCATGAAGGGGGAGTCCTAGACTATTATTATGGTCATGGGTGAATCTATTCCAATAATCATAACATTTTCAAAACGTTGAATAGTAATTGTTAAAGATTGCTAATGTGCAGGAGTAGGTTTTATTACTTTGAGTTAGTTAGTTAGTGCCCATCCAGAAATGGGTGTTTTCAACGATGTCATTGCGTATATGGACTCCCCCGTATTTGCAAGACCAACGTGAAAACAGATTGAAAGATGCGAGCGTATATACG
>CAJVZD010000064.1 GCA_913019905.1 uncultured Cellvibrionales bacterium
CGCAACCTTGCCAAGGTTGAGGTCGCCAGTTCGAACCTGGTTTCCCGCTCCATTTTATTCCTTCTTTGCTCAATTTCTTTTGAATTTTCTATTCGAAATCAGCCACTATATGGATAGCAGTGCGGATTGAGGCTTCAAAATTTGATTAGTGGAGTTTGAAAACTCTAGCTTTTGCTTCAGCATAGTCTGCGTCTAGTCCCTGCTTTTCGGAATCATAAATCATCTCGTCTATCTCATTGTATAAGTTCATCTCCTCATCGCTCATGAAATGAAGGCAATCGCCGCCGAAATACCAAAACAAATCTCTATGTATCAGTGGCGTTATATGCGAGTAATTGGCAACAACCCTGGCAATTAGGTTTTGTCCGGCGAAAAAATAGTCCTCGTTTGCCTTTGATGTCGTGGCGACAAGCGTTAGAGTTTCGATAAATTCTTTATCAGTCTCGCTGGCGTGCTCAGATGAAAACGGCAGTTGTTTAGCACAATAACTGGCGAGTTCCTTCACGAGTGTTTGATGGTATTCAAATCGACTGATTGATTTTTTCATAAATAGACCTACGACTGTTTTATTGAGCTCGGTATTTTACCAAAGCTACCGCTAGCTGTCAGGGATCTCTTCAAGTCGTAGCGATATGAACTGATTTGGATCGATCGACAGACCTCTCGCGATGGATTCCGCAAGTTAAACCTGCCGTGCTACTATGGCTTCAGAATTCATGTACTGGGAACGTACGTACCGCGAATATATGTATGGGAAATATATGTATCGCGAATTTGTCAGCGCTGTTGTTCGTTCGGCATTTAAATCCCCCAGACATTAGTAACGAAGACAGGCCAATTCCCCCTATTCAGGAATCTTTATGACCATTGCTTTATCAATAAAACAACTCAGTAAAGTGTACGGGAACCAGTTTGAAGCGCTTAAAGGTATCGACCTTGACGTCTCGGAAGGAGATTTTTTTGCGCTTCTAGGGCCTAATGGCGCCGGTAAATCCACAACAATAGGCATAATCAGCTCTTTGGTGAACAAAACGGGTGGCACCGTTGAGGTGTTTGGTCACGATATTGATCAGGATTTCTCCGCCGCCAAAAAAGAAATCGGGATTGTGCCTCAAGAGTTTAATTTTTCGAATTTTGAAAAACTGTTTGATATTGTGATTAACCAGGCTGGCTACTACGGCCTACCGAGAAGCCTGGCGGCAACGCGAGCAGAAAAATATTTGAAAGCTCTCGGTATATGGGACAAACGTAACGAACCGGCGCGAGAGCTGTCGGGTGGTATGAAACGTCGATTAATGATAGCTCGCGCCTTAGTCCATGAACCTCGCTTGTTAATCCTGGACGAGCCGACGGCAGGGGTTGATATTGAAATGCGCCGTTCAATGTGGACCTTTTTGAAAGATCTCAACGAGCAGGGCACTACCATCATATTGACCACTCATTATTTGGAAGAGGCGGAGAGTTTGTGTCGAAATATTGCGATTATCGATCATGGGAAAATAGTTAAACATAGCAGCATGAGAGAACTGCTGTCTCAGTTACACAGGGAGATATTTCTACTTGATATTGATCAGGAATTAGCGGTAGCGCCTGAGCTAGAGAATTTTCCCTGCTCTTTGCAAGATAGCCATACGTTAATGGCCGAGGTCGATAAGGAGCAAAATATTAACGAGCTATTTTCACAGCTATCGGCGCTGGGAATCACCATTAAAAGTATGCGAAACAAATCGAACCGGCTCGAAGAGCTCTTCGTTAGTTTGATAAATTCCAATGCAGCGTGATTATCAACAGCATTGAAAAAGAAAATAACTATGGATAACACATGACCGCTCAAGAACAATTCATTGCTTTCTTAACGATCACTCGTAAAGAGATAAAACGTTTTTTACGTATTTGGTTGCAAACCCTGGTTCCTCCGGTCATTACCATTACTTTGTATTTTGTTATTTTTGGAAACTTGATAGGTAAGCGAATTGGCTTGATGTCGGGGGTGAGTTACATGGAGTTTGTTGTGCCAGGCCTCATTATGATGGCGGTTATAACAAGTTCGTATACTAATGTTGTTTCTTCTTTTTTTGGCGCCAAGTTTCAACGCTTCGTCGAAGAAATTTTAGTTTCTCCTACCCCAAATTACATCATTGTCCTTGGATTTGCGATGGGTGGAGTCGCTAGAGGTATGATTGTTGGTATCATCGTCACGGTAGTGGCCCTATTTTTTACGGACATTCATATTCACAATTTACCCGTAACCGTGGTTATTGTTGTGATGACATCGGTGCTTTTTTCTTTGGCAGGATTGATAAATGCCATTTATGCCAATTCCTTTGATGATATTTCTATTGTTCCAACATTTCTTCTGACGCCTTTGATCTACCTGGGTGGCGTGTTTTATTCGATTGATTTATTGCCAGAATTTTGGGGTTCGGTGTCGAAGGCTAACCCCATCCTGTACATTGTAAATGCTTTTCGGTACGGTGTTTTGGGGATATCGGACATTAATGTTCAGTGGGCATTTCTTATGATTGGTGGCTTTACTGTTGCAGCTTATGCTTATTGCCTGAATTTACTTAATTCAGGTAAGCGTCTGCGCATGTAAAATATCCGAGGAGCGCATATGTTAGTTGATGGAACGAATGAATCGCCTTTAGGCAAAGAAACCAGTTATATCGAAAAATATTCAAGGGAAATACTGTGCCCTATCGAACGCCAGCCTTCCCGCGAAAGTTTGGGCATCGATTCCGAGGAGCTACCGTTTACCGGTGAGGATATTTGGAATGCTTATGAACTGTCATGGCTAAATCAGAAAGGAAAGCCGGAAGTTGCCTGCGCGGAGTTTCGTATCCCCTGTGAGTCGAGGGCTATTATCGAGTCAAAGTCCTTTAAGTTATATTTAAACTCGCTCAATCATACTAAATTTGCCAGTACTGACTTGTTGGTAAAAACTTTGCGAGACGATTTGTCATGGTGCGTGGGGCTCCCTGTCGTTGTTAACCTAATGCATGTGGAACATGGATTGAGTACTGAAAGTGAATTACTTACCGGCACCTGTCTCGATCAGCTTGATGTTGAAATCGACGAGTATTCACCGGATGGCAATTTATTGATTCAGGATGAGCAAATCGTTAATGAGCAAGTCTATAGCCATTTGCTGCGCTCCTTGTGCCCGGTGACAAGCCAGCCCGATTGGGGGACGATTATCATTGAATACACCGGTAAAAGGATCAAGCAAGAAGGGTTGTTGAAATACCTCATTGGTTTTCGCCAGCATCAAGAGTTTCACGAACAATGCGTAGAGCGAATTTATCGCGACATAAGTGCCAGTTGTAAACCGGAAAGATTGTCGGTGTACGCTAGGTATGTCAGGCGCGGAGGCTTGGATATCAACCCATATCGATCTTCTGACGAGGTAAAATGCCGTAATATCAGGCTAAATCGTCAATAATAGAAAAATATTAGCTTTTATCTTGATATTTTATAGCCAAGTTGCCGGCTCTGTACCATAATTCGAGAAAAAAGAATTCTTATTGTTTCATAGGCTTAGCCGCTTTTCTTAGGGTAAATAATTAGAAGCCAGCCCCTGTGAGATTGGAATGTAAATTAACAGGCCCGGAAATTTTTCATGACAGATTCTCCAATCATTCTCTACTCATTAGCCGAAATTGCATTTTTGCTATTGGTGATTACTGTTTTCCTGATTTTTAATATCAGGAAACTGAAGGCGATCATTCGCCAATTGGAAAGTAAGACTGAAAAAATGCGGAAGGCTATCTCCAAAGCGAAAAAGGAAACAAAGAAAGCCCTTAAAGCGCTAGCAGATAAAAACAAAATTAAGCCCAAGGAGTTCATCGACTATCTAGACGAAGAAATTGAAGGGACCCGAGACTTTCACCAAACGCTTAACCCCGACCGTGACATTGTTTTGGATATCGCGCCAGACGCATCGTTGGAGCGTCAGGCGACCTCTTTGCGACACGCACTGCTGATTGCTGAGAAAGAAGCTCGATACGCTGGAGAAGATGACACGTCTAACTGGGATGTACTGCAGTCGAAATTTCAGCAGATCATACAGTTTTATATTAGTGCAGCTCCGGAACCCACTCCTGAGCCCGTTGATCTCGAATTGGAAATAGAAGAACAAAGCGCTCCCGACAATTCAGAAGAAATAGCCGACTACAAAAAACGTATTGAAAATCTCGAACGATTTAAAAAGCTATTTTTTGAAATGGAAGATAAGTGGGAAAAATCGAAAAAAGAGGCCGATGATTATTACCAACAATTACTGGCCATGGGCAAGGATATAGGCGCTGGGGATGATTTCGATTCTTTGCTGAATAAATACGCTGGCGCCTTTGATGAAGTTGGCAATTTGATTGTGGCAGGAGTAGACGGTGAGGCGACTGATCGGTCACTGGGCGGTGATGGTGTTGAAGGCTCTCCAATACCACCCGGCGAAGCAGGAAAACTAGTATTTGCCAATCGAGAAGAAATGGAACGGCTTCGTAACATGGCTGTCGATCAATATAAAATTATTGAGGAATTAAAGAAAAAATTAGTCCTAGCAGACTCCTCTGAAGAAAAAGCACAGGTTCTAGCTGAAATGACGAGCCAAATGGAGCGACAGGAGCGATTCCTGAAAGAGGCCGAGTCCTGCACTCAATTGATAGAAGATGAATTGAATCGAGCGTTGCAAGAAAATCAGGAACTACGTGATAATGCGGAAAAGAGCGGTGGTGCGGCGAATAGCGAAGACTACAAGCGAATGGAAACTATGGTGCAAGACTTTACCAGTGAAAGCCGAGAAATGCTGGGTACCATTGCGGCCCTGGAAGACGAGAACGTTTCACTGAAAAAGGAGCTTGAATCCATTGATTTTGGTTCAGGCGGCGGCACCGATGGCCCAGATACGGGCGAGCTGCAGGGGAAACTGGACGAAATGCAGCAGGAGTTTCTGAATTTGCAAACGCAGCATATTGAATTGGAAGAGCGTTATCTGGAATTGAAAATGAAGTAAAATCAGATGCCGAAACCCCCGTGAAAAGATTGACGCAAGCGATAGTGACATTCACATAGCTACATTTAGATAACGACACTCACATAACGACGCTCACATAGCGGCATTCAAATAGCTACATTGACTGACTCTTTTTGGTGGCAGACGCACCCCAGAATAATTCCTTTTGTTTCATTATCGACGGTAAAATTATCTTAAAGTGGAGTAATGAAGAGAGTCCGGTCTCGCTGATATAACCTATGGTTCTGACCGCGTAGCGTGGAGTGAACTCGCTCAGAATTTATTCTGCATAGTGACGTAATGACCACATCATTGCAGGCCGTGCATAAAAGCCTATCTATCATTTCTGATGTTTAAGCTATGATAAATCCCGAATCGACTTAATCTCTGTTTCCTCGATACCGAGGGATTCGAGAAATTTCTGGTGCTCTTCGGGTTCCATGGATTCAAATTTAATGTGCCAGTTTCGCATATCTTTTTCATCGAAACCGGCTGCTTGCATAATTTCAACCCAGCGTTTTTTGCTGACCATTTTTTCCTCCAGTAATGTTGGTTCCTGCAGCAAAGTAACAATCGCTTTTTGCTGCTTGCGCAGTTTAGTTATTTCCTGCTCCAGCACATTGAATTGATCGTTTAAAATTTGGGCTTGAGATCTGCTATCCGGTTGAGTCACTAAGCTATAGATACTCGCGACGGAAACGCCATAGGAGCGATAAGCGACGATAGACTCCAGCTGCAAAAATTCTTTGTCACCATACCATCTATAGCCGTTGTCTGATCGAAAGGCGGGCATTAGAAGACCTTCGCGCTCGTAATAGAGAAGAGTCGCTCTTGAAATATTAAACTTTTTGGCTAGCTGAGTAACCGTGAGCATTGTTAGTACCTCATGTTTCCAGAGGTTCGCGTCGACGATAAGTCACTAGAAAGATCAACACAAATGATACCCATTGCTAGAACTTTTTCCTCGTTGCTGTGGCGTGCATATTGATTAAATTTACAGGTCTGGAGGTTGAAGGGTAGAGAACTATTGAGGTTATTTCAACGACAGGGCTTTTGCGATTCCCTGCGTTTTGAAGTCTGTGCAAAGAAAGCAATTTCCGCCCATTATTCTTCCATGAATACTTAGAAGAATTTCTATGGGCTTAATCATATACCAATCAAAACCAGAGTTTTGACCGGGCCGCTAATCAGCTAAGGCTTTTAACATTCGTTTCAGGGCGAAGTGTTTGTAGCTGATGAGTAACAAATCGTTTATCTCTTGCCAGTTTTGTTTTTGGTTAAGCCGTAAATCTATCCATCCATTGTGGCCAACATAGGGCGGGATACTGAATCGATCGTCGAAGGTAGTCAACGCGGCTTGCCGATCGGTCCCGACCCATAATTGTAATTGCGGCTTGCCGTCGCGTAAATGCAAACAACAAAAGGACTTTTTTCCGGCGCGAACGCAGGGATTGCCAAATTGGCTGTCCATCGTCGTTTCGGGAAACGTCAGACCAATCTTTTTTATTTTACTCAATAGAGCAAGATTAGTTTTTGTTCGCAAGGGATTGATTTGCTCGGCCGTCATTTCATCGGGAATCGTCGTTATTTTGATGGGCTGAAGTGTCTTGCTTAATGCTGCAGGAGCCACACGCCGGTAGGTATCAACCGTTAGTTCACCGACGCGGTCCCACGCTAGGCCTTTGTTTAATTCGATGCCTACCCAGCCCTGTGGGCCTGAATAGGGAGGAACAAAGAAAATAGCAGGTGCAGACTCAACGAGCATGGTTTGCATGTCCTTGCCGATGTTGAGTAATAGTGCAACTTTTTCATCGCCGTGATGATTGACTGAAAAAGTGGCAAAAGCTTTACCCGCTGCTTTGTACGTTGGGAATGAGTGCGAGATGACTTCTTCAGTCTCGGGTAAGCCAAGACATATGTCGCGAATTGTTTCGTAGACCGTAGCCATTCGTTCACTCCGTAAAACCATCTGTCGTTAAAGTGCGGTCTGCCGCTAAAAATGCCGTCTCCGATTAATGCGCTGTCTGCTATAAAAGCTCTGTTGCGAATAAAACATTGTCGGCGAATGAAGAGACGCTTGCGACGAGTCTATCCAAATAGTTGCGAGGCAATCATGATAAGGCCGGCCCACGCAATTGCGAAGAATAGGGGACGTACCAGTGGCCAACCTGCCAAGTAAATGATCCCGTGGCCAAGCCTGCCGAAGACAAACAACTGCGCGCCGAGAACAGTCATATCATTCGTTATACCAGCCAAGTGGGCGACCAGTACCAAAGGCGCAAATAGTAATAAGTTTTCCATCATGTTGGCGCGGAGGCGCGTGGCGCGAGCGTGGAATACCCTCGGTTCAGGTAGTCCGTCTCTTGAACCCGCTTGTGTCACTAGGCCGTTTGAAATAACCCCGGCGGTCGCCTGAATTATTAGAGAGAGCATTAGCAGGCCAACGCCCATTACCAGCATAGTCAATTCAGTTGTCATAGCGTTTAGTCCCATTGTTATTGTTAAAGTTGAAGTTAATGTTATCGTTATTTCGATTAAGAATAGCTTTTTGGAAAACCTGTGGTCAGCGTTTTTGACTCGATTGAGTGTAAATCATTTTCCCAGTTAGCGCAGTATTTCGCGAAGCTGCGGTCGAATTTTTACGTGTCGCTTATGAATATGCGAGGCAGTAACGGTGTACGCAGGCATTACCTGTAGAGATTGCCCGTAGAAATTATCCGCATTCATAGAATTTGCTCGTAAACATTACCCGCTGTCATGAGATTTGATACGAAGAAAAAAGTAGAATGTCAGTGGCTTTTCTAAAAATGGAAATGTTGCGTCTGCACTCGCCACGGTTGTTAATGTTTGTTAACTACCCATTGTTAAGGTTGGCTTTTTCCAATTTATTGATCACCAAGGCAATTCGTTTGACCGCCTCTGGTATCGCGTTTTCGTCGAGAGAGGCGTAACCCATTATCAATTCAATATTGTCTGGCGGGTTTTGGTAATACGGCTGGGAGGAATACACGCCCACGTCTACATCGCGACATTCTTGAAGCATTTGTTCCGTAAGCGATCCCGGTAGTGTTAGTACTCTTAGCAAAACATGTATACCCGCTTGCGTGCCGACTGATACGGCGCGATGTCCCAATTGATTTTCAACTTCTGCCAATAATACCGCTCGACGGCGAGCGTGCCGTTTCCTAATGCGATGGATATGTCGGGCTAAATGCCCCTCCGAAATGAAGTCGGCAAGAGCAAGCTGTTCCAGCATTGAGCAGCCTCGATCTGAAATTGATTTCACGGCTTGAAACGACGAAACCCAGCTTGGTGGGACGACGAGCCAGCCGAGCCTTAAAGAGGGAAATAGTATTTTTGACGCGGTGCCGAGATAAAGGACACGGCCTTCGGTATCTAACGATTGCAAGCTGGGAATCGGGCGACTCTCGTAGCGGAATTCTCCGTCGTAGTCATCTTCGAGCACCATTGCATCATTTTTCTCTGCCCAGGCCAAGAGTTTGAGTCTTCGCGTAAGGGGTAAAACACCTCCCGATGGAAACTGGTGTGATGGTGTGCAGCAAACAAGACGGCTGTTTCCGATTTTTTCTAGTTGGTCGACGATGAGTCCCTCGTGATCAACAGGTACATAGTGCAGGTCTGCTCCGGCAAACTTCATGCTCGCGACTAAACCTCGATATTGAGGTTCTTCAACCACCACTTTGGAGCCTTTCTTGACCATGAGTCGCGCCGTCAAATCAATCCCCTGTTGCGTTCCCTGCAAAATAATGACTTGCTCGGCTTGGCAAATGACGCCGCGTGCGGAAAATAAATAGGCCGATAATGCTTGTCGAAGTTCAATTGCGCCGCCAGGAGAGGGGTAGGATAACTGCCGTTCGGTAAATGTCCGTGCTCGACGCCCGACGAGTCTCGCCCAGGTTTCTAAAGGTAGGTCGGCAAAGGCCGGTTCACCGTATTTGAAGTTAAACCTCAGGGCACGGTTTACCTGGCTCTGTGGAATTTCGAGGTCGGGAAGATTTAGGTGGCCAAGTGCGGGTTCTTTTGCGGGTACTCGCAAAGGCTCTCGCTTTCGACTCGCAAATCCGTCAATCGGTACTTTGTCGACGACGAAAGTCCCCGCTCCCTGACGGGTAACTGCATAACCTTCGGCGACTAGCTGATCGTAGGCAAACAATATGGTGTTTCGTGACACCGACAGTTCCTTTGCCAAAACCCGTGTAGGCGCTAGTGCTTCACCCGGTTTCAATTGCGCGGTCAAAATAGCCGTTCGCATTGCCCGGTATAGTTGTTGATTGACCGGACCGCTGCCATCTAACAATATTGCGATCATTATGTCCGTCCCGTAGTAAGAAAACCTACTTAAAAATTGGTTCTTTAATAATTTAATTAATTGGCACTATGATGGGTACAGTTAAGCACGGACAATCCTCTCTCGCAATCACAAAATGTCGAGCAGATTTCCCATGAAAAATCAGATATTGAAACAAACCCCCCTTACTAAGCTTAAGCGTGGTCCTCAGCGCGGAGTATTTGAACGATCTAGTATTAATCGTATTCTTGATGCCTCACCTCTGTGTCATTTGGGGCATCAAACCAGTGGAAAAAATGTGGTTATTCCCACTATTCACTGGCGGGTGGGTGATCGTATCTATTGGCACGGTTCGAGAATTAGTCGGGCAATAAAGGAGTCTGAACGACAAAATGTGTGTCTGACTGTCACGCTGCTTGATGGTTTAGTGCTGGCCCGCTCAGCAATTTCTCACTCTGCAAACTACCGATCGGTGATGATATTCGGCACACCCGATATCGTTGACGACGCAGTTGAAAAGACGCAGCTGTTGAAATTAATGATCGACGGCCTATTTCCCGATCGTTGGGATCAGTTAAGGACAATGACCCGTAAAGAGCTGAATGCAACTACGATATTGTCACTGCCCATATCGGAAGCATCTGCGAAAGTGAGAACAGGCGGGCCAGGAGATATTGAGCGCGATGGTGATTTCCCTGTTTGGACAGGCGTGATTCCAGTTTCGCAGACGGTCGGTGGTTCAATCCCCTGTGACGGTTTATTAGCCGGGCTAGATGAACCGGGCTACGTTCGGGAATATACAATCGGCTAAGTGGGTCATCTCGCACCTGTGTTTATCGGACATTAGGCTGTATTTTCATCAGAGCAGCTGATCTGTTTTCTGATCCGGCTTAGGGATACCGGGTTGATGCCGAGATAGGAAGCCACATGGTATTGGGGGATTTCGCTGAGCAGGCTTTTGTGGCTGCGTAGAAATTCCCGATACCGCTCTTCTGCGGACTCTAACAAGAAAGAGGATTCTCTTTCTTCTTTCATAATAAACAGTTTCTCTAAGCCGAGACGATAAAATTTCTCAATATCGTGATGCTGCTCCATTAACTTGCGAAATTCCCGCCATGCGATTTTGATCCCTCTGGCGGGTTTTAGGGTTGTTAAATTAATCCCTGAGGGAAGTTGAGTGACTAGCGCTCGTGTAGATCCAACAATACAAGGGGCAGGTGTAAAAGTTTTATTAGCTTCCTGACCCGCTTGATTGACAACGTAGTGTCTGGTGATTCCGTCATTCAAAAAAAATAAGAACCCGGATACCTCACCTTGCTTTACAAAAGGTTTATCTGGTTCAAAAGTGAACGGAGAGGAGATCTCGCAGATTTTGTCAACGCTGTCAGCCAAGATCCGTTCTGACAGATAGGCCCTAAACTCAGGGAAAAGAAGTTTCATGATCTTAACCTATGTTAATGCCGACTTTAGTCTTGGCTCTTATGCTCATTATTCATATTCAGTCTGAAGTTTAACAAGTATTCCAAGAGGAACGACAATGCGTATATCCGTTTTAATTTTACTATTAGTCTCCGCGAATCTCGCCTGGGCCGCAAGTGAAATCGAAAAACTCACCGACTATGATCTGCAAGCTAACAAGGTGACGACTTATGTCGATCGAGATTTTGGGCATTACACTCGATCGCTGCGGATCATGCGTCGATCCTTTCAAGATGATGTCCCATTCTACCTAGCTGTTCCAAAAACAGAAATGCTAAAAGGCGTGGTATTTTTGCTGCACGGTATAACCAGTGCTAAAGATATTTGGTGGCAGAGCGAAGGACCGTATTCAAAGTTATCCGACTACCGGAAAGAATTGTTGGAAGCGGGATATGTACTTATCGTACCTGACGCTCGGTATCACGGGCAGCGAAGTTCCACGGGAAATTTTGAATCTCCAATGAATCTATTGTCCGGCCAACAGTGGACAAAGTTACAGGATCTTCTCGTCGGATCAGTGCGAGACTTTCGCGAGCTTATCGATTATACCAGCGCCGAATTTCCGGATTTGTCCATTGGCGTGCTTGGTATGAGTTTAGGTGCTATGCACGCATTAATATTAGGGTCCGTTGAAACACGATTGGATTTTATTGTTCCCATTTTCCCACCTATTCAAAATGTATCGCCACTGCTTAATTCTGTTCATCCTCATCAGTTAGCGCCAGGAATTTCCCTACCCACGCTGCTCTTGATTAGCGATCAGGACCAGTGGTATCGCTTTGAGGACGGTACGGAACTATATGATCATTTAGCTGCTGAAAATAAGAAGCTGATGGTGTTATCGACTCCACATGAGTTGCTTTATTCTGAATCGACTCAAGTAGTGTCGTGGATTAAGGAGCAGCAGTCTCATCTAACAAGGCAATAAAGCACTGTTCGGCGACCTATGCGAATAGTGTTCGGTGTTTGTTATTTTTGCGTCTGCTCTTTTAGTGAAGAGGAGGCGTAAAAGTTGAAAAGATTACCGCTTAGTATCAACGCGCCGCCCAGGATTATTGTCATATCAAATCCTTCTGCGTACAGTATGACACCAAGCAGCGCGATAACCGGTAGGCGGAAAAAATCCAGTGTCATCACCTTGCCAACGTCACTTAGTTGCATCGCACGAGAAAGGCAATAGTGTCCGGTCAGCGCGGTTAGGCCAATTAGGGTTAACCACAGCCACTGAATGCCTGCGGGGTAATGCCAGTCAGAATAAGACAGAATTAACCCAATGGGTAATTGAAAGGCGCACATATAAAATAAAATGGTGACAGGTGCCTCGGTATTGGTAAGAGATTTAGTGATGGTATGGGTTATCGCATAACATATTGCGGCGCCGAGCACGATAAAAGCGGCGGAGTCAAATATTTCAATCCCTGGTTGTACTATTACGACGACTCCGAGCAGCCCAAGGCTTACCGAGAGTAATTTGTTACGCGTTAGTCGTTCGTTCAAAAATACCGCGGCGATAATAGTGACCCATACCGGTACGGTAAATTCCAACGCGAAAACTTCCGCCAGTGGCAGCACACCGATTCCCAATACCCATCCAAATTGGCCGCCAAAATGAAACACATTGCGGATAGCGTGGTGGCTAATGCGCCCCGTTGTAACAAGTTGCGCTTTTCCTAAAAAAACGATGATGAAAGAAATGACGAGCAAGCCAATCACGCTGCGAAAAAATAGAATTTCAAAAACGCTAATAACGCCGGATAGCTCTCTTGCGGCAATCGCCATCAAACAGAAAGAGGCAACCGTTCCCGACATCCAAAGTACGGTTTTCGTTGAGTTATTAATGGGTGTAACTTCCGAGTTTATTCAGTAATTGGCCTATGTATCTACTTTACACTAAATACCACGCTGCGACTGACACTTCGGTTGTAAGGAAGGATTTGGGTGACATTTTACTGCCTTTTTTTAGTTGAATGTCGGCGCACAATGTTTGAGGTGAGTTAAGAAAATACGAATAATGGGACCTTGTGCTACATTTCCTGGTAGGAATAAAAATAAACGACAACATCGTACACTAATGGCAAAACTTATGAATGATGCTTTACGTGTTTGAATCTACAGGTTTGCTGTTTTTATGCTGTGATAGGTCGGGTACCGTATTAATCGGGCCTTTCTCGTGGTAACGATAAAGTTGATTAAATGCTCGACCTAGAACATGCATCGCTATGTGCGCATACGCTAGAGGAGCATGCGCTGAATGGGAAAGGAGTCCATTATGCCGTACAAAATTATTAGAAATAAAACATTACAATTAGTCGAACTTACCTATTACGGAGTCACAACTAACGAAAACATTGAACACGCTACCCCCTAGAGAATCGCCGCGGAACGTGCGGAAGGATTTACTCGCAGTTTGGTGGACACGACTGAAATGATTCTTGAAGCTTCTCTCTTAAAACTGCACGATGTTGCCGATGTTGTTTTTGTGAAGGAAAGGGAAGACCCCAGCAATCGAATCGCCATTATCAGCCCGGCATCCGAACATGATAAGGAAATGGTCGAGTATTTTGCGTCGGTGAGTAGAAATCGCGGATGGAATGTCCGCACCTATTCGAGCCGCGCGGAAGGCATCGGTTGGCTAACTCAAAATTAAGATGTTACAGGCTAACGACCTTTAAATGTTTGACTAAGCCTCAGAAACTGTCCTAACTAAAGCCGTTGGACTGTCCCTGAGCGGGTGGTTGAGCAGTGCTAACGTGGCACCTCCCGAAATGAAGCTTGATGTCCTCTGTTACTTCCCATCCCCACGGAACGCCTCAGCGACTGAGCGGAATTGGCAGCGACCGTTTCGACATCACCTGGTTAAGGATGATAGTAGTGTCGATTTTCGCTACCTGTGGGATATTGGCCAGGCGTTTCTTGATGAAATCCTCATAATCCTTCAAGTCTTGAGTGACAACGTTCAGTAAGTAATCGTATTCGCCGGTAAGTACAAAACAGTCGATGACCGCTTCTAAGCTCTGAATGGCCTCCTCAAACGCAGAGGCCTTTTGGGAGCTGTTGCGTTCCAGTTGTATAAATACAAAAGCTGAAATCCCCAGTCCCAATTGTTCTTTATTGAGTCGTGCGCTATAGCCCTCAATCACGCCCTGATCTTCCAGACGTTTTACCCGCCTTAGGCAGGGAGTGGGCGACAGGTTCACTCGGTCGGCGAGTTCGGCATTACTGATGCGTGCGTCATCTTGTAGAGTCGAAAGTATCAATCGATCAGTCTTGTCGAATTTGTTTGGCATAATATGCTGTTTTTCCCAAATTGGCGGTCGTTTTACTCTGTCATCGACCCAAATTTTAGTCGTTATTGACCAAATCAACTAGCCTAATGTTGATAATATATCGTTTTTTAGCTAAAGAAAGAGCAGTGATCATGACGCCATTGGCACGACAGTTTGACGATTGGATCCGCAATGACTTTAAGGTCATCAATACCGAGCTTGAAGAACTCTATTTCGCACAGGATAACCCGGAAAATATTGAGGGAGTGGGTGACAAGTTCAAACAACAACTGGTATCAACGGGTAGGGACTTAATTATACAGCTGCTCAGTGAGGGAAATACCGACGAGGGTTTCGACAGTGGCTTTGATCTGTTGGGTAATGTCGGATTTTACATGGCAGCCTGTCGTCGACATGAGATTACCGAGCCCTCCAGAGAGACCCGTTCGCCACTGGGAGAAGCCTCCGCATTGGCGATGCAGCTAGGAGCCTCTCTGGGGGTTATCCCGCGCTTTGCCTCCAGCCACCTGGAGACCCACAATCACGCGGTCAACGGCAGCTATAAGAGCTTTACCAGCCTCATTGATGAGCGTGTATTTCTAGACTTCAATACCCGCGGAGTCATGGCTTTTATCCGTGCTTCGGAGGCTCTGCTGCACATTTTGCCATTGGGCGTATCTCACCCGGTGACCTATGATTTACTGAAGAATGCACGGGACGCTTTGCGCGATGTCGTGGGCTATAACTCGCAACTGTTCAATGATTTGGACGTATCGCGTTTTTTCCACTGTGTGCGTCCCTATTACAAACCACACCGTGTAGGGTTGCACGAATACCGGGGGGCCAATGCGGGGGATTTTGCCGGCATAAATGTGATCGATTTGTTGCTGGGCCTATGCCGCGCCGACGATCCCTACTATTCTCAGTTATTGGTGGACAAGTTCTTGTTCATGCGTCCGCAGGATCAGACCGTGCTACGTGACTGCATGCGCCGTGAGAGTTTACTGAGTGGCTTTCTGGACAACGTCGAAACACACTCAGCGGAACCCTGGTTTCAGAAAAACCTGGAGATGTTTCTGCAGGTCTGCGATGCTCACGGCAAAACGGCCCTGCAACACCACGAGCAACTGGTGCAGAAATTTATTGAAGCACCGGTAGCTGATGAGGGTCTCGAGGCACGCCCCGATTTGACGGCCAGTGGGCCGCCGCTTCCCGTGCTCATCAAGGGGCTGCGCAAGCTCTGTGATCTACGCTCGGCGGCCGAGCGAGATGATATTCCCAGTCGTTATCGGGAACTAGCCACGTTACGTCAAAGCTTACAGGCAGTATAAGCGATCGTGTCAATAAGCGGGCAGACAGCGTTTTAGAACGGGAGATTCAGAAATATAAATGACAAAAACAAGCACAGAGAAAGTAACGTCCACAGCTGCGAGAGATTTATTCGTGCCCCACGAGGGCATCTATTTGCTTAGTCATTCGGTTGGGTGCATGCCGCGCTCGACGCGCAGCTGTGTAGATAAAAGCTTTTTTGCGGCCTGGGAGCAAGGCGATCCCGACGCGTGGTCTGGTTGGATGCCTGTTTTCGATGATTTTAGGCAGGCCTTGGCCCGCCTTTTCAATGCATCGGCTGCAGATTTCTGTCCGCAGGTGAACATATCCAGCGGCCTGACCAAGGTCATTCACGCCTTACCAGAACGAGAAGGTAAAAGGGTCATCGTATTATCGGAAAACGATTTTCCATCGACTGGTTTTGTGATTCAGCAAGCTCAGAAAAAGGGCTATGAAATTCGTTGGTTAGCAGCCAACGCCAATCTGTTGTCGCTGGATACCTGGGAGCAGGCTCTAACAGACGATGTACAGTGCGTGCTAATCAGTCATGTTCACTTTAATACCAGTACCCGAACACCCGTTCAGTCGGTCGTGGAGCTGGCCCGCCAACGGCACATTTTTTCAGTGGTGGATATTGCCCAGTCAAGCGGTGTAGTGCCCATTGATTTAACACAGTGGCAGGCCGATGTGGTATTAGGTTCCTGCGTTAAATGGTTATGCGGTGGACCGGGAGCGGGTTTCCTGTGGATCAACCCATCGGCAATAGGGCAGTTTGAACCGGTGGACGCGGGCTGGTTTTCCCATCAAAACCCGTTTGAGTTTGATATCAAACACTTTCAGTATGCCGATGATGCCTCTCGTTTCTGGGGTGGAACACCTTCTGTCGTGCCATTTGCTATCGCGGCCAACAGTATCAATACCATTGCCGACATCGGTGTCGAGCAGATTGCAGAACATAATCAGCGACTGACGCGAAAAGTCATCGAAGCGGTAGATCCAAGTTGCTTGCAGACGCCGGAAGCAGACGCGCATAGAGGAGGAACACTGGTATTGAAGCTGGCGCAGCAAGAGGCCGTTGAAAATCGCCTTACCGATGTGGGAGTACGATTCGATGCGCGTGCCTTGGGCATTCGACTGTCACCTCACATCTATAATACGGAGGCCGAAATAGTCCAGGTGATTGACTGCCTGACCTTGAAATAGCCCTTGAAATAAATACGGAGCCAGGCCGGCTCAACTGATAAGAGCGATTACTGCATTCCTTGGAGGGTGACTCTCACCGGATTGCTATAGGCAAATTTTCCTTTGGTATCTTCTACGATTAAGCTGTACCAGGTATTTGACTGCGGATATACCTGAAAAGAGCGAGTTGCGGACGTCTCTTGCGGTTTGAATTTCTGGGTTTCTAGCGTTTCGCCCTGTTGGATAAGAGTGACTGACTTGAGTCCCGACACTGCAGTCAAGTTATAGTTAAGCGATAGTTCTTCCCCGATAATATGCTGAATGTTGCTGCCAAAAATAATCTCTGGGAAAATTAACGGACCTTGAGTTGCATATGAATGACCTCGTTTCAGGGCAAAAACGAGATTTTTAATATCCGCTTGTTCGGTAATATGCGCATAGGTTCGAGCGCTGCCTGATTTTTCGTTCCAGACATCGTGTACGTCTGAACCGCCAACCAGATACGCATTGTGACCCGAGTTCCATAAATCCCAGACTTTTGCGAGCGTCGCTGTGTTGTCTCCCGCGGTCATCTCGACTAAATCGAAACTAGAATCATAGCCTCCTGGCACGGCATTAGCCTTTTTGCCATCACGCTCGACGGCAGTCTCGAGGCTTCGAAAATATCCATAATCGCCATAGGGGTGATTAACGTGCAGAAGTTCGGCGCCGAGTCGCCGCGCCTCTGAAAAAATCTCCTGAACTGACGCGGCACCAATATCAATCTCAATCGAGCTATGATCTGCTATGGGGTAGGCGTTGAAATGAGCCCACGACGGGGATAGTTCAGTGCCGGCCAAAAAAGGAATGGAGCGGATTGCCGAGAGCCGTTTCATCTCGGCATTGTTGGTCATGGAGTCGTGGTCGCTAAGAAAGCTGAAATCCATACCTGCGGCAAGTTCTGAACTCAATACGTATTCGGGAGCGGTAAATCCGTCGAGCACGTCGGAGTGATGGTGTAAATCGACCGCAAACCAATGTTGTTGCGACGGTGACACCTGAACTGCCACTTCGTTAATCGCTGGGACAGTGCGACCGGGTTCAACGACTACTTTTACACTCGATAATGGAGCGGTAAAACCGCCGCCAGCACTGACAGAAAATTCGTATTGTCCTGGAGCCACATGTACCGTCGCGCGGCCTTTTGTGAGTAAGCCAGTAAAAAACGTTTTGTCGCCGAGAAATTCAATGAGTGGTTTGTGACCTGCGGTAATACCGATTCGCGCGTCGAGTGCAGTGCCATTGCTATCTTTTATTTCAAATGCTACTTTTCCCGGTGGTTTCAAGCCGTGATGATGCATTTGGGTGCGGATACCCTCAGTGATTTTGACTCGTTGTTTGTCGCCGGGAGTGTGGGATTTTGCGGTGGCGTAAACAGTATACTCGCCGGTCGGAAGATTGAGTTGATAGTGCCCTTCGTTTCCTAACACCCAGGTGTAGGGGGCCCCATTTTTCATGATGATAATAGCGGGTTTATCGATTGAATTGCCGGCATTGGTGCGGACTTCTCCAAATAAGGTGCCGGAGGCAAGCTGTTGATAATCGATTTCTGTTTGTAGTAACGGCGCGAGACTACCGCCATCTTCTATCTGTAACCAAGCTTCGAACTCCCGGCTTTTCCCAGCGGGCAGAGAGTGCCGAAGGTATCGATCGCGGCCGGAATAGACCAGTTGATCTGCAAATGGAGCATGTAAACCGAGAACCCAGTCCCGGTCATAAGCAGCTGACCAGTCGGCAATCGCATCGACTTCCGAGCTGGTTGTTTTCCCATGCAACCCGGGAACTCCAAATAAAAACCCGCCATCTGGCCAGACAACATAACCTGTTAGAAGTCCGTTTAGATCGTTTTTCCCAGAATTAGACATCACGGTCTTTATCTGAATTCGGCGATCTTTGCTCCTTATGAAAAATAAGGTTTCAAGGTCGGTCTGGCCCCAGTCACGGCGGGTCCTAATAACAACTTCAGTGGACGTATTTTTGATGACGTCAACCTGCTGAAAACTCGTTGGCCAGGCGGACCAGTTATTGGGCATAAAATCTGCGAGGGAGGCAATATCATGACCAACAACGCCATCCCTAACAACCGCTACATCGACAATACCTCCCCGCGCTACACCCCAGGGAGGAGGGCTGTCAACGGCAAAAGCCACGGCAAACAAACCATTGTTTACGGTAATATCTCTAGCTCCCTTAGCTTCTCCTCGAGGAATTTCGGTCGGGCCTACCTGGAGGCTGATTTCGGCAAGCACAGCGTTGTTTGCGAGCGCGAGTACGAGGGTGATCAGGCACCAGCAAACACAAAGGGTAATGCTCCGGTATTCATTTTTTTGTGGTTGCATTAGTCTATCTATCCTCATTTTCTAGGGATGAAATACACGTCTGAAGATGATTGTTTATCAACGGCGTTCAAAAACGGTTTTCTGGCTGACACTATACGGCAGTCCTGTTGAGGTCTCTATAGCAAAATTTTGAAAGAAGTGCGGACGGCTGTGCATTACGATGTTAGTGGCTAACGCACATCGATGAAAATTGTAGTGTGGATCGTCTGTTTGTCTAAAGATGGAACTGCGGACCGTGGTATCGCTCTTCATATGGACCCACACCTTGATAAGTCGTCGACGAGAGTCCTGTTTTTGGGTATATTGACAAAAAGGGATGGGTAATCTGTCGTGCGCCACTAGAGTGACGGATGTAGTTAAAGTACGCTCACAAAGACGAGTATCTTGATGGGCACTAATTAGAGATAAGAGCTATTCTAAGTGGTTAAACCCTATCACATGTTGAAACTAATTTGGTTGAAACTGTGCTAAGAACAGATGCAAAATCTAGGGCCGTAAATGAGTCATGATTGGGTTGCTAATGTGAAAAGCGGTATCTTTTTCGTGTTTTTTCTTTTCTCTTCTCTCTTCTGGACCCTCTTCTCCATAAAGGGGTATGGAGAACTAAAGCCAATTGTAGTCGCTTACCCCGAATTTAAACCCCTGTCATATGTGGAAGACGGAGTAAAAAAAGGAATTTGTGTTGACATAATGGCCAGTGTTTTTTCAAAGTACTTTAAGCTTGAAATCTCAGAGCTGCCTTGGAAACGGGCTCAAGCTGGACTGGAATCTGGGGTGGTCGACCTGATCCCGTGTATCGTTAAATCAGCGGACCGTGAACAATTCGCTATCTTTTCTGATCCGATCGCCGATGTTTCTTTTGTATTCCTAACGTATAAAGATAGCCCTATCAACATCACCCAATTATCTGATGTCCGGCAATTACGCGCTGCTACATTTCGCGGCGATTCGATATATAACATATACGATCCGACTACTCTCACGCAAGTTGCCGACGTGCCGTCACTGTTAAAATTTATTGCTAGAAAGAGGGCAGATATAGCCGTTGTGTCTCGTATACTGTTTGAAACACCTTACGGCGAGCTGTCGGAAGAGGAGAAAAGTAAGCTCAAAATTCTGGATTTTACTTTCAGTCTAAAAGCGTATTTTGCCATATCCAAAAAAAGCCCTTTAAGTGCTGATATGTCGCTGATTAATAAGCTCGTGAACGAGGAGGTCAGGCTGTTACCGGCGGTGAGAGCGGTAAGGTAATCACGATCAAGTTCTCACCCACTCGGTTCGGTTTAAATCCGGTGCCGGACTTCAGGCCCGAAAAACTGATCTAAATTTCAAGTATTGTTTTCCAAAACACCACGAACTGAAGAAAGAAACCATCAACAATTGAAATAAAAATATCAGCCAAGGACAATAGTGAACATTCAGGCAAATTACCATTGAGGGTCTGTTTATTTCTGTTTAGAAGCGCGGGTCAGAGTAAAGAAATTTACGCTGTTGCCGAAGGCTGTTACCATCGATCACAGAATGACCATCCCTTTTGTTGCCCCACACTGTGTTAAGGACTTCCTGTTGAAACTATCTATAAACAACATCCTGTGGAAACGGTCCGTTTTCTACACACTTTGTTACTGCCTTGCTACGCTCTTATTTTCTACAACACTGGCTGGAAAAAGTATGGCTCAAGAATTTCAGTCACAGGATATACCTCAGTCCGGGTTCGTAGAATCCGATGGTTTGCAGATCTACTTCGAACGATTTGGGTCAGGTTCGCCAATGATTCTTGTGCACGGCTGGGGTGCAGACACGAAAAGCAATTGGGTGGATAGCGGCTGGATCAGTGTGCTTGAAAAACACCGCACGGTTATATCCATTGACATCCGCGGGCATGGAAAAAGTGATAAGCCTTATGCTCTCGCTCCATACAGTTACTCGGCAATGAGCCAGGATGTACTTTCGGTAATGGACAGGTTTAAGATTGAGAAGGCCGACTTCATGGGTTATTCAATGGGTTCGTTCATTGGCGCCTATCTTCTCGGTCACCACGCTGAGCGATTCAATTCGATGATTCTCGGCGGTATTGGGGACGAAACTCAGGCGAGCGCAGCACAGGGCGAAGCTATTGCCGAGGCATTGCGAGTTCCGACCATGGAGAGTGTCAACACAGCTGCAGGCAAACACATTCGCACTTTGGTTGAATCCAATCCAAACAACGATTTGGAATCCCTCGCCTATTCCGCTTTGAAAATGTGGCCCGAAGGATATCCGATTACCATTGCCGGACCCGACATCGCACAAGCGCAGTTTCCTGTATTGATCGTCAACGGCGAGCACGATCGCCCCTATGTTGATACTGGCGACCGCCTGGCAACAGCGATGGCAAATGGTCGTCACCTTATAATTCCTGAAACCAACCACCTGACGGCCGTATTTGACGAGCGGTTCAAAAAAGCGACCGTTGAGTTTCTAACGTCGCCCTCAATTCAAAAGTAAGCAGTCACTTTAGACGAGCGGCCAAGTTGCATAGTCCTAAATGGCTCGCACGAACAGGCGCTCCAACAGGCCAGAAACACTGTGAGCGGGTGCCGAAGTTTAACGATAGCTAGTATCTTAAAACCAAAAACTGGGCACATGGCATTCGCAAAGTGTTTCCACCGTAGTGCTCTTCAACTGCTTGGGTTTGTGCCACCTAAATAGGGGTTGTAGATCGAACATAGGTCACATACCATAATCCCCCTATTGCTGAAGGATGCTGTGATCAATGAGCTATCAAGTTGTGATTGTCGAAGACAATGACATAACCCGAGACATGTTGACTGACAAAGTTAATGCGTGTGAAGGCTTTGAGGTGATGGCTTCATTCGCCGATTATACATCGGCCTCAGCGAATCTGGAGAAATTCACTCCAGATGTGCTACTGGTAGATCTCGATCTGCCGGATGGCGATGGTGTTGATATTATCGCTCGCGAATCAAACCGGCACTCAGACCTGCCAATTATGGTTATATCGGTCTTTGGTGACGAGTCACATGTAATAAAAGCGATTCAGGCTGGAGCTCGTGGTTATCTTTTAAAAGATAGCGATAGCACTGAAATTCGCGATTCGATTCGACAATTACTGGAAGGAGGATCGCCCATCAGTCCGTCGATCGCCCGACATCTTATCAAACGTTTTCAAGTCGAGCCCGACCAACCGCCGCAGAGCGACGACGCTGTGGTATTGTCAGAGAGAGAGCACGAGGTATTAGTGCTGGCTTCTAAGGGGTTTTCCTACACAGAAACTGCGGAAATGCTGGATCTTTCGGTCAATACAGTAGCTTCATATACGAAGAGAATTTACGGAAAATTAGCAGTCAATTCGCGCAGTGAGGCGGTGTATGAAGCGACCAGAATGGGCATTATGAATAACGGCAGTGGGCCCATGAAAAACGGATCCAAGAGAAATGGACGTTAAAAACTGAAACCATAGAAACTTGGGTCACAAAATCTGGGCCGAAAATAATGGCATTAACAATAATTACACTCGCGAGCTGATTCGACAAGCGGAGATCGATACATCATATGCGGCTTTTCATTGTGCTGGCTCAGGTACTTATTCTCTCTACGATATTTTTTTCTGTCCTCTATTTTGTCGATCAGGCGCCCGACGTAGACCCGCATTATACGATCAGCGAGGTAGAGCGGTTAGACAGCTTTTCTGAACTCCCGCCCGAAAACGAATCTGGCTGGCAGCAGGTAACGCTCCCCCATTTTGATCGGATTGAAGATTCAAACTATGCCAGCACTTGGTATCGTTTCCGGTTTGAGAGGAGCGACTTCAAACAGTCTAATAGCGCGCTCGACAGTCGCTGGGCTGTATTTGTTACCAGCAACACCGCTAACTCCGCTGTTTTTCTTAATGGTGCTTTCCTGGGAAACGGTGGCAATACCAAACCGCCAGTACCCGCATACCGGCGACCGCAAATGTATACCTTCCCCGCTTCATTGGTGCAGGAACGGGGCAATGTGCTTTATTATCATTATATAAATGGCCTCCCCCAAGTCGACGCCTCTCCTATCTATATAGGCCCTGTCTCGAAATTTGATTCATGGTATAGCAATACCATGTTTATGAAAAAAAGCCTCCGTTCTGCTGTTATTACGTTGATGCTTGTCATTACCGTTATCATGTTGATGATGTTTATTCTGCGCCCACAAGATAAAATGTTTGGTTGGTATGCGGCGTCAACAACTGTCTGGACGATCCATTACGGAATGCGAATGATTGACCAGTTGCCTTTCGAGAACCTCTATTTAGTCAATGCTTTTTCCTACTTAACGCTGGGGCTCTTCGCATTTTTTGCCAGTCAATACATTGCTTGCATTACTGAAATTCGTAACCGTGTTATCGACAAGATTATTTTAGCTTGGTGCGTTATCGGCGGAAGCTTACTGATTATTATTGCTCAGTTTTGGGAAGGGTCCGTAGACGATTTTGGAGCGACCATCTGGATGCCCTCAGCTCTGCTAGCAGGCTGTTATAGTGTCGGGGTATTGGCACTTGCAGTAGCTCGGAATAATACTGTCGAAAACCGACTGCTATTGGTTTCTATTGGTTTACTATTGCTGACTGGGTTTCGTGACTATTTGTATCAATTTAGCGATCTTGTACCCGGGTCAACCTACTATCTGCAGTTTGGAGCCGGCTTTGTAATGACGGTATGGGCAATAATTTTGATGCGCAGGTTTGCCCTTGCCCTCGATTCGGCGGAAATACTCAATAGCGAACTAGAACTGCGAGTAGCAGAAAAAACGAATGAACTACAAGCGTTTTATACACGCGCTGCCAAAACAGATCGAGAGCAGGCATTGGTCCAAGAACGGGAGCGAATAATGCGCGATATGCATGACGGGCTGGGCGGGCAATTAGTTCAATTGTTGTCGCTTGCCGACCAGGATCCAAAGTTGCTTCCCGTTCGGGATACTCTGCGGCGCGCACTTAGAGATTTACGCCTGATCATCGATTCATTGTCTGTTAATGATGGCGACTTAGTGACTGTGCTGGGAACATTTCGCTACAGAACAGAAAAGATGATTAAGGATGCCGGCTTGAAATACGATTGGCAGGTAGAGGATGTACCGGCATTGAGTAGTATGGGTCCCGCTTCGGCCTTACAAGTACTTCGAATACTTCAGGAAGCCGTTAGTAATATTATTCAACACGCACAGGCTTCTACAATAGTCATTAGAACTTTGATCGGGTCCACCGGCCCCGGTGCAGATCCGGCGGTTATTGTTGAAGTGCAAGACGACGGTAAAGGATTTTCTGTCAATGAAGAAACATACAGTAGTGGTGGAGCCAACGCACGTGGTCACGGCTTGGCTAACATGCAATTTCGAGCAAAAAAAACGGGAGGGCAAGTTATTATCACAAGTGGCGATGAAGGCACGACCGTCCGTATCGAATTACCTCTCGATTAGATCGATAAAAAAATGGTTACTCGACAACTTACCCAACCTCTACCCGATTCCGGCCGTTTTGTTTGGCGAGATAAACGGCTTTGTCTGCCCGGCTAAATAACTGCGTGAAATCTTCACCCGGTTCCAACGTACTAACACCAAAGCTAGCAGTAATCTCTAACCCGGAGGGATGTAAGTTCTCAAGTGAAAAGCGAATTTTTTCGGCTTTTTCCTTCGCTTGATCCCTGTCACAGTGGTCCAAAATTATGACGAATTCTTCGCCACCATATCTAGCCACAACATCACCAGCACGGCTGTTTTCCCGCAGCAATACTGCAAATTCGGATAGCACAATGTCGCCAGTTGCGTGGCCGTGAGTATCATTGACCTGTTTGAAATGATCGATATCGATGACCAAAAGACTAAGCTTATGTTCTTGTCGGTTTGCCTGCGAAATACTTTTAGAGATGGCCTCCATAAAAAAATGACGATTATATAAACCGGTTAGCTGGTCGAGCAAGGCAATGCGCTCAAGTCGTTTTTGTTGCGTATCTAATTGATGTAATAACAGTTGGGTTTGAACCAGGTTATTAACCCGAGCTAGTAACTCTTCACCCAGTATAGGTTTTTGCACGTAATCATTTATGCCAGACCGGAATAATTCCAGACGCCTTGCATTGTCGCTAAAAGCGCTGATGGCCACCATGGGTATGCGACTTTTCCTGTCGTCCTTATGAAGACGAATGGCTCTGGCAAGTGAGGCGCCGGTCAGTTCTCCTTCGAGTAATACATCAGTTAACACAATGTCATAGTCGTTCTTCGAAAAATCCGCTAGCGCCTCTTCAGCCTGAGTAAAGTGCCTTACTCGATGGCCATCTTCCTCAAGCAATTGCGCAGTGACCAAAGCGGTACTCATTGTGTCTTCAACATATAAGATCCGTCCTCCTGTGCCGACATGAGTATTTAAATGGTTGGCGAAATTCTCCACATAACTCTCGAAATTGGTGAAGTCGTCTTTTCTGAATAACTCAGTCACGCCTAATGCGAAGGCTTTTTCCAATACATCATGGCTGTAATTACCGGTCAACATTAACACCGGCGTGGCCCGGTTCATTTCACCGACTCGAATTCGGGCGACCAATTCGTGACTATCACCATCGGGCAATACCACGGACATGCAAATCAGTTCATAGGTATCATGCTGACCCGCAGTCAGCGCTTCCTGAAAAGTTGCGACTTCAACCGTATCAAAGCCGTTGTCGGTTAATACCGAACAAAGCAATTGTCTGTAAGAGCGGGAAGGGTCGATGATCAGGGCTTTCATTTCCTACCTCTATTGCCGGGTGTTGTTCTAGTATAGGTTCTTTCAAGTAAAAGTGAGAATGATGCCCAGTAGAGTTTGCTGCGGATTCATGGTTCTACTGGTAGTGGCAGTATTCGGTTTAAATTTTAGTATAGTTGATCGCGCGGGAGACCTGCTTTAGTCGAGTTAGGTTTTACCTACTTAGAAATAAGGGCGTGACTAGCGGCAATAATGACTGAAACGAGCTTCAGATGATGGCGTTTTCTACGGTCACGTGCGAGTTGGTGACTATCCAGAAATAGTGTCCTTGCGAGACGCATAGCGACGCGGTAATCTTAGGGGTTAGAATTAATACATAACTATCAATACATTAGAAAAATCAGATTGCTGCTTCGAAGCGTTGAATGGTGACGCGCGCAACGACGATATTTTGCCATTTCTGGATGGGAATTAGTTATTGATTATTATGCGGTACAACCCTAGCTACCTTTGATAGATGATTGTTAATGGCAGATGAAATATACAGTCTGCTCTTTACTTGACAGCAGACTGTATGATTCGAAGGAATAGCGAGTGAATGGGTCGCACCGCGCCATTAACAGCTCGTTATTAATCGCTATGTTGCGTTTTTCCAAAGAGCGGCAGCCTCGTCTTCAAACAAAGCCGTTTGTGGTAGGTCTCCGAGTCGCGTGCCCAAAAACTGGTGGAAGTCGACGACGACACGCTCCATATCAACCAACTTGCCACCTTTGGATAATTTCGAACTCATGCCAGTTTGAACCCGCTCGCACATGTCTTTGTCTTCCTGGAAAAACGCCTTCGTGAATTCGCTCGTTTCATCGTTTTCATCAAGGCCACGATCCGTATAAGTAGTACCCGAACGCACTTGGGTTGTGTTGGCATCAATCGGATGCGCTGATAACCAACCGAACGAGCCGTATGAGATGATGCCGACGAACGAGGGTGGTAGAGAGACCAAGACATAGTGATCGTACAATTCATTATGAGAGCCGCCGAAAATCTTTTCGATCAGGCCTCTTTTTCTTTTTGTCGCACCGCCAGTGAGGGTCCATTCTGAAGACCCTGCTATGTAATAGGCATCGCGCGTTGGAGAATAGGTCTCAAGGGTATTCTCGTGAACCTTAAATAGGTGGTAGCTCTCCATCGCGTTTTCCATCGCCAGCTTCCAGTTCGTTTGCCAAACCTCGGTCTCTCCGGGGCTATGCTGATCAAATGTTCCCGGTTGCATAAGCTGCAGGTATTTATTGATACCAGCTAGTCTCCCTGATAGTGGCGTTGCGTTACGGTCGAGATTGACGAACACCAGTCCATTCCAAATGCCGACCGCGTATTTAACGAGCTGATGTTCGCTGCGATCCACGGCGATCAGTTTATTGTATGGAATGGCTTTTAGTGCACCTTCTTTGGTATAAGCCCACGCATGATAGGGGCAGGTGATGTACCTATCGACCTGACCTGCTCCTTCGTCCAGAATAACAGTACCCCTATGTCGACAGGTGTTTGATAGAGCGCGCAACTCACCGTCGTCACTACGCATGACCATGATTGGCTCACTAGCAAGGGTCATAGCGAAGTAGTCACCGGGCTCGCGTACCTCACCCTCCATGCAGACAAATACCCAATCCTTTAAGAAAATATGCTCAATCTCAGCACTAAGCACAGCAGGATCGGTATAGGCAGCAAATGGTAGAGATTTTGCTTGTTCTAGCGGTTGAATCGCTGCTTCTTGAATATGTTGTATCGTGGTCATTTTTCATACTCCA
>CAJVZD010000065.1 GCA_913019905.1 uncultured Cellvibrionales bacterium
TCGCGGTCCACTACTAGTCTTGTGTCTATTGCCTCTCGCACTTTTTGCATTTAGAAGAGGCTGGATACTTTTACTTCCTCTCTTAGTTTTTGAACCAAACAGTAGTATTGCCTTTGAGTGGGATGACTTATGGCAACGAAAAGACCAGCGTGCAATCGAAGCCCTAAATCGCGGTGACGCAAAAAGTGCTGCAGATCTTTTCGAGGATAAAAACTGGAAAGCTACCGCTAACTATAAAGCCGGCGAATTCGCTAAGGCGGAGAAAAGTTACAGCCAGTTTGACAACGCCGACGCGCATTACAATCGCGGAAATGCCTTGGCAAAAGCGGGCAAGATCGACGAGGCCATTAGCGCTTACGACAAAGCGTTAGAGCGACAAGGCAATATGGAAGACGCTCTTTTCAATAAACAACTACTCGAAGATTTAAAGCAGGAGCAGGAGCAACAATCTCAAGATAAGGAGCAGGAAAACAACGAGTCAGACAAGAAAGAAAAGGAACAAGATCAACAGGAAAAAAGTGACTCCGAACAAAAACAAGACCAAGACTCAGATAAAAATCAAGAAAATGATAAGTCCGACGAACAATCGGATCAAAAACCAGACCAATCTGAAGAAGAAAAAGAGAACGACGAAAATCAATCAGAAGACGATGACGAAAAACCTCAAGACCAGACTGAACAAGACAAGGAACAGGAACCACAGAACCCAAACGAAGAACAAACTCCAGCAGCAGTTAGCGAAACCGACAAGCTAGACCAGCAACAACAACAGGCAATGGAGCAATGGCTGAGGAAAATACCCGATGAACCCTCAGGCTTACTTCGTCGTAAATTCGACTATGAGTCACGCCTAAAACAGCAACAAAACAACAATCAACAGGATCAACCACAGTGGTAAAAATGTCCTTTTTCCAGATTCTTTCTCAACCCAAGAATGTCGTTTTCCTTTTTTGGTTCTTGTTGTTGGGTTGTTTTACGCAAAACTTAATTGCCGCCCCACTTGCGAGTATCGACCGCAACGTTATCGCGAAAGATGATACTCTCGGATTCACCATTCGGAGCTACAAAAACAATTCCAGTGCACCAGACCTAAGTCCACTCGAAAACAATTTTTACGTAGTAGCAAATAACCAAAGTAGCCGCTTTGTAAATAGAAACGGACAATCAGAATCTTGGACCGAATGGAAAATCAGCTTAATTCCAAAAAGAGTTGGACAGCTAACAATCCCGCCCATAAGAGTGAATGGCGAAATTACTACTGCACTATATGTGAACGTTCAACCGAGTATTCCTGTCTCTGCCGGGGAAATGAAACCTGTATACATAGAATCGGAAGTCGATAATGACGTTGTTTACGTACAGCAGCAGCTTATTTATACACTGCGAATCTTTCAGTCTATTCAGCTAGAAAACATGAATATTTCTGAACCGGAATTCGACAATGCCGCGATGGAAAAAATGGAGCAAAATTCTTTTCAACGGCGAATCCGCAACACCCCATACCGCGTTCACGAATTACGATATGCCATCTTCCCTCAGGAAACTGGTGAATTTATTATCCCGGAAATGGTTTTTAGCGCTAATCAGGTAGAAGCTAAACGTTCGGTTTTTGCACCTCCAGGCCAGGGAAAAACCATACGAAAAATTTCCAAACAGCACACTATTACAGTCAAAGCACCCCCCACTGAATACGGGCCGGGGCTATGGTTGCCCGCTGAGGCAATCACGCTCAAACAATCTTGGAGTAACAGCCTCGACGACATTCATGTAGGAGACTCCATCACGCGGTCGGTTACACTGAACGCAGAAGGGCTCTTAAAATCGCAACTTCCACCCTTCCAATTCCCAAGGATAGCCACGGCAAATACATACCCGGATCAAGGCCAGTCTGAATCGAACACCTCTAATACGGGAGTCAAATCGAACAGAACCGATAGCACTGCGATCATACCGACGCAAGCGGGCATCCTCACGCTTCCAGAGATTCGTATAAAATGGTGGAATACCAAAGAGAATACGATTGAAGAAACGATCATCCCCGAAAGCAGCTTTGTGGTAAAAGAAGCAAAAGAAAATATGCAGGGAAACAGCAAACCGCTAGCGGTTGACCACAGCCGATCCGACCTTGCCGACGGCACCGAACTCGATGTAGCGAAGAACAATTCCTTAATCTGGCAGCTTTCAACGCTATTTTTTGCAGTCGCGTGGGTTTTAACTCTGTTGATTTGGCGGAACAGCACCACCACGAAGCAACCAACGCAACAGAATCTCAACGACCCTAAAAGATCAAACCTGTCGGAAAAAGACGCTTTTAAGGCCCTCGAAGATACATGCAAAGATAATGACCTTACTACTATTCGTCGAGCAGTGATTTTATGGGGGCAATGTTATTGGCCTGATAAAAACATACAGACCTTACAAGATATCAGTAAGCATTGCGGATCAATGCATTTGAAGGAATCTTTCCTGGACCTTGACACTCAACTTTACGGCAACTCCGAAAATTCTAGCTGGACTGGAGACCAATTATTGACCTCACTAAAAGAATTGCGAAAAAACAGTGAAAAGAGACCATCTAAGAGTGATCAAAATCTCCAGCCTCTCTACCCTAGCTAACAGATCGATATGAAAACAGGGATTATTTCATGATCCTGGTTCCAACAGTCTGTACCATTAGCTGTGCCCAAAACCAAGCAAAGGCTTACGCTGAGGTATGTAGCCCACACTCACGATTGTCTTCTACCTTGGTTGGATCAAAATAATGGCGACAGCTTGGTAGATCATAAGCTTCCATGTAGGCATGAATTTGGTCTTCCTGCCAATAGAAAATGGGCGCCACCTTCAATATACCTCTATTGTCGATCGACAGAATATCGAGAGTCTTACGAAAGTCCGTTTCTTCACGCCTAATACCGCTGATCCATACTTCGGGATCCAAATCCTTCAGAGCTTTCTGAAAAGGTTCCAGTTTTACTTGGCGAGTAAACTCCTGATGGACGTCAGGGTCGTCGTCGGGATGGGGAATTCCGCCTAGAATTGCATTTCTCCGCTCAGCGGTTAACTGAGGGATATAGATCTGCATATTGGGTTTCAGCCTTTCCATAATAACTTCCGCTACGCGGTAGGTATCCGGCACGTTGTAGCCACTATCGACCCACACAATGGGTATTTCGGGATCTGAATCCGTAATAATTTTCAGCATCGCCGCCGAGTTTTGTGCAAAACTAGTCGTGGCAATGGTAGATTTCCCCAAGCTCATTGCCCACTGAACGATTTCAACCGGACTTTGATTCCGCAGTTCTCGATTAAGCTTTTCCAGGTCTAAATTTTTAACAGACACGATGTTTACCTAAAGAGTGTAAAATTATGGCTTATCGACCTGACGTAGCTAATTTGGCCGACCACCTGATGGACCGACTATAATTTATAACTTCAATAAAAACAAACAGTTATAAATACACAAATAGCATAAGTATATAACAGGAAAATTTCTTATTCATTTTAAGACAATAATTATGCTTTATAAACATGACTTAAGTTATCGGAGTGGACGACCAGATTTGCAGGTTCCCAAAATAAATGGATGTTCGAAACAAAACCACCGCCTTTGTGTTCAGAATAAACAAAGCAAAAAACTAACCGTGCAAAAAATACGCAATATTTCTCCACGGAATACCCCATTTAATTCTTTTCGTGTATAATATGCGCCCGTTGGAACGGCAGTGCCACTTTGTTTATCTAGCATAGCCGCACGTCAAAAATACAAATTACTTGCAGCGTACGTAAAGCCAGCAATATTTAATCCTACTTACTACTGATATACCGAGGTAAACCTGTGTCGGCGATTGATAAATTAGAAGCATTGATGAAACTTGAGCTAGACCTGAAAGCTCAATACGAGAAAAAACTGACTGCTGAACGTTACAAACTCGAAGAATCCACTGCATCACAATCCAAGTTGCAAGCGACGGTAGTTGATCAGGCAGCTCAAATCAGTGATCTAAAAGCGCGCGGCTCAGAATCAAAACGTCTTGAGCAAGAAATGCGCGAAACAAATAACCGTGCTGAAAAGCTGAAACTTGAAGGCGATGCACAGCGTAAAAAGACTAAACTCGCTCAAAAAGAACTCAATGAGCTTAAAGTGATTGTTAAAAACCTTAAACAGCTTGACGCCGAAAAACTAAAGAAAAATCTAGTCAACACAAAAAAGAAACTGGAAGAACAGCGCACGGCCAATGCTCTACTAAGTAAAAACATCAAGAATTACAAGCAGGAAAATCACGACCATTTAAACACTATAGCGAAACTGGAAGCCGAACTGGAAGAATTGAAACCTGACGAGGAAGTCGATTCTGAACAAGCAGAATCTGACACTGGCGAAGCAGTCGAAGTTGAAGCAACCGAAGCGGACAGCACTGACAAAAAAGATGAAGCCGTGGATGAGACCGAAGTAGCTAAGAGCTAATTTATTGCCGTCCACATCTGCACCACAATAGAAGCCCTTCGTGAACTTTCTGTTTCTCGAAGGCAATCTTAACGAATAACGATTCGCCCGCTCCGTTCCACACGGTCACGTAGGCATTAATCAGGAATACCCCATTGATATCAACTGCAAACATCACCATGCAATTTGGGGCGAAGCCTCTATTTGAAAACATATCGGTCAAATTTGGTGATGGCAACCGGTACGGACTTATCGGTGCCAATGGCTGTGGCAAATCAACTTTTATGAAAATTGTTGACGGGAGCTTAACGCCCAGCTCCGGTAACGTCACTATTAGCCCAGGCGAACGTGTTGGCAAACTCCACCAGGACCAGTTTGCCTTCGAAGAATATACCGTCATTGATACCGTTATAATGGGCCACAGTGAGCTATGGTTAACAAAACAAGAGAGAGAAAGAATATATTCTCTGCCAGAAATGACAGAAGAAGAAGGCATGCAGGTTGCCGAACTTGAAGTAAGGTTTGCGGAACTGGACGGCTACAGCGCTGAAAGTCGCGCAGGAGAAATACTTTTAGGCGCTGGAATTGAGGAATCTTTACATGAAGGGCCCATGAGTGAAGTTGCTCCGGGATGGAAGCTTCGCGTACTTCTGGCGCAAGCACTATTTTCCGACCCCGACATTTTGTTGCTGGATGAACCAACGAACAATCTCGATATAAATACCATCCGCTGGCTCGAAGGAATGCTGAACGAGCGCAAAAGCACCATGGTCATCATATCTCACGACCGGCACTTTCTGAACGCCGTATGCACGCACATGGCAGACATCGACTATGGCGAGTTACGTGTATACCCTGGAAATTACGACGATTTCATGACAGCCTCCACCCAGGCTCGAGAACGCCTCCAATCACAAAATGCAAAGAAGTCAGCGCAGATTGCCGACCTTCAACAGTTTGTTAGCCGCTTTTCCGCCAATGCATCAAAAGCTAAGCAGGCAACTTCACGGGCTAAACAAATTGGAAAAATTCAACTCGACGAGATAAAAGCCTCGAGCCGTGTAAGCCCCTATATTCGATTTAAGCAAGATAAAAAACTGCATCGCCAATCCCTTATCCTGGAGCAATTTGGTCACTGCTTTGAAGGCAATAACGATGAAAACCTGCCTTTGTTTAGCGACGGTAATATCATTCTGGAAGCCGGATCTCGCCTTGCAATTATCGGCGAAAACGGCGCAGGAAAAACAACTTTCTTACGCTGCTTAATGAATGATCTTCAGGCTTCTCATGGCACGATTAAATGGGCAGAAAACGCCACCCTGGGCTACTGCCCACAAGACTCCAACGCTCAATTCGATTGCGATTTGAATTTGTTTGACTGGATGGGCCAATGGCGCAAACCCACTCACGACGACCAAATTGTCCGCGCTACACTCGGTCGGTTGTTGTTCTCAAGTGATGACTTTAAAAAGCAGGTTAAAGTTTGTTCGGGGGGAGAGAAAAATCGACTATTATTTGGCATGCTTATGATGATGGACACCAACGTCCTTATTCTCGATGAACCAACTAACCATTTAGATATGGAGTCAATCGAAGCACTCAATCTTGCGCTTGAACATTTCGAAGGAACCCTTATTTTTGTCAGCCACGACCGCGAATTCGTTTCGTCACTGGCAACCCGTATTGTAGAAATTAGTGATCGCCAGCTTATTGATTTTCAAGGCAGTTACGAAGAATATCTGTCGAGTCAGCAAGTCACAGGGCAGATAGCCAATACCTGAAAATAATAAAAACCTGCTGAACAATAGTGTATATTTAGTAACTGCGAATAACAATCTACAATGCAGGCCCCGGCGTTCAATAAGAGCTTTTAAAAGAACAGGTTTGACTTTTAAAAAGCTGGTCTTTTGAATATTGGAATTATGCCGCTTCGAAAGCAGTACTGAGTGGTTAATGATATCGCACTGAAGTAATGTGTCTCTCAACAAAAATATCGGAGTATTACAATGCGCTACCTTCACACAATGGTCCGGGTAAAGAATCTTGAAGAATCACTGGATTTTTATTGTAATAAACTCGGGCTGGCCGAAGCATCCAGATACGATAATGAAGCAGCTCGATTTAGCCTTATTTTTCTGTGTGCTGAAGAAGACCTTGCCAGCTTCAACGAGGGAAGAGCTCCGGCCCTAGAACTCACCTACAATTGGGACGACAACAACTATTCGGAAGGACGAAATTTTGGTCATTTGGCTTTTGAAGTTGACGACATTTACGAAATTTGTCAACGCTTGATGGATGCTGGGGTAACGATCAACCGCCCTCCCCGATGCGGCCATATGGCTTTTGTTAGATCCCCCGACAATATCTCCATAGAGCTTCTCCAAAAAAATGGATCACTCGAAGCTGCTGAACCCTGGCTCTCAATGGAAAATATCGGTGAATGGTGATATTCCCGTTGCGCCCAACAAAAACCTAGATTTCTTCAGTAGAAAACCCAGGTAATAACTCCGCTCGGAACTACCGAAAGCTATCGTTAATCGTTTTTAGGGTACGACTGCCTGGACACAGATCATTTTCACTCAGTGCTCGCAGAGGCCGGCTAGTCGTTCCAATACTTTCGTGAAGCTCCTGAGAGTCCGGATCTAAATACAACAGTCCAGTAAGTACCTTATCCTGAGCTCTATAGTCTTTAATCAACCCTAGGGCAGAACGACTGCTGTGAATATCCAAGCGGTCGTCTGCCTTATGTAAATGTACGACCGATCCATCATGCATTGTCACTTCTTGCGAATGCCCTGCGCTATAGCTTGTTGTAATTTCTTCTTTCATTGGGACAAAGTCAACGGTACCGGTAGCCGCTAAATGCTCTCGAATATACTCATAGCCTTTGGTCGATTTAGCCGTATTATTGAAGGTTACGCAGGGAGAAATAATATCGATGAAAGCGAAACCCTGATGCGAGATTGCAGCCTTAATCAAAGGAATCAATTGTTTTTTGTCACCTGAGAAACTTCGAGCGACAAAGGTGGCTCCCAATTGTAAAGCCACGCTGGCCAAATCTATCGGCTCAAAGGGATTTGGTTCACCTTTTTTGCTAGCCGAACCCACATCCGACGTTGCAGAATCCTGGCCTTTAGTTAAACCATAACACCCATTGTTCTCAACGATATACATCATGTTCAAATTTCTACGCACGGCGTGGGTAAACTGCCCCATACCGATCGAGGCGGTATCACCGTCACCTGACACGCCGATGTATATCATCTCTCTGTTTGCCATATTCGCGCCGGTTGCCACCGACGGCATGCGCCCGTGTACTGAATTGAAGCCATGTGAATCACCCAAAAAGTAACTGGGCGTTTTGGAAGAACAACCAATACCTGACATCTTTGCGACACTGTGAGGAGGAATAGATAGTTCGAAAATGGCCTGAACGATAGCACCGCTGATAGAATCGTGGCCGCAGCCCGCACACAAGGTCGAAATAGTTCCCTCGTAGTTTTTCTTGGTATAGCCCAAGTCATTGATGGGCAAATCGGGATGACGAAAATCCGGTTTTAAATAACTCATTCTAACTCATTCCTTTTTGACCATGCTTTCGACGCAGTGGGGTCACATTGTCATTTTTAATATAGCTATTGACCTTTGCCTGAATAAAACGCGCTGTGATCGGCATGCCGTCAAAGTTTAATATTTTTTTCAAATGCTTTGGATCGATATCACATTCATTAACCAGTAATGCTCGCATCTGTGCATCCCTGTTTTGCTCAATAACAAATACGGTGTCGTGTTGCGCAACAAAATCTTCAACTTCCTGATTGAAAGGAAATGCTTTTATACGACAGCTATCGACAACTGTTCCCTCGTCGGCTAAATAATCGATCGCCTCAAGCGTGGGATCCATACTCGTGCCAAAATGGATAATTCCTATTTTGCTGCCGTCTCCGGCAATGATAATTTCTGGTGCCGGCACATAGTGCTTCCCGGTCTCCCATTTTTTCAATAAACGATCCATGTTCTCGGCATACTTGCTGCCGTCTTCGGTATACACAGCATACTCATCACGAGATGTCCCGCGAGTAAAGAAAGAACCTTTAGTCGGATGTGTTCCGGGATATGTGCGATAAGTGATACCGTCGTCATCGACGTCAAGATAACGACCAAATCGCTCACTCATGTTTTCCAGATCGTCTGAGGATAGCACCTTTCCGCGCTTGTATTCCCGATCATCGTCCCATTGAAAGGGGTCCGACATCGTATCGTTCATTCCCAAATCAAGATCAGTTAACATAATAACAGGTGTCTGTAGCTGTTCCGCTAAATCAAAAGCCTGGGCAGTCATTTCGAAACATTCCTTTGGCGTGGAAGGAAAGACCAATACGTGCTTAGTGTCACCGTGAGACGCGTAAGCACAAGCCAATACGTCAGACTGTTGAGTTCTTGTTGGCATTCCCGTCGAGGGCCCGCTGCGCTGAACATCAATCAAAACGGTAGGAATTTCAGCAAAATAAGCTAAACCCAAGAACTCACTCATTAAGGAAATTCCAGGCCCGCTAGTTGCTGTAAATGCGCGAGCACCATTCCAGCTTGCACCAATCACCATTCCGATGGCCGCCAATTCATCTTCCGCCTGGACAATGGCATATTTTTTCTTGCCACTCCCGGGATCGATGCGCAGGCGCTTGCAATATTTTTCGAAGGCCTCAATCACTGACGTCGACGGTGTAATCGGATACCACCCAGCTACCGTAGCGCCTCCATATATGGCACCGAGACCGCAGGCCGTGTTACCGTCAATCAATAACTTCTCACCTAGATTATCCCGTCGCTCAATTCTTACTGGCAGCGGACATGAATAATTTTCCTTTACATACTGAAAGCCGAGTTCAAGTGCATGCACGTTAGGTACGATCAACTTCTCCTTTCCTTGAAACTGGTCGGCAACCAAACTCGTTAGCACGTCAAATTCAATGTCGATTAACGCCGCCAAAGCACCGACATAAATAACGTTTTTGAATAGTTGACGCTGACGAGGGTCCTTGTATTCATCGAGACATATCTGAGTCAGCGGTAAGCCGATTAACGATATATCGTTACGTGCCAACCGTATATCGAGAGGTCGAGTATTGTCATAAATGAAATATCCGCCTGAGGAAACCTCCTGAATATCTTGCGCCATACTCTGAGGATTGACACTCACCATTATATCAACGCCGTCGCGCCGCCCTAAATAGCCTTTATCATTAACTCTGACTTCATACCACGTGGGCAGCCCCTGAATATTCGATGGAAAGATGTTCTTTGGACTGACAGACAATCCCATTCGAAAGACAGCTTTTGCAAATAGATTGTTAGCGCTAGCGGAACCCGTTCCGTTTACATTCGCAAATTTAACCACAAGATCATTAACTGATTCGATACGAACCTTTTCTTTTTTTATCGTCTGACTCATGCTTCTTGCCCCACTTCTTCATCTAACTGCCCGGCTTTCGTTACGGTATACAAAAACTTCTGCATATCCCAAGCAGCAGTCGGACAGCGTTCAGCGCACAAGCCACAGTGTAAACAGACATCTTCGTCCTTAACCATTACTCGCTTTGTCGGCAGCTTGTCTGTTGATACATAGAGATCTTGAGACAAATCCTTGGCTGGCGCGCTTAAATTTTTACGTAACTTTTCTTCCGTGTCATTGTCGGTAAAGGTAATACAGTCTGTCGGACAAATGTCGACACAGGCGTCACATTCAATACAAAGAGACTCCTTAAAAACAGTCTGCACGTCACAATTGAGACAGCGCTGCGCCTCTGCATATCCAGTGCCCGCATCAAAGCCCAGCTCGACTTCCATCATTCGATCTTTTAGTGACTGCCCTACCTCGACATGAGGGACTGCATAGCGAACATCATTCACCACGGGACTGTCGTAAATCCATTCGTGAATGCCCATTTTTTGACTGAGTAAATGAACGCCCGGTGCAGGCCGATTGTTAACACTTTCACCATTTAGATAAAGATCGATTGAAACCGCAGCTTGATGCCCATGGGCGACGGCGGTAATGACATTCTCCGGTCCAAATGCAGCATCGCCGCCAAAGAAAACGGTTGGGTTGGTCGACTGAAACGTTTCCTTATCAATCACCGGCATGTCCCATTTCCCGAACTCCAAACCCAGATCTCGCTCTATCCATGGAAACGCATTATCCTGACCGACCGCGATACAGACGTCATCGCACTCCATAAATACGTCTGGAGCACCCGTTGGAATGAGTGACCGCTTTCCTTTCTGATCGTATTCAGCCCTAACGAGCTCAAACACCATGCCGATTAACTTACCTTCTTTTACAACGAATTCCTTAGGTGTGTGATTCTCAAAAATTGGGACTCCCTCACGCTCGGCATCCTTGATTTCCCATGGCGACGCTTTCATATCAACACTCGGGCTGCGAACGACTACATTGACGCTTTCAGCACCTAAACGCAGCGAGGTTCGACAACAATCCATCGCGGTATTCCCGCCGCCCAAAACTATTACCTTTTTACCGATCGATTCGATATGTTCGAAGGCGACACTTCCCAACCAATCTATACCGATATGAATATTATCGGGAGCATCGTTACGCCCTTTTATTTCCAGATCTCTGCCTCGTGGCGCACCAGTACCCACGAAAACAGCATCGTAATCCTTGTGCAAGACATCCTTTAAACTATCCACATAGGTATCGTAATGCGTGATTACACCCATATCGGTAATATAGTTTACTTCCTGGTTTAACACTTCTATCGGTAATCGAAAGGACGGAATCTGACTACGCATAAACCCACCACCAGCGGGTTGGTCGTCGTACATATCGATAGAGTAACCCAGTGGCATTAGATCGCGAGCAACGGTAAGCGACGCAGGCCCGCCCCCAATTAGCGCTATTCGACGACCATTTTTTTGGCTGGGAATTTGGGGCATTAAGGCGTCGACGTCATCGTCGTTTTTGTTATCGGCGGCGACTCGTTTTAAACGACAGATAGCAACGGGCTCTTCATCAATACGGCCGCGACGACAGGCTGGCTCACACGGTCGGTCACAGGTACGACCCAGCACGCCGGGGAACACATTGGACTCCCAGTTCACCATGTAGGCTTCCGTGTATCGACCGGCGGCGATTAGTCGAATATATTCTGGAACGGGTGTATGTGCAGGACATGCATATTGGCAGTCCACCACCTTGTGAAAGTATTCAGGATCATTAATATTTGTTGGTTTCAAGTCATCCTTCCCACGTAGTCAATTGGCTGGAACTACCGAGCCATATTCAATTTATTCTTGTCACGCGCTCACGTCTCCGAAGCGTCGTTAGATGCACCAATTAAATCATATGCGGGAAAAAGAATCAGCTGCTAAGTAGCGTATAAACAACATGATCGTCAAAAAACGATCAAATCGGGGGACAATCGTTAGCGATCAAACAGCGCGGGCGGGAATACAATTACCTAGGCCGGTTTCGACCGCTCTTATTCGTTGTTCAACGCTGTCACGTCGCGGTCAGAGATTGTCAGAAATGACTGTCCGAAGTAATTACCCGAAGTGACTAGTTACCCATAGTGACTAAGAATGTGGATACCGGAACAATTTCGAGTTATGGCAGTTGCAATTAAATACGAGAGAAAATGACAAAAAAGACGGGACTTTAGAATAGGTGCCACCATGGTTTTTTAAGACTCTTGGCACATGTGCGGAGTTGAGCATCATAGCGTTTAGAGCGGGCAGAGACTTTTTTTGCCACCGTCTTTAACCACGCTTTATTGTTGAAACTACGACGATTAAAACCACCGTGACCTTCGTGATAGGCCAAATAGAGATGATAGGCATCGTCTTTCTTGATACTACACCGCTTCACGCTAACACTGTTATACCAACCTATAAAGTCGATAGCATCGTCGAAATCGTCGCGGTCGGCACCGTAATTGCCGCTACTTTGCATATAGCCATTCCAAGTTTCCTTTTTCGCTTGAGAATAACCGTAAGAACTCGAGGGTCTAGGGCCAGGAATAAACCCGAAGATTTTCGTTCGGGGCGGTTTCGCGGTCGATTCAAATCGCGACTCCTGATGCATAATTGCCATCATTACAGGAATGGGAGAGCTCCACTGAGACCTCGCATTAACACTGTCATCATACCAACCACTTTTGTCGCGGTATATCTGACATATATCGTTTAGATTTTCGGGCGGTGCAGTTGCGCAACCCGCTAACAAAAACAGTGAAATGAACCCGTACAACAAGCCCTTCAATGTCACTGGAAGTCCCGCCATTAATAGAGTCTCAATACTTTGCCAGCAATTTAATAAATTCAGCCTCGTCGATAACATCGACACCCAATGTTTGCGCCTTAGTCAGTTTAGACCCGGCATTCAGGCCTGCGATAACACAGCTGGTTTTTTTTGAAACGGAGCCCGCCACTTTCGCTCCCAAGGCTTCAAGTGCTTCTTTTGCCTCAATACGTCCCAGTGACTCGATGGTACCTGTAATAACATAGACCATACCCGCTAGAGGCAAGTCGTCGGCATGTTTGACTTCGATATCAGGCCAGCGTATTCCTTTATCATGTAATATATTTAACATATCGAAATTTGACGTATTATTAAAAAAATCATGTACATGTTGCGCCACAACAGGACCGACGTCCGTTACACTCAACAAATCTTCTACGCTGGCCTTTTGCAAAGCGGCCAAGGTGCCGAAGTACTTTGCCAGACTTGCCGCGGTAGCCACGCCAACCTCGCGTATACCCAAACCGAACAAAAATTTAGGCAATGTTGTCTCTTTACTGGCATTCAGCGCGGCCACCAAATTCTCGGCAGACTTACTGCCCATTCGGTCCAATGTTATCAACTGCTCGACCGTTAATGAATAGAGGTCAACGACTGACGAGATTAACTTTTCATCGACCAACTGCTCGACGAGCTTATCTCCCAGCCCGTCTATATCCAGTGCTTTCCGAGAGGAAAAATGCTTAATCGCCTCTTTTTGTTGCGCGCCGCAAATCAGTGTACCGCTGCATCGGGTGACAACCTCTCCCTCAACGCGAATTAACTCAGAATCGCAAACGGGGCATTGCTGAGGAAATACTATCGCTTCTGTATTCGCGGGCCGTCGCTCCATAACAACTTTCGCGACCTGCGGAATAACATCACCTGCGCGCCGAATAATAACGGTATCGTTAACCATGACGTTTAATCGATCGATTTCATCACGATTGTGCAAGGTCGCATTGCTGACTGTCACGCCACCTACAAACACCGGTTCCAGCCGTGCCACCGGCGTTATCGCTCCAGTGCGACCCACCTGAAAATCGACACCGAGTAGTTTTGTCATTTCTTCTTCAGCGGGAAACTTATGAGCGATTGCCCAGCGGGGCCCTTTAGCTGTCGAGCCCAAACGCTGCTGTAATTCCAGGTCATCAACCTTATAGACGATACCATCTATGTCGTAGGGCAATGCCTCACGTTTAGTTAACAGACCGTCGTGATAATCAAGGCATTCGTCGCCGCCGACAACCGTGCGCATCTCACTATTTATGCGCAGCCCCCATCGTTGTAGCTGCATGAGGATGTCGCTGTGGCTATTCGGCAGATCTCCACCTTGAACTAAACCTACGCTGTAACAACACATTTCCAACGGTCGACTCGCTGTTATTCTGGCATCCAATTGCCGCAAACTACCGGCGGCTGCATTGCGGGGGTTCACAAATAGCTTCTCGCCTTTTACCCGAGCCTTTTCATTAAAGGCTTCAAACCCAACTCGGGGCATGTAAATTTCCCCGCGAATCTCCAGGACATCAGGAAAATTGTCTCCGATCAATACTAGGGGGATAGACGGAATGGTCCGAACATTGTGAGTGATATCTTCGCCGACAACCCCGTCTCCTCGGGTTGCACCTCGCTCCAACCTACCAAAACGGTACAACAAGCTCACGGCAGCACCATCCAGCTTTGGTTCACAGGTAAAGGTAATTGGATCACTGCGTCCTAGGCGGTCTCGAATTCGCTGCTCAAACCCCCTTAAGTCCTTCGCGTTAAAAACGTTATCCAGCGACAACATCGGAACTTCATGTGAGACTTGAGAAAAACCGGCTAAAGGTTTGGCACCCACTCTTTGCGTAGGCGAGTCCTCTGACACCAACTCGGGGTATTGTTTTTCTAGTTGCTGCAGCTCACGAATGAGCCGATCATATTCAGCATCGGGAATGGAGGGATCATCCAGGGCATAATATTGATAGTTATGCTTATTGATCGTATCGCGCAGTTCGTTTACTCGCTGTTGCACCGTATAACTCTCAGACATTTAATTAGTGCCGACCCGTGGAATGACGAAAAATAACAAAATGAGCCGTTTAGGCATTGTGCGCTAGCTGGCGCCTTTCGGCATCGCGAATTCTCTGGCGACAATGCTCTAATGTTTGCGTTGTCATAACACTTCGAGACTCATCACGCAGCTCTCCATCGAGGTTTTTTACTAAACACTGCGCGGTTTCTACCATGTAATCAAAGGCCTGCATTGGGTCTTCGGCACCGGGTATACTCATGAAGAAGCTCACGCTAGGGGAGGTAAATTCATCAATAGCCTCAAGATCAAAAGTTCCAGGATGGACACTGTTAGCCATACTAAATTGCACAGCTCCCGTACCGTTCGCATTTTCGTGACGATGAAAAATATTCATATCACCAAAACGTAAATCACAGGCTAACAAAATATGTAATAAGTCTGGTCCTTTAAAAAATTCATTTTTTGCGTTGACGTTAATAACAAAGACTTCCTGTTCGCCAGGGTCATTTTGAGAACCCTTTGACGAATTCTTAGGTTTGTTATCCGAACTTTCTGACAATAAGTTATGTTGATACGGAGATTCGTCGAAACTTTCCTCAACAGACTCATGCACTGGCTCGTCATACTCACGACTAACCGTCTTATCTGATATGCCGCTACCGGGACGATCGGTAGCGGTATTACCGCTGTCGGTAGGATAAGAGTGAGAACTGCCTGCGGCTGGTTCTTGTGCAGTGGCGCTGTCGTTTTCAACAGACTCCATTAACATTGGCACAGCCTGACTTAAATCGAGATCTTCATCACCAATGTGAGGCTCATCATGCTGAGATGCATTATGGCGATTATAGCTCTGGTGTTCCGGCGACCTGATTACCCGCGCTCCACCATTGGGTAATTCACTGGTATGCTCAATATCAGTGCCGTCGGAGTCTAGGAAACTCCTATTCAAAGACATGCGAATATTTCCCCGGCGCTCGTTGCGTACCCGACGATAGCCGTCCAAAAGTACAACCACTATCAACAAAACACCAACAACGATCATCCAGTCGCGAACACTGAGTTCCATCGTTTCGTTAACCCTTCTAGTTAAAATTAATTGTCATTTTGATTTCTTACAGCTTAGCTCAATTAAGCCAAAGAGCCTTTTACTTACTCTCTTGTTAAAACTTATTCGCTAAGCAACAATCTATCAAAAATTTATCGCCTATGCCTGCAGGCCATATTTCACTTATTGTTCTATCTGAGCCATGAACTTTCAATAGACTCGTTTTGTCCGATTATTCAATTTATCCGATAATTCAATTTAGTAGAGTGTTTAAACTGCTGCAAGTTCAGCGGCTTCTTCAACATCTACGGTCACTAAACGAGAGACCCCAGGCTCATGCATTGTGACACCCATTAACTGCTCGGCCATTTCCATGGCAATCTTATTGTGGGTTATGTAGATGAATTGAACCGATTCCGACATTTCTTTGACCAAGCGTGCGTAACGCCCGACATTTGCATCATCCAACGGAGCGTCAACTTCATCAAGCATACAAAATGGAGCGGGGTTCAAACGAAATATTGAGAAAACCAAGGCAATGGCAGTCAGCGCTTTTTCACCACCAGACAATAGGTGAATCGTGCTGTTTCTTTTCCCGGGGGGGCGCGCCATTATTGCGATACCAGTATCTAATAAATCATCGCTGGTCATTTCCAGGTAAGCAGTTCCGCCGCCAAACACCTTAGGAAACAACTCCTGCAGACTGCTATTAACATTGTCAAAAGTTTCTTTGAAACGCTGCCGTGTTTCTTTATCAATTTTATGAATAGCATTTTCCAGGGTTCTCAGTGCTTCTTCCAAATCATCGTTTTGAGCGTCCAAGTAGGTTTTCCGCTCTGACTGTGACTTGTATTCGTCAATCGCAGCTAAATTTATCGGGCCCAATCGCGCCACGCGTCGACCGATAGACTCCAAGTTCTCGTGCCAAAGCTTCTCTGCCGCATCTTCCGGCAGGTTTGCAATGACAGTCTCAAGGTCATATTGAGCCTCTATTAGCTGTTCTTCCAAAGTACGCCGCCGAACCTGTAATCCCTGAACCTCAACTCTAGCCCGCTCCAGTTTACTGCGCACTTCTTGAACGCGAGACTCTACGCCACTTCGCTTACCTTCTGACTCGCGTAGAGCGTGCTCTACCTCGTCAACTTTACTGCGAGCCTCGCTTAATTCTTGCTCTACCTGCAAACGTTGTTCTAATTGCGCCTCGAGAGCCAATTGCATCTCTTCAACCGGCTCATCAGCACTGCTAATGCCTTCTTTCAACGTTTCACGTCGTTGCTCTAGTTGGCCGACCTGATTTCGGGTCCGATCGATATTTTGTGCCATTGAATCAATTTGCGCTCGCAAAGATTGAAAGCGCATAGCGAGCTGATGAGCGGAGTCTTTATCGTGCCGTGCGCGCTGGCGAGCCTGATCGAGAATAGTACGACTATTGTCACGGGTAGCTAATAACTCCTCTCTGCGAGTCGCATCAATCCCCATGTTATCGATCGCGTCGGATAAGATGATACGCGCTTCACCCAAGCTCTCCTGCTCGACCTGAAATTGCTCGCGACTCTCATCGATTTCACTATTAATTCTTTCCCGCCGAACGCTAATCTGCTCGACTTTTACCTGTTTGCCACTTAACTCAGAACGCAGTTCGCCCTGCTGGCTATTTTGGCTTTGAATGTCCCGCTGAATTTCTTCACGCCTCATTTCGAGGCCCCTCAGAGATTCTCTACCCGTCTGTAAGTCTTGCTCAATCGTTTCTGTGCGTTGTTCCAAGTCAGATATCTCGCCGATAAGGTTATCCAATTCTTGCTGACGCAGTAAAACTCCCGCTTGCTCATCAGAGTCTTTAGCCACTCTTAGCCAATTGGGGCCGATCCACAAACCTTCAGGAGTGACTAACGATTCGTGGTGCGCTAACTGAGAGCGCAAAGACAAGGCTTCGGATAAATCGACAGTGGTGAAAACTCCCGCCAACAAACTTCTCGCTTGCGGCCCTCCCCCAAGCTTGTCGGCTAAACGCCGTGACTCAAACGTTGCAGAGGTCAAGGTTTCAGAAGCCTGGCTTCCTGACAAACCGTCTTTCTGGTTGTCGACTAAGGTAATACTGCCTTTGGCAATATCTTCTGCCAACTTGGCGAACGCCTCTAAACCATCGACGCAAACGGCTTGCAGATTGTCTCCGAGAACCGTTTCAACTGCTTTTTCCCAACCCTCAGCCACTGTCAATGTTTCTGCCAAACGTTGGTTCTGGCCTAGCGAATTTGTTTCCAACCAGTCGCTGATCGCGCCTTTTTGCTGCCCTAAAGCGGCTTGTTGCAAGGTTTCTAAGGACGCATACCGACCGCGCTTACTCTGTAATAGACTACGTTTTTCATCCAGCTGAGCACTACTGGCGGTATTCGTCTCGCGACGCTCATAAATAGCGCTGACTTGATCATCGAGCTTCTGTTTGTTTTCTTCAGCCACTAAATCAGCTTCGGCGAGCTGCTCAATGAGTAATTCAATTTCTTCATCGACGGGACCAGCGCTCAAACTCTCTTTTTCTTCCTCAAGCTTGGCGATACGCTGTTGAATTCGCTGTAGAGATTGCTCAAGATGTAGAATTCTAGACTGCTGCACTTCGGCTTTCTGGCGGGGGTCTTGCGCTTTCTGGTTGAACTCGTCCCATTGCTGCTGCCAATCTTGCATGGCATCTTCTGCTGTTGCTAAGGCCCCGGCAGTTTCTTCTTCAGAACCTTGAGCCAATTCCAGTTCCGGTTGAATCTCTTCGATCTCCAAAGCCCAGCGTTCCGACTTTTCCGTGTCTGCCGCTAAATGCTCGGTGGCTTCTTGATAATTGCGCTCGGCCTGCTGTAAGTCTTCCTTAAACTGACGGCTCCTTTCCTGTTGGTGCTGAATCGTCTGTTCAGACCGCGCGATTTCCGCCCCGATGCCGTAAAAGCGAGCTTGAATTTCATTAAACCGGTCCATGGTATCCGTATGTACATCGCGAAATTTTTCTATATCGGTATCGATTGAGCGCTGTTCCGCGATCACAGACTCCAACTTCACTTCCAGATCACGGATAGTGGTTTCGTGGCCCCGTACCTGTATGTCGAGCGCCTTCCATTGCAACGCTTGAAGTTGCGCCTTCAATAGCCGCTCTTCTTTTTTTAGTTCGGTATACCTTTCTGCTGATTGTGCCTGGCGTTGCAGGTGCTGTAGCTGACGGCCCAATTCATCGCGCAAATCCGTGAGTCGCTCAAGGTTTTCTGTCGTGCGCCGCATTCGATTTTCAGTCTCGCGACGACGCTCTTTGTATTTGGAAATCCCCGCTGCTTCCTCGATAAAAACCCGTAGCTCTTCCGGCTTGGATTCAATCAACCTTGAAATCATGCCCTGTTCAATTATGGCATAACTGCGCGGCCCCAAGCCCGTACCGAGAAAAATGTCGGTGATATCGCGGCGCCGACATTTCGTGCCGTTCAAATAGTAATCGGAGGTGGCTTCGCGAGTTACCTTCCGCCGAATCGAGATCTCCGCAAATCCCGCATACTCTCCACCTAAGGTTCCATCGCTATTATCAAACACCAGCTCTATTGTTGCCTGACCGACCGGTTTTCTATTTATCGAGCCATTAAAAATGACATCGGTCATCGATTCACCGCGCAGATTTTTGGCTGAGCTTTCACCCATTACCCAGCGCACTGCGTCAATGATATTTGATTTTCCACAACCATTGGGACCAACAACACATCCCAAGTTGCTAGGAAAGGCAACATCCGTTGGATCGACAAAGGATTTAAACCCTGCCAGCTTGATATTTTTAAGTCGCATTCTATTCTAATTTTACCACGTAACTACATGTATTTACTGAATTTACAGTTTCAAAGCACGATTCTTATTATTAATCGCGACCCTCTTTTGAAAACATGCGGTAGTTTATAGCGTTTACTGGCGCAGAACTATGCTGATTTACAGAATTTAAGGGTTTTTTGAGAGAATATTCTTAGCGAACGTCCGTGCTCACGGAACGATTGTCTCAATAACAATAGAAACTAGATCCTTATTGGCGATGACTTCAAGCGGGCCAAACTTTCCTTCAATATCACCGGATCCGCGTATGGCAGTGCCCTCTTTAGATACACGTGCAACGATATTAACCTTGTCGAAGCTCGATAATTTTAAACTCGGGGCCATCGCCATCGAATCATCAAGCTGCACTGTTGCCGGTAAATCCGAAACGCGAAGCCGAGCGACAGCCAGGGGCATTGGAGGACCGACCACTGCTCGGGCAAACACAAAAACAGCCGCATCAGGATCGGGTGTTAAGGAACTATCGATAGACACTCTTACAGTCACGGCGGCAGTTTTTTGTTCCGACTGCTCCGAACCACTCGTCATTTTATTTAGCTCGTCCGCACTCACTCCACCGCTCGCTAGTAACAGGGTTTTGGCTTGCTCAATCCCTTTACTAATCATCTGTTGGTTGTCCGAATTGGGCTCGAGTAAGGCCGCCAGTTTAGTCCAGTAAAGAATGGCCGAACGGTAATCTTGAGTTTCGAAACTGGCCATTCCCAACATGCCTAATATTCCCGACTGTTTTGGGTCAATGGATAAGGCCTTATCTGCAACCGCCTTCACCTGAGTCGTTAAGGTACGATCAGCAGACAAATAAAGAGCCTGCGCATAGCTGCCCAGCAAACGGGGATCACTGGGATAAAGCGCAACTAAGCGCTGATATGCCTCGGCCGCAGCCGGATAATTTTCCGTCTCCATTTGTACACTAGCGACTGTCATCAGGTATTCCGGATTAGCGGGCTGTTGCTCCAAACGGAGATTTAGTTGACGCAGCAGTTGTTGAATATCCGCCTTTGTATCTTGGCCGGCCGCCGCGTGAAACCGCACCTGTTTAAGAGTATCCACAATCTCCCAATCTGCCTTTGCCCCGACTTGCTGGTATACCAGGTAAGCAACGACGGGCACGACAGCGAAAATTGCCAAACGAACCCGCATTGCAATTTGATTAACTTGCCTCGGCGCAGGATTCGGAGAACCGGCGGCCGTCTCATCAAGCAAACGGCGCTCCAGTTCGACTTTCAAGCGTTGGAATTCATCTTCTTCGATAACTTGATTGGCTTTTTCAGCTTCTAATTCGTTCAAGCGCTGTTTAAACAAGCCAACATTTATGACACTGCGATCATGATCGACGGTACTGCGATTCAGCATAATTGGGAAAATAACGAAACAGGATGCAATAGCAAACAAAACAATCATTACAAAGTAAAACTCAGGCATTTATGTCATTCCTTTATTTGGCTATTAGTGTCCTGAGACTCAACTACGCTGTTATCTTGTAACAATTGCTTTAGTTTTTGCTGATCTTCATCAGCAAAAATGTCGCTACCTTCTCTTTTTACCGCCACTTTTTGACGCCTTAAAATGACCAGTACAATCATCGCGCCGAATGCCAGAAAAATGACCGGCGCCAACCACAGCAGTGCAGTTTCGGAATTAAATTGAGGTCGGTAAAGTATAAAGTCACCGTATCGATTGACCATATAATCAGTAATTTGTTGATCACTCAGACCTTCGTGCAGTAGGCGGTGGAGCTCCCGGCGTAAGTCCGAGGCAATCGGAGAATTAGAACCCGCAAGGTTTTGGTTTTGGCACTTGGGGCACCTCAGTTCTTCAACAAAAGAATGATAGCGATCACGCATCACATCATTGTCAAATTCATAGGTGTCTACCACTGCATGGGCCGAGCAAACATACAATAGAATAAAACTGAGAAGGATCCTCATCCTGCAGCCTCCCGCTGTTCTTTTTGCAGCACGTCGTACAAGGGCTTAAATTTTTCCTGCCATACAGATTCATTGACCGGCCCCTGGTACCGCATACGAACAAAGCCGCGGTGATCTACCACATAAGTTTCGGGAGCGCCGGTAACACCCATATCCAGCCCGAGACGACCAAGAGAGTCTAAAATATTGATCCGATAGGGATTCCCTTTTTCTGCCAACCAATCGTTGGCGGCAGCCGCTTCATCTTTATAATTTACGCCGACGATGAACACGCCTTTTTCTTTCGCTAGATAATTCAAATACCCGTGTTCGACATGACAGGATGGACACCAGGTGGCCCAAACATTTATCAATACAATGTCACCAAGAAAATCTGCTCGGGACAGCTGGACCGATGGGTCTTCTAAACTAGCCATTTGAAATTCGGGGAAAGGCTTATTAACCAGGGCCGACGGCAAATCCTGAGGATTGTATTCACCTTGATCTATGCGGTTTAGAACCACATAGAAAAAAGCGGCAACAACCACAAAGGCCACCAGCGGCAAAAATAATTTCAATCTGTTCATCACTTATCTACTCGAAAAATTTTCTTTCTCACAATCGTTTTCAGCTGTATTCCCGCTAACTTCCTAATCAGAGCCATAAAGCGGGCTTTATCTAATTCAACGCTACGATACTTCAAGCAGCACCTACTGTCGGTGAGCCTGGAGTCAACAGCGCAGAATCAGATTGTCCAGTCACTCCCTCCTGACTTTTCCGACCTATCTTTTGCCGATAACGTTTGTCAGACGCGGCTAATGCACCACCAAACGCCATGAGCAAGGCACCTAGCCATATCCATCGAACAAACGGCTTATAATGCAATCTTACCGCCCAAGCCCCTCCGGCTAGGGGCTCTCCCAGTGCTACATAGATATCTCGCCAAAGACCCGGATCGATCGCGGCCTCTGTCATCACCTGCTGACCGGCTTTGTAACGTCGTTTTTCCGGATTTAAAGTATTGACGACCGAGCCATCTTTCGTCACCGTAATTATTCCCTGCTCACTGGTGTAATTGGCACCATCAACAGACCTTGTACCTTGAAAACTGAATGTATAACCGGCCAGTTCAACCTGCTCTCCGGGGCCCATACGTAAATCCTTTTCCTCGGTGTATTGACTAACGATACAGACGCCGAGAATCGAACAGGCAAAACCAATGTGGGCGATAACCATCCCATAATAAGACCGAGACAAACGCTTTAAACCTGCGGGCAAGGATTTGGCATGTCGAACCTTGTCTTTCACATTAGCGATCGCTGAAAAAATCAGCCAACTAGCAAAACAAACCGCCAGCGCCGTTGCTATGTTGTAGGACTCACCGTAGAAAAGGGGGAAAAAGCCACCGACTAAAATACTGGTTACTGCCGCAACAACCAGCTTGGACGACAAACCACTCAGTGAGGTTTTCTTCCAATGCGCACTTGGACCGGCGCCCATAAAAATAACAAGAATCGCCATTAGCGGTACAAAAACAGCATTAAAATAAGGTGGTCCAACCGAGTATTTGCCAAAACCTAAGGAGTCCATAATCAATGGAAATAAGGTACCGAACAATACCGTCAAAGTTGCAGCGAGCAGTACGACGTTATTAACGAGAATCAAAAACTCTCTGGAAGCCCAGCCAAAGTGGCTCTTACTCGCGACCGTCGGTGCCCTCAGAGCGTATAAGGTTAATGAGCCGCCAATCACCAATGCAAGGAATATCAGAATAAATATACCTCGAGACGGGTCGGCTGCAAAAGAGTGAACCGAGGTCAAGACACCAGAACGCACGAGGAATGTACCCAATAGACTTAAGGAAAATGCGAAAATAGCGAGCAAAACAGTCCAGCTTTTGAACACACCTCGCTTTTCGGTGACGGCGAGAGAATGAATTAAAGCAGTTCCAACCAACCATGGCATAAAGGACGAGTTTTCTACTGGGTCCCAGAACCACCAACCACCCCAACCCAATTCGTAATAAGCCCACCAACTACCTAAAGCGATTCCAAAGGTTAAAAACGCCCAGGCAACATTGGTCCAGGGGCGAGACCAGCGTGCCCAAGCGGTATCGAGACGCCCACTACCTAAGGCAGCCACAGCGAAAGAAAAAGCCACGGAAAAACCGACATAGCCCATATACAACATCGGTGGGTGGATGATCATGCCAAAATCTTGCAGCAAGGGGTTGAGGTCTCGTCCGTCTAACGGAATGTTCGGCAGATTTCGCAAAAACGGATTTGAAGTAATCAGGGTAAAAAGGAGAAAACCGGTAGAGATCATACCCATCACCGACAAAACTCTTGCCACCATGTCTAAGGGTAATTGACGACTGAAAACAGCGACAGCCAGTGTCCAGCCCGACAGCAAGAACACCCACAACAGCAGTGAGCCTTCGTGGTTACCCCAAACAGCGCAAATTTTGTAGATCGCAGGTAATAAGGAGTTAGAATGATTTGCCGCCAGCGCCACACTAAAATCATCGGTTAAAAAAACATAACACAAAACCGCAAACGCCATACCAATGAAAACAAACTGCCCCACAGCTAATGACCTGCTCATCGCCATGAAATAGACGTTGCCTCTAATTGCTCCCCACAACGGAACCACCGATTGTAATATGGCGAGGGTAAGAGCAACAATTAGGGCCAGATGCCCGTACTCAGGAATCATATTTACTCCACATTTTCACAAATAGTTCTTCGGTCCGAACATTACATCCTTCATAGCGGCAAATTTGCGCCAACTTATTTACACATCTCTATGGGATCATACCTTGAACGTGCGGTTTTCCGCTGCTGACCTTAGAATCCAATTTCATTCCCGGCTCGACGACAGGGATATGAAATGGACCTCAGCGTAGCTCCTAAGCACATCAGCTTTTCGTTAAATTAGCGGCTTTATCAACGGCATCCTGTACCTCGGGAGGCATATAATTCTCATCGTGCTTAGCTAATACTTCGTTCGCCTGAAATACACCGTTATTATCCAATTTACCGGTCGCAACTATACCGTCACCCTCAGAAAATAGATCGGGCAGTATTCCTGTATAAACCACAGGTATATTAGCAGCATAATCCGTCACCACAAATTCAACACGCAGGCTATTAGGGTCGCGTTTCACACTGCCTTCCAAGACCATACCACCAGCTCGAATTTGCTTGTCGATGGGCGCTTTCCCTGCTGCAATGTCAGAGGGTGGATAAAACAAGTTTATGTTTTCTCTTAAGGCAAAAGAAATCAGACCGACCGCTACCGCCGCGCCAAATACGATAAATAGTACGATGATTAACCGCTGCTTTCTAAGGGGATGCATTGCCATTACTAATAAAACCTTACTGTCTGTTGGTGTGTTTTTTCTTGGGAACTGTCTTTGCTAATAGCTGCCTTTGCTAATGGTATAACTTGTAGACTGCGCACTGCTAGCCGCTTGACATTATTTAGATCTACATTCAATAGACTTAACCGGCCGAGACCAATATTCATCAGACTGCATGCCTAAACCTATACCGCCCCAGTCAATTCTCGTATTGCGAATAGTACCGCCATGCTAGTTTTGAGCGGATTATTTGACCAACCGTTTCTCATTACGTTCACTCAGCATCGAGTCGCGCCGAGACTTCATGGATTGCTCAACAAAGAATCTTCTGTTCTTCAACACGGGATTCAGTGCTAAAAGAAAAAGGATGACAAAGGAAATACCGTAAACCGACCATACATAAACACCATGACCATCCATGGCGATCAATGCCGAAAAGCTATCGAATTGCATTTAGCTAACCTTTTTCATTAAATCGATTTAGAATGATGAATCAACTTTGCAGCGATTTATCAGTAAAATTATCGTTACACTTTTTCGCTACAATTGCCTTTACCCACTGCGTATTACGCTCGCGAAAAAGTATTTCACTGCGCGTGTAAACCAAAAGCAATAACGCATAAAAACAATAGAAGCCTGCAATCATCAACAACAAAGGCTGCAGCATATCGGAGTGCATAGTCGATTCTTCTGTAAACTTAATGGTCGCTGGCTGATGCAAGCTGTTCCACCATTCTACCGACCAATAGATGATCGGGATATTTACGCTGCCGACCAGACTGAGCACTGCCCCTGCCTTAAACGCGGATTCACTGTCTTCAAAGGCTTCGTAAAGTGCAAGAACGCCTAGATAGAGAAAAAACAATATCAACATCGAAGTCAGTCGCGCATCCCAAATCCAATAAGTTCCCCAGGTCGGCTTACCCCACAGTGAGCCACTAATGAGAGAAATCAAGGTCATCCCTGCACCGATCGGAGCACAACACTTCATGACAACCTGCGCTAGCTTCATTTTCCAGATTAAACTTATTGCTGCAGCTGTCGCCATAATCATGTAGCCGGCCATAGCAACCGCTGACGTGGGTACATGAACAAAGATTATTCGGTAACTGTTACCTTGCTTAAAATCAACGGGAGCGAATGCCAGCCCCCAAACAGCCCCAACGATCAAGGTGCCAATTGCAACGAACGCTAGCCAAGGCACCCACTTCTCGCTGCTGGAGTAAAACCAGCGAGGAGACCCCATTTTGTGAAACCAACTCCACAATGCTTTTTTAATTTCCACTAATTTAATAACCCTTAACAGCTAACTGAACGATCGACTCTGATCAGACCTCTCCCATTAAACTCACTCACGCTTAATCGAGCCAGCTTACTAGAAACCTATTTCATCACTAGCTAGTGCCCATCCAGAAATGGGTGTTTTCAACGATGTCATTGCGAGCGAAGCGCGGCAATCTCCCGCAGCC
>CAJVZD010000066.1 GCA_913019905.1 uncultured Cellvibrionales bacterium
AACCGCTCCGCTGTTTTTTTGCCCACTCCTGGGAGTCGCACAAGTGTCGCGGTATCGTTATCTCTCACGCAGCGAACAAATTCATTGCTTTCAATACTCGACAAAATCGTTAGCGCTAATTTAGGACCGACCCCATTCACTTTGATTAAGGTACGAAACAAAGCCCGCTCCTGTAATTCGGCAAAACCGTACAGTAATTGCGCATCTTCACGAACAACAAAATGGGTATGTAACGAGACGGACTGTCCGATATCGGGAAGAGTGTATATAGTCATCATAGGTACAAGAACTTCGTAAGCTATGCCACCAACATCGACCAAAACATCAGGTGCTTGTTTCTCCAACAATATACCTTTGATACGTCCGATCATTAGCTTAACCTACCTTTTCGAATTCGACTTATTCCCGCCAAACTAATTAAGCTCGCCTGTGTATGAGCATGACAAATAGCGGCACCAAGAGCGTCGGCCGCATCTTCCTGCGGCATTGCCGGTAATTTCAACAGCATTTGTACCATATGTTGGACCTGTTCTTTTTTTGCGGCACCGGTTCCAACGACAGCCTGCTTAATTTGGCGGGCGGAATATTCTGACACTTCCAGATCTTGATTAACGCACGCGACAATCGCAGCCCCTCTCGCCTGCCCCAGTTTAAGCGCCGAACCTGGATTCTTAGCCATAAAAACCTGTTCTATTGCCACTTGTTGAGGGCTATGCGTCGCGATAATGTCAGTCAGACAATCAAAAATAACCTTTAACCGATCGGGTAAGTCTTTTTCGATGGGCAGACGAATAACACCGCTAGTAACGTACTGATGTGAATTTCCTAGCACATTTATTATGCCAAATCCGGTTTTACGGGAACCTGGGTCAATACCTAGAATGAGAGCCATAACGCACTGTAATAAGAATTCTTAGTGCGGGTATTCTGGCAGGAAGGATGCATGATCACAATAGCGGGCAGTCATTTTTACTGTGTTTTTATTCAGTAGTAAAACACAACTCACAAGCAATTTGAAACCCTACAATAAATAATGGCCATTCACCGCTCACAACTGCGAGACGAATAGATCTAAAAGTCTATATTCTCCAAGATGTCATCAGGAATATCTGCGTTGGTGTATACGTTTTGGATATCATCCAAATCTTCCAACATATCGACTAGCCCCATAATCTTCTCAGCACCCTGACTATCCATAGTGACTGTCACCGAGGGCAACATGGTCACTTCGGCGTGATCAGGACTTAGCCCTCCTTCTATCAAGGCATCCTTGACGGACAGAAAATCCTCGAATGCCGTGGTCACCTCTATCGACCCGTCATCGCCTGCGACCACGTCGTCCGCTCCAGCCTCTAAAGCCGCGTCCATAATGTGTTCTTCATCGCCCGCTTCGAAACTGATTTGGCCAACGCGGCTGAATAAGTAGGCCACCGATCCATCTGTTCCCAAATTACCGCCGCGTTTTGTAAAGGCATGCCGCACTTCGGCAACAGTACGATTTCGATTATCTGTCAGACATTCAACTAAAACTGCAACTCCGCCAACGCCATAACCTTCATAAGTCACTGCTTCGTAATTGTCTTCTTCATTTGTCCCTGCACCTCGCGCCACCGCTTTGTCGACCGTGTCGCGCTTCATGTTAGCGCCCAGAGCTTTATCAATCACGGCCCGCAGTGTTGGATTGTCCTCAGGATTTGGCCCGCCAGCTTTGGCAGCCACCACGATCTCGCGAATAATTTTGGTGAAAATCTTCCCACGCTTCGCATCCTGTGCAGCTTTCCGATGCTTGATGTTGGCCCATTTACTATGACCTGCCATATAACACTCTCCAGTTTCCGGCTTTTATTTCCCGCTATAAGGCGCGGTACCCATACGCTATTTATTATGAAGAATTTTCGACTGTAAAATTATCTTCTCACCCCGACGCTGTTACATCGTCGGCGTGAGAAAGCCCGTGTTTCTAACTACACTCTTTATTAGTTTTTATGAGCTTTTTGGTTTTTCTCTTAAACGAATGTTTAATTCTCGCAATTGCTTACTGTCGGCATCGCCCGGTGCTTCGGTCATAATACATGCGGCACTTTGCGTTTTGGGGAAGGCAATAACATCTCGAATAGATTTCGCGCCGGTCATCAACATAACTAAACGATCCAAACCAAATGCAAGACCGCCGTGAGGTGGCGCGCCATATTTTAGAGCATCCAACAAAAAGCCGAATTTCTCTTGTGCTTCGTCATCGCTAATCCCCAACACGCGGAAGACAGCCTTTTGCATATCCGACTGATGGATACGAGTCGAACCTCCGCCAAGTTCCGTGCCATTTAAAACCATGTCGTAAGCAATCGATAATGCCCCAAGAGGATTTTTCTCCAACTCCTCAGCGCTGCACGCAGGCGCTGTAAACGGGTGGTGTAATGACGTCAAATGACCCTCGCCATTTTTCTCAAACATGGGGAAGTCGACAACCCACAGCGGAGCCCACTCCTTCTGTATCAGGTCAAGGTCTTCTCCAATTTTCACCCTTAGCGAACCCAGCGCTTCGTTAACGACTGATTCTTTGTCTGCACCAAAAAAGACAATATCGCCATCAGCCACTGCCAGACGGCTCATCATTTGAGTCACAATTTCATCGGGCATAAACTTAAGAATCGGCGACTGCAGACCTTCAATTCCGGCAGCGGTATCATTGATCTTTATCCAGGCCAAGCCTTTGGCACCATAGATCGCTACCAATTTAGTATACTCGTCGATTTGCTTGCGACTAATTTGCGCCCCGCCAGTAACTTTCAAAGCAGCGACGCGACCCTCGGGGTCATTAGCCGGACCGTTAAAAACCTTAAAATCAACTTGTTGCATGAGGTCGTTGACATCGACAAGCTCCATTGGAATACGCAAGTCAGGCTTATCACTGCCAAAGCGAGCCATGGCTTCGGAGTATGGCATCCGCGGGAATTCACCAAGCTCAACATCTAACACTTCTTTAAAGAGTTCTCGTATCATGCCTTCGGTGATAGCCATTATTTGCTTGTCATCCAAAAAGGACGCTTCTATATCAATCTGGGTAAATTCAGGCTGACGATCCGCTCGCAAATCTTCATCTCGAAAACACTTCGCTATCTGGTAGTATCGATCCATTCCCGACACCATCAGCAATTGTTTGAACAATTGCGGAGACTGAGGTAATGCAAAGAATTTTCCAGCATGCGTCCTTGAAGGTACTAAATAATCACGGGCGCCTTCGGGCGTTGCCTTGGTAAGAATCGGTGTTTCAATATCCAGAAAATCGTTGTTATCGAGAAATCGTCGAATGGATGAGGTAATTCGCGATCGCAATCTTAACTTCCCTAACATCTCGGGACGTCGCAAATCGATGTAGCGATATTTTAGTCGTACATCCTCTCCAACAGCAATGTGCTCATCCAGCTGGAAGGGCGGAGTCACCGAACGATTTAGAATTTCCAACTCTTTACCGAGAATTTCAATTTCGCCGGTTTTCATATTGGGATTAATGGTCGCGCCGGTTCGTGCCCGAACACGTCCCTTCACCTGTAGGACATATTCATTACGCACACTGTCCGCACGTTCAAAAAACTGATCGGTATCGGGATCGAAAACAACCTGCACAATTCCTTCACGGTCGCGTAAATCCAGAAATATCACCCCACCATGGTCGCGACGACGATCCACCCAACCATAAAGAGTAACTTCCTGATCAATGTTCTCGGAAGTGATTTGACCACAATAATGACTGCGCATTGCTTTTAATTCCTATCGTTTAAGGCTGATCTACAAAGATTTTTTCGTTGGAGAGAATATAGTTTCTGGCAGAGACCTAAGAATCCGCACTTTTAGCCGGTGCAGCAGTCGCTGCGGTTTTCGAATCACCGCCATTACCGCCATTGCCGCCAGCTAGATTTTTCTTTTTTCCCGTCTTAAAGTCAGTTTCGTACCAACCACCACCCTTTAGGCGAAATCCGGCTGCAGAAATCAGCTTCTTTAACTCCTGCTTTTTGCAACTTGGGCACTCTCTCAATGGCTCGTCACTTAATTTCTGTAAAGCTTCAAGCTGATGCTCACACGCCTCGCATCGATACTCATATATTGGCATAATTTCCCCGCACTCACTAAATTACTCAGGTAATGACCGGCTCAGACTGCCCCGACCATCGACCCATAACTGCACATAAATTCAGCTGGTCAACTAAAAAGGCCGCGATTATACCCTAAAAAAGACACCTGAAGGAATGCCCAAGTAAAACTTGCGAAAAACCGGCTGATTATAGCCGTAAATTGAACCTGTGGAGGATTAACCGGAGAAGTATTTGCACTTGTGAAGGGAGCCAAAAAGCAAAAGATTGTTTATTGAAGAGGGAAATGTACATCAGCGCTCCATAAATGGAGCGCCCTGCTGGGACTAGCTACCTTAGTTAGGCAACATGAAAGCTATATCAAGAAGCCGCGAATTCTTTAAGCTTTTTCAAAGGCCTTACTTTAACTGCAATACTGGCCGGTTTTGCTTTGAACATTTGCTCTTCACCAGTGAAAGGATTAACACCCTTACGAGCTTTTTTGGCTGGTTTTTTCACCGTAGTAACCTTCATCAATCCCGGAACAGTGAATTCGCCCAACGCACCTTTTTTAATACTACGACCAAGAAGCGCTTCAAGCTCGTTAAATACAGCGGCAACCTGCTTACTGCTAAGATCTGCAACGCCGGCAATTTCCGCGAAAATTTGCGTCTTCGTCATTTTCGATTTTATAGCAGAGGTATTTTTCTTTGGAGCGGCGACAGCCTTAGATGCAACTTTTTTCGCAGGCGCTTTCTTTGCTGCTACTTTCTTAGCCGGTGCCTTTTTCGCGACAGCTTTCTTAGCGACTGCTTTTTTTGCTACTGCCTTTTTCGCAGCTGGCTTTTTAGCGACTGCCTTTTTCGCAGGAGCTTTCTTAGCCGCCACTTTCTTAGCAGGTGCCTTTTTCGCTACAGCTTTTTTAGCTACAGCTTTTTTAGCAGGCGCAGCCTTAACAACGGCTTTCTTTTTTGGTGCAACTTTCTTTTTTGGTGCAGCTTTCTTTTTGGTAGCCATGGTAGTTAGCCCTATGTAGTTAACTTTATTTTTTACAGTTTGCAACGCGGATGAAGATTCTATTCAGTGCTACTTTCAAGAACGAGAAAAAATCTGACTTCCCGTTAAACCCTGTATATATAGCACCTGCGAGTTTTATAGTTCAGAATATACTGTAATACAAGGTTTTTTCTGCATATTTACGCAATAATCGATAAAAGAGTATTTTATAAGGTATAAGTACGCAATTTAGCCCTTATTTTAAGGTGTTTTCAAAACCTCATCGTTTTTCATTTTGCTCTTCGACCGTGCTTGTCCGTCATCACGAGCAACAACATAAACACGGCTAGATCACAGTTAATCAAATCTTTTAACTAAACCGAAAGCCCCAAAGGAAGAAACAACTCGCCAAAACACTTCAACCAATGCGTTATCTCTTCGGACGAATACGGCTTAGCCGACTTAACACCCCACACTGGTTGCGGCCAGGCAACATCATTTTTAAAGCGAACAATATGATGTATATGTAACTGCGGCACCATGTTTCCTAAAGCGGCTACATTCATCTTTTCAGCGTAAAAATGTGCGTCCATAACTCGAGCCACGGATGAAGATTCATTCATCAGCTGAATTTGATCTTTAGGGTCCAACTGAAAAACCTCTCGAATATCCTCCCTTCGCGGCACAAGAATAAGCCACGGATAATTTTTGTCATTGACCAATAACACACGACTTAAAGGCAAATCGCCGATTAAAATACAGTCTTTCGATAACTGCGGATGTAAATTGAACATAAGCTCCCCTTGTTTTCTCTATTTAACCACTATATAAGACTCTATAATCAGCCATGTTTATTTATGCTATACCGAATCCAATATCAGTCGTAAAATAGCTTTCATAAATTCATTTAACGCTTTACCCCAACAAGAGTCAGAATACACAATGCGCGCCAGCCAATTTCTCATAGCCACCCAAAAAGAAACTCCCAATGATGCCGTAGTAATAAGCCATCAGCTTATGCTTCGTGCGGGAATAATTCGTAAACTGTCCTCGGGATTATATACCTGGTTACCGATGGGATTAAGAGTTTTACGGAAAGTAGAAGCTATTGTCCGGGACGAAATGAACAAAGCCGGCGCAATGGAAGTTTTAATGCCGGTCGTGCAACCGGAAAGTCTTTGGCTGGAATCCGGTCGCTGGCAGCAATATGGGCCCGAACTTCTACGGATTAAAGATCGTCACAATAACAGCTTTTGTCTTGGCCCCACCCACGAGGAAGTCATTACTGACTTCATTCGCAACGAAATAAATAGCTATAAGCAACTACCTGTCAATTTTTACCAAATTCAAACCAAATTTCGAGACGAAATACGTCCACGGTTTGGTGTCATGCGCTCTCGTGAATTTATAATGAAAGACGCCTATTCGTTTCACAAGAACCATGAATCGTTACAGGAAACCTATGAAATTATGCATAACGCATATACCAATATCTTTTCGCGATTAGATCTGGACTTCCGTCCCGTCATTGCAGATACCGGCTCTATTGGCGGCAACGCCTCCCACGAATTTCACGTCCTTGCCGACTCCGGAGAAGATGATATCGCATTTAGTGATCTTAGCGATTACGCCGCTAACGTTGAAATGGCTGAAGCGCTACCTAGTAAAAGCGAGAGAAATGAACCGAGCCTCACACTAGAAAAAGTTTCAACACAGGGACAACATAGTGTCGAGGAAGTCAGCAGCGCACTCTCTATTCCAGCAAGCTCCATCGCAAAAACACTCATTGTTTTAGGCGAGAGCGAAGATGAAAGCGACCATACGCCACTCGTTGCTTTAATTGTTCGCGGAGACCACGAAGTCAACGACATAAAAGCCGCAAAACTCCCCAATGTCGCAAATCCCCTGACATTTGCAAGCGATGAGCAAATTCAGAAGGCTATCGCCTGCTCTCCTGGGTCGATAGGTCCAGTTAATCTGGGAATAGAAACTATCGTAGATAGAAGCGCTGCCCAGCTTTCCGATTTTGCCTGTGGCGCGAACGAAGATGGCTTTCATTTAACTGGAGTCAACTGGGATAGAGATTGCCAAATTACGCAGATAGAAGATATTCGCAATGTTGTTGCCGGCGATCCAAGTCCCGATGGCAAAGGACAATTGCTCATTAAAAAAGGGATTGAAGTCGGCCACATATTTCAGCTTGGAACAAAATACTCCGAAGCACTGAATGCCACAGTACTTAATGAAAACGGCAAAGATCAAATTATGCCAATGGGTTGTTACGGAATCGGTATCACCAGGGTCGTTGCTGCCGCCATAGAACAAAATAACGACGACAAAGGAATCATTTGGCCTGCCTCAATTGCCCCTTTCCAGATCGCGATAATACCTCTAAACATGCACAAGTCTGCCGAGGTTGCCGAGCAAGCCAATCATCTCTACGACAATCTACTTGCAGAGGGCTACGACGTATTATTGGATGACCGAAACGAACGCCCAGGGGTGAAATTTGCCGACATGGAATTAATTGGCATCCCACATCGTATTGTAATCGGTGATAGAGGCTTGCAAAAAGGCGAATTGGAATACAAGGGACGTTGCGATACTGAAAATCAGGATATCCCTTTGAGCGAAATTGTTAAATTTATTCATAGTATTGTTTAAAAACGGTCGATTAGAGGGTATCTAACTCGTGCATAGATTTTTTCCTGGTCTATTATGCCTACATCTATTGACGGCTGTGCAGCTTTGCTCAGCCGTCAGTATTTCTGATGCTAAAGAAGAAACCGAACAAGTTGAACTAAGAGACTTCCTTAAGACAACAATCAAAATCGCCGATAGCTTTAATGATCGATTTGATGCGGAGGTTTGGCTGGTCGATATGTCTGGGCGATTAAAACCATTTATCAAAAACCCGAAAGAGAGACTCGAACTTTTGCGTGCCGTTCATCGAGAAGCCAAGCTAAGTAAATTAAAACCGGATCTGGTTTTGGCTCTTATCGAAATTGAAAGTCGTTTCGATAATTTTGCAATTTCTCGTGCGGGTGCGCAAGGACTCATGCAGGTTATGCCATTCTGGAAAAAGGAAATTGGCAGACCCAACGACAATCTAACAAACATTGCTACCAACCTCAGCTATGGCTGTCGTATCCTGCAATTCTATTTAAAAAAAGAAAATGGAAATTGGATGAATGCACTCGCTCGATATAACGGCAGCTATGGCCAATACTGGTATCCTGAACGGGTAATGAACGCATGGCGAAAACGTTGGTTCGTCAACGAATTATAACTCTGATTCCTTGCGCGATTTACACTGTCCCCGTGATATTCGCACCTCAACTTTCAAGCACAGCAACCACCGCCTCTTCCGAAAATTCAAAATTAATGCGCTGATCGATCGACTACGAAAACCCCACCTAATTAGTGCCCGTCCAGACGAGGACGTTTTTCAATAGTGTCGTTGCGAGCCTTACAGTTCGACGCAAAGACGATTTTCTGGTTAGACGCCAATTAACCCTCCTACTTTTCACAGGTAGCTGCATCGAGGCTGTAACCGCCGCATCTTCCATAAACGTATTGTCCCAGCAAGCGAATGATGTTGTAGACCAATAAGGCGCAACCCTTTGGGACAGAAATTTTCCCATTCAGTTTTAGTTCATGTTCTGAGTATTAAGATAGCTACAAATCAACAGACAGGACGATAGCCATGAACTACAAAAACATCATTGCAGCAATTTTGATCACGGGCATACCTTTGTCAGGTTTTGCGGAACATGATAGTTACGGCTACAAAAGGCACCAACAAAAATTCTATGATTATGCGCGCGTGAGATCCGTAACTCCGATCGTGAAGACGATAGAACGCCGAATTCCACACAAGTCCTGTAGGAATGAGAGGGTAAGATATAGTAGAGCAAGTAGTAATACGCCGATAATCCTCGGAGGAATTATTGGAGCGGCTATTGGCAATCAAGTCGGGCATCACAAAAGCAATAAACGAGTCGGAGTTATCGCGGGCTCCATTCTTGGCGCAGCCATCGGTAACGACATTAGAAACAATTCAAGCTACCAATATTCTGATTATGGAACAGAACGGCGCTGTCACAAGAAATATGACATTCAGCTAGAGGAACAAGTCGTCGGATACAATGTAAAATACCGCTATCATGGTGAGACTTATTTTACTCAAACCCAGGAACACCCTGGCAAAAAAATCCGACTTAAAATACGTTTTGAACCTGTGCAGCGGTGAACACTAGGCCAACGTATAGAAAATCAATTGAGATACATAACAGCAGACACCGAAGTATTGATCTGCTCGTTATGTATGTACAACCCCAGGACCTATTACGTAAACAGACTCAACGTTTCAACGCCTACATATTATTCATTAATACGCACCGGCGACACACCAATCTTGTATCAACACCCCATAAAAAATATTCTTGTTATTGCTATTTAATCTACCCAAACCCAAAACTTAAATCTATAATTTTTTGACTGAAGTGTATATTCAATAAAAAGTCTTTAACAGCCCTTAACGAAACTGCGTCCTTTGAGATATACAGCCATGAATATGTCAAATTGTTTGAAACTCTATCTCGAGCGACACCAGATAAACTATCAGTTAGTTCCGCATCGCTATACCGACACTGCTTTTAATGCGGCTAAATCCGCCCATATTACTACGGCATGTATGGTAAAAGGCGTTCTCCTTCACGATGAAGACGGTTATCTAATGGCCGCTATACCCGCAGACAAAGAGGTCGACATTGACAAAATTAACAGCAACTCATGTCGCCACCTCACACTAACCCCCGAGGAAACCTTAGGTTGTGTATTAAATGACTGCAAGAAAGGCGCAGTACCGGCTTTGGGGGAAGCTTTTGGAATACCCACAATTTGGGATGAAGACTTAGCTTATCAGCCGGGCTTCTATATCGAATCAGGCAATCATGAAGAACTAATCAGGTTAAACTATCTGGACTTCATGAGTCTCATGGATCGCCCCTTTAACAGCAGCATAACTCATTGATCTGGAAAAATAACAATACTCGTTAGGATCGTATAATACTAGCTTAGCTGATTTTCTCGCTTGGCAAAGTCCAGCGCCGCATTCATACCCATGGAGATTTTATCAACAATTTCATCTATCTGCTCTTCCGTTATAATCAACGGAGGACAAAGTGCGACAGATGAACCAGCGACAACCCTGACGATAAGTCCATTATCCTGACAATGCTTTTGCAAGAAACCGGCGACAGAACCGTCATCAAACGCTTTACCGGACCCTTTGTTTGCGACTAATTCGATAGCCGCTAACAAACCTGCCCCACGGACTTCTCCTACCAAAGGATGATTTTCAAATGCGCGCAGACTGTTTTGGAGATAATCTCCGACTTTAGCAGCACGCTGGAAAATGTTATCCCTCTTATAAATCTCCAAAGTCTTTAGCGCTACCGCGCATGCGACGGGATGACCGGAATACGTGTAACCGTGGCCAAAAGCACCGACTTTTGAGCTGGGCTCAATCATCGCCTCATACATGTCAGGACGAATAACTGATGCGCTGATCGGCATGTAAGCTGAAGAGAGCTGCTTTGCCAAAGTCATTAAATCGGGTTTGATCCCCATCGTTGTAGACCCGAAATCATTCCCAGTTCTACCGAAACCTGTTATTACCTCATCGGCCCAGAATAAAATATTGTATCTTTTTAATATTGCCTGTACTTTTTCATAATAACCTGTGGGCGGCACTATTACGCCGCTGGCACCCGTAATAGGCTCTGCTATAAATGCAGCTATCGTATCCGGACCTTCAGCCAAAATTAGCTGCTCAAGATTATTGCAAATTCTCGCAACAAATTCTTCTTCGCTCTCACCTGAAACTGCACTTCGGTAATAATGCGGGGCGTCGGTCCTTAATATTCCGAGTGCATCAAACGGTAAGTCAAAATGCGTATGATTAGGCGCCAAACCAGTTAGCGCTGCTGCAGCGACTGTAACTCCATGATAAGAACGCTCACGCGCGATTATCTTATATTTTTCTGGTTTTCCGATTGCGTTGAAATAGTAACGCAACATTTTAATATGTGTATCATTCGCATCACTGCCCGAGTTTCCGTAGAATATTTTTGCGTCTTCGATTGGCAGCATTTCCGCCAGCTTGTTTGACAAATCCATTCCGACTTGATGTGTTTTCCCACCAAACATATGCGTGTAGGAGAGCTTGCTCATTTGCTCCGTACAGGCTTCGATCAATTCGCGATTGTTATAGCCTAGAGATGTACACCAAAGACCTGCCATGCCTTCCAGATATTTATTTCCCTCATTATCAAAAACATAAACGCCATCACCTCGCTCGATCACCAACTGCTCAGTGTTTGCAAGATTTGTCGTTGGGTAAATAATTGCAGACATAATGATAATCCTTAAAAACGAAAATTCTGTTATTTTACTTAGCTCGGTAATGCCGTCCAAATTTCAACGTTTGCCCCTTCTTTCGGTCAAAAACTATAATACTCAACCCAAACTTCGGCCACTATTGCAACGACAATCAGCAAAGAACTCTTTATTTATCAATACCACCAATACACATGTATTTGATATCGAGATAGTCGTCCATCCCGTATTTGGAACCTTCTCGACCGGACCCGGATTCCTTAATACCACCAAAGGGAGCCATCTCATTAGAAATAATCCCTTCATTTATCCCGACAATTCCATACTCCAAAGCTTCCGACACACGCCACATTCTTCCAATACCACTGGTGTATATGTATGAGGCTAAACCCACCTCAGTATCGTTAGCCATTGCAATGGCTTGCTCTTCGGTGTCAAATTTAAACAACGGCGCAACTGGGCCAAAAATCTCTTCGCTGAATACTCGCATGTCGGTGGAAACGTTTGTCAGTATTGTGGGTGAAACATAGCTACCACCTAAAGGCGAAGAGCTGCCACCGACTACAACCGTAGCACCTTTTCCAACGGCATCATCAATCATTCCACAAACATCTTTAGCCGCTTTTGAATCTATTAACGGACCAATGGTAACTCCCGCTTCTGAACCTGGCCCCACCTTTAATTGGTTAACAGCCACGGTCAGTTTTTCAGTAAACGCGTCAAACACGCCCGACTGAATCAGTAAACGGTTTGAACAAACACAAGTTTGACCTGCATTACGATACTTAGACGCCATGGCACCCTCCACCGCGGCATCGAGATCCGCATCATCAAACACTATGAAGGGTGCATTACCGCCCAACTCCATAGACGTGCGTTTGACTGTTTCAGCACATTCTCTAATTAACTGCTTACCGACAGGGGTGGAGCCCGTAAAAGTCACTTTGCGTACCTGAACATTGCTCGTTATTTCGCGGCCAATCTCGGCCGTTTTGCCGGTCAAAACACTGATAACGCCTGCCGGAATTCCTGCTCGCTCCGCCAGAACCGCCAACGCGTAAGCGGACAGAGGGGTTTGATTCGCAGGCTTACACACCATTGTACAACCGGCTGCTAAAGCGGGGGCTAATTTACGAGTTAACATCGCGCAGGGGAAATTCCATGGAGTTATCGCGCAAACCACACCGACCGGTTGTTTGATAACCATCAAACGTTTGTCCTGGCTAGGCTGAGGAATAGTATCTCCGTATACTCGCTTCGCCTCCTCTGCAAACCATTCGATGTAATTTGCACCATAAGCTATTTCACCAGCGGCTTCAGCAAGCGGTTTACCCTGTTCGGCAGAAAGTATAATGGAAAGATCCTGTTGATTTTCCATAATCAGATTAAACCAGGTACGCAATAGCGCTGAACGCTCCTTTACAGTTTTCAACTTCCAGATCTTTTGGGCTTCGAAGGCAGCCGCAATTGCACGACGAGTTTCCGCGGTACCACAGGTCGCAACTTCTGCTATCACGCCCCCGGTTGCAGGATTAGTAACCGCCTGCGTTTCCCCGCTGTCAGAAGCAGACCAGGCACCAGCAATAAAAGCGTTTCCAGAAACAAGTAAAGATGGGTCCGTCAAATTCAGCGACATGATTATCTCCGTAGTTATTTTTTTAGATCGATATTTTGAGCAAATTATGACACAAGAATAGCTTGCTTTGTACAGCGACAAACTTTAGCGAGAGCTATTTACTAATCTCGCATGTCAATTTCGCTATCTCAGGCAAATTCGTTAGGACCACCAAAGGAACAGAGAAACTCAGTTGACGTTCATTTTCCATTAACTTTTTCTGGTGCGCTACCTGGTGGTTAGGAAATAAGCAAATCTTCAAGACTTCTGTTCCGGCTATTTCACGCCCTGAGGCGAGGTTCAAAATCCGATATGCTCAACAGAAACCTTCTTGCTACAACCCTGATGTCTGAAAGATACCCCGCACAAGAAATGAGGGAGAAAAATATCAGCTTAATCTCCCACATTCGATATCGCTCCCTCTAATCAATATTTTCCTTTCATGCGGATATTTTTAAACTTCCCTGGGACAGAGCTACCCCTGGTTGCACAAAAGTATATCCTAATGATTCTGCAACAGCTTCCACAGTTACCATACCAGCGTGAACATTTAATCCGTCCAAGAAATTCACGTCTTCAGACAGTGCGGCCCTGGCACCTTTCTCCGCTAAAGTTATTATGTAAGGAAGCGTAGCGTTTGTTAAAGCGTACGTTGATGTGCGCGCAACTCCACCGGGCATGTTTGCAACACAATAATGAGTAATTCCGTCCACTACATAGGTAGGGTCTTGATGCGTGGTTGCTTTCGAGGTTTCAAAACACCCGCCCTGGTCAATCGCAACGTCAACAAGGACCGACCCACGCTTCATCAGCTTTAACATGTCTCGTGTGATTAATTTTGGTGCAGCCGCTCCGGGAATCAATACTGCCCCAATGACAACGTCTGATATGGCAAGCTGTTTTTCGATCGCATCGGTGGTCGAATATAATGTAGAAAGTCGATCACCATATAACTCATCAATTTGCTTCAATCGCGCCAGTGACCGATCGACAATAGTAACTTTTGCTCCCATGCCCATCGCAATTCGAGCCGCATTTAATCCGACAACACCGCCGCCGACGACCAATACATTTGCCGCTTCAACACCGGGAACACCGCCCATCAAAATTCCACTTCCCCCCTGTGCTTTCTCAAGACAGTAGGCGCCTTCTTGAATAGACATACGTCCCGCAACTTCGCTCATGGGTGCCAACAAAGGAAGACCACCGTGTCGATCAGTGACGGTTTCATAGGCAATACAAGTAGCCCCGGAGGTAACCAATAATTCGGTCTGTTGCGGATCCGGCGCCAAATGAAGATAAGTAAAAAGGATTTGTCCAGAACGCAACATTTTGCATTCTTCCGGCTGAGGTTCTTTAACCTTAACGATCATATCTGCGCGATCAAAAATTTCTTTTGCAGTTTCAACAATTTCCGCGCCAGCAGCCACAAAGTCATCATTTACGATACCGATTCCGGAACCGCCATCGTGTTGAACGATGACTTGATGGCCAAGATTTGTCAGCTCGCGCACACCAGCGGGGGTTAGACCGATACGGTATTCGTGATTCTTAATTTCTTTAGGTACGCCGATCAACATAAGCCTTTCTCCACTGGTAATAACAAGCAATTTAAGTGGGCAGACTATAGCAATCTTCGATCGATATTTTCTCTTTATTTTTTAAAAAAAATAGATGCTTTATCTGACATATCCAAAAAAAATAGTTATTTATCTCGTTTTTAACAAATCAAGCAGCCGTTATACCTATTATACATAGTGAGAAGACATTGAAATACTGCAATAACATAAGCGCCAGTAGACTTATTAAAGCTACTTATGTCATGTAGAATCGACTATTTTGATAGACTCAATAAATAAACAGGATCAATGGACTCTCCATATGGACGACAACTCAGAAAACTTTGCAGCTGAAAGACTGGTACCAAAACATTCCCGCAACGCTAAATCAGCTGTAAACCCTCTGACTAAGAATAAAAAACTGGCGATAGCGCTGCTCTTTTCAGTCGCTGTTATAATAGCTATAGCCCTAATTTGGTCTCCCACGAAGCGGGCCGAATCCGTGGCTCCAGTGACTAAGTCCGCTCCTGATATAACCCCATCACAGGGACCAAAAGTAAGCAGCGTACCGGTAGAGAAAGTCGACGCCAATGTCGAAATAAAAACGCCCACCGAAATAATTACAACGGTGTTGAAGCCTAAGCGTCAACTCGTCGCCGCACCCAGCACCCTGGATGATAGTGACAGCCAATTTTTACTGGCTATCTCTGACGTTGCACCAACTCTGGCACAATGGCTAATACCCAAGGAACAACTACGAAAATGGGTAATGACTGTCGATTTATTGGCGCAGGGAAAGCTCCCAAAGCGCTATCGTCCCGTAGATTTCCCTATTGACAAATTCATCACCGAGAAAAACGGCAGCAAGCAACAATTGTCTGATGCCAATTTTCAACGCATGCAACCCATTATTCAAACAGTGATCTCAATTGATCCATCTTTACTCGCTGGCTATTATCAGTTGTGGCTACCTATACTTGAAAAAGCTTATAGCGAACTCGGTGAAAAAGGCACCTTCGACCAGCGTCTGCAGACAGCGATAGCGCTAATTCTTGATGCCGATCAGCTAGACTCAAGCCCAACCCTGTCGAGGCCGAGCGTACTATTCCAATACTCTGACGCGGCTCTAGAGCGTGCAAGTGATGTTGAAAAAATCCTCTGGCGCATGGGCCCTGAGAATAGCGGGAAAATTCAATTCTTTCTGCGGGAGCTTCGCTCTCAACTGAGTGAGTCATCACCTTAACCGAAATGCGCTTAGACCGATTTTTAAATAATAAAACGCAACTCGGGCAAAAAAAGGTCCGTAAGTTAATTGCGTCCCAATCGGTAAAAGCGAACGGCGAAATTGTTATCGACGGCAACTATCTTATAAACCAGTTTACGAAGATTGAACTCAACAACAAGCTATTGCAGTCCCAAACTGCCCACTATTTAATGCTCAATAAACCGAAAGGTTATGTGAGTGCCACCATTGACTCAAAGCACAAAACCGTTCTCGATCTAATTCTTGAATCTTATAAGACCCAACTACATCTCGGCGGGCGCCTTGATTTTAATACAACAGGACTGCTGCTACTGACCAATGATGGACGATGGTCTCGTAAAATAACTGAACCCACTGAGAAAAAACCAAAAACCTACCGGGTAACAACTCAAGACGTTATCACCAAAGATTATGTAGACCAGTTCAATCACGGAATTTTTCTGGAGAGGGAGCAGTTGACAACTCAAGCAGCGCAGCTCGAGATCATCAATACAAGACAAGCACGACTCACAATCTACGAAGGGCGCTATCACCAAGTCAAAAGAATGTTTGGATTTTTCGACAACAAAGTCACCGACTTGCATCGAGAAAGCATGGGATCCATTCTCCTCGATTCAAGTCTTAGTCCCGGCGCATATCGCCAACTCACTCAGCGCGAAATAGATTCAATCAATTAGAACCCGGACAATCCGCACAGCCACCACTGCCCGATCTAAGCACTGTCGATCTCATCGTACTTGCTGCTTTGAGCCATATCGAGCAATTCCCGAATAGCGACCGAATACATTGCAAACTCCTGAGTTTCGGATTTTTGCAACTCAAGTAGCATTTCGCGCCAGCGATCAACCATTGTTTTCTGTTGATCCATCCACCGCCCGATACAAGCATCAATATCACCTTGCTCACATATGTGCCTGATCGCCGCTACAGCAAGAGAACGCTGCTGCCACTCAAGATCGTCACGATAGGATTCTCTAGCCATTGCCTGCCAATAGTTGTCGATCTTTAATCCGGTAATCTGCTGGGCGAACCAATCCAGTTCCAGTCGCTCGGACAAGCTAAAAAACATCTTCGCGATTCTCTCCACCGGTTCATTAATTGTTTGTGCCGCCTCGATAATCCCAAGAAACGGGTAGAGCTCGGTGACGACAGCCACAGACGACGCTAATTCAACGGGTACTCCTTTTGCGACAAAATACTGCGTACGGTCATCAAGTTCCTGCCTTAGCTTACTATTTACGATGTTCGGTAAAGACTCCCGTAATTGGTGAACTGTCGACTTAAAAAAAGCTATTTGTACAGAGGGTTCAATCAACCCTCTACGATTACGAATAAACCAGCGACTGGTTCGACGAACCAAACGCATCAATAACGATATCAGCTCCATTTGAACATCCGAGCTGACCTGGTAATCCAGAGCCTCGATTTGGCGAATTAAATCAGGCATACCGAAGACATCCCTTGCAGTTACGTACGCCCTCACTATGGAGCTACTATCTACCCCAGTCGATTGCTCCATCCGATCAACATAGATCAACCCCATATTGTTAACCATATCATTCGCTAATTGCGTAGCAATAATTTCCCGACGTAAGCGATGACCATGAATATTGTCGTTAAATTCAGTTCGCAGCCTCACTGGAAACGCGGTTTCGACCGCCGTTAGCATATAGTCATCATCGGGAACTTTAGAATCGACAAGCTCCTCCTTCAATTGCGATTTTGCATAGGAAATAAGCACCGATAGCTCCGGTCTGGTAAGCCCTTTGCCCGCGCTCTTTCTCTCCAATAGTTCGACATCATTCGGGATAAATTCCAGCTGTCGATTTAAACGCCCACTCGACTCCATCGACTGAATTAATCTCTTATATTCTCCGGTTCGAAATATAGCCTCTCGCTCTGCCAGGCTCAGTGCTTGCGTTTGTTTGTAATTGTTGTCTAACACTAAGTCACTAATACTATCGGTCATTTCCTCCAGCAAAATATTGCGTTGCTTTTCTGTCATGTCACCGTTAGCAATGACATCGTTAAGTAAAATCTTGATATTGACTTCATGATCTGAACAATCAACGCCTGCTGCGTTGTCAATGAAGTCCGTATTCGAGCGACCACCATTTAACGCGTATTCAACTCGTGACAGTTGCGTCATGCCCAGGTTGCCGCCCTCTCCTATTACTTTAAACCGCAGCTCATTGGCATTTACTCGCAAGATATCGTTGGCCTTATCGCCCACTTCCGCATGTGTTTCGCTACTCGCCTTCGTGTAGGTACCGATACCGCCGTTCCAAAACAGGTCTGCCGGCGCCCTCAAGACAGCAGTGATTAATTCCACTGGCGTCAATTTACTACTGCTAATGTCAAAACGCCTCTTCATCTCTTCCGAAATAGAAATAGATTTTGCCGAACGAAGGAAAATACCCCCACCTTTGGAAATCAAGCTTTTTTCGTAGTCTGCCCAACTGGAACCTGGAAGGTCAAATAAACGCTTGCGCTCGATAAAACTCGACGACGATTCAGGGTTGGGGTCAATGAATATATGGAGGTGATTGAACGCACAGACCAGCTGAATGTGCTCTGAGAGCAGCATTCCATTACCAAACACGTCGCCGCCCATATCACCCACTCCGACGACGGTAAAATCCTGCTCCTGAATATTTATACCAAATTCTCGAAAGTGTCGCTGGACGGACACCCAGGCACCCTTGGCGGTAATTCCCATTTTTTTATGGTCATAACCTGCACTGCCGCCAGAAGCAAATGCGTCCCCTAGCCAAAAACCTGCGGCCGAAGAGAGTTCATTCGCTATATCGGAAAATGTAGCTGTGCCCTTGTCGGCCGCTACCACCAAATACGTATCGTCTTCATCCTTTCGAACCACATCAACGGGAGGCACTACATCACCTCCCACTAAATTATCAGTTATATCCAGCAAGGCTTGAATAAATATTTTGTAACAAGTTATGCCCTCTTTCTGAATTGCGCCTCGATCACTCAATTGCGGTAAACGTTTAGCGACAAAGCCACCTTTCGCACCAGTCGGCACAATAACCGCATTCTTGACTTGCTGCGCTTTGACTAAGCCTAATACCTCTGTTCGAAAATCTTCAGCGCGATCCGACCATCGCAACCCGCCTCGGGCTACCTTTCCACCACGAAGATGTACGCCTTCAACGCGCGGAGAATAGACAAAAATTTCAAACATGGGTACCGGCAGCGGCATATCCGGAATACTGGCAGGAGAAAGCTTAAAAGAAAAATAATTTTTTAATTCACCATCAGTTGATTTTTGGAAATAATTGGTTCGAAGTGTCGCATTAAGCAGCGCTAAATATTGGCGTATTATCCGATCCTCACCAAGATTTTCCACGGTGTCCAAGTCTTCAATAATTGATTTCTCTAACTCTTGCTCGCGATCTGACTTCCCTCCCAACGCCACGCCTCCATTCGGCTGTAAGGCGACGTCAAATCGACAATTGAATAATTCAACGATCTTTCTTGTTATCGGTAAATGATTACATAAAGTATTTGCAATGTATTCTCCGCTAAAGTTAAATTGAATTTGCTTCATATAACGTGAATACGCGCGCAACATAGCAATCTCGCGCCACCCCAAGCTCGCTCCGAGAATCAGCCGGTTGAAAGAATCACTTTCGGCATCCTTATTCCATATACGCGTAAATGCCTGTTTGAAAACCTCTCCGGCCAGTTCAAAATCTATTTGAGAAGAAAGTCCATGAGTCAGGTTAAATTCGTGAACCCATATCTTTATTCCATCATCTCGTTTTATACCGTAGGGATGCTCGCTCTCGACCCTTAGACCAAGTTGCTCGAGAATAGGCATCACATCCGACAAAGGGATTGGCTTTTCAAGATGAATCAACCGAAAACGCACGGTACTGTTGTTTTCCCCACTCAACCGGTAAAAGCTCATCTCAATGCTATCGATGTCATCGGCGTTCGACCCATCACCCTCTAACAAATGCTTTATTCTTTGAATATCATTGACTGCAGAACGGGGCTTAAAATCATCCATATATCCCGGAGAAAAAGCGTTAGCGTAATTCTGGATGAGAGATGAGCCTTCCTCTTCGCCAAACTCCTCAATAAGATGATTGCTTAAATGATCTGGCCAGGACATAGTCACTTTTATTACTTCCTCTTCAAGTGCTTTTAAGTCTATTACACGTTTCTCTTTGGAATTTACTCGTAATATTATATGCGTTCTCGTCAAAACAGATTCCGAAAAAAACGTGTTGAACTCCGATTCTACCGCACCAAAGGCATCACACAACAGGGCTTCAACTTTGGCTCGCAGCTCTGTCCGATAAATATCGCGCGGGGTGTATACCAAGCAATTGACAAACTTACCTGAAATATCTCTGCGCACAAACAATCGGACTTGACGCCTCTCTTGCATATTATTTACCGCTATAGCGGTCGAAAACAATTCATCTACACTGCTTTGAAATAATTCATCCCGGGGAAAAACTTCGAGTACCCGCGCCAAATCCTTTCCAGCGTGAGAGGTGGAAACAAGCCCCGACCGCTCCATGACCGCGTTAACTTTATTACGAATAAAAGGAATGCTAAAGGGCGATAGCGAGTAGACATTAAAAGTGAACAACCCCAAAAGACGATGCTCTCCAATAATTCTCCCTTCTCCGTCAAAATTTCTAATACTGATGTATTCTGGGTATGCAAATCGGTGGACTCGGGAACGTACCGATGATTTGGAGAATAGCAATTGATTCCCGTAGAGATTATTTTCGTTGCCGCTCACAATCTCATTCGTCAAATCAATTCGTGCGAGAGAGCTTCTTAGCTTTAACAAGCCTAACCCAGAATCCTTAACGCAGCTAACCACTTGTTTATTGTCTTCGTAGCTGACTTGTAACTGTTCATACCCCAAATATGTGAATTTATTTTCACATAACCACTCGACAAAAGCAGCGCATTCTTGCTTATCAACAACTAAATCACTGCTCTCTCGAATGGATTCCAAAGCAAGCTGCCCGCAAGCTGACATGGCTTCAAAATCATCCACGACGACTTTAACGTCCGATATAATCTCGGCAATGGAATCACTTAATTCCTGAAGCTTCTTCCCATCGGAAACCCGATCAATTTCGATATAGACTAAAGCTTCATTTTTATAATTCGTACCCTCTATACTTTCCGCTTTTTCTTTTGAACTGAACAATTTGGTTAATTCATTTTTGCTATTTCGCGCAATCGGCATAATGGTGCTGTTTATTGTGTGAATAGTGATATTGCGCCTATTTAGCTCGCCACGGACAGAGTCTCTTATAAACGGCATATCCTTGCACAAAATCTCAAGAACGGTATGACTAAGTTGCCACCCGTGTTTCAAATATTCAGGATTGAACACCCTAGTTTTGATGTTTCCCGGCTTGCGAAGCTGGATAAAATCCCAGTCGTCAAGTAGCGACCCGTAAAGATCACTTAACTGTCGAGACTTATAACTCTCTGAGTGATTACTTTTATAGCACTGCCTCGCAAATTCATGCAGCACGGCAGCCCGCTCTGGATCAAAATTTTGGTTGATTTCAACTTCCAGTTGCTCCATCAATCTTCCCTTACCTTGTTCCCACGGCATTGATATGACTCCAGAATTAGTTTCAAAGTAAATTATTGGAAAGTTTAGCTTAAGCTACCGATTTTGTTACAATTTATGAGATATAATCCAGCAACGGAACTTAACTGAATTTAACGGTCAAAACTCCGCAGCCAAAACACACTGATATAGACTGCGCATTTTGAACATAAATTGATCAACACCCAACGATAAATGATTTTTAACCTGTAAAATAAGCGACCGCTAACACCGATGACTGACAATAATTCAATAAAGAAGTTGAGAGTATGGCTTGAAAGCCAAATCATAGGACAACAATCCCTCGTAGAACGACTGTTAATCGCACTGCTCGCCGACGGACATTTACTCGTAGAGGGCGCTCCCGGCCTCGCTAAAACCAAGGCAATAAAAATCCTCGCAGAGGGAATAGAGGGCGATTTCCATAGAATTCAATTTACTCCCGACTTATTACCTAGCGATGTTACGGGCACGGATATTTTTCGACCCGAAAACGGGAGCTTTCAATTTCAGGAAGGTCCGATTTTTCATAACTTGGTATTGGCAGACGAAATTAATCGCGCACCGGCGAAAGTTCAATCTGCACTCCTCGAAGCGATGGGTGAGCGGCAGATCAGTGTAGGTAAAACGACTTACCCGCTTCCTGAACTGTTTATGGTCATGGCTACTCAAAACCCGATAGAACAAGAAGGAACATATCCGCTACCCGAAGCTCAACTAGATCGTTTTCTCATGCACGTTCGCGTCGATTATCCCGACGCTGCCGCAGAGAGAGAAATTCTCCAGTTGGTGAGGAACGAAGCCTCATCCTCTGGAAAAAATGTAAGCGTTCCGGACCCCCTGAGTAAGGCTGACATTTTAGCAGCGCGAGAGTCGATACTGTCCCTTCATTCCGCTCCCGCTGTTGAGGAATATATTGTGCAGCTAATTATGGCTACAAGGCATCCAGAAAATTATGGAACCAATCTGAAAACCTGGATCGAATACGGCGCAAGTCCTCGCGGAACAATATCGCTGGACCGCTGTGCAAGAGCACACGCATGGATAAATGGTCGCGACTTTGTAAGCCCTGACGATGTCCAGTCAGTCGCGTCCGATGTACTGCGCCACCGATTGATATTGAGCTTTGAGGCCGAAGCTAACGGAATTAGTACGGATGATGTCATTGACGAATTGCTGCGTCTGGTTCCCGTTGCCTAAGTTGAGCCATTGACAATGTCGAAAATGCATAGCGATAACAATAGAATTGACCAACGATTAAGCGGCGCCTACATCGATATAAAGGATCTTTTAGGTGCCCGTTTTGCAGCAAAAGAGTTGAAATTACAGCAACGGCGAAAAGCACTCAGCCTACTCGCTGGCCCCAATAAAACAAATTTTCGAGGCCGCGGAATTGAGTTTGAAGAAGTACGCGCCTACCAGGCTGGCGATGATATTCGAACGATCGATTGGCGCGTTACTGCAAGAACGGGTAAAGCCTATACGAAGTTGTTTCAAGAGGAACGTGAGCGCCCATTATTGCTCATGACCGATCAACGCCAATCGATGTTTTTTGGCAGCCAATATTGTTTTAAATCGGTAATGGCTTGTTATCTAAGTGCGCTGATTGCATGGTCAGGATTACACAACAGCGATCGCGTTGGGGGATTAGTCTTCGGGAACAACGGCCAACAGGAAATTCGCCCCCGACGCAGTCGTAAGTCGGCGCTCGCTTTGTTGCATCTTATGCTCGAATACAATCAGGCGCTGAGCCAAAACAGTGCATTGAGATTTACGCCTGCACAACATTTCGAACAATCCCTAATCGAATTGCGACGAATAGCCAAACCCGGTAGCGCGATCTACATAGTCAGCGATTTCGCCGGCTACATTGGTGGCGCCGACTCCGTAGATAGCCAGCACAGTGAGAGCGTCCAAAAGCACATGTACCAGCTGTCGAAGCACTGTGAAATTACTGCAATCTTTGTTTACGATCCATTGGAAAAAATGCTTCCCCCACCGGGACAGTATACGATCAGCAATGGCCAACAGCGCAATTTGATCCACACAGGCGATCGACGTCTTCGAGAAAATTATAGTCAACATTTCTCCAGCAGGCTTGAATCGCTTCACCAACAACTGGCGAAACTGGGCATTCCCTTAATCGAAGCATGCACTAATCAAGCCCCTCTGCAGCGCTTGTTACATTTTTACAGCGCAAGGAGATAAGTATGGAGCCACAAGATCCTCTAGCACAACTTAAAGACATCCATTTGCCCGAAGCCATCAACTTCTGGCCGCCAGCTCCCGGCTGGTGGCTCCTAGCACTGACGGTCATATTAGTTGCCGTATATGCGACACTACTCGTTCAGAGAAGCTTAGCAACCAACCGGTACCGTAAATTAGCAATAAAACAGTTAGACTCATTTCAAAAAGACAATAGCTCTTTATACCTTCAGCAGGTAAATCATCTAATAAAGCAGACCATACTAGCCTCACATCCAGAAAAAGATATAGCCGGCCTCAGTGGTAAAAGGTGGCTCGAATTTTTAGATGATAGCATCGACCCCAAGAAGAAAATTTTTAGCACCGGGGCGGGTACCGTACTGGCAACCGGACCTTACACACCTACCGTAGAATATCAAATAGACGAGCTTGAGCAGCTTACCCAACGGTGGATCAAAAAGCACAAAATCACGAGAAGTAATCCACATGCTAAGCTTTGAATTGCCGTGGGTATTCTACTTAATACCCCTACCTTTTGCCGTCTACTGGTTAATTCCAAAAGCAAAACAACAGCAAACCGCGGTACTTGTTCCTTTTTACGATGAACTCGCCGATCTGGAATATTCAGCGTCGTTAAGCTTGCAACAACGTTGGCTAAGACGTCTTTCTATCACTCTCGTCTGGTGCTGTTTGATATTTTCTGCCGCTGCGCCAATCTGGATAGGAGATCCTATTAGCCTTCCCTCTAACGGAAGAGATTTACTGCTAGCGGTCGATATCTCTGGAAGCATGAACCGCGAAGACATGCAAGCGCAAGGTCAACAGATACCTCGTATTATTGCCGTGAAAGCAGTTCTTAACGAATTCATCGAAAAAAGAGTAGGAGATCGACTGGGCTTAATTCTATTCGGAACAAATGCCTATTTGCAGGCTCCGCTTACCTTCGACAGAACCACGGTGAAACGGTTTATGACGGAAGCTCAAATCGGATTCGCAGGAGAACAACAAACGGCCATTGGCGATGCGATTGGATTAGCAGTTAAACGTTTGCGCAATCGGCCGGGAGACCGTCATGTCGTCATTCTCTTGACTGACGGTGCCAATAACGGCGGAGAAGTAAACCCCATTCCCGCCGCCAAACTAGCGGCTCAGGAAGACATCGTTATTTATACCATCGGCGTAGGGGCTGATGAAATGGTCCAACCGGGAATATTTGGCAGCAATTTCGGCGCTCGGAAAATTAATCCCTCAGCCGATCTTGATGAAGAGACGTTGCAGGAGATTGCAAAGTTAACGGGGGGACGATACTTTCGTGCAAGAGACCCTAAAGAACTCATTTATATCTACGATCTTCTCGATAGTCTCGAACCGGTTGAAGATAATGAAAAGACGTTTCGACCTCAAAAGGCACTGTACTTTTGGCCACTCACAGTAGCGATAGTGATAAGTCTAATTATTGCTTTGGGATTTATACCCTGGAAGGAATTGACACTCCAATTGCGGAACGCTTTTATCAGGCAAAAGAACCCAACGGATTTTCCTGACGCCAATGAAAGCAGGGAGCAACAATTATGATCTCCCCAGAGTTTATCGACAACTTTCATTTCATACGTCCTCTATGGTTATTAGCAATCCTCCCCGCGGGTTTACTCTGCTGGTATTTTCGACACCTCAAGAAAAGTGCCATCAACTGGCGTGGAGCAATTCATGAAAACCTATTGCAGTTTCTTGTCGAAACAGACACCAATCGAGCTTCGGCTAAATGGGAAATGCGCCTGCCGTGGGCGTTGCTGCTGCTTGGGTGGATCATCGCCAGCGTAGCGTTATCGGGCCCAAGCTGGGAGAAATTACCGCAACCAGTCCTTCAAAAACAAGACGCCTTAGTTATCGTTCTCGATCTTTCTTTATCAATGCTTGCCGAAGATATAAAACCTTCACGCTTAATTCGAGCACGCCACAAAATACTGGATATTCTAGAACAGCGAAAAGAAGGTCTAACGGCCTTGATCGCTTATTCTGGCGATGCACACATTGTTTCCCCACTGACTGACGACAACCCAACCGTTGCCAACCTTACCCCTGCATTATCCCCTGGCATGATGCCTTTATTTGGCAGCGACCCAGTGGCAGCACTGACTTTGTCCAGAGAACTACTGAAAAACTCTAACATTAACCACGGTAAAGTGTTGTTGATCTCCGACGACATCACCAAAGACAATCTGAACGAAATTGGTGATAGCCTATCAGAAAGCGGCCACGAACTATCCATATTAGGGATGGGTACTGTAGACGGCGCTCCCATTCCGGCGAAAAATGGGTTTCTGAAGGATAACGCCGGCAATATCATCATTCCCCAACTCCACAGACAACATCTGGAAGATTTGGCCGAAAAAAATAATGGGCGGTATACCGATGTTAGCCTCACCGATGATGACATCCAGTTTCTATTACCCCCTCTCAACATTAACAGTGAAGAAACTGAAGGAACCAACCTTCGTCTCACCGACAGAGTGTTCGACCAATGGCTCGACCGGGGGCCCTTTCTGGCATTATGCTTATTACCTCTCGCACTTTTTGCTTTTCGAAGAGGTTGGATACTTTTGCTACCCTTGTTGATTATCGAACCGAATACCAGCATCGCATTTGAGTGGGATGACTT
>CAJVZD010000067.1 GCA_913019905.1 uncultured Cellvibrionales bacterium
ACGACATGTTCTAGACCCGGTTCATAAATAGGAATAACGCCTTGATTCAACTTAGCAACTTTTGCCTCGTCAACATCCACACAAATCACGTCATGACCAACATCTGCCAAACACGCGCCTGTTACGAGTCCGACATAACCTGTCCCAAATATGGATACTTTCATTTAAACCTTCTTTGAATCTTATTGACTCGTTAACCGAGCAGAAATTGTGGAGATTTTATAGGACACGTTTACTAAAGCAAATCTATTTGCCACGTAAGCACATGCCTATCCTGAAAAAGGAAGGCAATACGAAAACCATCCCCTTTAGAAAAAGTGTTGTTCAAAGCCTTCAATAGGCGCAGCTCGACATATCCCGCTTCAACCTGAACAATTTCCGCATCCAAATAATCAAAATATACCCCAACTTGCGGATAGAGCGCTTTAAACAAGCTTTCCTTCGCCGAAAACATTAACGCAATCAACTCATTCATGGTCATCAAACCGGTTTGCACAGTTTTGACCAACAAGCCAAGCTCGTATGCAGAAGCAATCAATTCCACTAGACCGTGAACCTTAGACACCGCATCAACGGACTCTAGGTCTATACCAATACGGTTTGCCTTGTCCGCTTCAGCTACCAATGCGAGAGCCCAGTCATCCGTATGGCTAATACTTCCTACCAGCCCCAAAGGCCAAAGCGGCGACCTATCATCAGCGATATCCGGAGCTTCCTTACGGCCGGTTAATGATTCTATAGCGCACAGTGCGGACCAACGGCCGGAGTAAAATTCTCGCTGGCGCCTGTCAACAACCCGCCCCAATAATCTTGGAACTTTATGGATATCCCGAACTAAACGCGAACGATAAGATCCATCAACCGCAACACAACAAAACCGAGCACATGCAGGAAGCTCACTTAAACTAAACACAAGCTGACATACACACTATTCAAGAATCTTTTCTGAAGCGTGAGAAGAAGCCTTTTTTACTGCCTCTTTTGTGGTCTTCGTTAGACTTATCAGTACCTACTTGCGTCGATTCGACTGTACCGCCTGATGAACTCTGGCTCGACACACTATTGTACTCTTTGTTTACCTGGACACTTTCTCCGCGCGACACTTCTAGTTCGTCATCAATTTCTCGCGCCATCTGTTCAAGAGTCAAAAGAACCATTTTTGCCTGATCCAAGCGCACACCAAGCTCTTTCTTCGCTTTGACAATAACCCGAATAGACAATAGAGAGTGACCACCAATATCAAAAAAATTCTCATTCAAACCAACTCTAGGAACACCAACCACTCCCTGCCAGATTTTTGCCAATCTTTTTTCGGTGATAGTTACCGGGGGAATAAAATTATCTACTGGAGCCAAAGGATCAACTAGCTCGCTTCGTACTATCTCTCCAGAATCATCGGTTGGCCAATCATCCAGTAACACGAACTGCTGAGGAAAATGCTCTTTTGAAAGCAACTCCTTCGCTAGATTCCGTAGCTCCGTTACAGTCAGACTACCCCAGTCATCCAGTGAATAATACGCAATCAACCTTCGGCGATTATCCGTGTCCAAGAAGGAACGGACAACTACCACATCAACGCCAGAAATTCCTCCAATCACCTTTTCAATAACCAGAATATCGGCATCAGCATCTGCATCGTGAACATCCTCCTGAACAAAATCGATTGCGCTACCAAGGTCTTCGTCACTCTGCTCAGCGTCGAGCTGCCTTTGCCAGAGCGCAGAGTCTACCGACGATATAATCCACTGAGCATCTTCAGATCTCAGCGACATCACCCGGTTGAACGCGTCCATTCCTTCTTGCGGCAAAATCCCTTCCCGCAGAATTTTCGCCAATGCTTCATTTTTTCCGTCAGCAGCACCTGCATCACCGCCTTCACCCCCAGACAGTGCAGCGGACGCAAACCCCGATTCGACTTTCTTCATCATGAAATCTGCAATCGTAACGAATAGGGTGCCATCTGTAGTGTAGAGCGAAACGTCGAACGCAATGAAACCGCTGACCGCGCCTTCTTTCAACACGATATGACTACTAAAACTCGGCGGCATGTCTCCCATGATCTGAACACGCCCATAACCTACTGGCACGTAAAAGTCCTCCGTCGCAGAAAACCCATCTATCAATGATTGAACTGCACCTGTGGCCATATCCAAAGCCGCAGGATGAATTTTGTACTTATTGATATCGTCAACATAAGGTTCCGGTAAAGAAATCCCCACTATTGCCTCACCTTGACCGTACGATATAGACCGAATACAGCCCCATCTTGGGCCAAAATCCATAAACGACTGAATCAAAAAACCAGCGTTTGTTTCTATATCTTTCGAGCAACGGCTTTCTATCTCATGCAGAGCAACAACCTTCTCGGCAGGCCGATCTATTATCCCAACTGAGCAAGTCACGTGAGGAATATCTTCCGTCTCAGAGAATAGCGAAACACTGCATTGACCTTTCGACCCTTCGACTAGAACATTTAAGCAACGCTGCCCGGCTCTCGGCACTTCAAAGGGCGAAAGAAACTGCACATCGTTGAGTTGCAAACAATGAGTACGGCTATTCAGGTCAAAAAATTCGGAAACGCAGGCGCGGATTATCTCGAGAAAGCCGGTGCCAGGAATCAAAGCAGAGCCTTGTTGGGTGACGTGCTCAGATAGTAGCCAATCTCGCTCTCCACTATAAAGCGTACTGTATAGCCGACTTGAATCTGAACGAACTTTTACTTGACCAAAGCCTAAATTCTCATCGATTGGGGCTGCCGAGATCTTTTTCTGAGGCTTTGCTGCTGCCGCAGCCATCCCAACGTCAGCCCAAGCATTCCAATTAACCGAAACTGTTTGTCCTGGTTCCCTTGCCGAACGCTCTTTGGCGAAGGCATCCAATGTCGCATTAGCGGCTGTGTAGTCGATCTGGCCCGGCAAACCTAGATAGGAAGCAATAGAAGAAAAGAGCACAAAAAAATCTAGGTCGCTGCCTTTGAATACGGCATCCAGTACGTAAGCGCCCCGCACCTTCGCATCGAGCACAGACTCTGCAGACTCGATAGTTTTTAGCGGCACGAGCTGATCATCCATTTTGCCAGCGCCATGAATCACTCCATTAATAGTGCCATGAGCACTGGTAAACGCAGCAATCAACGCTTTCATCGCGGATAGATCTGTTACGCTGGCCTTAGGAAGGTGCACACTTGCTCCGAGCGCTTCAATCTTTCGAACATGCTCAATTCGAACCGAGCTTGCATCTTCGGCGCCGTGCCTCGATAGCCAGTCTTCCCACTCGTCTTTAGGTGGCAAGCCGTTACGACTGAGCAAAATAATATTTTTGGCGCCATTTATGGCTAACTGCTCGGAAATGCTTAAACCAATTCCACCGAGCCCGCCGGAGATTAAGATATTGCTACCTTTTCGCAACCAATGACCATTTGAACCGTCATCAGGACAAACCAAGTACTCAGGTTCTACCGATTGAACCCAGCGTTCGCTGCCGCGGTAGGCCACAAATCTCTCAGAATCAGCGGAGCTATTATCTCTATTCAGCTCACGACCCAGTTTCGTAGCCAATTTTGTCTTGGATAGACCCGTATTTTCAGACACATCAACATCAATCGATTGGGTACGAACATGTGGCAATTCGTGAGGTAAAACGGCGACAGGTCCAGTTAAAACAGCCTTACTAGAGTCACAAATCTCGCTCCCAATATTTGCCAAACAGGAAGAGACAACCGACAGAGCGATCGATTCATCAACTTCACTTAGCATTTTTCCAAGATGAAATAACCCCCAGAAACACGATGACATTTGCGACTCGAAGCGCTCAAGCGCCGATTTCGTTTTATCTGAAGGAGGATACGACCAGCAATAAACAACATGTTTCGACGGACTCTCTTTTTCAAATACGTCAGTCAACAAATAATCGAAACCTTCAGCGACGGCAGCATTCAACTCATAAGCATTTTCCGTTAAACGGCTGTACTGTTCTCCCTCTTTCACGATAGTAAACAACGATGCATCGTCTACGCGTCTTAGTTCTTCTACTAGCGCGTCCGCCATACCCATTGCATCGGCGAAAATTATCCAATGTTTCGGGCCAGAGCTAGCGGCAGTCGGCTGTCGACTTTGCTTCCAGCGCAGCTGTGCAAACCAATCGGCAATGTCTCGCTGTTTAGTTAATTCACCGGAGGACAACGAAGTGTTAGCGGCCGCTTTTCCTGGCTCGATATAGTATTTTTTACGTTCAAAAGGGTAAGTCGGAAGTGGGATTCGCTGCCGGCGCTCGTCGCCTCGGTATATATCCCAGTCTATAGGGGCTCCATTTGCCCAAGCCCTGCCCAATGTTTTTAATGCGATTTCGGCATCACAACCTTCTTCGCTAGCATGCCGCATTGAATTAAACATTGCAGTATGTCCAGCAGCATTAGATAGAGCCAAATTCGTCAATGTCTTACCTGGACCGATTTCAACAAATACGCTGTCGCCATCTTTTAATACAGTCTCAATATTGTCTGCGAACCTAACCGTATTTCGAAGGTGATCTACCCAATACGAAGGGTTAGTCGCTTCTTCGTCAGTAATCCAACCACCCGTCAAATTTGACGTAAACGGGATTTCAGGTTTCGAAAGCTCTATCGATTTCAAGTAAGACTCAAAGTCCGCCAGAATCGTTTCTAGTATCCGTGAATGCGCCGCGACATTGATACGAACTCTGTGACACGCCACTTCGGCTCCCTCCAATGAGGCTTGCAGCTGGTCAATATTAGCAACCGAACCAGAAGCCACGCACAAATCCGGCGAATTTATCGCCGCAACATCCATATCTGCGGGCATGTAAGCGCGGGCCTCTTCAATCGGCAAAGAGATGCTCAACATGCCACCCTCAGGAGAGCGTTCAAACAATTGCCCTCGAATCAAGACCAAATTCATTGCATCTTTTAAAGTCATCACGCCTGCAATACAGGCTGCAGTGTTTTCACCCATTGAATGGCCGATCAAAGCCGTTGGCATAGCCCCCCACGCCATCAACTGCTTAGCCAGCGCATATTCGGTTGCAAACAAGGACGTCAGCGTCAGCGATGGTTCCTGCAGTGTTTTTGTCGCGGCTTCCATCTGCTCGGGTGGAGCAAATACTAGCCGTTTAACTTTAGTGGCAAACTCTGCATCAAGGCAGTCCATACAGGCGTCAAAAGCCTCTCGATACACAGATTCTGTTTCATAAAGAGTTCTGCCCATTCCTGAATACTGAGCACCGCCGCCTGGAAACATAAACACGAGCGAAGCTGGCTGGTCTCCCGACTCGCCATCCACCACTCGCTTGCCAATGTCAGCTTCTTGTCCGTTCAACAAATTAATTGCGTCGCTCGCGTCCTTACAAGCTAGCGCGCGGCGAAACTTATATCCGCGCCGACCGACCTGAAGCGTGTGCGACACATCAGCAAAATCTAGTTTTTCATCCGACAGCGCGCTTGCCAAGTTCCGACTCGCGCTACTCAGCGCGGACTCGGTCTTCGCAGACAAGACAATCAATTGATTCTGATGAATCGATTGGTCAGTTTCAACTAGCTTGGGAGCGGTCTCCAAAATCACAGATGCATTCGTGCCCCCAGCACCGAGTGCAGTGACTCCGGCAATATTCTCTTTGGCATCATTCCAAGGTGTTAATTTGTCGTTGATAATAAACGGCGTATCTTCTAGATCTAGCTGGGGGTTAGGCGACTCATAATTAATGGTCGGGGGTAACTGCCTGTTTTTTAATGATAAAATTACTTTGATCAAGGCAGCAGCGCCTGCAGCCTCTCCCAAATGACCAATATTGGACTTCACTGAGCCAATTCGACAATAGTCCCGCTTTTCAGTCGCGCCTCTAAATACCTGATTCAAAGCTTCGAATTCAATCGGATCACCAATCTGAGTTCCCGTACCATGCGTTTCAATGTACGAAATATCACCGGCATCCACATCACTGATGGTAAGTGCTTCGGATATTGCTCCCGCTTGACCGTCTACACTCGGCGCCAGATAGCCAATTTTTTGAGAACCATCGTTGTTGATTGCCGTTCCTCTGACAATCGCGTGAACCGTGTCGCCATCACTAATCGCGTCTTCTAAACGCTTGACCACGATGGCTCCCGCACCACTCCCAAATACCGTTCCCGCAGATTTCGCATCAAAAGGCCGACAATGACCATCGGGAGATAGTATTTCCCCTTCGCGATACATATACCCTCTTTTTTGCGGAACCACGACCACCGATCCCCCCACAACAGCAGAGTCACACTCGCCACTTAATAAACTTTGGACAGCCATATGCAAGCCTACCAAGGTAGACGAACACGCTGTTTGTACATTTATACTGGGGCCTCGTAGGTCCAGTTCATAAGAGAAACGCGTCGCCAGAAAATTCATGCAGTTACCGGTATGGCGCACCAAAAATTCGCCCATATCTGCAACTAATTGAGGATTACTCTGCAAGTTATTCATCCGATATAAATTCTCTCCGGATGTCGCGAAAACGCCAACCCGCTCCTCGCTGTCGTAGCCGGTATGCCCCGAATGCTCAAGCGCCTGATAAGCGACTTCTAGGAAAATACGGTGCGCAGGATCGGTGACCGCGGCATCTTGAGGACCAAAGCCCCAGAACTTTGCATCAAAACGATCAAAGTTCTCCAATACCGGCTGAGCCTTTACATAGTCTGGGTTTGCAATGTTGGCGGCGGACTCGCCGGCCGCCAGCAGCTCTTCATCGCTTAATCGCCTAACGGACTCAATACCCTCTCGAAGATTTGACCAATATTCATCAATATTCAGGGCACCCGGCAAATGGCAAGCCATACCCACCACCGCAATAGCTGATTCATATTTTTCTGGAAGGTTATCGTGATCGTCCATTGAATTTTCCTATCTACAAAAAAAGAGATTGCTTACCCTGTGCGGGAAAGCAATCCAAGATCTAATATGTATGTCATACGCTAATTCGCTGCTAATACACTAGCGCGTGCGAGTTTTTCGACGTTTTGCGGCCGCTGCTTTTCGCTTCTCAGCACGATCAACTCCCGAGGCCGTGCTTTTCTTCTCGTCTGAGGAGCCCGAAAGATGTTCCACAAGTTTTGCTATTGTTGGAAAACGATACATCGCGACCAACGAGACCTTTTGGTCCAAACGCTGGTTAAGTCGATTGTTTGCCTGCGCAATCAACAATGAGTTTGCGCCTAGGCTAAAGAAGTTATCATTCGTGCCAATTTTTTCCAGATTCAACATTTCTTGGAATACTTGAGCAATTTCTTGTTCAGTTTCATTGGCGGGCGCGACAAAGTCTTCTTGACCCGTCCGCTGTCGCTTTTCAGGTTTCGGCAAAGCCTTTCTATCAATCTTCCCGTTCGGCGTTAAGGGCATTTTTTCCAGCATTACAAACTCTTCTGGCACCATAAATTCTGGAAGGCGGTCACGAAGTTTTTGCGTCAGCCGAGCTTTCATCTCATAGTTTGCATTTTGTACTTTTGGTTCAAAACACAACTTAGCGATAGAACGCTCGCTAGTTTGAGGTGGCAATTGCAGGCACCCTTCTTCGTCTATCTGATAAACGTAAACATCAAAACGATCTGCCAGCCCAGATCCGGCCCAGACAACAGCCACGTCATATTGGGTATCTAAGCTATACACCTCTTCTGGCGAAATGCCGCCAGGCATGTTCTTAATCTGCCGCGCTAGTTCATTGCGAAAATCAGCGACTGATTCTAACGCAGCGCTACCCATCAATAATCCATGGGCAACCGTGTCACTAACTAACCGCGCGTTCAGTACATTTTTAAATACAACGTTGCCGTTCTGCGCCTCAATCGCCGAGCGCATGTCGTCGATTGAATCTGGCGCAGGCAAAACAATAAAGTCACTCCCATCGACAACTTTTTCGTTCTCCCCTTTGCGCAAAACTACGTCATATCGATACGCCGACATCTCAGTTCGATACGAGCCTCTTTTCAACTGAATATCAACTGCCGCGATAGCGGGAATGTTTTGAGCAATGACATTGAAGAAGCCAGGATCAATCACTAGCTCACTTTCGTTGTCGTGACGTTCTTGAACTCGGCTTTTGAGCTCTGAAAAAGGGAGAGTAGCGGGCGCTTTAGCCACTTCAAGTGACACATGGAATTGATCCTTGAGAGGAAGGCTTCGTACATCGCCAATAAAAATTGCGCCTGACGGAGACAAAGCATCACTGGCTAGCTGGAGAACCTTCGAAAGATAGCTGCCCGAGGGAAAGTATTGGGAAACCGAATTAATCACCACAACATCAAAATCATCCAAAGCACTAACATCAAGGGCGTCCGCACTGCTTTCGATTAAAGAGACATTGTCTAGTCCCATCAACTTGCTTTGGCTTTCAATTTGACTCAGAGCCGCGGGCGAAAAATCTACGCCAACATACGCTTCGCATTCGGGCGCGACACGATACAGCAAAAGACCTGTGCCGCAGCCGATTTCTAATACTCTTTTCGGTTTAAGTTCAAGAATACGATCAACCGTTGTATTCACCCACTCTTGCATGTGCTCGACCAAATGCTGTCTACCGGTGTAGCTGTCTAGCCAGCCCGACACATCAAACGTCGCATCACTCTCAGTCTTTGTCATTGGTGTATCTGCATCAACCGCAGTATTACCTTGATAAGCTTCATCCCAAATTGTCTGCCAATGACCAGTAGACTCACTAGAAGATGAAGACTGAGGAACAACATACGCTGTGAGGATTTGCGCGCCATCTTCCGAATCTGGCACTACCACTACGCTTTCCTTAACGTCAAACTCTTGATTAATCGCTGCTTCAATTTCACCGAGTTCAATACGATAGCCGCGAAGTTTCACCTGGTGATCCAACCGCCCCATATATTCAATATCACCATTGTCCTTGCACCGTACTAAATCACCGGTACGATAAACTCGAGGATCACTCGCGTCCGATAGAGGGTTGGCAATGAACTTTTCCGCAGTTAACTCAGGCCGGTCAAAATAACCGCGCACCACGCCGTGCCCACCAATCAACAACTCTCCTGATGTCCCCACGGGAACTGGCTTTAGTGATTCATCCAAGACATAAACTTTAGTATTGGCTATCGGCTTTCCAATCGTAACTTCATTTGAATTTTTATCCACAGTCCCAGACGTTGACCATATCGTCGTCTCGGTCGGCCCATAAACATTAATCAGGTCACCTTTAAGCGTTTGATTAATTGTTTGCGCTAGGTCTAGTGGCAACGCTTCGCCGCCTAATAACACTTTTTGAAGTCCTGAAAGAGCGGCAGCATTGTCCTCATCGGACGTCAAAATACGGGCCATCGATGGTGTACACTGAAAGTGGGTCACGCCATGCGTTTCGATCTGCGAAGCGATCGAATATCCCTGCCCCGCAGAGGCTTCGTTCAAATTCGAAACTTCTTGTAGTTGCTTGAGATACTTAAGGTTATCGAGTACGACATCGGTCTCTACTCCAAAGTCGACTAAACACGCAATTTCGGTTGCCCCAGCGCGTTTCAACGAATCTACAAGAGGCAAAACACTCGTCGGCGTACCAAAGATTCCAGCAGTTTCAAAATAACGTTCAAAGGCATGCGCTATCAGTGCATCCATATCTTCATCAGTCAGGCTATCAGGATCAAAACTGACATCCTGCGCCGCTGACTTCGAGGGCTGTTTAAAGGCAGGAAACGCCCACGGCGCGATTTTTACTAAATCAAAAGAAGTCTTAAGGTAGTTACTAAAAGGCTCGCGCACGATCTCACGGACTTCGTCGACATCAGCGCCAACAAAGGTATGCACCATTACACTAACGTTGCCTTTTCCTTCATGCCCTTTAGCTTTCCAACCTTCGTTGTACGCGGCAATTTTCTCTGTTAGCTCCTCAATCGTTTGGCCCAACAGGTTGGTTAGAATATTGTGCCCGCTTTCGCCGGCTGAACGGAAGCCATCAATATTGCTCGATACCGTAATCCAAACGGGGGGCTCTTTTTGAATCGAAGGAGGATAAATCTTGGCCTCAAAAGGCTTGCCTTCTCCATTCAAAACTTCAATAGATTCACCACGCCAGAGCTTACGAACCGTTTCGATTCCGTCAAACATTAGCTGCCGACGGTTCTCAAAATTTTCTGGTTTCAGCGCAAAATCATTCGCGTGCCAACCGGATGCAAACGAAAAACCTACTCGCCCATTCGACAAGTTGTCGACAACTGACCATTCTTCAGCAACTCGAAGCGGGTTATGTAAAGGCATCACTATACTGCCAGCGCGAATCGCTATATTTTTAGTGACCGCGGCAACTGCCGCACTCGTGACCGATGGATTCGGGTACAATCCGCCAAACAGGTGAAAATGACGCTCTGGCGTCCATACGCTCGAAAAACCATTTTCATCACCAAACTTGGCGCCCTCAAGCAGCAGTCTGTAACGATCGCCCGAAGCGTCAGGTCCTGCATCGCTCGAAAAGTAGAACAACCCGATATCTAAGGTTCCAGGCACTCTAGACATAAGCTGAGACTCAGCACTCACCCCTCTTTCGTCTTCTTCCTGTATGACAACTTTAAAGCCTCTAGAAAGCGCCCAAAAAATTTCCAGCACCGATATATCAAATGAAATACTCGTCACTGCCAACCACACACCTGGCTCACCGTTAAACTGAAGCGTATCGTCCATACCGGTAAAAAAGTTCAGAACATTTCGGTGTTCGACCATGACTCCCTTAGGCTTCCCCGTCGAACCGGAGGTATAAATAACATAAGCGAGATTGTTAGGTCGAGCCTGCTCGATAAGGCTAAGCGTTTCATGGCCTGGACTTGAAAGAAGCTCATCCACGCAAACCACCGATGCTGTATTTGTGGGTAATTCATTTTTCAGCTTAGAGTGCGTCAATATAATTTCAGAACGGGAGTCTTCCACCATTAAGGCAACACGATCACGCGGGTAAGACGGATCAAGTGGTACGTAAGCGGCTCCCGCCTTATGAATTGCAATCAAAGCAATAACCATCTCGATAGAGCGGTCAATAAACACACCTATCAACTGATCAGGCTTGGCACCCAAGCTTTGCAGATTTGCAGCTACAATTGAGGCCCGTCTGTCCAAATCTCCAAACGATAACTGCTGATCACGAAAAGCCAGCGCAATCGCTTCTGGAGTTTCAGACGCTTTTTGTTTGATTATTTGGTGAATGCATTTGTCTTGCGGGTAATCTCGTTCGGTCGCATTCCAGCTCGCAGTCATGGCTCTAATCCCTTCCTTATCAATCAATATAAAATGAATAGCTCTTCGCTACAGACCATACTCGGGTACTAGCCCACCCCAGTGTCTTTAATCCCCAAAATACGACGCCCAACCGCCATATCATCGCCGCCTTTCGCGCTTTATAAATACGAAATTCTTACAACGCAAGCTTCATATGCATTACGCCAGAAACACCAAACTGTTCCTCGAACTCCTTATCCAATAACTCATGACTTTCCTTAAAGCCGAGCTTTCGGTATATTTTCTTCGCTGCTGCGTTGCCAGCAAAATATGCGACATTCGCCTCCGCGATTTCATAATCTCTGCCGCATTCCAGCAAATCTTCCAGTAGTTCAAACGTAGCGCCAGTGCCCCTTGCCTCAGGTTTGGTTGCGATATATTCCAACACCCAAACTTCTTCATTACTCATTGGCAGGCACTTAGCAAACACATTGAACGACGACATCAGCTCCATTTGCTGCGACTGATCCCAGCCAGCTTGTTCCACAACGCCTAACAAAGCTTCAGTAAATGCCTCCGGCGGCTTTTCCTTGGGGATAAAACCGCATGCCGCCGACAATGGCTCGCCCGCCTCGTTCTCAGCAATCACAAATCCACTAAAGTGCGCGGCACAAGCTGGTTCTGCGATAGTAAGCGCTGACAACAGCCTTAACTTTTCGTCCTCTGGCACAGGAAACGCCAAATCCCATACTGACGGTTTTGTCAGATTCCCTCTTGCCGCCGTCAAAATCGCCCAGCCAATAAAGCCTGCATCATCAGACGTCGCGTCTCGAATATATATTTCCATAGCCTTGCATTACTCTAAAAAACTACTGTTTGTTGGCAGATTATTTTATTGACCCGACATAGAAGCCTTTCATTAAGCTCTGCTGCTGTAATAAAGCTGCAGCAGCGAAACATATTATATGAACATTAGCCCTGCGAAAAATTTGCGACTTTATGTCTAGACGCTGCGGACGGCACCTATATAACTAACAATTAATTAAGATCCTACCGTTCAGCGTAGCTGCGAATGCTCAAAAATTCTTGAACTAAAGCAAAATTCACAAAAGAAGTTTTCACGACTTTGCCCCGACATGCATCTCAAACAAATAAAACATTGAACAAGCGCTGCGGACACAGCAACAGAAGTCAGGCTCCGCGGCATTTTACTCTAACCGGGACAACACCACTCGATCATTTTTTCACAAAAACTCAACCCATTTCAAATTTTGAATAATTTCCCGCACATTCATACCTAATAGTCTCTTATTATCCATTGATTCAATATAAAATATGATAATTACATAAAATTCGTTACCTAATTCATTCGTACGTGAAATGAGGCCGTCTCCAACCGCTGGTAGCCTGTTTTTCATACTAAAAAAGTATTAAAGGGATTCAGAACCTTGCAATACAAATTAACTGGCAGGAACCCTCGCAATGAACCCCTTTTTCTTTGGCAATTCAAGCCACCCACTTTACGGAGTGTTTCACCCCCCAGCGCACCCGGTAAAGCATAAAGGGGTTCTGCTTTGCGCACCTTTCGGGCAGGAGTATATGCGCTCGCACCGAGCTTACCGGCAACTTGCGATGCTACTCGCAAAAAAAGGATTTCACGTACTAAGGTTTGATTACAGAGGTACCGGAGATTCTTCAGGAGATATCGAAAACACCTCTATCAAAGACTGGATTGAAGACGTATGTACCGCCGCAGAAGAGTTACGAGAGACGGCCAACGTCACAGACATCCATGTAGTGGGACTAAGGTTAGGCGGTCTCCTCGCTTGTGCCGCAAACCTTGAAGGTTTGAGAATTGACAAGCTCGCACTTTGGGATACCGTTGTATCTGGAAAGAATTACGATGACGAACTCTTATTAGAGATGTCCAAAGAAGGCGCTTCTCGATGCAATCAAGTCGATAGTGCCGGCACGCTGCACTTCAACGGTTTTCCACTACACCGAGATAAACGTGACGCGCTGGAAGAACTTAGTCTTACCCAAATGAAACCGGACATTGGAAGCGTACTGCATATTGTATCCGCGGAATCAGAAAGCGCATCTGCTCTAAAAAACTCTTGGCAAGCTAACCCTGCATTCACTTATCAGCTTACGCCTGCACCAGGAGATTGGAACTACGTTGACCAATACGGAGGTATACTTTTACCGCAGCCCATTATTCAAGCGACCGTTAATTGGCTGGAACAGGAATAATCATGAGAGAAATTGCACTTAAGATAGGCAAGCCCACCGCACTTACAGCGATCGCAACAGAGCCTGAAAATTTTGACTGCAACAAACCGGCAGTAATCATCTTTAACTCTGGAGTAATGCACCACACGGGAACATGCAGAATTTCCGTTAAGATAGCAAGACAGCTGGCTGACGCGGGATTTCTTGCACTACGGTTTGACTTTTCAGCCATTGGTGATAGCGAAGCAAGACGCGGAACACAAACATTCAATGAAAGCGCGGTATCGGAAAGCAAAGAAGTAATGGATTTCTTGCAACAGAAAAAAGGCATTAGCAAGTTCATTGCCTATGGTTTGTGCTCTGGGGCAGATGCGTCCTACGAAATTGCCAAAGTAGACAACCGCATTGTTGGAATCGCGCAAATTGATGCGTATTGCTATACAAACTATAAATGGTTCGTTAATCGCTATATAAAAAGAGCATTGCACCCCTCGATGTGGCCAAAAATCATTATGAAACTTCTGGACCTTGTTAAGCCAAAAGACAATTCGAGCAGCAACGGCGTCGAGGAAGAGTTCTTAGAACTCCCAAGCTATATAAGAGTTTTTCCACCCAAGAATGACGTCGCCGACAGCTTCCAGAGTATCGTAGATCGCAATATCCACATCTACACGATATTCACTGGCGACATGTTAGAGGTAAATTACCAAAACCAGTTTCGCGAAGTATTTTCTGACGTAGATTTCAAACATCTATTGCGGGAAGAGTACTATCCCGAGCTGGAGCACATTATTACCAGCCCGACTTACCAAAAAATAATACCCGACAACCTCACCCAATGGGTTGAACACGTCGACCAACAGGTGGGCCAACAATGATATTCGATAGATCTTAGGGTAGAAACTTAACCACTCTGGGGCCAATTAGCTGTGTCAACCAAACCGGAAGTTTCTGCCAAATAGCGATCAAGAGCTTGAATTTTGGGTTATTTGGATTTAACTCTGGCAGTGCCTCCCCATCATTTAACCAATATGCCCAATATTGCTGCATTGGAATAGCGCCCCACTGCTTTTTAAATCGATAGGTCGATGCGTCAATTGAGCTTCTCCCAAAGTCAAAATAGTCATAGCCCGAGTCGACTGCCTTTTTCAAAATATTCCAATACATAAACATATTTGCATTCATGCTATTCGCCGAACTTAAGGTTGAGGCCCAAGGTATTTCTAGCATCCCCTTGTAACCAATGAGAAAACAGCATGAAACAGGCAAATCATCGCGGTACACAACACCTACACTAATATCTTGATTACTAACACAACGAAGAATATTTTCGAAAAATACTTTGCTGTAAACAGGCGTCCCTAAATCTCGCATATTAATTGAAAACACCCTGTAAAAATCGCTTAGTAATTCCGAGCCACCAAACTTCATTTTTAATTCAAAGCGATCTGCCTTCTTTATTTGTGCTCTCACCTTAGTTCCAATGTCACGCCGCAACGTTTCTATGCTAGAAGGCAATTTTAGAACCATCGATACTTTGTTCTGTTTACACTGATAGCCATCTAGAGCTTGCGTTGAGCGAAACTCAGTGTGAGCGGCGCCGATGTTCGACGCTTTCTCAGACAATGACTTCATGAGCAACTGCCTAACACTCTTAAAAGCAGAGACAACAGAGCCGTAGTTGAAGAAAGGCATAGAAACGAGGTAATGCCCAAATAATGGACTCTTTAGCTCTACCGCTGGCAATACGCCGCAAATGGTGCCCGCTGAGTCGAAGGCGGCAAGGTAAAAGACTTGGTGCCCAAAAGATTTCTCAACGACAGAACGAAAATCCCATCGATGATAAATACTAGAGCCCTCGAATGACTCAACATATTCGTTCCAGGCAACGGAGTCATCTGAGCCGCACTCCCTTATTGTTACGTCCGAAGGCGCCGGCTCGTTGTCAGCATTTACTAGCGTAAATAATTTCGGCAATGAGACGTCTAATAACTCTTCCTTCACGGCAGGCGATACCAAATGACTCGACTGTTCCTTTATCCGAGCCAGAGCCATTTTAAGTTGGGCGGATACCGCTTTCATCTCGGCAATCAACTCGTCGGCGGGCAATCCTTCTTTTTTAGCGCGACCAATCTTGCCGGATAACTCACCTTTTCTTTGCTTTAATTCCTCAATCACATTCGTATGCTCGTTTAACGCGGCCAAAAGGTCTGAGAGACTATCAAAAAGACTCGTTCATATACAGTGCATACGGGATTAAATCTGAACCTTACTTTTGCTAGAATATCCCTTACTCACACTGTTAGCGGAATGGTCATCATGCAAAAACCTAAGAACCCGCAAAGGCGGCACTTCTTGAAAGTGCTTGGTGGTGCAAGCGCATCACTTTCGTTAGGTATTCAGCTCTCGGCATGCTCCGAAAATCTCTATGAGCCAGTCGACGAAAATAGACAAAGCTTCGAGCCCAATGCTTGGATTACAATTTACCCTAGCAACAAAATTGAAATAGCCATTACTAAGTCTGAAATGGGGCAAAACATTCTTTCAACCTTTCTAATTATTGTCGCAGAGGAGTTGAATACAGACCCTGAAATGATTACGCCAAAATTGGTCAGCCCTGCCAGGGCATATGGCTCAATGTACACTGGCGGCAGTAGCTCAGTCCGATCTATTTGGATGCCGCTGAGGCAAGCGGCCGCTACAGCTCGATCAATTTTGCAGCAGTCTGCCGCCAAAGCATGGCATATCAATATGCAAGAATGCCTCGTCAAAGATGGACAGGCAATAAACCGAAGCAATAATGAAACGATGAGTTTCGGAGAGCTGTGCCATATTGCCAAACAACTTCCAATGCCAACACATGCTCCATTGAAATCCGTCGACTCCATGAGATTCCTTGGGAAAAAGTCTTCAACCATTGCAGTTTCTGACAAGGTAACAGGAAAAACTTCATACGGTATCGATACCAACCCACCACAGTTAACTTTCGCCGCAATAAAGCATGCCCCGGTTTTTGGGTCAACGCTGGCATCATGCTCGCTCAGCGATACACTTAAGCAACACAAATCACTACTAGCTGTCGTAAAGTTAGAACGCGCAGTCGCCATTATTGCCACGAGCTATTGGCGCGCTTCTTCAATACTAGAACAGGCGGAAATTTCTTGGACGCTACCGGAAGGCACACCACCCAATACAAACGAAATACGAAAAAGAACCATGGCCGCTCTGGATCAGGCAAAGCAAGCAGGCTTTAACCTAGGGGCATCGCAAACATCAATCCTCTCTCCAGTCTATGAAAACAGCTACCAGGCCCATGTCACGATGGAGCCGATGAACTGCACCGTTCACATTCACGAAAACGGAACAGATATTTGGATCCCCACTCAGGACGCTACTCACGTGCACAGCACTGCCGCGAAACACTTGAGAAATCGTCTAGAACTAATGGCCTACAAAGCACTAAAAAAATTAGGCGTTGAAGATGACATAAGAGTGCACCCAACTATTTGCGGAGGAGGGTTTGGCCGTCGACTTGAAGTAGATTATCTCGTCGAAGCCTTGGATATCGCCACACACGTTTCTCAACCGGTCAAAGTTACTTGGTCTCGTGAAGAAGACATACAACATGATTTTTATCGCCCCTTCTCTCTACACCAACTTAGCGCCCATGTGAACAAGCAAGGCGAAATTCAAAATCTTACTCACGTTGCTGCCGGCGCAAATAAACGAAAAGTCACCGCAAATATAGACAAACTAGCTTATTCCATACCCAACTTAGAAAGTTTTTTCGGTGAATACGACCCAGGCGTTCCAACAGGCTACTGGCGTTCAGTAGCCTACTCAAACCACATTTTCGCAACGGAGAGCTTTCTGGATCAGGTTGCATCCGAAACTGGCCAGAGCCCCTTTAAAATTAGGGAGAACCTCCTGAGAAAGAACCCCCGGGCTCTAAAGATACTTGAACGCGCTCAACAAGTGGCCGACCAATCTCAAGACAGTAATAAATTCAGCGGAATTGCGCTCTTAAGTGCGTTTGGAAGCTACATCGCAACAGTTGTAACGCTCAATAAGTCACCAAACCATCATACGATCGAGAACATTTACTGTGCCGCTGATTGCGGCTTTGCACTTGACCCAGATAATGTAAGAGCACAATTAGAAGGAGGCATAATCTTTGGATTAAATGCGGCCATAAAGCACGCGATTCATATCAACGAAGGAAGAGTTCAAGAGCATAACTTCAACGACTACCCGCTATTATCACTTGCGGAGTGCCCACCAATAAACATTGATATTGTATCCTCAGGTGAAAGCCCAGGCGGCGCTGGAGAGCTTTCTGTGCCGGTCGTAGCTCCAGCACTCGCCAATGCTTTATTCAATAAAACGGGAAATAGACCAACGCGTACACCCTTTAAACTAACCTAGGAGGCTAGTTAGTTAAACATAGACTCAAACAACTCTTCATACTCCTGAGCCATGCGTTCCGATGAATATTTTTGCTTTAAGAATGTCTTGGCTTTGTGAGTAAGGTCCGACCTCAAAGAAGGGCTGTCAATTAATTGCTCAATGCGGCGAGCCAGCTCTTGTTCATCGTCCATATCAAACAACAAACCTGTCGATTTACCGTCAATGAGCGTCCTGCATCCGGGAATATCCGAAGCGATGACTGGAACCTCTGCCGCCATCGCCTCCATTACACAACGAGGAATTCCCTCTGATCTAGATGGCAATACGAACATATCAAAGCCTTTAAGATACGCCAACCTGTCGGCTCTAAATCCAAGAAAAGAAATTCTATCTTGAACACCCAACGACTCAGATAACACTTGCAAGGCAGGCTGTTCATCGCCTTCGCCGATTATCAAGAGCTTCGTTTTTGTGTTTAACAATAGAGCCATCGACCTGACGAGCACATCCACAGCCTTTCCCGCCACCAGTCGGCCAATATAGCCTATGACGATATTTCCACCTGATTTTAAGACTTCTATTTCAGCACTTACTTGGTCTAACGCTTCGATCTCACCTATATCCACGCCGTTTCGAATCATGACGGACCTGCTTCTACCGGACCATCCAGCCGCAATAGAGTCCATCAGCCCATCAGAAAGCGGTACCACTCTATCGAAAAATGGAAACATGAAACGATCGAATTTTTCGTACAAACTCAATTTGAAATCTGGGTTTTCTGTCCAGCCATGCGGTGTAGTGACAATTTTGCATTCAAGCCCGTAGGACGCAACCAATGCCAAAAAGTCAGTTTTATAACCATGAGAGTGAACTATATCAATACTATGCTCACGGATATAATGGCGCAAATCTCGAATCACAGAAAAACTAAATCTACCCGCAGCATGAAATGTAACGGACTCGACACCGATATCTATCGCCTCCTTACACAGAGGCGCTTCGTCTTCACCTCCGTCAACGACTGCGCCGACATAGGGCATTACCTTGCTTAGGTTGAAATACTTCACCAACGAGAGTATCCACCTTTCCGCTCCATACAAACCTGAGGAACTCCCAAGCTGCAGAACCTTTAATGGCTTTTCCATAGTACGACCATTAGCTCCCAGTGTTAGAAAAAGAGGATAGAGACGGTTTACGTAGAAAATATCGATGCTTGATAAAGTAGTAAATTAGACCTTTGACATGCTCAATCTTAGCCTTATTCAGTTTGAACCCTCGCGATATCTCCTGGGCATAATGAGTGGCGACGGCGCGAGGCACATACACTATCTTAAACCCAGACTTCCATACACGAATACAATAATCAACATCTTCGGGCGCATAAAAGATCTTTTCATCGAGCAGCCCTACTTCGTCAAGCACTCGTTTCGAAAACATCCAAAAAGCCGATATTGCGTAGTCTACATATACGTTATCGTTCACCGGAACTGCAGCCGCTTCGCGATCTTCTATAGATTTTAAGAAGAACAGCCTCTCTAGCTTACGTATGAGCGTAGGAAATTCGTCAGTGGATTTTTGTAGCTGTCCGCTTCCATATAGAAGTTTGGGCACAACCATACCTACCCCGTCCTCGCTCTCAATAACCGTTTTCAAGATCGGAACAGTCTCTGAATGAAGCTCAACATCTGAATCAAGCACAATAATGTATTCACCCTCACACAATTTAAGAGCGCGATTTCTTGAATAAGTAGTGCCTGTGTTGTGAGCCAAATAAATCGGTTTCACTGTACTTGGCTTCTGTTTTTCCTGCGACTTAAGCCATTGTGCAGAGCCATCAGTCGAGCCATTGTCGACCACAAATATCTCATACTGCCAGTCTTGATCTGGCAGTTGTTTTTCTATCGATGCCAAACAACGCTCTAGATGGTCTTTAGAGTTCCAACTTAGAATAACGAACGAGAGATCCATTCTTTAAAGCCCTTGTAACAGTTCACCTACGCCCAGCCTATTATGAATAGTGCACCAAGCTACCTATATTTCGACACATGATACTTATTCACTCGCCGACTATGAAGAGCAAAAAACTATCATTATTAAGGACAACCCACGGAATATAGTTGCCAAACAAAAAAGCTGGCATTTGTTGCCAGCTTTTTTGTTCACGACCAAAGTCTATATTGGATATTTTCTATTCAGAGGGGTAGATCACCTCCGCACCTGTAATAATAGGTGCTTTACCCCCGACAGGCTCCGGCTCTGGCTCTGGGATAACACCTGCCACATCACCCGCAAGAACGTGCAAGTACTCTTCTATATTAGTGTAGCCATTACCATCCGCATCAAGGGCCGAATCATTTACAGATATATTAAAACCTTGAGTCAACTCCCACGCATCGGCCATACCATCATTGTCTGCGTCTACAGGCGCAGCAATATTCTGAAAAGTCGGGAAATCTTGAGGATAGCTAACATCCGTCAAATAGCCGCCTTGAGGAGATGTTTGGCTTGCCAAAAAGTCGTTGACCGCACGAAGATCAATACTATCTCTTACTGGGAGAGTCGCCCCAACATCACTAACCATTTCATTGGCCCAGTCAGTATTTGACGGAACAACCGCATCAATCGGTGCCGATGACATATCCCATGGCGCGCTGCGCCTCCATGACTCAGATTGCAACTGATAGCGCCAGCTGTCAGCTACACGCCACTCGGTAACTCCTGCCAACGAATCATTTAATCCTCTATTGCCATTGACATAAACATAAGGAGCGGGACTATCAGAACCTTGATAATGAACTATTTCCCAACTAGAGTCATTCGAACTAGAACCTTTACGCGCATAGTTGCCAATCCAATTGATAGGGGTTCGGTCATAGCTCGTCATTACAATCCCTCCATACCAATTAAATGCAACATTATTGACAACTTCCGCCCGCATCGTAGATGAACTTGGAGTATTTATCTCAGGGCTTCGATCTTGATTGTGTGCGAAAAAATTATTCAATAACGAAATCTTGATATCCGGCGAATACTTATTCCAAACCAGCATCCCTTTACCATGACTCCCCTTTGGGTGGCCGGCGTTTGTTAGGCCTTCAGAAATCAACGAATTTTGAATCGTTATATTCGTCGGGTTATAAGCAAATTCAAAATTCTCATCGATACCCCAACCAACCGAGACGTGATCAAAAACAATATCACTAACACTCGCATCGTCGGCACCGTTACCCCAAATCTGCACTGCATCATGCTGCTCAGGATCAGAACTGCCTCCATTAGTTGTCGTTTGGTGAGACCCTACTCGGAAACGCATATGCCTAACGATGACATCACTAGCTGTAAAACGCGTCGGATATCCTGTCACCAAAATTCCGCCTGGCGAAGTCTGACCCGCTATAGTCAGATTGGAGTTCCGGATATTTAAGTCGGACTGTAGGTTAATTATTCCAGAAACACTAAAAACCACAATACGCGGCCCAGACGCCTCCACGGCTGCCCGAAAACTACCAGCTCCGCTGTCGTTCAAGTTAATCACTTTTATTACTTGACCACCTCTCCCGCCTTCGGAGCCTGCCCCAAACCCATAAGCACCGGGAAAGGCCGGAATCGCCATTACTGCAGCTGGTGCTGCTATACATAGTACAAAAAAAACATATGAAACTAACTGTTTATAGTTCATAACTAAATCCGCCCTTTTAAACTGTGGTTTGAATCTAGTCCAGAATCATCTACACTTCAAGCTTGTGTAAAATTCTTGACGCTACAGTATAACGGTAACCTAGATAGTGTCACATATAACAGTTGTTTTCATTCTGCGAAACACAGTTCGACACTTAACTAATAACCTTCCGTCATTTATTAGCTTCAGCTATATAGGAATGAACTCAAAGTAGTAATATTCATTCTATAAAAGAGCTTCTTTTCCAAACTTACCAGATTAAAGCCAGAGACAGTATCAATGTGTGGAATATACGGACGATTTCATTTTCACAACACTGTGAATTTTTCCAAAAATCTAGAATCACTAGATTTAATTAAGCACAGAGGTCCGGACGGTTTTGGTTTCGAAATCGGCAACTATCTAACTGGACAACGCTCAGTTCAACATAACCACATCCCAGAAAATGTCGATTCGTACAACGAGTCAAACTATTTCTTAGGACATAGACGCCTCAGTATAGTAGATTTGAATGACAACGCTTTCCAGCCCATGGAAAGTAACTGCAATAGATACTCCGTCATATTCAATGGCGAAATTTACAATTATATTGAACTAAAACAAGAGCTTGAGGAGTTAGGCTGCAGCTTCGCCACAGACCACTCGGACACTGAAGTACTGCTAAACGCATATAAAACTTGGGGCAATCACTGCGTCTCGAAATTCCGAGGCATGTTCGCTTTTGCCATCTACGACAGAGACTCTCACACTGTATTCCTAGGCAGAGATAGGATTGGACAAAAAACACTCTACTACGAACTAACTAAGGACCTATTCTGCTTTGCGTCTGAGCTTCCCCCTATAATCAATGAACATAGCAAAGCTCAAATTGACCCTATAGCGCTAAATCTTTATGTGGCTATGGGCTATATCCCCCACCCTCACTCGATATTTAAAGGTATACAGAAACTACCCCCAGCTACGACTGCTTTGGTCAATTTAACCGACAGGACCATTAATCTTGAGGAATATTGGGAGTTAAGTGATTTTGGGTCGCTCAGCGGCTCTCCAGAGGCCGCACTCAAACTAACAAAGGAAACACTGCAAAAGTCAGTAACTCTGCGCTTAAGATCAGATGTGTCGGTTGGCGCGTTTATTTCGGGGGGAACCGACTCCACCCTGATTGTAAAAAATATTGCAGAAATCAGCGATGAGAAATTCGACGTTTACGGAGCTGACTTTCCGGACACCGATCGCAGCGAAAAAGTTTATATCGAACAAGCCGCAGAAAAATACCAACAAAACCTGAAGTTATCTTCAATAGACCTAAGCCATATCGACAAAATAGAATCCATTATTGACGTATTTGACGAACCTTTTGATGGTGCCTCATCAATCGCACTGTTTGACCTGTTCAAAGTCGCAACGAATGACCACAAGGTTATTTTATCAGGTGATGGCGGCGATGAGATGTTTGCTGGCTATGACAGATATCTAGAATCTCCAAAGCGTGAAGCAAAACTAGATTTCCTTCGAAAGCTATCATTCCCCAAGCTGGTACTGAACACGCTTTACAAGCTCAAGTTACTACCCAATAAACTCGCCACCAAGCGATTAGAACTTTTGGCCGATTCGATCGATAATTTTACGGGCCTTGCCCAACTAGAGCTAACGTCGGCGATACTGAAAGATGAGTATAAAATATGCTCTAAGCTCGAAAAGCTTGAGCCGTTCGCCTCGATAAAAGAGTCATTATCAAAAAAACAGCCATCCCCCTTGAAAAGCTTGCAATATGTAGAACTAAAATCAATTTTACCTGGCCGTATGCTATATAAGCTCGACCGTTTCTCTATGTTCTATGGCGTAGAGGCTCGCTCGCCATTTCTTGATCATGTACTTGCTGAGATGGCATTTTCTCTCGATGATTCATTAACACTCGAAGACAACACCCCCAAAGCTATATTGAAGAAAATCCTGCTGGAAGATTTTGATTCCAACTTTGTATACCGAGAAAAGCAGGGCTTTGGAAATCCCTTGAGCAATTGGTTTAGATCCAGTGAAAACAGACAGGTATTTGATATTCTCACAAATAAAAAAAACTCAATATTCAACTATCTAGATTACGACAACACTCATGCAGCCTACCCTCAGCTCAAAAACGGCTATTCAGGTCACGGGGAAAAAAGCCTTTGGCGACTATTAGTGCTCGCTCACTTTATCGAGAAACACAAATCCTTGCTTCAAATAGATGACTCTGAGCAACAGGGGAATTAGCATTTTAAAAGACAAACTAATTTCTAGAATCGTTGCAAACGCTGGCGTCATACTAAGTGGGAATACTGCAGCTTCAGCGCTCGGGTTCATTTCATTCGCAATAATGGCCAACTCTCTCGGGCCAGAATCACTAGCCTACTTCGCACTAGCCCAAGCATATGCATTGATAGTAAATGACCTGTTCAACGTTCAAACTTGGGAATCGCTCATAAAGTTTGGGACGCAAAAAAACGGAGAAAACGTGCTGGCCCGCACTATCAAAACAAATTTATTCATAGATGTAGCAAGCGCACTCATCGCTTTTAGTGTCGCGTACCTATTTGCACAGCAAATAGGTGTGATACTTGGCTGGGACCAGGAACTAATTGCGTTAGCTACACTTTACAGCTTAGTAATACCATTCACGTTAACAACATTCACAATTGGCATTCCTCGGCTTTTTAACAAGTTTGTGTTCATTGCGAAACTGCAGTTTGTTGCCGCCTTGGTCAAACTAACTCTGGTCATATATTTAAGCTCTAATAACGGCGACGCCAAATCATTTACAGCAATATACGTTGCATCTGAAATCTTTATTTATCTCAGTTTGACGATTTACAGCCTAATGCTTATCAGGAGGAAAGGCGTCCTAAATTGGAAAGAAACAAAGATGTTTTTGAACAGAGACCAATTTAAATTTTTATGGTGGACAAATCTGAGGACGATCGTCCGCATCCCCGTTCGCCAACTAGATTTACTCATTATTAACCAGATAATGAGTATGGAGACCGTTGGTATTTATAAAGTCTACAAAGAAGTTGTAGGAATCATTAGCAGGCTCGGAGAACCAATAAACCAAGCCGTATACCCTGAATACGCAAAGCTTTTGGGGCACCATAAGACCGATGACACTATGCGGGTAACGCGCAGCCTAATGCTTATACTATTCGCTTTAGCCACTCTTACAATGGCTGGGTTTTTCATTGTCGCAGAACCTATTATGGTTACATTTTTTGGCCCGGAGTACCTTGATTTAATGTCAGTATTCTACGCACTGGTTATTTTGTATTGCATTAACTTATTCCTCACTCCCATCAACTCTCTCTTTATCGCTGCAGGGTTTGCTAAATACAGTTTCTATATCGTTTTGGGCAACAATATTCTCTATTTGGCGGTAGCGTTAACTGGAGGTACATACTTTGGAATCTATGGCATCGTAGCGGCTTTCGCCGCGCAAATGGTATTTAATCAAGGCCTCAAACTAATAGTGTTGAGAAAGTACTCCGGAGACTGGAGCACAAAAATAAGGTAGCGCGGACTGCAGACTGAATACTGACTCACAACTTAAGCCTAACCTTTATTTTTTAGCACGCGCCTGATCAAGCCTGCTATGCCCAACCTAATGATCACATCTCGGGATACCTTTTCCAGTTTACCCAGAGCAATCTGGGTTCTTAGAACGACGGCCCATAGCTTCCCCTGGGTTATATATGCCTCATAAGCTTCGCTACTATCAGTACAGATCATTTCTTTATATACATTTTCACCAAACCCAAAGCTCAAAAGTTTTGGCTGGCGCTGACTATAAAGCTCTTTTATTACCATATAGTTTAAAGCTGAACCTACTCCCAGCGATGAAAATTCAGAGTCGTATCCAATTTCGATAGCCTCAAAAATATCTCTATACTGCAAACCAGTAAAAAACGCTACTGGACGTCCCTGCAAAAACAACATATAACTCCGCAATGCACCCATCTCGGCATAGACATGAAATTTCTTTAGATCCCTTTCTGTATTTCTCTTTCGACCGCCAAATGTCTTGGCTTGCCATGTTTTGGGGTACAGCTCATCAAGATGATCCAAATATTTTTGAATGTCGGACTCACAGGAACAGCCACGTAACTCCACCTCGCTCGGATACTCCTTCTCCAGTTTATTTACACGACGCTTTACCAGCCGCCTAGTAGAGCCACCAAGACCAGAAAGCCAATTATCATAGCTCTCCTTTAAGAAGTGCCTCCATACGAATTCTTTCTTTGGCGATGTACTAAACAGCTGAAGCTTTCCTGATAGTTGCGCCCCCTCCCCAGACAAATACCTACCGGCAAGGCCGCCGATCTCGAGCATCACCGTCTGGCTTTGCAGTTGGCAGGCCTACCCGATGGTCGCGATTGATGAAGGAAGTAGAGCTGGCTACCGGTTCCTCTTGAGGCCTAGGGGTTCAAGGGGGTTCAAGGGGTCAGATCCCTTGGTTCGAGGTGGTTCAATAATTTGAGAATTCGAGGGATCTGACCCCTTGAACTCCCGAGAATTCAAGGGA
>CAJVZD010000068.1 GCA_913019905.1 uncultured Cellvibrionales bacterium
ACACACCGCTGATGAAGTTATCCACTCTGTTGTTAACTGGATTTTGTCTATTGGTTTCAACGTGATCGCCGGTGGGAGAGAGATCGAATACATGAGGACTGTCGGGTTGATTATCAATCGCGTCACGCAAGTCATCATACTGCCAGCCGCAGTTACTCAAGCCGGCGGCTGCGGCCTGGGGAATTGCCTCTAATATGCCATCGCGGTAGCCCCCGCAACCAGGATCTTTCTCGCCAATAATGTACATGCTCGGTACCTCGACGAAGCCGCCCTCGATGACTGCCTCAGGGTAAACGCCAAGCTCTTCATAGGGGAAACCGATTTTAGCCATGCCATCGTTGCGAAGGTCGCTCCCCTCGTTAAACACGTAACCCTTCTGGCCGACCAAGGCCTCATGCATGTCGAATACTCTGGGGGGAGTAAATGACCACGAGTCGGCCACGATCGCCGTCAGGTAAGTGCCTTCCTCTGCATAGGCTTGCGACATGGCGAACACGCCAAGGGAACCCGCGCTGGTGCCGTGGGCAAAAACCCGGGTGCTGGGATAATTGGCCACGGTATAGTCCATGGCAGCCATGGTGGCCTGTAAGCCGTTTACCTGCCTCTCTCCGCCATTCGGGTTCGGGTTGTTCGGGTAGGGCGCACCCCTGCCGGTATAATTATCATGGTCACACATGGAGACCAACAGCACTCTGTATCCCTGCTGTATCCGCCGTGTGAGCGTGGAGTCCATAACCTCGTCATTGCGCATCGTATTGTGCAGCAGATGATTATTGATGAGATCGTCGAAGGTTTCCTCGTGGTTGAAGGTATTCTGGGTCTGGGTCTTCACCGCTTGGTAAACCTGATCCTCGTCGAACCAGCCATAGCCGCCGCCGTGCAGGTATGCCCACAGCGGCGCCTCGGCACCGGGATTGTTGGCGGGCTCCATAACGAAAAATGTGTAGTTGCCAGACAGACCGCAGGTGTAGGCCTCATTGCGATAGAAGTTGAGTACCCAGGAATCAACACCCAGAGTGAGTGTTCTGGATTCGACAAGTGTGATCTGGGCAGTGGTTCGGCTGACAATTAAATTCGGAGCAGGGGTGATTTCCACTTCAAGGCTCACCGATTGCTCGCCACCGGCACCACTACAGCTGAGCGAATAGGTTTTGCTGCCTGCAACTTCTTCGGAGATTTTTTCATCTCCAGAGAGCGCCTTATTGCCGCTCCAGTCGCCCGATGCGGAGCAAGAGGTAGCATTCGAGGATGACCAAGTCAGAACAAATTCCGTGTTAACCTGAACCTGATTCTCTGAGGATGACAAAGACAAAACTGGCACCGCCGGTGGCGGTGATATCGTGTTGCCTGCGCCACTACCGCCACCTCCGCCACACCCTGTCACTAAAAGCAAAGAAACGACTCCATTAAGGAGTGTTATGCTTTTAAAGCACATTAGCAGGCCGCCTGTCTCCGAATCACATTTAGTACTCATAATCGTATTCCCACCTCAGTTACCCTATGCACCCGCCCATCCTCGCCTTCGCTGCGGTCTCTGCCACCACAGCCATCTAATAGCGTCTGTACTAAAGATTGAGAGCCATCAGGCATATTCTTACGCTCCTGCTAAAACTGTTTTCATTGATAATTATTGGTTAAAGGGGTCGGTGGGATTATTTTTCGATCAGCGGACAACTGGTCAAATACAATCCCACAGCGCTCCTTCAGCACCGGTGGGTAGGGCTTTAATATTTTCTATACATGTTTCTTATAGTTTCCGTTCTCAACCAGTTCAATCTGAGTGTAGGCAGATAAAATAATGCCGGCTTCTTTCTCTAAGTTAACTTAACAGCGCCTTAGCGGCATTAAAGGTGAGCGCAAACAACGGCACGTTAGATAGAGCGAACAGAAGAAATCGAAGCTCGATTTTATTGATTGTTGTCTGCACAAGACTATGAATTACCCTGAGAACTACATAGGCCCAAGCAAGGGTCAAATTCACTCCACTGCCCTCGCCAATCACTGCCAGCGATATTGCCAAGGCATAAAATATCGTTGGCTGCTCCATTAGGTGTGTATAGTTATCAGCCTTCCACCGCACACTTGGAGGGAGTGTTGACATTTGTTGACCACGCGCTGCATTTGGATCCAACTTCATTTTTGCAGCTCTCACCGCTGGCATCCTGGTTACGTACATCCACACCCACATCATCATGGACCATGTAACCAATGTTATTACTGGAAGTATAATTTCTTTATCCATCGTTATTCCTTGCTCATTTTAAATTAACACCAAATCTGATCGGTACCCACCGCACCAGTATGCCTATATCACGATTTCATCCACACTTTGAACACGACCGTCCTCTCCCTTGCTTCGATCATAACCACCACAGTTGAACAGCCGCACTTTTGCTACCGAACCTTCAAATTCAAATAGGGTAAATCCATTGACTTCCCTTGTGGCTAGCAACTTGTCACCAGTCAACCATTCTGGTTCTCCTGCGGCTACGCCTCTGGCGGCTGACGGCCATGTAGCATCGGAAGTACTGACCGGTCCTACTAGAATTGACGTAAGTGGTTTCTCAAACATGAGATCGCCACTCCTATGGATATTCACAACACCCTGAGCGTGAATATCACCAGAAAAGATCATCCGCGACGCTTGGCGAGCTGAACCTCGCCCAGACTGTGCCAACGCTTCGAGCAATCGTTGATGTTGATCCCACCAGCCCTTTTGCCAGAAATACTTCTCGGCATTAGCAGTCAATTCTCCTTGCTCACCGGTTAAAATATCGTTACTCACCAAACCAGTAAAGCCTTTCGGTGCAACAACATCGGGATACCACTCACGCCATTTTCCGGCTGTCCAGCCAGGAGGATGACTGGGTACCATGGCATAATGTTTCGCTGGTGAGTTTTTGCTACGGTTAATCAACCATTCTTCCGCCACGGCAGGAATCAACCTTGCGTCATCTCCCACGGTTAAATGGCCTGCACAGTCAAAAATTGATGCCTCAAAAAGGCGGCCATAGGTCAGGGTACCAAAAGCTCTATTCCATTCGGGACCGGGTGCATCAGGTAGAGATGGGTAGTAAAGATCCGCAATAGCCCGCGCCGCCGCTCTACTGAATTTATCTGGAGGAAAGGTCACCATGTCTGGCGTAGCATCATCATTTTCAAAGTAGTCATGATCATCGGATACGAAGTAAATCGGCGTCGATTTAAACCGTGTACCGTATAAGTTTGCAATCTGCTCATCACCAATTTTTACTAATACTTCCTCATTGTCGGTGCCAATGATCGGCTCCGTCCTGTTGAAGATTCCGTAGCGCCAGCTGAAATACACACGGGACAAGTATTTCATCCATTTCGAATTCCTGCCAATAGCAGGGTGCTCTTCACCCCGCAGGTCGTAGTAAATATGATCACCTATGGCGATGACAGCATCCGGTTTCTCTTTTAACCCTTCCCCAAACAGTTTCTGACGAAATGCATGAGGTTTGAAAAACTGCTTGGAGGGGATTCCGAGTCCGTCGATGCCGCCTGCACAGGTATAGGTCAGTAACTTGAAGGTTTCGGGTTCGGCATTGCGGTCGGGAAAGCTCCGCAGTGGCCACGATTGACCCAGGACTCCCTCCTCATCCGATAACTGCAGTTCATAAGTCTTTGCGGGGTGAAGTCCATCGGCATAAAAAGACCAAAACCTGCCCTTGCTGTCCCTTCGCAACCCTTCCACTTTATTACCATCAATCGATAACCGAAGCTGGCGTCTCGGCTGGCCTACCGAAACAGAGATGGAAAAAGAGGTATCAGTGACTGTCGGCAAGATATGACGGATGTCATCAGCCCGAGCAGCGATCGCTTTTGGTAAGAAGGAGAGCGCAGCGGGTGCCGCCAGCCATTTCAGGAAAGATCTGCGTGGCGTTTTCATCTTTTTTGTAGAAATAGCAGGTTTTCATTCATTATATTTCCTCAATTATTATCCAACATCCAGGCCAGACCACGCTTTCGTGGCGGTCCGCAATGACAGGATTTCACGATAGTCACGATTTAATTAGCAAGAAACAACTCCGCCAACAACGCAGCATACGACAACGCAAGTTCGCGAGTAGCCGCTACCGACGTTTGTTCAAGTCTATCATTGGGGCAATGATGCCAGGGCGAGGCGCCAAAGCTGCCAATAGCGGCATAGCCGGCATTATGGTACTCAGTTAACTCGCCAGCAGTAACGCCCAATTCCAATGGAAGCGGCCACGCTAGCCCGCCTGTGTGCCTACGAAACAACGCCCATGTTTTAGGCAGTTGCCACCAATTGGTCATTACGAAGCGGGTTTTTACTACGCCCTCGCTTGGGGGGACCCCTAAGGCACCGGCATTTGCGCCTATGTGTAACCACAGCGCGACTTGGTCAGGTTTGGGCGCTGACTTCATGGTGACATGGGCGCCTGCATTACCGCGCTCATGACCGGAATTCGAGTAAAATATATAATGTTTATTTTGCGTAGCTGCCCAGCGGGCTAATGCCAGAAATGCCGCCACTCCTGATCCCCTTTCTGAGGTAGTAGTGAACCAACCACTTTGCGGGGTACTCACCACAATGGCCGGTTCACTGCTGGGGCCAATTTCCGCCACCAAATTAAACGCATCAAGGGTTTGTGGCTTTGCGGATACGCGCAGACTCACGCTATGTTTTTGCGCAAGCCCTTGCAATAAGGTTGCTGCATCGTTTTCACCTGCCAACACCACGGGTACCTTCCAGTCGGGTAAGGCTAGCGGCGCATTAAATGCTTGGTAACGGCCACACCCGGCTCGGGTAATGATGACAATGGCAGCAGCGCCAGAATTGCTAACGGCCAAAATGCGCTGATAAAAATCGCCCGAGGCTAAATCAGCGCGATGATCCCAAAAATCCGTATCGAGCACGACAATTTTGCCACTGTAATCTTGTTTGTTTTCTGCATTCCATAAACGAAGCTCAGCCGTAATGCCTTGCCCAGCAGTGGGCTTTACCGGGTACTGAGGGAATACATTTACGGTTTTGTTGCCAAGCGTCAGTAACGCTTCATCTATTTGCCAGCTGCTAACCGGAAAAGACTCACGGCGTACTTGATAACCCAGCTCTTTGAATTCTTGTTCTAACCACTGCGTGGTGGCCACATCGCCCGGCGTACCACTACGATGAATACCTAAACTATCAAATTTAGCCAAGTCATCAGCAAGGCGTTGATTGGAGAACACCGAGGCATGGCGGCTATTTTCAAGGCTTTGGATGCGTAATTCACCCCAATAGGCCAGCCCCGCTAAGCCCATTGAAACAACCACAAATACACAAATAACACTGGTGATAATTCGGAACTTTGTACTTTTTTTGTGTGACGTTGAATTTAACCCTGCGATAACTTTCACCTTTTTATTACTCTCCACTATGCGTGCCAATGTCCACTTTACTTGTCTACCGTAGTACCGGTTCTATGAATTCCCTGCGCCGAATATTTTTCAATTATTTCAGCAACCCGCTGACTTAATTGATCATTCAAAACGGTCTTCTGTTCTTGAGAGAACACGCGACGTGGGTTGAGCGCCAATGACGCTAATACGCCACTGGCTAACATGAAAGCCCTTCTATTGATCATCGAAAGGTAACCACTTTGTTAGAAATAGTAATCTATGGCTATGCAAATTGAGCCAAACGACCGCTAATAATGTCCTGGGCCTCACTCACAATACGCGTGACCAGATCCTCACATGTTGGGATATCATGGATAAGACCCGCCACCATGCCACAACTCCAGGCACCGGCATCCATGGTGCCTTCAGTCATCACCTTCGGATAAACCCCGCCAACCAAGGCCATAATGTCACCGATGGCAATATCCGCGCCTTTTTCTTTTTCAATTGCAACAATTTTCTCTACTGCAGTATTTTTCATTACCCGCTCGGTATTGCGCAGCCCGCGCATAATCAAACGCGTATCCAGTTCACTGGCCGCAACAATATTGTCCTTTACGTTTTGATGAACAGGCGCTTCAACGGTTGCAATAAAGCGGGTGCCCATGTTGATGCCATCGGCACCCAGAGCGAGTGCCGCCACCAGTTGTTGCGCGTTACCTATTCCTCCGGAGGCGACAAAGGGGATGCTGAGCTCTTCTGCCGCGCGAGGAAGTAAAATCATATTGGGAATATCATCTTCACCCGGATGGCCGCCACACTCAAAGCCGTCCACACTAACTGCGTCGCACCCTATTTTTTCAGCTTTTAAGGCATGACGAACCGAGGTGCATTTATGAATGACTTTAATACCCGCGCCTTTAAGAACTTCCATATACGCTTCAGGGCTTCGGCCTGCGGTTTCAATGATTTTCACGCCGCCTTCGATAATGGCATTGATATAACCGGGGTAATCCGGGTTCGCAAAACCCGGCAAGAACGTTAGGTTAACGCCAAAAGGTTTATCGGTGAGTTTATTACACTTGGCAATTTCGTTGGCCAGGTCTTCCGGCGTCTGTTGCGTGAGACCGGTAATGATACCCAGCCCCCCTGCGTTGGATACGGCAGCTGCCAGTTCAGCAAAGCCGACATAATGCATGCCACCCTGAATGACTGGGTGTTCAATACCGAATAGTTCTGTAATGCGAGTTTTCATAATTTTTTCCTTTGATTTTCAAAATAAGTCACCGTAAATGGAAATGAATCAGGCTAGTCGCTGTGGCAAGCCAATCGCCACTAGGCATTGAACCCTTTCTGGAATGCCTCTCTTGCCTCAATGCGATCAAGATAGTCATTCAAGTGAGTTAGATCTTCGCTAACACATCCAAGACGTCGGCTCATGTAACAGGCATGCCCGAGCATGACATCCACAGCTGAAAAATCACCAATCATATAATCCCGACCTTGCAGCGCCGCATTAACAGGTGCCAGCGCTTTGGTGAGTAATCGTTTCGCCTGCTCGAGGGCTTCCTCGTTTTGCCGTTCCGGTGGCAACAAAATAGTTTGCACAACAATCGTGTTCACCGGTGGCATCACCATGCCTTCACAATAGTGGAACCATTGCAAAAACTCCGGGAATAATGGCGAGTCCACATCGGGTTTTAACGCGCCGTCGCTATGTCGAGCTACGATATATTCAACAATCGCCCCCGACTCGTAAATAGTAATACCTTCATCCTCCAGCACCGGCACTCGACCCAACGGATGCCGGTCCCGATGAGCATCTGACTTTAAATCTTTGGGGTGGAAGTCCATTCGGTTGAGGTCATATTCCAAAGCTAACTCCTCCAGCAGCCAGACAATACGCCCTGCCCTGGAGTTTGGCGCGTGGTGTAGTTTTAACATATGGAGTTCCTTGTGGACTTTAGGCCAGAGCTTCGGCGAGAGAATTGACCTGCATTTCGTCGGCGGCGAGCGTCGGATTGTCCGGCAAGTGTTGAGAAACGCGTTTTAACCAGCCCTTAATAACCGGGTGCATCGCGGCACTGAGATGTTCTTCTAATCCAAACATATAGCCAAATACCATTTGCGGAAAGATGGCCAAATCAAGCATGGTCGGTTGATCCAGACCGCCCATATAGGGGCCGTCACCTATATGCGCGACCAGCTCGGAAATAATGCGCATTTGCATATCCTTGAAGCTCTCGGTGAGGTCCATATGCTTGGCCATGTCTTGAATGAAAGGTGCCTGCTTCAGAAATTCGGGCCATTGATGGCGAACTTGTTCTGGTAGCGGCGTTTGTGCGCTCACCAGCGCAGCCAGACGCCATCCTCGATATCGGAACTGGAGATTGAGGTCTGATTCAATCGCGCCCCTGAATATACTCGTCAGAAATGTGTCACTTATCCAACGATCAATCTCGTCGATTTTTGCGCGATGCCCCACAGGGTAGATGGGTTTTTCGGGAAACAATTCATCCAGCCAATGAGCATGATCAGAGGATTCCCTGCGCCATTTACCGTCTATTTCCAGAACAGGCACTTGCGTGCCGTCAGTATGTCCGATGGTCTGCTCTGGTTCCAGTGGATTCACTGGAATATGTGTGAAATCAATGCCTTTATAGTGGAGAAAACACCCTGTTTTGCGCACATAGGGGCTTGTTGCGTAGCCGTAGAGTTTTACAGATGCCATTTTTTTCCTTACGTCGAGATTGTTGATTTAGTATGGGTCTATCTTCACCTTGAATACGTGTTAAAAACAGGTTGGTTTTACCGTATTTCTTGTCCTTTTTCTCACAATGAAGTCATGACCTTAAGTAACTTGTTAACACTGAAAAAGTCTTCCATGACTTTTTCAGTGTGTCGCTGCTAAAAACACGGGCGAAGAAGCGTGGTTTTTCTTGTGTTTTAGCGCTCGCATTGGCCGTAACGGCCAACGATGATAATCGATGCTTATGCTGTTACTCTCTTACCTCTGTGACTGAGAGCCTTTAGGGTGAGCTACCCATCAGGCTCTTTTGGCATCCGGGAGTTCATATTCAGAATAAAAGGTGTGACCCAGGCGCACCACGCAACTGCCGCCAGAGCGCTAAGCCAGATCGGCAAAAAAATGAAAGCCACAATCCAGGCGACCACAAAACCGATCAACCGTTTCATAGCAGTACGCATTCGCACTTCCACCGGTATAGCGCCCGACGCTAGCAGGAAAAACGCCGGTTTAACAAACCAACCGTTTGCCAGCAACATCATTAAGAACAACGGCCAGGGGGTTTCAGCTGAGTCGTATTGTGGATTGTCATCAACGTCCACATCCGCAGAGCCTGCAGGTGCTGTCAAGGCATTTTTAACTCCCGACCAAACGTGAGCAGCGGTAGGTCGCAGTTTGGCCCCACCAATGTTCTTGCGGCTCGGTGTACTAATCCACCGGTATAACACGCGATCTTCTTTGCTTAGCGCCAGTACTCCTGGCTGAAAATAACCGTTAGGATGAGAGATCCAGCTGGTATCCCCGCCGCCGTCGCGACCATCAAATAAGTCCGCATTCTCGGTTGCCAGCGTAATCCAACCACTATCACTGCACTGCTTGCTAATCTCTTGATGTGGATCGCCAATGTGCTCGAAGTTAGTGCCCCACTCATTTTGGGCGTTAGTGGCCAGCGTTTGCGGCTCGCTCGTTATCGCAAAGATCTCACCTCCCGCGGCGCGGATGGCGTCGACGACGCCATCTTTCTCATAGCTCCGTAACTCGGAGCGACAGGGAGGTCACCACAATCCGCGATAAAAAACCAACACCACAAAAGCGTATTGACTTCTAACGTTGTCTAGCCAGGTCTCCCGCACACCCGGCGGAGGATCTAGCAACGGTGCTGGTGAACCGAGCGCAATAGCGTTGTCGACAATATGCTTAATGTCAAAGCCGCTTGCCGAAGGCGTCACCTGAAAATGCTCGCGCAAACAGACATCTTGGCCGTTCTGAGAACCGCATAAAATCAGCTGTAGCTCGCAGGGTTTACCTTCGTCGGGCGAATCTACAGGGTCAACAATACCGGTTATTTTGAATTCGCTGGATTGGTCTTGCGCGAACCACGCTCGCGCCGCCTCTGCTTCCTCAGCTAGATGTTTAGGAACTATCTCTGAAATCATTGCTATCTCTTTACCTCTCGAGGGCTGGGTGGTTTTGGATAATTATGCATAAAAAAAGTATTCCCGCTATTCTATATCACTGAGAAAACCGAACGGCTCGATGCCGACTTTTGTCTAATCCTGAGTTAATACCTGAATCTTCTTTCTCACTGCTCTTTCGGTTTCGAAGCGATCGGCGGCATCAATAATGATGTCAACGATCCTGTAGCCAGCTAGCTCCAACCTACGGATTGCCAGGTTTTGAGTTTTCTACCAGTATTCATCAGGCACTTTTGCCCCCACACAAGTCGGCGTAGTACAGAAAAACGGGCAATGACCAATAACAGTTACCTGGACCTCGACCAAATTGGTGAGGACCACCCCCGTTCCTGCACCGTCGCGGGCAGGTCGTCGGGCAGGTCCCTATCAGCACTGTTGGCAAGTAGAGTCGTCCAGCGGCAGGTGGGGTTCTCCAGTACACGTGCATAATAAAACGCTGACTGTTCGACTGAGAAATCGGGATCCAAGAACGTGACTTGCAGCTCGGGAGCACCTTCCTTGCCGGTGCGCGCGCAACTCTCAAGATTCACATCGGCAGTGGTCTTGGGACACTTATATGGGATACTTACCAACACAGCTGGACTTAGGCGCGAATCGGACAGCTACGATTGATTCCAAGAATTTAGTTTCGCCCTGATTGGATAGCAAGAAAATGTCCTTTTTACCGTATTTCTATTCCTTATTCACGAAATGGAGACATGGTCGCAGACACCGTTGCCTGACCAAGACGAGAAGCTTACTTCAGCCGAACGAGAGACGTTACAGATCAAGCTGCATTCATGGCGACGGAAATTATGTGATATCAGCTGGTTTATGCGCACCTTAAATGAACCGTTAGCAAGACAAGCGAACCAGAAAGATCAGTACAGCGGGCGTTTTTGGGAGGGTCGATTTTCTTCACAAGCCTTGCTAGATGAAAAAGCGTTTTAATAAAACGCCTGGCGAGTTACGCAAACAGCCCTAACTCGACTCAAATTTTAGGAATTTTTGAACATGGCAGAATAACATTCATGCCGCTTCAATCTTCAGCCTTTCAGCTAACCATATCTTAATGACAGCCTGCCTGGATACACCCATCGTAGCAGCAGCTTTATCCAAGTCACCAATCATCCAAACGGGGAAATCAACATTAACTCTCTCTTTTTCAATGTTAGGCCGCGAGACTTTTTCGAGATCGAAATGTTGAAGAATATCATCAGTACCATCATCGAATTTTTTATCTAAACTCTTAGCTTTCATAAAGTTCAACCTCTTGTTTTCTCGATCGACGAACAGAAATAATACGAGTGACATTTGGTTCTCGATGAGTTGTAATTGCTGTCCAATGCTTTGATCCAATCAGCCCAATATATAGAAATCGAGACTCTTTAATGGTATTTACAATGGAAGGGATTTTCAGAATAAGTCTATCTTCCCAAATCGCTTGCGCTTCTTCAAAAGTTATACCGTGTTTCGTTTTGTTCGAAGCGCTTTTACGTTTATCATAGTCAAAATTCATGGTATATATATTATACCATTTCAGATCGAGTTCAAGTCGTAGACTACAAAAAAAGGGCCGAAGGGATTAAAGTTTAATCCCTCCGTCCCTTTTCTCTCTGTAAAGATAAATCCATCACTTCAAGAAAATGTCGTTTCTATCTAGAGGAAGATCGCGTCAGCCAACGCACGAGCTAGAGGGAACTCGTACGTTGGCTTTGCTACAGTTATTTCCTCTAGATAGAACCGACACAAAAGTTGCAACCCAGGCTAGAAGCGATATGATCCAATAAGCTTCCAGGTTTGTGGAGCACCCAGAGCACAGCGTTGAACCATGGTGTTATCCGCCGGATTCAGCGCGCCCAAGGCCGCACCTAGAGGCTGGTCAAATATTGATAAGCAGTGATCTTCTTCGGTGAGGTTATTACCAAACAGGGTGACATCCCAATCTCCTGATGCAGAGCGCAGACCCACACGTGCATTTACAACGGAGTAGGCATCCTGTAGCGACTGCGGGTTATTGTTAGATGAGGTTCCTACGTTCTGTTCATCAACCCAGTTCCAAGCACCGCCAACAAACCACTCCATGCCATTAGCAAGAGGCTGTGACCAATCCGCTGCAATGGAGGTTTGCCACTCAGGTGATGAAACCCGGCGCTCTCCTTTAAGGTCTTGCGTCGGTCCGCCTGGCAACCCCGGTGCGCCCTCGAAGCTCAGGTACTCCGAATCCAGGTAACCGATGCCCACGACAAGCCGCAGTTGATCGATGGGTGCCCAGCTAATATCGGCTTCGAGACCCTGCTGCCTAACTTCTCCCGCATTGAGAACAATGAATGACAAACCATCAAAGGCCCGATCCTGAAAGTCGTCGAGGTCGGTGCGAAACAACGTGGCATTAGCCCGCATCGTTCCATCGAGCAAGGTCGCCTTCACGCCTAGCTCCATATTCGTTGCATTCTCAGGATCAAATACTCGACGCTCCTCGCCAAGGGCTGTGCTAGACCCTGCATTGTTGAAACCACCTGACTTGTAGCCGCTGGACAGGGTTGCAAAGACCATAATATCTTCGGCAGCAAACCAGTTGATGTTAGCGAATCCCGTTGTTTTCGAATCATCGCGTTCCATACCCAGGACGCTCTCCGGCGCTCGAAACAACCCCATAATGGGGTTGGCGACATGCGCGACAAAATCACCGTCTTTCTTGTCGTTAGTCCAGCGTACGCCCAGGGTGGCAGCCCATGTCTCACTGATATTCCAGGTAGCCTGCCCAAAGACCGCCATACTTTTCAGTTCCTGGGTGAAGTCGCTAAAGCCCGCGTCCACCTGTGTGAATGCCTGGCATGCGCCAGCATTAGCAGGACCGGCAATTGCAGCAATAAATGGGGCACAAAAATCGGGTTCTAAGTCAGTGGTCGAGTAGATATCGTAATCTTCCTGATAGTAGAAAATTCCGGTCATCCAGTCCACGGTTTCTCCGCCAGGTGATAGCAATTGAATCTCCTGCGAAAGGGTATCTGTCTGGTAGTGGTCGTGTCCAGTAAGAAGGTCTCCTACCACGCGGGCTTGACTAATGGATGCGTTAGCCTCCCAGTCGCGATAAGCGGTGATTGAGCGCAATGCCAGACCATTGGCAAATTCGTAATTAATATCAAAGGACAACCCCTTTTGCTCATCATTCAGATTATCGTCGGTGACCTGGTTGATTTTCCAGTCGTAGGAATCTTCTGTAGCGGGTGAGTCGCCGAAGAATGCTGTATTTCGACCCTCGAATGCAGCACTGCTCGTTGAATTCAAGTGTTCAATGATGCTGGCACCAGAATTGATCTCGGCGTAGTCCGCCGTTACCAGCATTGAAAGATTGTCACTGAGATCAAACATCACTTTAGCGCGCAGCACCAGGTCATCTCTAGCACCAACATCCTCGCCGTCCAGAATATTCTTGGCATAACCTTCGCGGTCGGAATATTTGATCGCCACTCTGGCCGCTGTGCTGTCACTGAGCGCGGTGTTGTACATGGCACCAATTTCATAGGCATCATAATCACCGGCACCCACTTGAATCATTCCCTCGGTCTCCTGGCCCGGGTTACGAGTAGTAATATTCAGTGCACCCATCGGTGTATTCCTGCCAAACAGCGTACCCTGAGGGCCACGCAACACTTCGAAAGACTGGATATCCACCAGCTGACCGATCACTGAGCCCGGGCGAGGATAGTATACGCCGTCGATAAACACTCCGACGCTGGGCTCAATCGCATTGTTACCTGCTGAGCCTACGCCGCGTATGTTGATGCGGTTATTGGTTAACTGTGCCGACTTTTGAATGGCGAAGTTGGGTGTCATGTGAGCCACATCCTCAATGGTCTCGATCCCGACTTCTTCCAAGTAATCACCGCTGAAGGCAGTGATGGATATAGGTACTTCCTGAATATTAACGGCGCGTTTCTGTGCCGTAACAATAATCTCCTCTAAAGCCGTTTGATCTTGCGCCATACTGCCCTGGCAGATGAGTACTGCGGCCACGGCCGCTGAGAGTTTTCCAGCTTTCATAAATAGTCCCCCTTTGGGATCAGTCTTATTAGTTTTTTAGTCTTAAGGATGCGGTTTTGTTTTTCTTATAGATTCTGTTTCTTGTAGATTAATTACGGCAATGCATTAACCACCATATAATCGGGCACAAGTAATGGATTCTTAGGTAAGAACGGTCTGATGTTATCGAGCCAGTTTTTCAATGACGGTTCGCGCGTAAGCCCTAAATGCTGATCCATACCCAGCATGTAGTTAAACACCACCTGCGGAAATATGGCGAAATCAACCAGTGATGGATCTTTACGACCCCCGAAGAAAGGCCCTCCCTGTAAATTCTCAATCAACTGCAAAGAAACACGCGCTTGCATTTCAGATAAGGATTCTGTGGAATCTACATCGCACATCATATGTTTAATGAAGGGCGCCGTTTTCAATAGGTCAGGCCAGGCGTTGCGAATTTCATCGGGTAAAGGCGTCTGACTGCTGACAATGGCGGCGAGCCGCCATGCGATATGTCTAAACTTCGCGTTGATCTCGCCTTCATGAGCGGATCGAAAGCCAGCCAAAATAAGACTATCTGATACCCATGAATCCAGCGCCAAAATACTTTCCCTTTCCTGCTGAGTGCTACCCAACAAGGGTTTTTCAGGAAATAATTCGTCTAACCAACTCGCGAGCGGGGTAGAGTCGGTTCGCCACTCATCACCGATCTGCAAAACGGGAACCTGGGGTTGCCCGGTAAAGGCTATTTCTTTAGGGTCAATGGGATTAACCGGAACAAACTCAAAGGGCAGCTTTTTATAGTAGAGACAGCAGCCTACTTTGCGGACGTACGGGCTAGTTGAATAACCGTACAGTTTGATATTCACCACTTAACACCTCTATTCGTTTTTCACTTGAGCGAGATACTCATCAACACAGCTCGACTTAGGCCCCAATGGGACCGCTGCGATTTTTCTATGAATTTAGTTTCTCCCTGATTGCGCCGAAAGAAAATGTCGTTTTTACCGTTTTTCTGGTCTTTTTTCTCACATTTTAGTCATGCTCATAGCCATGCAAATAAGCTTTACTATACAATCTCAAGGATGGACGCCCTCTCGCACATATTGAAAACGATCCAACTATCTGCAAAAGCGTACATTTGCATAGGCAGAGGCGCGCCCTGGAATCTACAGTTTATGTATCGCCCTCAGGGTATCTTTCATATCGTGATGCAAGGTCAGTGCTATCTGCGAGAAGGTAGTAGCGATGAGGTAATACTATTGCAGGCGGGAGATGGAGTGGGCTTCCCCACCGGAGGCGTTCACTGGATCAGTGATAGCCCCGGCAGCCAGGATCTACTCGCAGAGAATGTCGTAAACGTGACTCGCGATAAAGAGCTGTTCCTGTTGAAAACAGGCGAGGTGATAGCTTTCGCTGCCGATAGCGGCCGCTGGGGGAACAATCCTCGAACGGTGCCATCAACTGACAGCGATTCTCCGAAGGGTGATTCTCCGAAGGAAAGTCAGGAGACGATATTGCTGAGTGTTACGGTGGCCTACGACTCAACTGTTGAACACCCATTTCTCAGAAGCCTTCCCTGCTTTATGCACTCCAGCCCCAAGTCATATGGTGATCGGCATCTGCACAGACAGGAGGTCCTAACGAACCTCTTGATAGAGGAATCATCCGGATCATACCCCGGAAAACCACTCATTGTTGATCACCTCACTGAGGTCTTGTCTATTCAGATGCTCAGAGTGCACATGCACAAGATGAAACATTCCAACAGCTACATGGCGGCACTCTCCGACCCTCACATAGGTGTGGCGCTGAACCTGATCCACACGGAGACGGATCAAAAATGGAATGTTGAGGCTCTGTCCCGGGAGTCTGCAATGGGACGCACCGCTTTTACGCAGAAGTTTGTCGATATGGTCGGGGACACCCCGAAATCCTACTTAACCAATACGCGCTTGATGAAAGCAAAGGCCAAGCTGAAAAACACCAATGATTCAATGTTTAGTATCGCTGACAGTGCTGGCTACGCCTCTGAAGCGGCTTTCGGAAAAGCGATGAAAAAGCACTTTAATAAAACGCCTGGCGAGCTCAGAAAAATATTGAGTGATAGTGAGAAGTAGACCTCCTTAGCAGAAAACAAGGTAGGCCATGGTGTTCGTCCACGGGTGAATTCCCTAAGTTTTGACAAATTAACTTATTGAAGTGAAGCAAACCCGGTTCCTGCGTGCAAGCAACCGCCCTTTCTCATTCAGCAAACGCACTTGTCTTGAGATTCTTCGGGTATTCCGCCTTGATCAGATGCCTACCGAGATGGAATAACCGCCAGATAGCTACATGAGTACCCAGAAATCATTGAGCCCGCCTAACACGCTAATAATGCCGCATGCCCGTTGTCTTATCCATGTTACTTTACGTGATTGCTCTGCCCGCGCAAAGTTTCCATTGGGAAGGCATCAGCCACCTATAGGATAGATGTGCCAGGCTTCTTAAAACCACTCTAACGAAAAAACATAGCCAGACTAACTATTAATCAATCGGTCCTTGGTTTGGTCCCAACATTCGGAGCCATATTTATCGAAGAAGCCTTGTAGATCATGGATTTGCGGGGCTTTTTTGTGCCTGATAGGAAATAATCCTAGGGAAGACCAATTGACTGCCGGTAATTTGGTCGTGGACTAAGCCGAATCACCTCCGGGAGGACGCCAACTTTCCCGCTGGTTGCGTTCGCCTGCTCCTGCAAGTGTTACTAATCGAGAGTCTTCCAGATTCACTGCACGCGTGCGCTACAGGGAGACTTTTTAGCGCGCCGTGATGGGCACTGCAAGATTGCTCACAAGGGCATTTACCCAGGAATTATGGAACTAGAACCTGATGACCTCTCGACTGACAGTGATGCCCAGCTCTGTAGCAAGAACTTCAATATTTCTGTGGCTATGATTGAAACGATAGTAGAGCCAAAAGGCATAGCTGATGATTTCTTTGAGTATTCTGCGACGCTTGTCAGTACTCATCAATTGATTATGGCAATATTAGGCGAGATAATTTGCCAGTAACCAATAGAAAAATCAGGCAATAGGTTCATCTCTCTAGCTCGAGGCCTTTCAATTTGCCGTTGGCGCGCCACTTTTTCATCAGTGCAAAGAATTCGATCGGCCCTCCACCATAAATATTATTTTGCGGCTGGGCATTCACATGCCCCTCGTTATTGTAATACCCAGGCGTACAGGACTTCTGAAATTCCGCTGTTTGCCGCGCCTTGTCGATAATGGTCTGAACCCAGTCATCTTCCGCTTTTTGACTGGCTTCTATACGCGTTGCACCACGTTTATTTGCCTCACTCAAAATATGGGCCAGATGGGTGCTATTTTCATCTAAGGAAAATGTATATGTCGCAGTAAACCCGGACTGTGCTGGACCGAAGAAGAAACAATTTGGAAAACCCCTGGCATGCATACCATGGAAAGTTGCCAGCCCGTCCGACCATTTATCTGATACTGTCAGCCCATCAACACCACTAATCCCGTAGCCGGCACGTCGAGAATAATCCGTACCAACTTCGAACCCTGTGGCGAAGATAATGCAGTCCACCTCATATTCTTTGCCATCAAACACCACACCTTTCTCCGTAAACTCTTCAACTCCCTGGCCACCCGTATCAGCAAGATGGACATTGGGCAGGTTATAGGTTTTTAGGTACTCATCGTGGAAACAGGGCCGCTTACAAAACTGACGGTAATAGGGTTTCAGCGATTCCGCCGTTTCTTTGTTTTCTACTGTTTCATGCGCTCTTGCGCGAACCCTTTCCATATTCGCCATATCAGCAAGCTCAACTTTACTTTCGACGTCCATATGTTTCATGGCTTTGTTAGTGATGTACTGTTTTGCGCCAAGTCGATACATATCGGGGCTAAACAAGCCGCCTAGCGCCCAAGCTGCCAGCTTAATATTCGATGGGCGTTCATCTTGCAATTGGCCGAACAAACGTCGAAAAGCCTCGGTCCAACCATCACCAACAAGGTCTTCTTTTACCGGCGCACCCGTCATCAAGGATTCAAAATTTGTACGGCGCTCGTCCTGCCAGCCAGGTTTTTGCGTATTCAACCAGTTTGGATCTGTGGGCTTGTTATTTCGAATACTGATTGACGAAGGTGTTCTTTGAAATACGTAGAGTTCTTTCGCTCCAGCGCCTAAATGAGGCACACACTGCACCGCCGTCGCGCCTGTTCCAATGATCGCTACACGTTTATCATGTAATTTATCTAAACCACCATGGGAATTGCCGCCCGTGTAGTTATAATCCCAACGACTTGTATGAAATGTGTGGCCTTTATAATCACTGATTCCTTTAATCGCGGGCAGTTTAGGTCGATTGAGAGGACCGTTAGAGTGAACAACGTACCGTGCACTAATACAATCCTTACGATTAGTCGACACGGCCCATCGACGAGATTGCTCGTCCCATTGTGTTGAAACGACTTCCGTCTGCATCAACGCCATATCACTTAGGCCGAACTTCTCAGCCAATACCTGACAGTACTCCAGCGTCTCCGGAGCATCGGTGTACTTCTGCCGTGGCACGAATCCCGTTTCCTCTAACATCGGCAGGTATACATAGGATTCAATATCGCAAGATGCCCCGGGATAGCGATTCCAATACCACGTACCGCCAAAACCGCCGCCTTTTTCGATAATTTTGATATCGGTAATGCCCTGCTCTATCAGCCTTGCCGCAGCCAGCATTCCACCAAAACCACCACCGATAATGACCACCTCAACTTCTTCTGCAAGCGGGTCACGATCGAAGGATTCCACATAAGGGTCATCCACATAATGAGAAAAATCCCCGGACACTTCAAGATATTGATCATTACCATCAGTACGAACACGCTTATCTCGTTCAGCGCGATATTTTTCACGCAAAACGTTCGGGTCAAAATTATAAGTGTCGTTAGTATCAGCCATTGCCATTTTTTACCACCCTCTTTTCTTATTTTTCGTCTAAGCTATAAGAGTGCGGAGAATTGGCGCTCGAGTCAACCCCGTAGCACCGTCGATATAGTAGCTGAAAGCAAGCAGCCGAGAAGCAATCAGCTAAGCATTGTCTTTCCAGGGTTTGATGACAAATGTTTGAATCGATCCGCATTTCGTTGCGTTCTATATTCTGCAACAATTGGCTCAATCTCACGAGGTGTTGCACCGTGTAAGATGACACTATCGGCACCGATATCAAATTGATTGTTAATCGCCGTCACACATTGTTTATCGGAGCCGAAAGCGGCGGCAGACAGCCAATGCTCTGGTATCAGTTCTGCTATCAATTCTAACTCCGCGGTCGTTGCCTTTTGATCTATCGCTCCTTGAAAACCCGCAATAAACGCATGTTCTCGAAACCGCCGCAACACCTTCGGGTCCCAGTTGTTTGTCTTTACCAGTAAGTCACCATAGGCCTGCAGATAAGTTGCCATACGCCCTACTGTCTTTTTAAGCTTCAGTGGATAACTGATATGATCGCCAACAGTGGCAAAACAAGACCAAACACGCACCGACCGCGGATCTCTTCCCGCCTCTTCAGCAGATCGCTTAACGGTCCTAACGCATCGATCAAGGGTTTCATCGGTAAAGAACGTATGCAATATCACTCCGTCAAACGCCCTACCTGCCAACGCCAGTGAATTGGGTCCAAAAGCACTCATAATGGCCGGTATATCTTCATTAAATGCGGGATCTAAGCGAAGATAAGGCCACGAGCCTGCAGGTCCCTTGTGGCCAATGATGGTTTCTCCCCGCCACAATCGTTTCATTATCCCGACAAAGTCTTCCATTTGTGCTGTTTTAATTTTCGGTAACCCGAAGGCATCAAACATCATATCGATACCGCGCCCCAAGCCCAAGGCGAATCGCCCACCAGTTAAAAAGTGCATGGTAGATGCATGAGCGGCGGTTACGATAGGATGCTTGGTATTTTGGTTAGTAACACCTGTGGCAATGCCCATTTGCTCGGTAACAGCGCCCGCAGCGCCGGACAACGTTAGCGCTTCCTTGATATTAAACCGCTCCGAAATAAAGCAGCTGCCCAAGCCCTGTTGTTCAGCCGAAGCCAGTTCAGACAACATATCTCGTGGCGATTCTGGTGCACCCGCCAAGGTGTAAAAGCCTAATTCGTTTAACTGCGCTGACATACTGGCACCTGTTTTATTATGAGAATAATGTTTTATTTTTCTGCCTTTGGCATACTACGGTACAAATAATAAAGGATCTACTTATGACGCCAACAAATTGCTGTTATCCAAATGATGTCACGCCCCAATGGCTTAGCGATGTATTAGTTCATGCGGGTATTAATGCAAAAGTATCCGATTTTTCAATGAAACCTATCGGCACCGGCCAATTAGGCCAAAACATTCGCTTTGAGCTGCAATACAGTGAAGGTGAAGGTCCTAGTTCACTGGTGGGAAAATTTGCCTCCGACGATCCTACCAGCCGCGAGACTGGAATAGCCGTCAATGACTACTTGAAAGAAGTCCTATTTTATCAACAGCTTGCGGGAAGTTTAGACGTAACCTTACCCAAAATTTATTTTTCAGCCATTCGTCTGGAACAGCCGGATGAATTTGTCATTTTGATGCAGGATCTAAGTCCGGCGGTACAAGGTGACCAATTACTCGGGTGCGATGCCGACACTGCAAGCCTGGCGATGAAGGAACTCGCGGGCATAGCCGGTCCTCGTTGGTGTGATCCATCGCTGAAAGACATTGCGTGGCTATCGCCACCACCGATCGAGAATGCAAGTCCAGGTGAATTATTTGATATGCTAATGCCTGGCTTCATCGCTCGTTACGAAGACAGCCTGTCGAAGGACCACCTCGAACTGGTGCTCAGTTTAGGCAAACAGTTTTCTAATTATGCCGATCCGGAGCCTGAAATTTTTACCATCGCTCATATCGATTATCGCCTCGATAACATGATGTTTGGTGGGCCAAATGAACTAACCATTGTGGACTGGGCGCCAGGACTTGGTAGCGGTGCCGGTGATGCAGCCTATTTCATGGGTACTGGAATGGAAGCGCAATTAAGAAGGAAAGACGAGCGCCACCTGATTAAAGAATATCACGATAGATTACTCGCCTATAATATCGACAACTACAGTTTTGATAAGTGCTGGCTTGATTATCGTAGGCGCAGTTTTGGCGGCTTGATAATGGCAGTTATAGCGTCGATGATTGTCGAACAAACTGAGCGCGGTGATCAAATGTTCATGACCATGGCAAGGCGCAGTTCCGATATGGCACTCGAACTCGATGCTCTCGAGCTGCTGAAGTGACGGTTTGACAAAAACTGATTATGATTACGAATACTATGGAGAAAGCTGTAAGGAAACACCGGAATCCAGCAATTGTGTGACATTCAAACAACACTATTTTTACCAATGTATAATTTTGCAGTCGTAAATAAGAACACATTGACAGCTTCGGCTAATTTTTTATTTCTGCGACAACCATATAGGGTCCTTGCTTATGGGCCTGACCCAAAAAGCAAGCTTGCTCAAGGTTTAGCGATTCGCTGTTGATGAATTTCGATAATGCCTGTTCGTGATTTGAATCAAAAGGTAGGCCGAAACCGAATCCTTCATCGGTGTATTCCAGGGATTTCTTGACAGCTACATTTTTCGTCAGGTTTAACATGCGGTGGCCGTAAAAATCCGCCAACAGGATGCTACCTTCAACGGAATTGAGTTTAAAGTCAGAAAACATTTTTCGTACATCCGATTCAGTTAAATATAAAGATACACCTTCCCAGAGGAAGAGTGTTTTCAAGGTCGCATCGTATCCAGCCGCCTTTAGCTTATCGAAAGCGTTTTCCGTACTGAAATCAACTTCGACAAACTTTACATGGGAGTGGTCTATCTGAGCTTTTTTAAGCATCGCAAGTTTGTGGGACTGCACTTCCCGTTGATCCAGTTCAAAAATTTCGAGATCGTCTCGTCGGAATGCTCCATAAGCCCGCGCATCATAACCTGCGCCCATCACCACGAATTGATCAACATCTTTAATATGGCGGGTGATGATGTCATCGAAATATAATGTTCTGACTGGAACCATGTCAGCAATCGCTTCATTGCCTTGTTCCGGTATTCTGGGATATAGAAAGGTGCGCCCTGTTAACTTATAAACCAACCAGAGTGGATATAAGGTTATCCATAGCCAGGTTTTTGAAGAATTAGGCAAGACGGACAATAAGTCTTCAGTTGGGTAGTCTTCCCGTAGTCCAAACAAGTGCATGGTCCAGCGACCATTGATAATTTCGATGGCAGTTTGAGAAATCCCCAGTTTCTTACTCACGGCTATCTGTTTGTATCCCACGACACAAATGCCGATGACCGTTAGAGGCAGAAAAGCGATTTGTAATACTATAAAGAGCAGGATCTGAATTAGTAACATATTAACCTCGTTAGAGCATTAGCTATTCCAAAATTCGAGATGCAGGTAGAACGTAAATTCGAATTTGGGTGTTGAGTAAAGGAAGAATGAACGCCCCATTCACCGCCAGCATGGCTTAGAAAATACGCTACTGGCAATCTCGAAGGAAACAAGGAACCTTAAAGTCCTTTCAAAAACGTCAAAATCGCTTTATTTGTCGCTTGTGGATCTTCCTGCTGAATCCAATGACCGATGTCTGGAACAATAACAACGTCGCGGAGATCTGAAATAGCAGTAGACATCATTGCCGTTAGCGCCGGCTTTTTGGCTCCTCCAATGACGACATCTTTCGACCCGGCGATAAAGAGTGTCGGTATTTCAATCTTTACACCGCGGAGATGTTCGGTAATTTCCCAGTTACGACCGAAGTTTCTATAGTAATTAATGCCACCTCTAAAACCACTGGTTTCAAATTGAGTGACATAATAGTCTAAATCTTGTTTAGTTAACCAGTGCGGCAGAACTTTGGCTGCGCCTAGTCTGGGTATCCAGCCACCTGCCGCACGAAGAGGGTCAGTTACGCTAGGTTGCTCTCTCGGTGAATCGGGCGACAAGTACAGCCGACTCAATAGACCTCTTGGATCACTGTCGTATTCTTTTTCAGCTACGCCTCCAGCTTCATTGTGATAAAGGATATAGAAGAAGTTGTCGCCAAATCGTTTCTTCATAGCTTCATACGGATTGACTGGACTGCGGCCACCATAAGGAACACTCATTAGTACCAGGCTGGAGAACCGGCCCGGATGTAACAACACAGTATTAGCAGCAACGATTGAACCCCAGTCATGCCCAATTATTGTCGCTTTTTCTTCCCCCAGAGCGTCTAACACACCAACCATATCGCCAGCCAGCTGAACAATATCGTAATCCGCTATATTGGCTGGTGCATCAGTTTTGCCATAGCCACGCATTTCGGGTACGACGACTCGATATCCCGCGTTGGCAATTGCACTTATCTGATGGCGCCATGAATACCAAGACTCTGGCCAGCCGTGAGCCAATAAAACCATTGGCCCAGAATCACCTTTTAAGGCAATTCGCATATTGATGCCATTGCTTTTGATCATCTTGAAGGTTAAGCCTTCGACGATAGAATTTTCTATGTCTGCAGCCTTAATTGTTCTTCCTGTTTTATGATGCTCTGCCCATGTAGCGTTGTTGAAACAAACACTCACCAACAGAACGAGAAATAGGGTGCGATGCATAGGATTCTCCTGTTTCTTAGATTTATTATTGACGGTACTAATGTAATGACCCATTCCCGCAGCCTTCAGTGCTGAGAATTTGCTCTTTCATAAGTTTACAGACAATTTGAAGGTTCTTAAACCTGGATGGAAAATTGGCATGAATACGACTATTTTGGGCATTGATATTGCGAAGCTCATCTTCTAGCTGCATGGCGTCGATGTAACAGGTAATACCGTATGCTCACCCTTCCCTGCTTCACCTCTTCAAATTTCAATGCAGACTCTATTGCAAGCGCGACCGAACAAGAGTCATCCAGATTGACTGTTTGAGCATCGCGTGGGACTCTTTTTTATTAGCGTGACAACACCCATTCAACCCATTATGACCTAGATCCTGCGAAAGAATAGTAATGACCACTACCCTATCAATTATTTACGCGCTCATAATTTTGAGTCCATCCACTATTTAGCGTATGTTAACGCTCATCCGGGACGCTGATATCGCGTCTGCTCGATTAAAGGCTTCAAAATACATGTTCAGGATAACAGCACTATTCAGCTCTCTCTTAGGCATCACAGCACCGCTGGTCTTGTCTTTAATCTATGCCGAGAATATTGAAGCTATTTCGCCGCCGCCAAAACTAACGGCAGAACAGAGCACAGTCGCCGCCTCGAACTACCAAAGGTATTGTGCTTTATGCCATGGAGAAGACAGAGAGGGGCACACCAACGATCACGCCCCGTCATTACGCAGTAAAAGTCTCATGGAGTCAGGCATTGCCCATCAAGTTCTTCGCCCTATGCAATACGGTAGAAAAGATACTGCCATGGGCGGATATCTGGATGAAATTGGTGGGCCGATGACCCTAGACGAAACGTGGAATTTAACCTATTGGCTGTTTGAACAGGCCGGTTACGACCGATTGAAATTTTCAACCAATCCCGTCAAGGGGGACATAGTGCGAGGGGAGTCTGTCTATCGCGAACACTGTACAGCGTGCCACGGCGTCAACGGCGAAGGAGTTTCTGCACCAGCATTGTATAATCAGTCTGCATTAGCCCACAACACCGATGAGTTTATTCGCCATGCGATTCGAAATGGCAGACAGGATACGCCAATGAAAGCCTACCAAGACATCTTATCGCCAACGGATATTGATAGCATCACCGCCTTTTTACGGAGTAAGGCCGACGCCACGCAAGAACAGAAAACGGTGCTAAGAAAACTGCCTACGCCCGACCACTATATCGTTAATCCGGATGGTGAAGACCCTAATTTTAATTTGCAGGACGACCTGTATGTTTCTTCGAAAGACTTGAACGATGCCCTCAATAGTAAAAGACGCATGGTATTACTGGATACTCGCGTTACCTCTGTATGGCAAAACGCCCATATCGAAGGATCAATTCCTTTTCCCTACTATGCCGATTTGGACGAAACGGTGGCCGGCATCCCAAAAGATGTACAAATCATTGCCTACTGCTCCTGCCCCAGGGCTGCTGCTGACTACACTATCAACAAGCTACGACGAAAAGGTTATACACGGACGGCGGTATTGTGGGAGGGGATTTTCGGCTGGATGCATTTAGGTTATCCTGTCACACGCGGTGACATTGCAGGAGTATCGGACTAATCATTCCCTCGATGGGAACAAAGGCGGTCAGCCTAGTTAATGTGCAGGAAAACAATCCATCGTCCCCCAAAGAGCGCTCAGAGCTGTATAACCAAATGAACTTTCCTGGAGACCAGACAATCAAACGAATTCCAATCTAAACTGCCGCTGCACAATTCCAAGACGCAAGGGAACGACCTGAAACATCAATACGCGCCTACAGACACCAAGTGAGGATCCAGATTGAACAAATTGCAGATGGCTGCATCGGCATTCAGAAACCGTTGAGGTTATTTTATTTAATTCACCCTAACACAAAATATTAGCCTCATCTTCTGTTTTTCAATTGATCGTTGGTTCGATCCCAACATCCGGAGACATATTTATGGTATCGCCAAATTAACTTTTCCAAGCCAGACAAATCGGGCCTGTCCATGGCGAATTGCTAATTTGTTCAAAAATATCTGACAGTTGTCCCTTGCGGCCTTCATCAGCCAACGTTACTCTCAGCTTTGCATTTCTTAGTCAGATGCTCTCCGCCGAACTCCACTGCACCCTACTCCATCTCTCCAAATCCCACTGCAAGCTCTACCCCAAGCTCCCTGTGGCTCTCTTCCAGATTGACTTCGTGTGCACTGCGGGGGACCTTTTGGGGCCGACGTGATGGGCTGGCGTGATTGTTCGGAGGGGCCTTTATTGCCGAGCCAGTGACTTCACCGAAAGTCTAACATTTCAATCTTCCACATAGTCACCTACACTCTATCAAACTAATAATAAAAAGCTGGCTTTTGAAA
>CAJVZD010000069.1 GCA_913019905.1 uncultured Cellvibrionales bacterium
TAGATCACCGGTAACCGGGTAAATCGCGAGCCCCTGTGGATTACGATGTCCGTAACTCCATATCTCAGGTAACATCCCGCTCTGGCCAACAAAGGGATTATCGTCTGGAATTCGGCCGTCATCGTGTAGACGAACGACGACACCATGGTGATTTGATCGATCTTGGGCAGGATGATTTTCCAGGTCTTTTTTTGTTGACGCTTGTCGCTCACCGACAGTGATAAACAGATATCCACTATTATCAAAGGCTAAACGCCCCCCATAGTGCCCACTTCTTCCGGACGTTTTTGCCTGAAAAATCACTTCAATATTCGACAACTTGTTATTTTCCAAGCGACCTCGAATCACGGTCGTCGTGGAGTCTTTTCCCACCGGCTTCGCATAACTCAGATAAATAAGTTTATTTGTCGAAAAACGAGGGTGCGGCAGCACATCGAATAAACCACCTTGCGACTTAGCGTGGACAGCAGGTAAACCTTCTACTGGTGAGGACAAGGTTCCGTCCCGGACAATTCGTAAAGTACCCGCCCGTTCCGTCACCAACATAGTACCGTCAGGTAACCAGGCTATCGACCAGGGAACCTCGAATCCCTCCGCTACCGTGACGACACGAAAAGAATGATGAGCAGAACTCGTATTTTCTTCGGAATGTACGATATCGGCCGATATTGCCTGCAGTATAAAAACTGTCGTAATACATAATAGAAACTTAACCATCATACCCACGCTCTTAATTGGTGTTAATGTCAGCTGGCCCCAATAAAATAAGGACCTAGCGGTTTTTCGTCGAACATTGAACATTGAATAGGCTTCTCAGAAACTCGTCAACATTCCAGCTAAAGCAAGTAATTTAAACAGCGGGCTTGATATCCGCATTCCATTTTCCACGGCCAAAAACGGCGTAGGAACGCCCTTTGCCAGGGCCTTATTGACGATCTGTTAACGATTCCATCACAGCTTTATGAACCGCGGTAGCACCAGTAATAGTACACCGATTGCTACCAGGGTCACAGTGTCTGTCACAACGTAGGGGAATAATATTAGGGCGACTCCCGTATAACGAGTTACCGTGTGATTCTGTTTTCGACCGTAAATGAAATAACCCATTCCAATTGACCCAAATAATAGACTCCATAGAATGGCCGCGGTATCCATTGATTATTCCTTTAGTTAAATTTAATCTAGATCCTCACAATCAATTTGTACTCATACTAAACAACTACCAGTAATTTTAGAACGCCAACAGAGACCATCTTCATGAAACATCAAGGCAGAATCGGTTTAGTGCGACACGGACAAACTTTCGCAAATATTGACAAAGTATGGCACGGCCACACCGATACTAAACTTACTTCCCACGGCTATCGACAAATTAAAGACCTTGGTGACCACTTTCATCACTATATGAAACCAGATGTTATTTATGCAAGCCCATCACAACGCGCTGCTTTAACTGCACAAGCGATTGCCGACAACTACTCGATGCCGGTTAGTCATGATTCTCGCCTGATGGAGTTTGATCTCGGTGATTGGGAGGGATCTTCTTTTGATTCTCTAAACGGTCCCGGCGGGACATTAGAAAGGCTCATTAAAGATCCAGACTTTACCGCGCCGAACGGCGAATCCCAAAATTCAGTAAAAAAACGAATTGTTGCGGCCATCGAAGATATAGTGCGAAAGCACTCTGAAGAAAATGTCGTTATCGTAGCCCATGGAGTGACCATCGCGATAGCGATATCACACTATCTAGAGGGAGACACGACTCGATGGCCACAATACTCGAAAGACAATACAGCGTTCTCGGAGCTATGCCTGAATTCAAAAAGATTACTCAGTTACAATAAAACAGACCATCTGCGAGCGACCGAAGAATAGAACAGCACCGTTATGACCGTGTTGTCACTGAATTAAGCAGAGATATGACCACGTATAGAAATTATCCTCCTAAATCGACAGGAATATTCACATGCTGGACCAAAAAATACTAAAGCAATTGGAAGCAAATTTTCTAATGCAGTATCCCAAGGGATTTGCCGATCCAGAGATGGAAAAAATAGGTAAGAAACACAATGTAAATAAAATGACGGAAATGGCGCAGGAGTTTTTTACTCCCCAGGCTTGTTCTAACGTGCACATAACAGCGGAGAATATGATTAAAGTTGTCAGCCGGTCATCCATGGTATCCATGTTCGAAAAACCTAAATTCAGGGATTTTGTTCGCAATATGGACGAAAACGAGAAAGCTTTTTTAGTTAACGCTTTAACTCAAATTTTACACGGAAAAAAACAGCTCGGTTTCGAAGCCATGGTCGATCTGCTGCAAACCGCAAAACTGGCCAAGTGGAGCCTTGTCACGATCATCCCAGCGTATTATTCACCAAAAAAAGAAGTATTCGTAAAACCGACCACGGCAAAAAATATTTTAAAACACTTTGAAATTGCAGATCCAGTTTATAAACCCACCCCTACGTGGGAGTTTTACAAAAAATATCGAGCCCTAATAAACGGCGCTAAGCCAAAAGTGGATAAAAGTCTGTCGCCTTCCAATGCGGCTTTTTCAGGATTTTTAATGATGACCGTGGAGAAATAATCACAAGACAATCTGATTTCCTCGTCTATGTTTATTCACTAAAATAGCCCGCACCAATTATTGGATTTTACCAGCATGAAATTAAGCGTCGAATTTCCCAGTGTCGTTTACAGAGAAGGACCTCTCTCCATTACACGCTTAGCTAAAGCTATCGAAGACATAGGCTATGACCAATTGGACATGTTTGATCATGTTGTCATGGGGTTCCCAACGGAATCGAGGCCGGCACCGATGTACCCGCCGAAAATGCCTATCATGGAAGCCTTAATGCTCCTTTCCTATGCCGCTGCGGTCACAACGACGATCGGGCTTGGAACAGAAGTCCTCGTATTACCACAACGTCAACCCACTCTGGTTGCACGCCAAATTAGCACACTCGACACTTTGTCGTGTGGCAGAGTAAGACTGGGGGTTGGAGTCGGCTGGCAAAAGGCAGAATACGAAGCAATGGGGGTAGACTTTGAACGCCGAGGGAAGCGGATGGATGAGGCGATCAATTTGTTACGTGCTTATTGGGGCGACAGCAGAATTGACTTCCATGGTGATTTTTACAATCTTGAGGCTATCGCAATGGAACCAAAGCCACCTCAAGGTAATAAGCTGCCTATATGGATAGGCGGTAATTCCAATCGAGCATTACAGCGTATCGGTGAATTAGGTGATGGCTGGCTAGCAACTTCTATCATCGATCCAAAGGTCGCGACCACATCGATAGCAACCATTTACCGACACGCCGAAGAGGCGGGCCGTAATCCAAATAACATCGGCTTTCAACAAATGCTTGATTTACCACCGACCGACAAAAATGGAAAAGATTTTTATTCGAACCTTGATCGGGTTGAAGCACGGGCGGTTGCGGTAAAGGAGATGGGGTTTGGTTGGGGGACCATCAATGCGACAGCAATATTTCAATCCGGTGCACGAAGCGTCGAGGCGATAATTGACAAACTATCAGTAATCCACGATCGATTGCGGCAAGCGACCCAGTAATTAGCTGCCTACTATCAACTCAAGGTAGTAAATCAAGGTACTAAATCAATCTAGAAGAACGACCGGTTATTGTGCACGCATTCCATCGAAGGAATTCAACCATCAACTGAGACAATAGCGATTAGCTCTCTAGAAAATGTTGGCGAATATATTTTGATTGTATAAACTTTGTATTAACCCTTGCAATTTTAATTGATAGGCATACCATACTTCGCTATATCTTTCAGAAGAAGAAACTATGCAAAATTTCACTCACATCACACAGGCACATACTACCGGGCCAAATTTACCGGCCGGGGGATACCTGCGCCTGTCGTATATGCATCTGTCGACTGTTGTTACCTTTAATTCTGAAAAGTTTCTTAAAAACGATAGTACTACCAACGATATCAAAGGCGTACCCATAACCTAACGAAAATTATTTTTCGGAAGGTTTGATAAACAAGCCTTCCGGAAGAGTTTAAAAACCCCGGAAGGCCCAATAGGCATCCGGGGTTTTTTTTGCCCCGCAATTAACATTATTATAAGGGGCGTGTCATGTTTGACATTGCAGTTTTTGCTAACCCAGCAAGACTAAAGAGAGATTTTCTGGCAACCACTGACGTAAAACGTCAAAAAATGGGCCCAGAGTTACAAGCGGAATTCGATCACATAAAAGAAGAGAACCCAGATCTTTTAATGGGAGGAAACTTTTGGCTGGATTTCGTACGCTCGTTCAAAAAACATATATCCATGATGGTATTTGGACGATTTGTAATGACTATCATGGTTCTGCTCGCTGTTATCGCCAGCGAAAAAATACTCGATGAAAGTAACGATTTATCGTCCGCAGTCACCTTCCTTGTTATTTACTCATTGGCACAAATTGCGATGAAAGTCGTCAATGCCTGGACGTCTCTTTATCAAAGCCAATTGTTTGTCAGCGTTCGTACATTCATTACGGTTCGGGTCAATATAAAGCTCTTACGGATGGGGCAATTGTCTACCAGCGACTTCTCCACTGGCAATTTGAAGACGCTTGTCTCTTCCGATGTCTATCGTGTTGGCGAATTTCTCAATGGCGTCGCGCGAAACGGCATCCCCTGCCTGCTGGCATTAATCATTCTGGGACCTGTCATCATTATGAAAATGGGACTGCCCGGATTGATTGCAATGGTTGTGGGGTTCGGCGCTATGCCCCTGTCTTTTTGGCTGGGCAAGTACGTTCACAAAAAGGAAAAATTGATCAAAAAAGAAGAGGATGATTTGTCGACGATTGTTGGCGAATGGGTCACCAATGTTCGTCTGTTACGTTTTCTCGGATGGGAAGCACTAATGCGAACGCGGGTAGCGAGTCATGTACATCGATTAGTCGTAGAGGCCACCAAACAACATGGCGTCAACTTAATTAACTTCGGCATAAGCGTTAGTTGGTGGCTGCTTCCTATTGTCGCGTTAATCTGGTCGCAGGATTTTCTGGGCGGAGAAGAAAGTCTGATAACGCTATTTACCAGCATATGGATGCTCAATCACATAACGCTCTATATTCGCTGGTTACCCGACATTTTTATTAGCTATGCCGCAGCCTCTGCATGTGTTGACCGACTCAATGACTTGTTTCAACACAAAGATATTCGTGACGAGTTATCACCGCCGTCGAATCTAATTAACGCGGAATCTAAACCCGTCAAGCTAATCTTTCGCGGAGTTGGTTTTCACTATGACCGCGAAGGTACGGAGGTCGTTCACGATCTGAATCTAGAGCTCGATTTAACGAAAAATGTGAGTTTAATCGGTTCGGTCGGCGCGGGAAAATCGACCTTATTGAAGCTGATTTGTGCGGAAATAAAACCCACCACTGGATTTATTGAGGTCGAATTTGACAATGGCACACTGGCCAATTTATGGCACGAGGATATATATAGAAGTTATCGCAATTTCATCGCCTACATGCCACAGGAAGCCTATCTGTCAAATACGTCTTTGTCTGTAAACATCTCACTGGATGATGCTCACACCAACGAAGATGTGATGCGAGCCATTCGTTTGGCGGAACTCGAAGCAGATATTGCGCATTGGAGCGCAGGACCCGCAGAAGAAGTAGGTGAAACCGGGGTCAATTTGTCGGGCGGACAAAAACAAAGGGTCAATTTGGCTAGAGCACTGTACTCAAAAAGGCCTTACCTGGTACTGGACGATCCATTAAGTGCTGTCGACAGTGACACTGAAGCCAAATTAATGGGTACGTTATTGACAGAACCTAACGGTTTCATTTTGTGTAGCCACAGGCTCGCAGAATTGTCCCAAACAGATCGAATATTGGTAATGGCTGGCGGCTGCGTTATTGAAGATGCCCCCCCTGACACGTTAATAAACAACAAGGACTCGGAATTTAATCGCCAACTACAAGCTGGAGACATCATAGGTTTAGAGGAGCGAGATGAGTTCGCTGGAGAAGGTAATGGATCATAAGAATTTTGTAACTACGGAAGAAATAAGTGCAGAGCAAAACAATGTAAAAACGATGCTGCGATTTGTGTCGTCATTGACACTGCTACGTAAAATCCTGATACCCACAGTATTGATCATACTATTTGCAGCGGCCGCTCCACCTTACTTTCTTTGGTTAGTCGGTGAAATGCTCGCCTGTTACGGCAGCCAGGCCTGTGAGGTTAGTCACGATATATTCGGCTGGGAGATTGCTGTGCCAGCGACTTTGTCAACACTGCTCATGATCGCTCTAATAGCCATGTTTACTCGCGTTGCGGCGTGGTCGGCTTTTGAATTAGCTGGCCAATGGTCTACGCAACATATTCAGGCAGACATGATGAGATCAATGAGCGAGGTTAGAACCACATTTTTTGACGAAAATCCTTCCGGACGTCTGATCAATCGCTTAATAGGCGATTACGGTATGTTACGACTCGAGGGAGTCATGTCGGTTGGCGACACGGTTAATGGCTTTTCGGAGGTCATATGTGTCGGACTGTTGATTATGCTGGCGCATCCAATAGCTGGATTACTAATTATTCCTGTGGTTTTACTATATGTCGCACTGCAAATGCAATTGGCACCAATGATGAGCCATGCGCGGGAAATAAGAGCGGTCAAGATCGGTGAAGCACTACACAGAGAAACCGACTTGATCGAGGGGCGTACGATTTTCAACTTGTACAACAAACAGCGAAATTTGCTGGCACGGATTCACAAAGCTTTTGGTGACTCCATGGATATTCAGTTGTTTTATTGTCGTCTGATGAGCTGGGGAATGTTGTGGATGGGGTTAATCTCTGCGTCCTATGCGATAGCTGTTTACGGATTTTTAATCTACGGAATGCAATCAGGATTAATTACCGTCACACTCGCAGCGGTAGTCATTACAGCCGTTTTCAACCTCAATAATATATTCTTTGGCCTTGCATGGGATATGTCGTTTATGGGCGAAACAGCTTCTCATGCTCGGCGCGCGTTTTTTATGATCGACTTACCTCATGAAACAACACAGGAATCAAAGGTATTGAAACTCACCGAGCCGAAACCATCGAATGCTGCTGCTAAAGTATTGTCGGGGGATATTACTTTTGATAAATACAGCATGTCTTATCGGGAGGACACACCGTTGATCCTTAAGACCTTGTCGTTGACGATACCGGAAGGGAAAAAAGTCGGCATTATAGGCCGTACCGGCGCTGGAAAATCTAGCATGATGCAAGCCCTGTTCCGCATGGTTTACCATCAGACTGGCGACATTCGGATCGGCGCCGAGTCAATATTTTCTATCGGCATTAATTCCTTACGGAGCCATTTTGGCGTGGTACCGCAGGATCCCTATTTGTTTATGGGAACGATTCGTTTCAATTTGATGGGTGGCTTGCCGGAATTAAGTGACTGGCAACTGCAGCGGGCGCTCAGCACTGTCGGGTTAACAATCAACCTGGATGCAACAGTGCTTGAGGGTGGCAAGGACTATAGTGTTGGCGAACGCCAACTGCTGTGTCTCGCCCGACTAATATTGTTAGACAAGCAATATATTCTAATGGACGAACCTACTAGCTCGCTGGACAGAACGAGCGATGAACATATTCAGCGATTACTGCGCACAGAACTGGCGGACAAAACAGTCATCACGATTGCGCATCGATTAGAGAGCCTGGAGCATTATGATCAAATTATCGAAATGGCAAATGGTCAGCTATTACGTCAGGGCCCGCCAGCAAAGATAATTCCGCTCATTAAAAATCAGTACGTTAACGAAGAGGCTGTTTAATATTCAACGAGTGCCTACAAGATCAACAACAGTGCGCACTGAGATTCAATGAATGTCAATCATCTCGTCGCTGTGTGACACAGCTAACCTTCTCCAGAACAGGAGGTAAGCTGCGGCACCAAAAGCGATAACAAGCTATGGTCTTTGGTGGGTCATTGCGAAGGCAATGGCTCACCCTTTTTTTCAAAACTTACATCACTGAGAACAGGCGTCGATAGATCAATACCTTCAGCCACTGAAGCGATAAAGACCTCCTCATTGACCCGATAAATCGTCCGCATCAAGTGTTTTCGAATCGTTGCAGTAATTTTAGTATTAGGAATTCTCTCCAAATACATCCACAACGTATATTCAAGTGCATAATTACCTGTATTGGTTAGCGCCGATTCGAAAGGTTTGTGCTTGTTAATCTTTATGTTTTCGTTCTCGCAGCAAGCTTCAAAAGCACGACTGAACATCTTGTCGATCCTGCCTTGAAACTGTTTTAGTTTTTCCAAACGCTCGTCGGAGGTGGATTCATCTATCCGGGGATAACCAATGTTATACACCAGCTTTTTTCGGATGCCATCGGTACTGGCGATACGACTAAGATTGTCAATTTTGCTTTGGATAAACCGACTATTTCTTATCAATGTTCGGTGATTATTGCGAATGTCGTAGAGGATAATGTAAATAAAGGACACCTTATTAATAACATATTCGTCGGTGTAACCATCGACAACGACGATATCGCCATCTTCTAACATATGTGTATTGAGAATAATCAGCCCACTAATAATATCGGGCGCCCAAATGTTACTGGTAAAGGCCAAAAACGCAGCAATAATACCGAAAATACCGGTAGTCTCCAGTAAGCTGTTAGCGCCCCAGGTCACTATCAAAACGTAGATCGTTGTTATCACGGTGAATATGAGCAAAACGATATCGACCAAACGGCTACTATAAGTCTCAACGAAAATAGTATTACCATCTAATTCTTTTTCCTGGCCAAACTTTTTTAGCAGTAGAAATGAACTGATACTATAAAATAGTAAACCGGCGTAGATACCCATCAGGGTCAAACCCGTTTTTATGAAGTAATTCTGGTAGTCACTGGTCGTTCTCAACAAAATAATATCGATAAGTTGCAAGATCATGACCAAAATATTCAAGTAACGCAGAATTTTTACTTTTGACTCGTCTTCTCGTCCCGATTCCACAATAGTCAATATCGGCTTCGCGAAGATATACAAACCCAGATTAATAACGAAGATGGTAACGTGGGCTGCCCACTCCATATTGCTGAGCCCTAATAGCCAATCGTAAGATGTCAAAATGCATTCCTGTTTATTGTAATTGTGAGTGTAAGGGTATGATCAGTCAGTCATTCCCTATAACATTAACAGCTTTTACGAGTATAAGTGAAAATTCGAGTTCCCCGTACCTATTGGATTTGTGACTACACCTTAGGCGTTGATAAAAATTTGTGGAGAAGACAATGAGTAATGACAAAGTAATTGACCTGAATATTCTAGAACTGGTCAATATAGCAGCGAACGTGCTCGACCAACTTTTTATCAAAGCGCCAAAAGACAAAGCTAAACCCATTTTTAAAACCATAAAAAGTGGTGATAAACACTCGCTTGGTAAGATCACAATCAATAATTCGATTGAGACACCACTCAGTTTGTCTCTCGACTATACCGAATTTCGCGGCCCAGGCTTTAACTACGATGTGTTTTTGGCTGCTCTGAGAAGCATCTTACAACAACTAGGAGAAAAATTTCGCGCCAAAGCGGATTTGAATATACTTTCAAGTGACAACAATACACAACTCATTCATCTGCCCGGTATTGTAAAAATTAACGATCAGTTTAATGTCATGGTTCTGGCGATCGAACTGGGTACGCTCGAAAAAATTGCAATAAACTTGATGTTTGTTGACCCCGGTCAGTATGAATCTCTCAACCCGAACGAATTGTCCAGCACTTAATAGAACAGTATCAATAACAAGCTTAAGACAGGATCATATTATGAGCGAAAAAACGGCATTACTAGCTTTCTGGAAAAACTATGATCGTAAAATGTATGTTAAGGCCGCCGTGCTGGCGGATGAACTCGGATATGACTCCTTTTGGGTGCCAGAAGCGTGGGGCTATGAAGTCTTTGCGTTGCTCACAGAAATTGCGGTTAAAACGAAGAGAATTAAATTAGGCACCGGGATCGTAAACGTGTTTAGTCGCTCTCCTGGCACCATCGCAATGAGCGCTGCAACCGTGGATGACATAAGTGAAGGCCGCTTTATTTTGGGTATCGGGCCCAGCGGAAAGAACGTTATCGAAGGCTTCCACGGACGGGAATTTAATAAACCGCTAACACAGGTTAGAGATGTAATAAGAGTAACACGCACTCTATTAGATGGTGAGCACTTACATACAAGCGGAGCCAAACTAAGTGATTACAGGCCCTTTACACTAGCAATGGATCCTGTGCGGCGGGACTTACCGATTTATGTTGCGGCCCTGAAAGAGAACTCTATCCGATCCATTGGCGAAATGGCTGATGGCTGGATTCCAACATTTTGGCCCTACCAAGAAATGGCCAAAGGGCGCGAGTGGATTGCTGAAGGGGCTGCTAAGGCTGGCCGAAACCCTAACGATATCGTTTCTGCTCCCTTCACCATGGCTTTACCGATGGGTTCAGAAGCCGCAACAATGGCAGCAAAAAGCATCATTGCTTTCTATATTGGTGGGATGGGCACGTACTATATCGAGCTATTGTCTAGTTTTGGCTATAAAGATGAATGCGAGCGAATTGCCGAGTTATATCGCAACAAAAATACTCGTCTCGAAGCCGCCAATGCCGTGCCCGACACAATGATGGAGTCCCTCGCAATTACTGGAGACCCCGCGCAATGTGTCGCAGAAATGAATCGTCGCCGGGAATTTGGTCTGGACTTGCCAATTCTTAATTTGCCAACGACGGGTAACTGGGGAGAAATGGAGTTCTTTATTAGAGGCATGGCACCGCGATAACGGCTACCGATAGTGGGGACTAACATTATCAAAAGGGCGCCCCCTCCCTTTTGATAATGTTTAAACTTTGTAATTGGGTCATTGTGCTTAAACTTTCGTTCTTAAAGCCTTGTTCTTAAACCCGTTTTCCAAAAACTTTGTTATTGAATCTTCGTTCCTGAAACACGGTCCGTTAATTTTGATTTTGCTTTGCTAGCCAATCATTAATCGCTAGACCGGTGCCCATGTTCCAGCCTTTCAACTCGCTGACCGGCACAATTTTATAATCGTCGAGCTCGTGGTTTAAGGTTATCTTACCCACCGCTTTAATATGATAGGCAATAATAACCTGATTTTGTCGCTCGAAGGGATAAACGCCAACCAATGTTGATTCGGTCGTATGAAGTCCCAGCTCTTCTTGAGTCTCACGCTGAGCGCATTTTTCCGGATCTTCGCTCGACTCGAGAAAGCCGGTAATAATAGAGTAAAAGGTTTTTGGCCAAGCCACATTGTGGGCCATAACAACCCCACCATCAACTTCCACAATCATAGCCACCACTGGAATGGGATTGTTCCAAAAAACGAACCCGCAATTATGGTCTGGACAACCTTGCCTTATCTCGCCATCGATTAGTACTTCGCCCAATTGCTTTGCACACTGTGGACAATAATTCATACACTCGCCTCTTTTGCCTGTAGATTAATTATTTCAATTTTTGATTATGCCATTCTGACGTCTTATGCGACCATCGTCGATACCGATTTTGAACTATCAGGAAAATAATATGGATTTAGAGCTCAACAACAAAACCGCACTCGTCACGGGAAGCAACCGTGGAACCGGAGAAATAATCGCTCAGGCCTTAGCCCGTGAAGGCGTTTCTGTCATCTTCCACAGCAATGACGAAGGTGCATCGTCTGACGTGGCGGCGACAGTCGACGGAGCCTGTGGTGTATGGGGAGACATATCAAATGATCAGGGAGCGCAACAGGTACTAACACAAGCCTTTGCCGCAACGGACCACATCGATATATTAGTTAATAATTATGGCACGACTTCACGAGGTAGTTGGGATAAATCGACAACGGAAGAATGGCTGGATATCTATCAAAAGAACGTACTGTCTGCCACCCGAATGATTCAAGGGATAGTACCTGGCATGAAAGAAAAAGGCTGGGGAAGAATCATTCAGCTCGGGACTATTGGCAGCCACCAACCCAATGCCGTTATGCCCCATTATTATTCTGCTAAAGGGGCTTTGGCGACCATGGGCCCCAGCTTAGCCAAGGAATTAAGTCATACCGGTATTACAGTCAATACCGTGTCGCCCGGTTTAATTCGAACACCAGAACTGGAAGCGGGCTTTAGAAAACGCGCCACGCGCGAAAACTGGGGAGACAGCTGGCAGGAAATAGAAGCAAAAATCGTTGAGTTGAATTTCCCCAATCCCTGCGGGCGAATAGCAGAACGTGAAGAAGTCGCCGACCTTGTCGTTTTTTTAGCCAGTCATAGAGCAGCCTTTGTGAACGGCCAGAACATTCGAATTGACGGTGGAGCGGTGAATTATGTTTAATCGCGTACTTCTAATCATGTACTTTTAATCACGTACTCTTAATCACGTACTCTTAATCGAGTATAGTTAACCGCGTCCATTTGATCGACGTTGTCGGCACTAAAAACGCCAACGCGAAAGTGACTATCTAGTCGACTTCAAGCAGTCGTATACACCGCGGCTCAATCTTAATCCGTTGCTGTTTATACAAACTGCCCACCGCTTTTTTGTATACTTTTTTACTGACCTTAAAAATCGAGTAAATTGATTCAGGAGGGCTTTTATCGGTGAGCATCAATACACCGTCGTGCTCAGCCAACTTCTTAATAATTTGTTCCGCAAGCTCTGCTATTTTCTCGTGGCCCTGCTGATAAAGCGTCAAATCGACTTTTTTATCCGCTCGTATTTTCTTTATATAGCCGTTTATACGCTGTCCTTTGGCAAGCGGTTGAAACAACTCGTTACTATACAATACGCCCCAATGAGAATTTTCGACAATCGCCTTATAACCCAGTTCGGTCGTGTCTGTAATCAGTAGCTGTACTTCTTGCCCAGCAGCGAAATCAGTAGACTCTTCGCTAAGAAACTTCTCAACCCTCGTTGTGGCAGCAATACGTTCAGTCTGGTCATCGAGAAAAAGATAAACCATGACCCGTTTGCCAACTTCGGGTTCGTATTTATGTTCACTATACGGTAACAGCAAGTCTTTCGGTAAACCCCAGTCTAAAAACGCTCCAACATTGTCGATGGATATAACTTTCAACCAGGCAAACTCTCCAACCATAGCAAGCGGTGTTTCTGTGGTTGCAACAAGACGATTCTCCGAATCCCAATAAACAAATACGTCGAGTTCAACGCCAACTTCGCAACCGTCGGGTACATATCGCCTGGGTAACAAAATTTGTCCGTATGACCCACCAGAGAGGAAAACTCCCGCATCGCCTTCTTTTATAACTGTTAGTCTATTCCAACGCCCAATACTAACCATAGAAACATCCGGCAAATGATGGTTTTTGTACTCTAGAAAACTAACCCTAGAAAACCAAACCTAGAATAATGTACATTTATACGATCGGCGATTATATCTCGTAATCGATTAAGTGACGTTCGCTGATAATTGCTCTAATAAACGGTAAAACAGCCGTGTGTTCAGGATGATTCGCGTATACCTGCAATGCTTCTCTCGATTCAAATTCCGAATAAAGGGCCATATCGGCGGAATCATCCACGGACGAATAATCAGTACCCACCTCAACTTTCAGTAGACCGGGAATTTTACCATTCATGCCTTCAACCAAAGCCTTGGCTTTAATTATGTTTTCAGCCTTGGTGCAGCCTTCCGCTTCGTCTTTTAATTTAAACAGTAATATATGCTTAATCATGAATAATCCTTCCGGTGTGCAGCTATCTGTCCAGCTACCTATTTTGATTCAATTTCTGCGGTATTTTCACCGCCGAAGGCCTTTAGCAAAGCCTTTATAAAACCGGCAAGTTCGAGCGTCATTATCGAAAAATCGACGTCAAACTGTTCCGCTGCGGTGTCGGTATCAACATCGTTGGCCTTCTCCTGCACGATATCATCAAAAGCTAGCCGCTTAATGGTTAGAGCGTCATCGACAACACATTCTATACCACCCTCCCAACATAAGCCGAGTTTACTAACGTACATACCACTTTTAATATGATTATTGATATCCACAGAACTCAGATCCTGGTGTTTGCACCGAATAACTCCGGCCTCATCACTTGGGTCTCGTAACTCACATTCATGCCCCAGAGAAAACCCATTGGTTATTTGACCGCTTTTCAACCAATCGGTCATCACATGCTGGGGAATGTTATTAGCCGTTAGCGGAATAACCGGTAAGCTTCCGATACTGTCTCGAAGACAAGTTAAGAGTTCTTCCGCTTTGTTGGTTGAAGCTGCATTAATCACCAATAGGCCTTCGGCCGGCGCTATATACGCAAATTGCCTTGTCGACCGAGTAAAAGCCTTTGGCAGCAAAGTAATGACAATCTCTTCCTTTAGACTTTGCCGCTCTTTACGCCCCACGCCCCGGCCCTCTTCCTGCTGAACCGCATGAACCTGCTCCTCAAGTTGCTCATTAATTACAGCGGCAGGAATGACCTTATCTTGCCGCTTGGCACAGATCATAATATAACCATTGGCCGCATGAACGAAGTTTTCTGCACGCCCTTCTTCGGCCTGTGAGCCCAACGGCGACACCCACCCATAGCGGGATAAGTCCTGGCTACCGCAAGGCTGAAAAGAATGTTGCTCCAACTGACTGGATAACTCTTCCGGATTTATTTCAAAAGGTTTTGTAAAACGATATATTTGTAAATTCTTAAACCACATATATTTTCTGCTGCTCAACTCGGATCAAATCGGGAATTGTACTCCCAACAACGGGCGCCTATGATGACGAAAGAGACAGAGAAAATACAGTAAATATTACGAGACAGGATAATTGATAGGGGATGAAACGACAGCCACGACCCAATCGACTTTTTGAGAGCGCATTTACAGAGGCAATGCTGAAATCACACGGCAGGAAATTTGGAAAGCTTGTACTAAGAGAGAGTGAAATGCCGTAACAAAACTTGAAAAACGACGAATGAAGCGAAGGCCTGTTGGATTGGCCTCCGCTGAGTCGAAGTCAGATCACTTCGTTTCTAATAGCAACAAAAAATCAGCTAATAATTGCTAACAATTCCACCTCGAAGACGAGCGAAGTGTAGGGGCCAATTTGTCCACCCGCACCTCTTTCTCCGTAGGCTAATTGATAGGGCACAAATAAACGCCATTTTGACCCAACTGGCATTAGCTGTAAGGCTTCTGTCCAACCGGCAATAACACCACCTACCGGAAATTCAGCCGGCTCACCGCGATCAACAGAACTATCAAAAACAGAACCGTCCATCAGTGTTCCATGATAATGAGTTCGAACGGTTGACGACGCAACAGGCTTTTCACCTTCGCCAACGGCTAGAATTTCATACTGCAGTCCGGAATCAGTTGTTGTTACCTCATCGCGCTTAGCATTTTCAGCTAAAAAGGCGTCACCTTCGGCAGACTGCTCTTTACCTTGCTCTGCCTGCTTGGCCTGCATACGCTGCTGTATCACGCCAAAGGCCTCTTCCATTAATGACGGTTCTACAGTACTAGGCTTACCGTACAACGCGTCTATCACGCCTTCTGCAACGGCACCGGGATCGACACCGTCAAAGGGATTACTGGCAAGCTGTTCACCCATCTGGCGCCCAACGCCATAACTTACCCGCTGTTCAATTGTTGAATATTTTTCGGACATATCACTCTCTTTAAAAGCAAAAATTGATTATGGTTAATCGCGAATTCTAGCATGCTTTAACGGCGGATTCGAATCTAAGCTGGAGAGAATTAGCGCTCCACAATACGGGGGCTGATTTTTATTACTACCTCAGCTCATTACCCCCGCAATGACGGAAGTTTGCCGCTGACTACGAGTCAATCCGTGCTACTTATAGCCAGTCATATAATGAGGTCAATTTAACGGCAGCTCGTCAAAACACTCCCACGCGATCGAGAGTAGCAAGAACGTAGACCTCGGTCTCCCTAGATTTTCTACCAATTTACAGTATGCTGGTAGATACTAAGCATCTGTTTCCAACGCCAAAAACACCAAAGGGCCCAAATCCGTGGATTTTGCATATACCACCAAAGAGCTAATCCACGAAAACTCCGCTGGCTATGTATATTGGATTGACGACACGTACGTCTATATAAGTATTAAGGACATAAAAAGCTTGTACCAAACTGAAACCACAGAATTCATTGTGGCAGTTTCAGAGTATTTCGACTACAAAGTCCCCGTCGTCATTGATAGGATCAATCACTATTCTGTCGATGAAGATTCTTTCAAGGTCACTAATGAATTAGCACCTCTTTGTTTTACCGCGATCGCATTTGTCGGTCACGATAATCAGGGAACCTGGGCTAATAATTACTCGCGAGACAGGTTTTCAACCGTCGTTCCTTCCGAGGTTTTTACTGATCAACACTCCGCCATCGAGTGGATAAAAAAGAACCACTTTTGTTCCAAAACGGAACCCTCCGGTAAACACTAATACAAGACTCTTTTATGCGACACGGCAATTATTCTGACGATTCAGATCGCTCGATTAACTGGAACGTTATTAAAATCATTTGGCCCTATTTATTAGACTATTGGCAACGAGTCCTGGTGGCCTTGTGTTGCTTGGTATTAGCCAAAGGCGCCAACGTCGTTGGCCCCTATTTACTCAAATTGATCGTCGATGAACAAAACCCTTCCATTGAACAGACCTTAATCAATAACACGACGATTGTGGTACCTATCGCACTGATCCTCGCTTACGGAATCGCCCGCTTTACAAACGTGCTGATGGGCGAAATTAGAGACACTATTTTTGGCCGAGTCACAGAGCGAGCAATGCGCCGAATAGGACTCGATGTTTTTCGCCATATGCACGAACTAGACCTCGACTTTCACCTCAACCGAAGGACTGGCGGTCTATCTCGAGACATTGAAAGAGGCACCACGGGAATAAGTTTTTTGATGCGGTTTTTCGTTTTTAATATCATACCGACAATCATTGAAATATTGATGATCACGGGGATTTTGTTTTACAACTATGGCGCTGGTTTTTCCCTTATTATTTTGATCTCTGTCACCTTATATATTTCCTTTTCCATTATCGCTACAGAATGGCGAACGAAATTTGTACGTGAAGCCAACAAAGCCGACTCCGACAGCAATACACGAGCAGTCGATAGTTTACTAAACTACGAAACAGTTAAGTATTTTACCAACGAAGAATTTGAATCAAAACGCTACGACCAGGAACTTTCTCTGTGGGAGCAGGCTCGCCGTAAAAACCGCCTGTCATTGTTAACCTTAAACTCCGGGCAAGCATTGATTATCGCTGCCGCAACCACAGCAATGGTATGGCTGGCCGCCACCAACGTCAGTAGTGGAGAAATGACAATTGGTGATTTTGTGGCGGTTAATTCTTATATGATGATTCTTTTCATGCCGCTGAATTTTCTCGGTTTCGTCTACCGGGAAATTAAAGGTTCAATGGCCAATATTGAAAGAATGTTTGAATTGATGTCGGTAAAACCCTCGGTAAATGACTTGGATAATGCAACACTCCTGCAACTGGACAAAGGACGGATCGAGTTTAAGCAGGTGTCTTTCAACTACCGGTCCAACAGGGATATATTGCAAAATATAAGCTTTGTGATTAACCCGGGCGAAAAAGTTGCTGTCGTTGGAGCAAGCGGAGCGGGAAAATCAACTATCGTCAAACTTTTGTTTCGTTTTTATGACACCAGCTCTGGCAGCATCCTAATCGATGGACAGGATATCGGCCACGTCACGCAACAATCATTACGGAAAAAAATCGGTATTGTGCCTCAGGACACGGTATTATTTAACGACAGTATTTTTGAAAATATTCGCTATGGTTTGCCTGAAGCTACCGATGCAGAAGTTGAAGAGGCGATTAGCCTGGCACATCTCGATGGATTTATTAGCGAACTTCCGGAGGGGCGCAATACGACGGTCGGCGAACGAGGGCTCAAATTATCCGGTGGCGAAAAACAGCGCGTTGCTATAGCTCGAACCATATTAAAACGTCCTCCAATTCTCGTATTTGACGAAGCGACTTCGTCATTGGACAGCAAATCAGAACAGGCGATACTGAAAGCAATTAACGAGATTTCCACCAACCACACCAGTCTAGTTATTGCACATCGCCTATCGACAATTGTCGATGCCGATAAAATCATAGTACTTGAACACGGTCGAATCAAAGAAGCCGGCAACCATCAGCAATTACTTGAGAAAAAGTCAACCTACGCGACTATGTGGCGCATTCAACAAAGCTCAACTGATAGCGGCAGTGGCTTGGATAAAGATATTGACGACCTCGAACATGAAACTTAATTTGACCGAATAGCTCTTTGTTTTCTGCTATGCTGAAATGGCAAATACGGCTACTTTGATATCGGAGATATCGTCAAGAGATTCCAGTGAAAAAAATAGTGACTAAAGCCAACATCCGATCCGAAATTAACGATCAAATTGAAAACTTTTTAAACAAAGGCGGACTCATTGCCGAGATAGATAGAGGAACAAGTGGCCGTGAATCAGCAGACGGGCCGCTTAAAAATAATATCACCGCCTTCCAACAACCTCGCGTCGAACGAACGTATCTTCCCGAAGTCGTCGCAGCGCTGGACGAACGCCGAAAACCTAAAACCATTGTAAAAAAAACTAAGAGTCGTAAAGCAAAAAAGAAGATCATTTACGATGATTTTGGTGAACCGTTGCGCTGGGAATGGATAGAAGACTAAGCCGTATTTACCATAGTAAATTGCTATTTCTTTTTCTTTTTCTCGTTCAGAATCCTTCGATACTAGCTGATTTGAAATAGGAAAATAGCCGCCAATCCCAGTTACTTCAAGTAGAACAATCCAAAAGCACTCATATTAGTAAAATACACATATTATCTAAAAAACTATTTTAATAGATTATTTTCTTATAAAACAAATTTGAAAAACATAGCACATGATCTTCCCTTTAAGACTATGCTTATAGTACGAAAGCAAATATTTCATCTGTAATAATTTTTTCACTGACTTAATCATTGCATGAATTTTTAATATCCACCGTCATATTCCAGCTTATTAATATTTAGGAGTAAGGTGACTATCATGGGAATATTTCATCACTTTCAAGACCGTTACGAATCGACGAAAGAAGAAGAGTTCACCCTCCAGGAATTTCTGGATCTTTGTAAATCAAACCCTTCAGTTTATGCCAACGCCGCAGAACGAATGTTACTGGCAATTGGTGAACCGGAAATTGTCGATACAGCCACCGAGCCGCGCCTAAGTCGAATTTTTTCCAATAAAATCATTAAGCAATATAAAGTTTTTGAAGAATTTTATGGTATGGAAGAAGCGATTGAAAATATAGTCGCTTATTTTCGTCATGCAGCTCAAGGTCTTGAAGAGAACAAGCAGATTCTCTATTTGCTTGGCCCGGTAGGCGGAGGTAAATCATCCATCGCAGAAAAGTTAAAGGCACTAATGGAAAAAGAGCCCATCTATTGCTTAAAAGGCTCTCCTGTCTTCGAATCCCCTTTAGGATTGTTCGATCCGGACGAGGATGCAAAAATATTGAGCGAAGATTACGGTATCCCCGACCGTTATATTAAGTCCATCATGTCTCCATGGGCTGTAAAACGGCTGCATGAATATAAAGGTGATATCAGTCAGTTTAAGGTCGTTAAATTATACCCCTCCCGTCTTGATATGATTGCGATTACAAAGACTGAACCCGGCGATGAAAATAACCAGGACATATCCTCACTGGTCGGAAAAGTCGATATTAGAAAACTTGAAGAATTCCCACAAAACGATCCCGATGCCTATAGTTTTTCCGGTGGCCTATGTCGCTCCAATCAAGGTGTAATGGAATTTGTGGAAATGTTTAAGGCCCCCATCAAAGTATTACATCCTCTATTGAGCGCCACGCAGGAGGGCAACTACAATAGCACGGAAGGCTTGAGCTCAATCCCCTTCGACGGAATCATCCTGGCGCACTCTAACGAGTCTGAATGGCAATCGTTCAAAAACAACAAAAATAACGAAGCATTCATCGATCGAGTTTACATCGTTAAAGTTCCCTATTGCCTTCGCGTTTCAGAAGAGATAAAGATCTACAGAAAACTTCTTGAAAACAGCTCCCTGTCTCAGTCTCCGTGTGCACCGGACACCCTAAAGATGTTAGCTCAATTTTCTGTTTTATCGCGTCTTATTGAACCCGAAAACTCCAATATATACTCAAAAATGAGAGTCTATGACGGAGAGAGCCTTAAAGACACAGACCCCAAGGCTAAAAGCTTACAGGAATACACTGATAATGCCGGGGTAAACGAAGGTATGAGTGGCCTGTCGACCCGTTTTGCCTTCAAAATTTTAGCCAAGGTTTTTAATTTCGATCCAACAGAAGTTGCTGCAAATCCCGTCCACCTTTTGTATGTACTTGAGCAACAGATTGAACGCGAGCAATTTCCGGCTGAAATCGCAGAGCGATATTTAAATTTCATTAAGGAATATTTGGCGACTCGTTATGTCGAGTTTATTGGCAAGGAAATTCAGACAGCGTATTTGGAATCTTACTCGGAATATGGACAAAATATCTTTGATCGTTACGTCACTTATGCTGACTTCTGGATTCAAGATCAAGAATACCGGGACCCAGAAACTGGAGAGATTCTAGACAGACCCGCACTTAACGAAGAACTCGAGAAAATCGAAAAACCTGCGGGCATTTCCAACCCGAAAGACTTTCGCAACGAGATTGTTAACTTTGTATTACGCGCGCGAGCTAACAATGATGGCAAGAACCCCATTTGGAACAGCTATGAAAAACTTCGCACCGTCATAGAGAAAAAAATGTTTTCTAATACAGAAGACCTGTTGCCGGTTATTTCATTCAATGCCAAAGCTTCAGCAGATGATCAAAACAAACATACCGAATTCGTAACTCGAATGGTAGACAGAGGATATACAGAGAAACAAGTCAGGTTACTTTCAGAGTGGTATTTGAGGGTTCGTAAATCACAGTAAATAGAAAACACATGTGACAATTTTTACGACGACCGAAATGAGGAGACAAACCTTTGAGCTACCTGATTGATCGGCGCCTCAATGGAAAAAACAAGAGCGCAGTTAATAGACAGCGCTTTCTTCGCCGCTACCGCAAGCACATTAAGCAATCGGTAGCGGACGCTGTTAGTAAGCGCTCTATCACCGACATGGAAAAAGGCGGCGAAATTACTATTCCGAGCCAGGACATCCAGGAACCCGTTTTCAGCCATGGAGTTGGCGGTAAACGTACGGTCATTCACCCTGGAAACAAAGAGTTTGTCGCCGGTGATACCCTTCCTAGAAGTGGCGGCGAAGGAGCTGGAGCCGGCAGTAAAGCAAGTAATTCAGGCGAGGGCATGGACGATTTCGTTTTCCAGATCACCCAAGCAGAATTCCTTGACTTTATGTTCGAAGACCTCGAACTGCCGAATCTGGTAAAGCGTCAACTGGCGGGTTCAGACTCTTTTAAGTACAAACGTGCCGGGTACTCAACAGCTGGCACACCCAACCAAATCAATATTGTCAGGTCGCTGAGAGCTGCAAACGCGCGTCGAATTGCGCTGGGAACTCCGTCTAAGAAAAAATTACGTGAACTCGAAAAGACCCTTAATGAACTCACCGCAGAGGGTTCATCCGATATAGGAAAAATGAATGAGATTCGAGAGGAAATCGATTTCTTAAAGGCAAAGATTAAACGAATCCCTTTCATAGATACCTTTGATATCAAATATAATCTTACCGTAAAAGAGCCTGTACCAAGCTCAAAAGCGGTAATGTTCTGCATAATGGATGTGTCAGGATCAATGGATCAGGCCACTAAAGAGATGGCAAAACGCTTTTTTATTTTGTTGTATCTTTTCCTACAAAGAAATTACGATCGAACCGATGTGGTTTTTATAAGACATCACACCAGTGCTAAGGAAGTCGATGAAGAAGAGTTTTTCTATTCGAGAGAAACGGGGGGCACCATTGTTTCCAGCGCATTAAAACTAATGAAAACGATTATGGACGATCGATATCCGGTTGCTGAGTGGAATATCTATGGCGCACAGGCATCGGATGGCGACAACTGGAATGACGATTCATTAACTTGCAATGATGTCTTGACGCAGCAAATTTTGCCCTTTGTACAATACTTCTCCTATATCGAAATTTCTCCAAGAGAACATCAAGCACTGTGGCACGAATACGAGAAAATTCAAGAACAGTTTCAAGACGCCTTCGCCATACAGCAAATTATTGATCCGGCAGATATATACCCTGTGTTCAGAGAGCTGTTTCAACGGAGACCTGCATGACGTCAACTGCGACAAAAAAACAGTACATCTCGACCGGATCGGACTGGACCTTCGATCTTATTCATCGCTATGAAGAAGTGATTGACGATATTGCAAAAGACTTTGGTCTCGACACCTACAAAAACCAGATTGAGATCATCAGCTCCGAGCAAATGATGGACGCGTATTCCTCCTCAGGCATGCCTCTTTTCTATCACCACTGGTCTTACGGAAAACATTTCGTTGGCATTGAAAGCAATTATAATCGTGGCCAAATGGGTCTTGCCTATGAAATCGTGATTAACTCCGACCCCTGTATTGCGTATCTGATGGAAGAAAATACCATGACCATGCAAGCGCTGGTCATTGCTCACGCCTGTTACGGGCACAATTCATTTTTTAAAGGTAACTATCTTTTTCGCACCTGGACCGAAGCTGACTCCATTATCGACTACTTAGTTTTTGCGAGAAATTACATCACAAAATGTGAAGAACGTTATGGTGTTGAAGATGTCGAAAAGTTGTTAGATTCCTGTCACGCGCTGCAGAACTATGGCGTTGACCGCTACAAACGCCCCCATCCCATTTCTGCGGAAAAAGAAAAAATCCAGCAGCAGGAAAGAGAGGAACAGCTACAGAGACAAGTGAATGACCTGTGGCGCACGATACCGACAGCGAAAAGTGACATTGAAGAAATCCACCAAACGCCATTTCCAGAGGAACCGCAAGAAAATCTATTGTATTTTTTGGAAAAGAACGCGCCGCTATTGGAACCATGGCAACGCGAAATCATCCGAATTATCAGGAAGATAGCGCAATATTTTTATCCCCAGCGTCAAACTCAGGTAATGAATGAAGGCTGGGCATGCTTCTGGCACTATACCATTCTTAACGAGATGTACGATCGTGGATTTGTGAATGAAGGCTTTATTTTCGAGTTCCTGCAATCTCACACCAGCGTCATATTTCAACCAGATTTTGACAGCCCCTATTATAGCGGCATTAACCCTTACAGTCTGGGGTTCTCAATGATGATCGATATTCGGCGTATTTGCGAACATCCTACGGAAGAGGATAAACGCTGGTTTCCAGATATTGCCGGTTCGCCCTGGCAAGAGACCTTACAATTTGCAATGCGAAACTTTAAAGACGAAAGTTTTATCCAGCAGTTCTTATCTCCAAAGGTCATCCGCGATTTACGATTATTCTGTGCGCTCGACGACGACAGTCTTTCACATATAGAAATTACCGCTATCCACGATGATAGCGGTTATCAGGCAATACGTGAACAATTGGCCGGGCAATACAATCTCGGTGATCGAGAACCCAACTTACAAGTGACTAGTATTGACGTTCGGGGCAACCGCGCCATGTATCTCCAGCACCGACAACACAACCGTAAACCTCTCGGTGACAGCACGCAACAAGTACTCAAACACTTACATAAACTGTGGGGGTTTGATGTTCACCTCACATCAATTCAGGATGATAACGTAAGCGTTAGCTACCACTGTCCCGAAATCGTCTTCGATACCAATACCGATACAAGCGGAACAGCGACCTAAGATCCCAGCTCTGAAAAATTAAAGCACATTCCTTGCGTGCGCAGTAACCTCACTGAATTGTGCCAAAGAATTAACACCCTACCGGAACATCAGTACCCCCAAAATCAAAATACAGCAACGCATATCGCGAAACATTTATCGAAAAATGCCCATAAGTACTTGCACATCCTCAAAAGACCGCTACACTGTTATTTTATACAGTACTGATTATTAAAACAGCTATGTATATCAATACAGATTCATTTGCCAATATTGATATACATTACATTTTTCTAAGCTGTTTTTCGCTATTTTACAAACGCGCTATTTTTGCAATGACGCTATTTTTCAAGCGGTTTTTCAGACAATGACTTGAACAACGGTATCAATTTACAAAGGGAAATAAAAATGAAGATTTTTTCTAACATAAAAACAGACGTTAATAACAGCCACAAGCGCACGGAAAATCGAGTATTTAGTCCCGTTAGCTATCGCCATTTTCGTCAACATTTGGCCAACATCCCGTCAACTACAGTACAAGGTAAGGGATTCGAGACGGCTATTTACGATAAACAGGGTGACATCCAAGCAATTGTCCATGCAGCGTCAATTGATGACAAAGGAAATTGCTTCTCAGCCGAATACTTTATAAGAACGTCTTGTTTAGCAAATCAATTAAATTGGGCTGCGTAAGTAAGAATCACATCTTACGACGCCTGCCCAACAAATTAGGTCTCTTTACCCTCTCGAGAGGCTAGGGTTATATAACTCCCATTTCCCCTAGCTTCTTTTTTTCGTAAGCCCAACGAAGCATTTCGTGTTACCATCCGCCTGATAATTCAGCCACAATTCTTAGGTAAATCATGTACGTCTTTTCGGTTAATGCTCGAGCTAAAGAAACATTTGATGATTTTGCAAAGGGGGATGAAGTTCCTTTCATTGTCTACATCAATTACAAGGATCTATTCGGGGCAGAGCAACTTTGTCGCCTATATTTAATCCAGGAAGGTTTCGAAAAACCAACCGTTAAGAAACGTAAGCTTATCGAGGATAAATTCCTCCAGGACCCAAAGCTAATTAACGCTGATCCAGCCTTGAAAGAAGCACTAGACAGCGGTTATTCTATTCAAACGTTTACGTCTCATTGATGTTTAATAGCTTTCCTACCGTTTTAGCTTTGTAATATACCCGCTCGAAAAAACCATAGTAAAACATAGTAAAACATTATCTTCGGCCTCTTATCATGACCTTAAAACACTGTATTATTCACAAAATTGAGCGTAAAGCGCCAGGTAATGAAATCACTACCGAAATAAAGCCGCAAGAAAATAATAGCTCGGGGCCTATTTATTCTTTAATCGAGCAGTTAAAACAAAGCTACCAACGGAGTAGCCAAAAGCAATATGGGCACTTTGATCAGACGATCTCCGATAATCCGATGCCGCAGTGGTTAAAAGAGCACCAACAA
>CAJVZD010000070.1 GCA_913019905.1 uncultured Cellvibrionales bacterium
GTCAGACGCCGACATTAAGTGGTGATGGTTCGATCAATGGGCAAGAAACTCCCAGCTGGGTAGCATTTACTATGGGGTTAAATATGACGCGGAACCCCGCGGGTGTTGTTCCGATTAATACGACCAAAAAAGGTCTTCCTGTTGCGCTCCAAATTATTGGCAGGCAAAGAGCGGATCTGAGTGTTCTTAAAGCCATGCATACGATGGAGGATGTCTTTGCTTTTTCTGAGATGGCAGGTTTTCGTCAAAAATAGAGAAATACGATTTGACGCCTAATTGAAGTTGAAATACCGGTTTACCGGTGGCGATTAGTCATCTAATATCTTACACAACGTAAGACTTAGTTTAACGAAATGGAGAAAAAGAATGTTGTTTAGATTAATGATAAAAATGTGTTTTACTGGAGTTTTGGTTGGAGGGTTTTTGGTCGGCTGTGGCTCTGATGAACAGCAAGCCCCGCCGCCAGTATCTGAAAAAGCAATGGATTCTGCGGAGCAGGCAGGGAAAAGTGTTAGTCAAAGTGACACTATGAGCAAAGTGACCGAAGCGACCAAAGAAATGAAAGAAAAAACCATGAACAAAGTGAGTGAAGTGTCTAAAGATGTTAAAGAAAAAACGATGAACAAGGTCGAGCAGGCAAAAATGGTAGTCTCGGAAAAAGCCGAGGAAAGTAAAGAAAAAATGCAGTCTGCGATTGAAGACGCCACAAAAAAATACGGTTCAGAATAATCTGAGTTTCGACGATTCTTAAAATCATCGACCCTCGCTCTAAAGAGGGTCGCTGTTCCCAGAGTTGGAATCAGCAAATCTCGGAGATACAACCCGCTTTAAAACCCGGCCTAACGAGAAATAATTACCTAATCAATTTCTCGAGCCAGTCTTCAAAGGGAAGATGTGTACTTCTCTCGCTGTTCGACTGGATACGAATGGAAAAATACCCATAAAAAGATTTCGGTTTATACCCTTTAGCAAACGTCAAATTGTTGAAATGTGTCTTCAGGATGGCCTGCAGCCAGGCCAGAAAAAGCCATTTCAGCATCTGAGCTTTATGCTTGGCAGCATATTTCATTTTGAATTTCATCGGATTATAGAATCGATGAAGGAAGCTTATGAATCCGTCGATCCAGACTCTGATACACGTCAAGTACAGCCCGCTACAATAGATACACCTCACTCAGGTGAAGATTTTGTTGAGCTGTTAACAAAACTGTTAGAAAAGGCGAATTATGAACGTGTGACGGAATCTGACTTAAATCAGGCCCTGACAGCCTCGTCTTTGTTCAAAATCCGGCTTCATGTCGATTTTAATGATTTTTCTGAAGTTCTGCTTTTTTGTCGTGGCGAGTCAACTAAAGAAGAAACAATACGATCCGGTTTTGGTCTTATTAAAAAAAATATCCAGTTTACAAATTACGAGCGAGTAGTGGTATATCTTCGTCTTAAGGATGCCGAAGATCAGCCAGAGGGTTCAAACTCTTCGATTGAAGAAGTTGCTTCTAGCAAACCCGGCGCAACACTGCTCAAGCTGTTTCGAAATGTGCCAAAAGCCGACCTCGAAATGCTGTTTCCGAATACGCGCGTTCGGATGCGAACGATTGATAAACTATTTATAGGTATACCTGCGATCGTCAGTGGCGGTATTGTATTAACGACCAAGTTGGGAGCTTCTTTGGTTCTCGTCGGGTCATTGTTGGGTTTTTGGCTAGGTTTTAGTAGCCAACCGGTAGAGTTAAACAAAACAGCACTAATGGCATTACTGGCGGGAGTGGGTGCCCTGGGCGGTTATCTGTGGAAGCAATTTAATAGTTTTAAGAATCGAAAATTACAATTTATGCAAACACTGACGCAAAATCTCTACTTTAAAAACCTCGATAACAATGCTGGCGTATTTCATCGTCTTGCCAACGATGCGGAAGAGGAGGAATGCAAAGAAGCCATTCTTGCTTATTATTTACTACTGTCGGGAAAAGAGTGGTTAACACGAACGGAATTGGACCATAAAATTGAAGACTGGTTACTTAAAGGATGGAATTGTGAGGTCGATTTTGACATCGACGACGCTTTGGGAAAGCTACTCGAGCTGAATTTACTTGAAAAAAAGGGAGATCAACTCGCTGCTATCCCACTAGAAGATGCGATTAATAATCTCGACCGGCACTGGGATGACTACTTTCTGCCCATAGCTAAGAGCTAAGCCAATAATTTTATCGCCTTGAATTTTCCAATAACAGAACTTATTAAGAAGACCAAAGGCCGTTGTCGAATAAACGCCCGTCGAAGGTCAAAATCGTGCTATCTGTCGCTTAGATCAGTTATTTCCTGTTGACTCGAAGCGGCCAGCCGCGCGGTTTTTCTTCACCGAACCCGCTTCGAACACTGTGCCATTCATCACGATATAAACTCCGGAACTGACCACCTGCAGGGCGCCCCATGCACACGCGACGTTGAATACCGCATCAGACGTATGCATCCGTGCTGGCTCCATAGCGCCAGTAAAAACGACTGTTTGCCCTCGATTGGCTGCTATTGGTTTAACGACTTCGGCTGTTTTAGCCATCGTGTCTGTTCCGTGAATAATGAGAATTCGCGATGCTTGGGAATCATCGACAGCTTTGGCAATGGCCTTACGGTCGTCTTCGGTGATTTCGAGAGAGTCTTTACTCATCAGAGAGTGAATGCCAAACCCTTCGGTAACGCCTGCTTGGTGAAGAATGTGTCCAACAGTCGGCTCTCCGATTTGATATTCGCTGAGAGCGTCGAAATATATTTTGTCGATCGTACCGCCGGTGGTGAATATGTCTATCATAGAAGTGCTCGAAGAAGATGAATAATAGAGTTGAAAGTTTAACATACGTAAACTCAAGGGCAGAGCAAAAAAACGGCCTTGCATTGGCAGAATTAGCTGCTGCGGGTATCAGTATCAGTAGGGGCTATGATCGGATATCTTTTTTCTTCCGACCTTGTGATATCCCCTTTAAGAGATTTTATCTTTCTAGATTGCCCCGAGACTTTCAAAGTAAAAGAAAACGTCTTGTTCATGCCCATCTCGCGGACCGCAGGGTCGGATTTCCTAAATTTGGCTCGCGGATTTAGTTTCGGCCGGAATAGCTAACTGGGCGGCTATGCCATTGCGTTTAGATGAGACTAAGGATTAAAAATCCTCATTTCAGCAAATCTTTCGCACCTTCCGCCGCTCTTTATGTTATTTTTCCTTTAGGGCAAACTACACTAAATAATCAATTATTATGCACAAGAACGGGAGTCGAATTATGAAAGGGAGCGTAAAGGTTATTGCCTGTTTTAACGATTTGTTGGCAAATGAGCTAGCCGCTATTGACCAATACTTTGTCCATTCGAGAATGTACGAAGATTGGGGCTTTACGAAGCTTTACGAACGCCTGGAACATGAGCGAGAAGAGGAAACTCAACATGCTGACTGGTTAATTAAACGGATACTTTTTCTTGAGGGCAAGCCCAATTTAGTCAAAAGGCGTGATCTCTTAATTGGTAGTGATGTGATATCAATGATGAGTAACGACTTGAAGTTAGAGTTGGAAGTGGTTCAGACTGTTCGAAATGTTATTAGTGTGTGCGAACAAGAGCAGGACTACGAAAGCAGGAGGATTCTACAGAAATTGCTATTTGATACCGAACAGGATCACGTCTATTGGCTCGAACAACAACTGGCACTAATCGACAAATTGGGAATCGAAAACTATCAACAATCACAGGTTTCGTAGCCTCGGGAGGTATTAATAATGCAGGGCAATAAAGCAATCATCTCACAATTAAATTGTGTTTTAGGCAACGAGCTTGTCGCAATTAATCAATATTTCTTACACGCACGGATGTTCAAAAATTTCGGCTTTAGCAAACTTGATAAAGCGGACTACCATCGATCAATAGACAACATGAAAAATGCCGATAAGCTGGTTGAGCGCATTCTCTTTTTGGAAGGCTTACCCAATTTACAAAAGCTTGGGCGTTTGTTTATAGGTGAAGACAGTGCTGAGATATTGCAATCAAATCTAAAGATGGAAAATTCTTCCCTGGATTTACTAAAAAAGGCGGTAAAAGACTGTGAGGATGATCAGGACTATGTCAGTAGGGCGCTATTGGAGGAAATTCTCGGTAAACAAGAGTTGCAGATAGACTGGCTGGAAACACAGCAAAGCTTGGTTGTAGAGATGGGGCTACAGAATTATCTGCAATCGCAGTGCTAGACATTCGTAATCAGGCTGCTTCCGTGCGGGAGTTGCCGATTGAGGTCAGCTTTTTATCGAGTATTTTTTGTGTGCAGCGGCAGCATTTTCCGCACTGAGTACCCACATTCAATTCCAGGCGTAGTTGACTTAACGTCGTTGCGCCGTTTTCGATGGAATTTTCGATGGATTTGTCGCTTACGCCCTGGCAAATACATACAAACATGTCGATCAAAGCTCCGAGAGGTGTGAGGCAGGTGTTAACTCTAATGCAAATGATAATGATTATCAAGTACGAATGAGAATGAATGTTCCCCTTGCGTGGAATCGAAAATGTGGAATCGAAAATGTGGAACCGATTCGGTGGCTTAGTTTAATCCTGGGCGAGGGTTCTAGATGCAGCTTATGGCTGCGGACTGAGCTTGACGTTAAAAATTGTGATGATGACTAATCAGCTTTTACATGCATTGGTCAAAAGATAACAGTGAGTGACTATTGAAACGACAAAAAGGGTAAGGCGAATGTTAAAGAAAGAATTCATTAATCCACATCCCATGGGATTCACCAATACGGTAACGTGCTCTAGCAACGGCGTTAAAACGATCTTTATTTCTGGGCAAGTTGGCTACGCGGACGGTAGAGTAGGGGAATCTTTTGCCGAGCAAGTCGATATGGTTTACCGAAACTTGCTCAAGGAACTGGCTTCGGCAAGTGCAACCGTAGAAGACGTGGTGAAGATAAATACCTACGTCGTTGAGCTGGATCGTGAAAAATCACGCACGATAAGAAAAACGAAGGATGTGTATTTCACCCAAGAACAGCAACCCGCTTCTACCATGGTGGGTGTTTCGGCGCTCGTTATGGAGGAGTTATTGATTGAAATTGAGGCTACGGCGGTCATTGAAGAGTAAGGCTGGCTTATTCGAAATCACGCAGGATAAGCACTGTTGGCCGACGTATGAAAGAGATAGAAATATCTGCAGCTTATGTGCAACGTAGTATGCATTAACAGATATGCAGGGAGTTAAGTAACCATTATGAATCAATGATTAATAAGGTTTTATTAATGTATTTTATTAGTGGCTTCCAAGGCTTTTAGAATAGATCGTTTGGACGGAGCTCGAATGTCTCAAGCAGAAGTACAAATTAGATGAACTAATAACGTAGACGCACTTGATTTCATTATTCTTACGCACAAATTCTCGGGCATAAGCAATATTCCGCTTGTCGTCAGAATACCGCCTGAACGCGGGTAGCAACGGCTATCGTCACAGGCTGAAGCCCGTCGACGACAGGCCATCCAGTTTTTTAGTTGAGAGCTTGTCTTTTGTGTTGGCGATCTTCTATGAGATACAAAACGGCTTCTCTGGTTACGGGAGCGATGGTTCGAGACATATTCGCGGGTCCACCGTGTTCTAAAAGTGCCTTTTCCTAGGTGGCATGTTCCTACAATCTGTGGTCCAGATGCTATGGCCCAGATGGTGTGTCCCGATAAGTTACGACAAATTGATCTTCAAAGATCTCTAACCTATACTTTTTTAGTCCCGCAGCAACTCGCTATTAATACAATCTGTGTCGATTTCTTTGCGCCCGTTAACGCTTTACACATGGAAATAGAACAGATTGTTAAGTGCTCAAATACAGCTATTCCGTTGTTTGTCAGATTAACACCGCCGGGGTCGTTTTTCCGTATGAGTCAGAAAGCTAATAAACTCAAGCCAATTCAGGAACAGTTTGTTCTCATCCTTGCCGGGACGCTGGTCGGGTTTTTGCTGATAAGTATCACCAGTAGTTTTCTTTTTTTCTGGCCAACATTTGAGCGCCAGGATACTCAGTTTTCAATTAACAATGCTTTAAGGGTCTTCCACCTGTGGCGGTCTAATGCTGAACAGCTCGACCAGAAAATAACAGAGTGGTCGATATGGGACGATAGCTATGAATTTGTTCAAAATGGTGACTCTGAATTTGTCTCGTCAAATATAGCAGCAAATACATTTACGAATATTGCGATTACCGACTTATTATTCATGCGACCGGACGGGATTACCGTGTGGTCTGGCGCTATCAGTGCTGACGGCACCCAAATCGAACCGCTTAGTGAGATGCTGTTGGCGGTTGTCCAACAACAAAATAATGGGAAAATAAATGAGTGGTCAGGACTCGTATCTGTAGGTGGCAAGTTGAGGTTGATTTCTATTAGAGGCATCACAGACACGGAAGGAAAAGCGGAGCCCGCCGGTATTATTGCGATGGCCAGCGAAGTAGACGACGACTATTTACACTCTATGCGGGAAGAACTGCGAATCGATTTCTCAATAAAGTATGTCGAGGATAATGGTCGAGGACTGGACCTCAATGAGGCTGAACTAAAGCAGATAGGAGCAGAAGCGACTGATAATTTTACTCGATTTGATTCGGAAAAAGGCAATATTGTAAGCTTTCAGCTCGCACTTCTCGGTGAAAAAAGAACGCTTGCGATCGACACTTACAGTAAGAAAGTACTAACAACGGAGGCTGGGAGCCTTTTCCTGTGGAATGCCGTTTCTGTTTTGTTCTCAGCGTTGCTGATGATGGCGGTAATCGCTGCTATTTTTCGAAAGAAAGTCGTACAGCCTTTGACTGACATTTCAGAGAAGATCGAAGATTGGGAATCGAGTGACCGCAATACCCTAGAGCTTCATCATCATGAGTCGCTTGAAATCGGACGAATCAGTACGGCAATCGTTGCAATGTATGACCGCATTATGAAAATTGCGAGCCACGATCAGTTAACAGGTTTACCCAATCGCCTATTGCTAAAAAATCGCTTCGTCCAATCGATAGCCCGAGCGCAACGACAAGACACTTTTTTTGCCATTATTTATTTTGATCTCGACGGGTTTAAGGCGATAAATGATAATTTGGGTCATCAGAGCGGCGACGTCGTACTAAAAACGATAGCAAACCGATTGGCTAATTGTATACGAACAACGGACACCGTTGCGCGTATGGGTGGAGACGAGTTTCTTGTACTATTTGAGCCTGTTAATAATTCCAGAGAAGAAGTTGAAAAATTGTGCGAGCGAATACTTATTGAAATAGAGACTCCGATTAGCGTTGCCGGCACGGCATGTAAATCATCGGCTTCTTTAGGGATAGCGCTATTTCCACATGACGCGATTGGCTCAGAAGAGCTCATTAAGCTCGCAGACCAAGCCATGTATTCGGCTAAAGAAAAGGGAAAGTCTATGTATTGTTTTGCTCGACCTTGACATTAGAGTTCATTAAACAGGTGTTATATAGACTCGCCGAAAGTCATCATCAAGAGGTAATCTTGTAGCGCCGATTAATGTCTGTTCGATTTTCTCGCATCTCGGTTTAATTTGTCATACTCTAATCTTCGCTAAAAGTTTGTCGATTCGTTAAACAGAAACGACTATTTTTCCTTTTCTCTCGAAAATACGGATGCCGTTAGAGCGGTCTAAATAAGGGTGGAATACATTGCATATTGTTAAACCAGAATCTGTTGGATTGTCGACAGATAGATTATCGCGTGTGAGCCGGTGGCTACATAGGCAAGTTTCCGATAATCGTCTTGCTGGCGCCAGTGTTTTATTGTCGAGGCGGGGCAAGCTTGCTTTTTTTGAGGCAGCCGGGAAATCGGATCTACAAAATAATAAAACCTTCGATGAAGATACGATTGTACGAATTTTCTCGATGACCAAACCCGTTACGACCGTTGCCGCGATGATGCTGTATGAAGAAGGGCATTTCCAGCTCGATGATCCGGTCTCTCACTATATTCCCGAGTTTGCTAGCACACCGGTATGGAGGGGCGGAGACTCAGCTATTACGGAAACTGAAGCTGTCGCATCACCGATGACTATTCGACAGCTGATGACACATACATCGGGGCTTACTTACGGTTTTATGCATACAAATGTTATTGACGCTGAACTTAGAGAACAGAAATTAGAATTCCCCTCAAGTATTGAAAGTCTCGAGGATTGGGTAAAACGGTTGGCTGCTATTCCGCTAATGTGCCAGCCGGGTAGTCAGTGGAATTATAGTGTGGCTACCGATGTTCTCGGACGATTGGTGGAGGTTTGGTCTGGTAAGACTCTCGATGTTTTTTTTCAATCACGGATATTTGCTCCTCTAAAGATGATTGATACCGGATTTCACGTCGTCGAAGAAAACCGCGACCGCTTTTCCGCGTTATACAACCCGTTATCGGGTGGAGATATGAGCAGCGTTGGCAAGAGTTTTAAGGCCAGCTCCGATTCAACTGCTGGCACATCGGAAATAGGATTGAAGTTAAATGAGAGTTCCGAAGAAAGTCATTATTTCGAAGAGACCGAATTATTCTCAGGCGGAGGGGGTTTAGTTTCATCAATGGCAGACTACGCCAATTTTTGCCAAATGTTGCTAAATGGTGGTGAACTAAACGGACAGAGGTTATTGTCACCAAAAACAGTCCAGTTTATGCGAAAAAACCAGCTTCCCGAAAATCGCGATATGGCTGCAATGGGGCAGCCGGTTTGGAGTGAAACAAATTATGAAGGTATTGGTTTTGGCCTGGGGTTTGCCGTCGTTGTTGATCCAGTAAAAGCTCACACTATTACATCGGTGGGCGAACATCATTGGGGTGGTGCAGCCAGTACCTTTTTTTGGGTTGACCCGGAGGAAGAGCTATTTGTTGTGTTTTTTACACAACTAATGCCTTCGTCAACGTATCCAATCCGAAGGGAGTTACGCACCGCTATTTACCAGGCCTTGATCGACTAGTTTTTTCCTGTCTTACAAACAAAAGTGAGTTTTCCGCTTGGGCGACGGTTGCAGTGTAAACAGGGGCAGGAAAGGGTATGTGCTTCTATTTGGTTTATAGTCGATCATAGAGCGCTATATCAATTTAACGTACGGCTATCGCATCGGGTGGGTGAATAAATAGCCGGTTTATCTGTGGTCGAATAGTACTAGTTCCCTGAGGGGCTTGTTGAGCTATGAATCTTGTCCATGACGTCCTTGCTCTTTTTCCGATCGTATTTTATTTGTGCTTTGGTTTTACAAATTTTCTTTTTAAAATTACTTCCTTTTACTTTAACTCGTTTGCAGATGAGCTTCTCTTCTGGCTTTTCAACTTTTTCCTGGGCTACTGCTGGTTTGCCGTTTTCGTTGTCGGCTACAGCGTCCTCGCTTTGCACCCCGTAGGACACCAGGAGTAGAGTCAGGATCGCAACAAATTTTTGATAAACCACTAGAATTCTCCTTTATTTACTGTGTTGTAACACCGGATGGCGTCAATACACGTTAGCCATGAAGTGTGATTAGATTCTGTTCGATTGCGTCGAGAAACTGCTGCATATCAACGACATTTTCAGTTTCTTGATCGATGGTTTTACCTTTCAAGTCGCCGGTAATGGTGCCTTGTTCAACTGTGTTAATCAGCGCGGCTTTTAAATGATTTGAATATGTAATTAGGCTGTCATTCTTTTCTCTTAGACCGAGTGTTTTTAATGCATTTGCCAGGGCGTAAATGAGAGCTGATGAATTGAAAATAGCGACCTTGCCATCACTTTCGAGGTATTTCAAATAGAGGTCGTGAGCGGTTCCATGGGGTGCTTCATATAACATTGTTCCGTCTTTGCTTTCGATCACCGAACTTGCTGTCGCTAGACTGCCACCCAGTGCGGCTGCGATGTCAGAGAAAATATCCCCATCGAGGTTTTGAGTAGGATAGAGGCCCCATCGTGGCGGATCGCTTATCATTTTACTTAACTGTCTGGATGGACGCATGATCATAAATGAAGGCGGCGGAAGTTCTTGCTCTGCCAGTTCATTACGCACATCGTTTATAACTGTACTGTATACATCATCGTAGGGTACAAACTCACGCTTTAGGCCAAAATAGACCTCCTTTTTATTGACTGCGGCGTCTCTAAAGACTTGACTAACCCAGTTTTTTATTGCGTCGCGGTCGTTTGACATAAATAACACAGGGTCATCTTTCTTCACGAAGCGAGCATGTTTTTCAACCCCATCAACAATAACTTTGATAATGCCGTCTTCTATTATGGGAGCATTGAAACTACCATATTGGTCACCGCCACCAGCGCTCATACGAGATAATGAGGCGTGATGTTGGCGCGATGGCAGCCCGTAGGTCTTTAATTGTTGGACCAGTTTGTAAATTTTCATACCGGTGGTATTGTCGGGTATTCCCCACAAGGCTCGTTCGGGCGGATTTGAGACAATCCGAGCTGCCTGGGCGTCGATGAGTTCGTAGTGGTAGTTGATGCCTTGATCGGCAAATTTGGCTTGGTAATCTGCGACGAAAATAGTTTCTATTGCAGCACGCATAACTCCGTCGTATCCGGGGATAACGGTGTCTTTGAGCCCGAGGTAAGCATCCCTTTTTTCAGATAAGGCCCGCTGAAAGAAAGCGTGAGCCCACTTCTTTATTTCGAGAATTTCATTGGTGGAAAGTAGCCATGGATCGCCTTTTTTGAGCGTTCGCCGATGTAACTCTATCGGGTCTCCACTGCTGCCGACGAAAATAACCTTCACGACACCAGTGGCGTTAGACAATTCGCTATAGCTATAATCTAAGCCGCCGACATCCATTGTATAAACATCTATATCTCTGCCGATCCAATTAGGTTGATCAATTTTCAGGTTCTTAAATTCGATGTCTTCACGAGTTATATTGCCGCCAATTCCTTTGCGGATAGCCCCATTGGGAGATTTTGTTGCCAGCTTGTTTAGATTTTGTTCAACGATATCCGGGTGTTTTTCGAGTAACTCGTCGAGTTGAGCGCGATTTAGAGTCATACCGGCATTTTTTATGCCCACACCGTATTTGGTAAGAGCGTCGATGGCGTCAAGCACAGCCTGTCCGTTTGTTAGCAGGCGATTTTCAGCGGTTAAATCGATTTCGACTAAATTTATATCCAATCTGCCATGAACAAACTGTTTTAAAATGCGATCAAAAGCAATTTGCGCCATTTCGTCGCCATGTAAAACGACTAGTGGCTTTTCTACTGCAATCTTGTCACTCATTATTTTTCTATACTCCCGAAACATTGCCAAAACATGAATGGGCTAGTTTACACTAGAAATGACGCTGTGTGATTGATTTTGGTCATACAATACTGACGAGTTTTAACAGTACATCACCGCACAGCCCAGACTGCATGATCTCAATTACGACGCCAAACTGTTCGCTGATATTTGTTCGCTGTCTCGCTATTACGTTTCTTTTCTTGTTGATCGCTGATCACTTGCTGGATTTTGCAGCGGGTTAGTAATTTCTGCTGAAGACATTGCTTTTCTCTTGGCAAAATTATTAGATTTTGTCCTCGCAAGTCGAGGAAATAAAGGGCATGATTTATCCTTGCACCATCTGCTCAGAGTGTTGTTGGTTCATTGAGCCCACATAAAAAAATACTTTAGGAAAATTTTTGGAAAACGGTTCGGTAGGAAACTCCTGGCTACAGCTAGCCCTTTCGCGATCTATTGTCATGCGTGCGACCTGGACTGCGATTGTCGTCGGTACATTATTAATTGCGATAAATTATGGAGAATTTGTGATAAATGGTGAATACACACAAGTCCCTCTATTGAAAGTCGCTCTCACGTATTGCGTACCCTATTGTGTTTCGACGTTTTCGGCCGTACAAGCAATACACAAAAGGTCATAGTCGATCGTTTTGGTAGATGGGCGTGTTTTGTGTGGGTAATATCTATTAGAATCAATGGTTTGTATATTTTCAACAGGGAAGAAACCTCAAAGTTAAAGCCTGTTGATTCTAAATTCTAACAGATGAAATTTTTAGTCAAACGATGCATCTCTAAGTCACATGAAAGCATTTGTGGTTCTTCTGATATCGGGTCGTCCTTTAGCGCCAATTTGTAAATGAAGCTATTTTTGGAGAAATTGGAAATCACATATTTGAAAGGTTTTATTAGTGTAGTGGTGTGGGCGCTGGCGACCGTAGCCATCGCTGAAAACTACACGGCGGGTGCAGCAAGTATCGTCGTAACTCCTCCGGCGGGTACCCTTTTGGCAGGATATGGGCGAGATCGTTTATCGTCCGGTATGCACGACGAGCTGTTTGCCAAAGCCGTGGTAATTCATGACGGTTTACAAGGCCTCGCGATCGTCACGGTGGATTGTATCGGCTTAACCCGGCCAGATATTCTTATGATTCAAAAAACTGTTTCTAGGCTAATCCCCGACATCGATGCAAACGCAGTCATTATTTCCTCAACGCACACTCACGCAGGGCCCGATGTGGTTGGGCTGTGGGGGAAAAATCTGTGGAGTAATGGTCGGGACGAAAGTTACATGTCAAATCTGCGTCGAAAAATCGTAGAGGTCATCGTAACTGCAGACGATAAATCCGTCGCTGTTACCAGTCAGGTCGCGGCGACTAACGTTATTTTTAATTGGGTTGAAAACCGCAGCGAACCGGGCTTGCTGGATTCGGTTATGTCAGTCGTCCAGTTTGTTGATATGAACGGCATAGTCATTGCGACGCTCACAAATTATGCCTGCCATCCCACTGTTTTAGGTGGAGACAATACCTTTGTATCGGCCGATTATCTGTCGGGATTCTATCGTACCATGTCGACCGCGCTGCCCGGTGAACATCTTTTTCTGCAGGGGGCGATTGGAGGTTGGGTTCAACCTTTGCAAGGCGACAGGAGTATAGAGCTGGCTAGAAACTTGGGTAGCCAGTTGGGAGAGAAGTCAATCCAATTGTTAAAAGACGCCGTACCCAACCCATTTTATCCTATCCGTCTTCGTCATCAGGAGTTTGATATCGACGTAGAAAATTGGAGATTTCGGCTTATGATGTGGCTGGGAGTTCTCAACCGCGAAACCTATGACGGTGCTATGCGAACGGAATCGGTTTGGTTTCAAATTGGCAAAACAGAGTTTGTTACTCATCCGGGAGAGACTTCACCCGCGTACTCCATAGCTTCGCGAAAGTTAATGACCTCCGAATATGGGTTTGTATTGGGGTTAAGTCAGGACGCGATTGGGTATATTTTGAAACCCGAATATTTCTCGGATGAGGTGTCTTTTCCTCACGGTGAATATTTGCGAACAGTCTCTGTTGGGAGGAATGCTGGGCCGACGTTACTGGACGTATTAGGAAAAATCGTTCCGAGCAAAAGTGGTGGCGATGTGAGTAAAAAGGTTGAAATTGATTAATATGGAATTCCATTAAGTTTTTGGAAAATGGATTCGCAAGAGCTTATTAGAAAGTCACAAATTAACAATCTGGGTATTCCTTATGAATTTAGAGCAATTGCAGAAGTCATTAGATATTTCTCCTTTTCATTGTTGGCTGGGCTTACAAGCCACATCCATTTTTGAAGACGGCATAGAAATTATACTTCCCTGGCGCGAAGAATTAGTATCAAACCCCGCACTTCAATCAACCCACGGCGGTATTCTTGCCTCTCTAATTGATCTTTCGGGCCTGTACGCCATTTTGGCTTGCGGTGGTTCGGTAACAGCAACAACGGATCTACATGTAGATTATCATCGGACGGCGATACCGGGCCCGCTGACCGTAAGAAGTAAAATTGTAAAAATCGGCAGGAAGACGTCGACAGCGGCCACTGAAGTGTTCGACGGAAACAACAAATTACTGGCGAGTGGTAGGGGTTTGTATTTGGCAGCGGGCTGATCGCAATATTTTAGTCAGATCACTTTTTTCCCGATAATGATACCTGAGGCCGTCCAATCACGTCATATGAAAGATTGGTTTTAATATGAATGGTTCTAATATGAACAGTAATGATGAACAGGTAGTTGACGCAATAAACTCTTTTTTTCCAGTTTTAGTCAATGCTTTGGATACGCTCGCGTATATCGGCCGACATCTACATCCGCCACAGCTCGATCACTTGCTAGCAAATGTCGAATCGGGCGCAGTGATTTTAGCGGAGCACATCAATCGATTTCATAAGGTTTCATGGCCAGACCATCTACTGCCTTTCAAATTGACAGCCGATGCGTCGGCTAACTTAGCATGCAAGGCATTCGAAGCCCTCGCACAGGCTAAGACGGAATCCAATGGTATTTTCACAGCTTACAAGGCGCTGGGGCAGTACACTAAGTCCGTTGAAGCTTTGTATCCGTTGGCGAGTGTTTTTCCTCCGTTAAGTCTTTACTATCTAAATGACCGAGAGCGAAGCGACGAGGCATTGCTGCAGAAGCTCGCAAAGATCGGTTCGACAAGTGACGGCTTGGGTGTCATTCACGTCAATAACGAACGCTCTGAAAGAGGTGGTTATTCCCTCTACGTACCCGAATATTACGACAAAGATACTCCAATGCCGTTGATCATGGCCCTGCATGGGGGTAGTGGGCATGGACGTAATTTTCTATGGACGTGGTTAAAAGCAGCAAGGTCTCGCGGGGCTATTCTTGTTTGTCCGACCTCGGTAGGTAATACCTGGTCTCTGTCGGGCCCCGATCGGGATTCGCTTAGTTTGGAAAAAATACTTTCCTCAATATCCAGCGAATGGAATGTCGATCAGCAAACGCTTCTTCTAACGGGTATGAGTGATGGAGGAACATATACCTACCTGAACGGCTTGCAAAATGAATCACCTTTTACCCATTTAGCACCGATCTCCGCCAGTTTTCATCCCTTGCTTCTTCAATTTGCGGATAGCCAGAGGCTAAAAGATCTACCGTTGTATTTGGTCCATGGCATTCTCGATTGGATGTTTACAATTGATATGGCAAACGCCGCTAACGAATCCTTAAAAAACAGTGGGGTTAACATAAAATATCGCCCCATTGCCGATCTTTCCCATACCTATCCAATAGAAGAAAATGCTAATATTATGGACTGGTTCCTTAGCTAGTCGTGACAATGTATATTCGCTTTTTACTAGTTGTCTAGTTAAAGTCTTTGAGCACCTACAGAGAAGGTAAGATTTGAAATAATTTCTGTTATGGACTTCGTAAGAGGGTTGACGGCGCAAGTGATAAACTCGCAACTAAATTGCAAAAGACAAGGTGGGCAGGATTACGAAATACGCTTTAACATTTTTGTCTAAAGCGATTAATTTAAAATGGGCTCTATACAATGAGCTCTCTACAGTGTTGTAAGGATTATCATGCCACGAATAAAACCGCTCTCTGATGATGAAATTAGTGAAGAAAGCCAGGCTTTCTTTGATTTGGTGCAACCGGTTATGGGGTACGTGCCAAACAGTTTTAAGACTATGGCGAGATGGCCGGAAATGCTGGACGCGTTTAGCGGATTAACCCGTGCAATGGCGACGGCGACTATTTCAGCAGAATTGCGCCAGCTGGTGGCATTTATGGCTAGTAACGCTGCAGGTTGTAAGTATTGTCAAGCACATACTTCTCACGGAGCGGTGAAGGCCGGTGTGACCGAGAAAAAACTGCAGGCTATTTTTAAATACGAAGACAGCAATTTATTCTCGCCTGCAGAAAAAGCCGCCTTAAGAGTTGCTAACGGTGCTGGCCAAAATCCCAATGCTACCACCGACGAGGATTTTGATGAGCTTAATAAGTACTTCAACGAACGAGAGGTCGTAGAAATAGTGTCTGTTATATCTCTATTTGGATGGTTAAACCGTTGGAACGATACGATGGCAACAGAACTCGAACAGCTGCCCAAAAAGTTTGCCACAGATAACTTGACTGACCTGGGCTGGCACATCGGTAAACACAAGTCCGGATAGCCCTGCGACAATCCGATGTCTATTATCGACATGACCGTTAATACGGATCGTGCAATTTCGTTATAAAACCCAATATTTAAGGATGACAATGGCCGATTTCACGGTATTACTAGACGGTTTAATTTTTTGTGAAGGACCTCGCTGGAAAGATGGAAAGCTGTGGTTTTCCGATATGCACGACCAAAAAATATTCACGGTTGATCTGGAAGGGAACAAAACCCTAGTTCATGAAGCCGATGACGATACTTCTGGGCTTGGATTTACGTCGGATGGCTCCTTGTTGTATGTGTCTATGCAGAAACGCAAGTTGATGCGTGTTGACGGCGAAACGGCGACTACCGTCGCTGACCTTTCGGGGTTAGCGCCTTTCCACTGTAATGATATGATTGTCGATTCAAAGGGTCGCAGCTATGTTGGTAACTTTGGTTTCGATCTTCACGGAGGTGCAGAGCATACCGGTACCAATTTAATTATGGTGGGGGAAGATGGCTCTCTCAAAGTCGTTGCCAGCGACCTGCTGTTCCCGAACGGTACAGTGATTACTCCCGATGGTAAAACGATGATCGTGGCGGAAACCTTTGGCGCCTGTCTTACGGCATTTGATATCGGAGCAGATGGATCGCTTTCAAACCGGAGAGTTTGGGCCGATATTGCGCCATCAGTTCCCGATGGAATATGCCTAGATGAGGAAGGTGCGATCTGGGTTGCATCACCATCAACTCGCGATGTTATTCGGGTGAAAGAGGGCGGTGAAGTATCACACAGACTCAAACCGTCTACGAATGTTTTTGCCTGTATGTTGGGTGGTGACGATGGAAAAACACTATTCGCCTTAACCGCCGACGAATCCAGTCCCCATGTTCTTCAAGGAAAAAGAACGGGAAAGATAGAAATTACGCATGTGGACGTTGCTGGAGCGGGGCGACCGTAACAATTTTAGACAAACCGAAATGATCTGTTGGTCGTTTCAATTTTGAGAATCTATCAAGTGTTTCCTTTGATCTAGATGCGTTGCTCCTGAAATTTAGCCCATGTACTATAAGAGCGCGGACTGTCCTATATGGGAATCAAATAGATGGTTGAAAGTTTAAACTGGTTAAATCACGATCATTTGAAATACGATGAAGCTCTTGACGAGTGCGAACTGGTTGCTGCATCAGGCGACTGGAAAAATGCGGTAAGGCTTTTTAAGATATTCGTCGAAGATCTTAAGCATCATATGCGGATAGAAGACGAAATCCTTTATCCTATGATAGAGGGTCGAGTAGAACTTAAACAGGACATTGCACTACTCAAAGACGAGCACAGCAACATGGTTCGACTCCTGCGAGATCTCATTTTCGTCATAAAGACCAACGACATAGACCACTTCGAAGAATCTCTTGAACCTTTGCATCAGTATATGAGAGATCATAATGAGCATGAAGAAGCTGTATTTATGAACGCTGGAATAGAGGAGGTTTTGATGCCCAAAGAAGAATTTCTTAACCGTCTGGAACGCCTCAATGTTCCAGTCGAGCATCATAACTGGGGCATATAGGCACTACCTAAGAGTCATACCTATCTGGTATTATTCAACTTTACGCCATTGTTGAAAAACCAATCTGATAACCGGTGTCGGTTATAAATATCTCCAGGCTCGACGGCATTGCGTTCAAAATTTGAGCGTGTATTTCGCCTGTTATAGCCTTGGCAACTACCTAGGAAAACTGCATGACGGTCCTTTCTCGCATAATTCGTAAAGTTAAACCAAAGACGAAAACACTAGAAGAAAAAATTAAATCGCTTGATCAGTTATCTACTGAAGAATTGCTAGCAGTAGCTGAAGGAGAGGGACACGAAATATTGTTGAGAGACGTTGCTGTGTCTCGACTTCCCTATCGACCCGTTCTCTTGACAGTCGCTTTTACATCAGTAAATCCCAAATTGCAGCTAACCGCAAAAAAACGCATCGCCGAGCTGATTGAGAGCGAAGAGATAAGTTTTACGCAATTCTGTATTGATTGCACAGATATCATTAAGCAACTATCGGTGCTCGGTTTATGTAAAGAACCGAGTCTTCTTAAAAAAGCCATTGAGGACAGTACAGATCAAGAGCTTCTTTACCAGATTGCTCTCGACGGCGTGTCCATCAAGATAAGACAGTTGGCTGCGGAAAAAATTGATAATAGTGATCAGCTCAAACGATTACTTAAAAGTACGAAAAGTAAAGACAAGGTCGTGTACAAAATAGCAAAGGAAAAACTCCTTGAGGCCCAACGGCAAATACAACGAGCTGAGGAAGTGTCTGTCGCTATCGAAGCACTTTGTCAGAAAATCGAACGGCACTCGAAACGAGAATACGATAAGACATTCACAGCGACATTCGATCTACTTTGGCAACAGTGGCAAGAATTTGTGGATATTGTAGAGCCTGAGATAAAATCGCGCGCTGAATCCGCGGCTAAATCCTGTAAGAAAATTGTGAGTGACCACGATGAAGCACAGTCGCTAATAAAGGCGAAGGAGCAAGCGGTCGCTACAGCAAAATTGTCACAGAATAAAATATTGGCCGACCTTAAAACCTTGTTGAGGTCAGTTTTCGCCGAGGAAAACGTCGAGAGTGAGGGGACGATAATCACGGAAAAACTGGCGAGTTTATGTACTCATTGGAAGGAGACTGAAGAGCTGTTCACAGCGAAAAAGACCGATGCTGCATTGTTTTTGAGCTTAGTCGATGGAATAAAATCGCTGTTGGAGTGCTTGAAAACTTATGGCAGCCTTTCGATTCAAATCGAACGCTTACGTGTATTCGTTATCAGCATTAGTGACAACGAACAGGCGGAGGCGATGTCTGAATCCCAGGCAGGTGAAATTAATTGTCAGTCACTAAAAGATACCTTGAAGTTCTCCTCTTTATTGATTGAGGATTTGCCAGTTATTGTAAGCGAAGCGCAATTACAGTTATCTAGCTGTGCAAAAGAAATCACACGGAGAAAAACCGAATCAAAAAACCAGGTACGTCATGTAGGCGGCTTGATTGCTAAAGCTAAACATTCAGTCGCTATTGGTCAGTCGCGCCAGTCAGCAGGAATACGCCGGAGTATTGATCAAAAGCTAGCAGAGTTAAAGACTATTCCCGCATTTTTGGAAACTGAGTTGGCACAACTCGATGAATCTCTAGAGAAACTTCTAGATTGGAAAAGTTTTGTTGTTGAGCCAAAGAAACAGCAGCTCATAGAACAAATGGTTCACTTAAAAGAGAACGATGACGAACCAGAAGTACTCGCAGTAAAAATAAAACGTTTACAAGATGACTGGAAAGGACTCAGTAAAGGCGGTCATGATCACGATCAGGATTTGTGGGATAGATTTCACCAGCTAGCACAAGAAGCGTACGAGCCCTGTAAAATCTATTTTGGCGAGAAGGCTTTAGTACGACAAAAGAATCTTGAGAAACGCCAGGAGTTGGTTAAACAGCTACGTCAATATATTGAATCCTTTCGTTGGGATTCCACTGCCGAGCAATCAAAGGAATCAATTAATAATGAAGACCAATTCGTTGTCGACTGGGGGAAGGTAGAAAAGGTTTTATCTACTGCGACCATTGAATGGCGAAGTTACTCTCCTTCCGATCGCAATGCGACCAAAACTCTTCAATTAGAATTTGATCGACACCTTAATACGATACGAGCTGCATTGAATTCCGAATACGAGAAAAATGTAGCCTCTAAACGATTGTTAATTGAAAAAGCGCTTCATTCTCTCGAACTCGAAGATAGCCGACAAGCTACCGACGAAGTGAAAAAATTACAAGGACTTTGGAAAAAAATAGGCTTAACCGCACGGAGAGATGACAATCGGTTGTGGAAAGAATTTAGAGCCGCCTGTGACACCGTTTTCGAGAAACGCAAAGTTCAATCCGAGCTATTTAAGGCTGATTTGGAGGAGAACAAAAATCGTATGAATTCGTTAAACAGTGAAGTAAACGAACTAGCGAATTTAAAAGGGCAGGCCATATTAGAGGTTATTGACCGGGTAAAAACAATTCAAACAGAGATTAGGGATATTGATCAGCTACCCAGGGCTGAAAGTAACGAATTAAGAAAAAGGATTTCTCAATCAATCGAGCGTTTTGAAGCTGCAGTGTCGGCACAGCGCGCGGCTTTGAAAAATGCGACATGGACAAATCTGCTTGAAGCCGCGAACAAAATACGTCTGTTTCAATTAGCGTCTTTTGAGAACGCTGATCCCGAAAGCGTGACTGCTCTTCGCGCCAGTGCTCAAACGTTTGTTGACAGTATTGAACGTTGGCCTAAGGGCGGACACACGGCTATAGAACAGAAATTTGCTAGTGAACACTCGGCAACGACGATCGAAGAGAATGAGCTGGCATTGCGGATGCTCTGTATCAGAGCAGAAATTTTATGCGGTCAGTCGTCACCGCAAGAAGATCAGGCAATCCGGATGGCGTATCAAGTCAAACGTCTGGAAAAAGGGCTTGGGCAGAATAATCAGGAGATAAAACCCGCGCTAAATTCATTGTTGTATGATTGGATATCCATTGGGCCTGTGTCGACGCCGCGCTACGAGACTTTGCTCGAACGAATGAATAATTGCAGGAAAATAATCTAGTCGTTTATCGAAAATTGACCAATAACAAGTGGCAGTGCGGAATCCGGAAGTAGTTACCGGTCGATATATCGGTCAGCGTATTTGATGCCCTTGTATTGATTCCGTCATTGAGAGGCCTATGCTTTGGATAGCATTGTTAATCCATTCAATTCGGTCAACGGCGGCTTTAATTCTAAAAGACCCTGTTTGAATTCATTATCGCTTTTCTAGGACTATTGGAAGATCGTCTTTTGGTTTCGAAATAGGGGATTGTTGAACAGGCATTTCATAGCCGTCTGCGACGGACCAGCGGTAATGTTTAAGCATTTCGAATAGCACCAGTTTGATCTGCATGCTAGCAAAGTGCAGGCCGATGCACATATGGGCGCCACCACTGAAAGGAACCCAGCAGTAGGGATGCCTCTTTTGTTCCGCACGGTCTTCGCTAAATCGCAAGGGGTCAAAGACTGTCGGTTCGTCCCAATAACTTTCCATGTAGTGCGTATGGATAGGATACGTTACTACCATCGAATCGGCGGGTATCGTAAATCCTTCAAATTCAAAGGCTTTCAAGCTGTACTTGGGTAAAGTGGATAAGGGAGGATACATCCTCAATGCTTCTTTCATGACAAGGTCGGTTTCAATCATTTTGTCTAGGCTGTCGTAATCCAATGAATCGACGCCGAGGCTCTGCACTTCTTCGTAGAGTCGATCTTGCCAGACCGGGTTCTTAGCTAAGGCATAAGTCATACTGGTCAGTGTACTGGTCGTTGTGTCGTGTGCAGCCATCATCAGAAAAATAATGTGGTCGACAATTTCCTGGTCGGTATATTGGTTGCCGTCCTCGTCTTTGGCTCGGCAGAGTATTGAAAACATATCATTACCATTTCCTGCCCGTTTAGCCTCGATTTGTGCGAGAAAGAAGTCGCACATGAAATTCCTAGCTTTGATACCTTTCCATAAAATCGTGCCGGGAATTGCTAATGGAATCTTTGGCATTGAAGCCGCTACGGTCGTTTCAAATGCTCGGCTAATTTTTTTTGCATCGTCTCCCAGCTCCATACCGAGAAAAATCGTCGCTGCTAATTCAAGTGTTAAGCTTTTAAAGGTGGGATAAACTAACAGTTGTTGTTTGTTTGAGCTTGTCCACTCAGCTATCGAATCGTGGGCTTGCTTTGCCATACTGTCCAGATATACCTTCATGGCTTTGTTCTTAAAGCCTGCCTGCATAATGCGACGATGATAACGATGATCAGAACCGTCACGAAGCATCAGTCCATTGGGAAATATTCGACCGATGATACGGTCCCAGGCTTTTTTATTAGAGAGAATCTGGTCTTGGTTCAGTAGGGCGAGGCGGTTAGCGTCAGCCCCGAATAAGTGGACAAACGTAAATTTTCCGACTTTTTGCATGACTGCATTGCCATGGTTTTCTTGCAAATACTGGCTATGCTCCAACGGATTATTATAGCTCTTTTTCATCAAACGCAGAGTCTCAAAGAAACCGCTTTTTATGGGAGTTAGTTCCTGAATACTGTCTGGCATCGCTTGTTTACCGTAAAGAAAAAGTCGTCATTATTGTGTATATTGACAACTTACCATAAAAGCAATTCTTGCACACCAGTATCAATCGGTCGGGGAGTTCAATGAAATAGCTATATTTTTCCCACAAGCTCGTGCGAATGTACAGGCATTGTCTTAAAAGACCGATGGAAACGTAGCTTTTCCTCGCTGAGTATTTTTGGGTGGCAATACCCTGAGTGACCATTTACGCTAAGATATGACGGTTCATCAAGGCTGACGATAGTCTCAGTGTTTAGGGACTGATGGTCTCCGCACCATAATGGTATAAAAAATTGCGAATAACTGTATTGTTGGGGAAGTGTTACTAAGAACGTGTCGTTAGGACAGTGTTGCAAGAAAAGTGTTGCAAGGAAAAAACGAAACCAAACCCCTGAATCAAAAAATAAGAGAAAACGATGAAGCTTAATAGACAGTGGCAGCTCGCCCGTACACCGACACAGGGATATCCGGTAGAGGAGGACTTTGGCTTCCAGGAAATAGCAGCCCCGTCGCCCGGTGACGGACAACTACTTGCCAAAACTTTGTATCTATCGCTGGATCCCTATCAGTGGGGAAGACGGCGCAATGGTACGGAAAAACCCGGTGACGTATGTCACGGGAGGACTGTGTCGCAGGTCATCGAAAGTCGCCACGAAGGTTATCGCGAAGGCGATATCCTGTTCAATACAAATGGATGGCAAGAATATGGCCTGACGGGAAGAAACATCTCTAGCTTTGATTACATGACTCCTCGTAAACTGGACCGCGACTTAGCACCCGTTTCTACCGCATTGGGTGTTTTGGGCATGCTGGGCTTGACGGCCTATGCGGGTAGTTACCTGCAATGCAAGCCGCAAGCGGGTGAAACGTTTGTGGTATCGGCGGCTTCAGGCGGTGTCGGACAAATAGCAGGTCAAATCGCTAAAATAGTTGGCTGCAGAGTTGTGGGGATAGCTGGCAAACAGGAAAAATGCCAATTTTTGGTCAATACACTGGGATTTGATGCGGCGGTTTCTCACCTTAGTGATAGCTTTGAAGAAGATTTGAAAATGGCCTGTCCCGATGGTGTTGATATCTACTTCGAAAATGTCGGTGGCAAAACTTTTCAATCTTTGCTTTCGATTTTTAACAAAAATGCGCGAATTAGTCTCTGCGGATTAGTCTCACAGTACGGGAATATGGACGGAAAAAATCCCCATGATGTTTGGCGGGAAATGGGTCAATCAACCTTCGATAAGAAAAAAATGCACGTCTATTCACTGTTTGTAGGTAATTATGTTGCTGACTACCAGCAGAGATTTCTTTCCGAGATGGGGCAGTGGGTTAGTGCGGGACTTGTGAAATATAAAGAAGATCTTTGGCCAGGACTGGAAAACGCACCGACGGCTTTCGCTGCCATGTTAGAGGGGAAAAATTTTGGTAAGACACTCGTTTCTGTTCATGACGATCCAACCCTGACGGACAATATTCGAAACCAGCGCGCTAATGTTAACGTTTTAGCGTAACTCGTTATGGGTAAGATGATCGTTCGTCATTCTTTTTGTTCGTTCAGGTTTTGATGTGCGATGTGTCCTAAAAAGTATCAAGGAGAAGTTTTATGGATTTTGGCGTTTGCATTGCGTCTCATATCAACGATATAGATTACATTGTTGAAGCAGAGAAACTCGGTTACAGCCACGCGTGGCTAGCGGACAGCCAAATGTTATGGTCAGACTGTTATGCCTGTCTCGCGCTTGCCGCCGCCAGGACCAAGACAATCAATCTCGGGACGGGTGTCGCAATAGCAGGCACGAGGCCGGCCGCCGTCAATGCGGCGAGTATCGCAACGATTAACGCTATCGCACCGGGTCGTACTTTTTTCGGCGTGGGCGCGGGAAATACCGCGACACGTATTATGGGGCTGCCTCCACTGCGGATAAAACCCTTCGATCAATATCTTTCCCAAATCGTACCTCTGGTAAAAGGTGAAGAGGCTTTGTTGCAGCATGGTGAAGATTTGATTCCAATTCGACATATCATGCCCGACAAGGGGTTTGTTGATTTCAAAAGCAAGATTCCGGTCTATGTTTCAGGGTTTGGGCCTAAATCTCTCGGGCTCGCGGGGAGGCACGGCGACGGTGCCGTATTGGGGATGCCAGCTGACGCGGGGGTCATGGATCTTTTTTGGCAATGGATTGAAGCCGGTGCTCGGCAAAAGGGTGCAGTGCTTGATAGAAACACCTTTTATACGACCGCGCTCACTACCATCGTTGTTCTTAACCCTGGCGAGGCAGTGACGTCAACCAGAGTGAAAAATCAATGCGGCGCAATGGCGATGTCGACTGTGCACTTTGCCTATGATCAATGGCGAAATTTCAAGAAGAAGCCTCCTGTTCATCTGCAAGGCATTTGGGACGATTATGTTAAATTACTGGAGAAGTTTCCGTTGGAGCGACGCCACCAACGCATTCATGCTGGACATAATTGTTGGGTTCTACCGGAAGAAGAACACTTTTTAACTGAAGACGTATTAAGGGCGACTTGTATGCTTGGGACTCAAGACGAACTGATTGAGCGAATTGACGAACTCGAAGCCGCGGGACTCAATCAATTAATGATTCTCCCCAGCTTTGATACCCGCTACGACGTATTGAATGAAGTTGCCGACAAACTGATCAATCGACCACTTTAACATCCATTTTCGCTTTTTTTTGCGCTGTTATCGAATATAAAAGTTATCGAATACAAAAACACAAAGCTTTAA
>CAJVZD010000071.1 GCA_913019905.1 uncultured Cellvibrionales bacterium
AACAAGCTCAGTCATTGCGAGCGTTAGCGCGGCAATCTCATCCAGCATTGGCGCGGGCTGCGGGAGATTGCCGCGCTAACGCTCGCAATGACATCGTTGAAAACACCCATTTCTGGATGGGGACTAGTTAGGCTAACAGTGCAGTGCGAATTTCGACCTGGTTTCTCTTCGACGTTCGAGTTGATAGTTTGCTCTATCGCCCATATGGATTTTCTTACTGCGAATTTATATTGGATTTTCTTTTTTGCCATCAACCCAGCTGCAATAGAGTTACTTGCGATTGACCCGACTGCGTAATGCTTGATCGAGTGATGTTTTATTTAAAGATAATTCTGTCGCGTATTTTCTATGCCGATTCTGAGCCGTTAAAACTACAGTCTCGTTAAGGCAAATTGGCGTATGGCTGATAATTTCAATTGCTGCTTCAGTGCTCTTTAGTTATCAACTTCGTTGGTTTTTTTTGAACGCCTCTAGATGTGAATCTATTTCAAAGATCGTGAGCTCTATTGTACGTTGATGCCATAGCGTCAATATTCTACACCGTCTAAATAAACGCGAATTGACAATCTTTAACAACGTGTAATGATTGTATAGGGAATAGTTTGTTTATTCTTCGCTGTATTCAAAAGCCTATGCGGAAAAGCGATTGTTTTCGTGTGTTCTTTTCGGGTTTCGTTTTCGGGAATTGTGTGCGGGGATTATTTTCGGCGATTCTGATAGGGAATGAATAGCTGTTGCTAAAGCTTTAGTGTGGGCGAATTGTGAGGGGGTTGAGTGTTTTATATTATTCATCAAGGGGAGGGAATTAAAACCCCCATTGATAAGCTGCTCAGGCCCAGAGTTGTTGAGGCGGTCTCGGCCACAGCGCCAACCAAGGCGATTAAAGAGGAGAGATTAACCGATACTCAGTCTAAGGCGCGTAAATACCAAATGCGTCAACAGAGCTCAGCGCGAAAGCCGGCGATCTTTGCTCGTCAAATAATGGCTAGTCCAGTGATCGGTGTAACAACCGGCCAATTGTTATCGGAATTATGGGCTGTGTTTACAGAAAATTCCGTCCATCATCTTCCCGTATTTGATCAGGGAAAAAAGCTGCAGGGGATCGTTTCTGATAGGGATCTATTGCGCTTCGAAGCCAACAGCAATCGCAATACCAATCGCTATCCCGTTAGTCAGATTATGACTCGGGAGGTGGTGTGCGCAGCTGAAAGTACGGAGATTCGCACCCTTGCAGAAGTGATGTGCCGACAGGCGATCGGAGCTGTGTTAATCATCGATGATGAAATTGACGTGACCGGAATCGTTACCCGTACCGATATCTTGAGAGCTGTAGTGCATCAGGCGCCATTGGAATTATGGACATAGATTTTCGTCGGTTGCTACCCTGTTGATTGCAGAGTAGTTTCTTGAGGCTAATCTTTAGCGTTGTATTACCGAGCCTGATAATCGAGAGGCCTGAAAAGAATTCGAATAAAAGTGGTTGGTTTTCACGACACAGGTAGGTGTGTTTTAGAGTATGTGAAAATATACGGAACTGCCCGAACGCTTTTCTGACTTAGCAGCTTCTATTGGTTGGCAGGGCACGCCGTTTATGGCGTGTAATATTTTTGCCTGATCCTGACAGTGGGTCAGTGGCTGGGTACTGACATAGGTCAAGGAAATCTTGTGATTTCTGTTTACCATTGCGTGCTATCACATGTTATGGATTGGACCCGACGATGACTTCCTCACCCACTAAGCTGTTCTGTCCCGGTAGCGGGGATAGGAAATTAATTGAAAAGTACGGTGTACCTGGCCCCCGTTATACTTCTTATCCGACGGTTCCGCAGTTTGACTCTAACTATACACATTCCAGTTACCGAGCCGATTCCGAAAAGTATCTCCAAAATAATATCGCGCCATTGTCTTTATATTTACACATACCTTTTTGTCAAAACATCTGCTACTACTGTGCCTGCAATAAAATTGTAACGACGGATTATTCCGTTTCCCGTCAGTATCTAGACTACCTTTCCAAAGAAATACGAATGCAGTCTGCTTTGGTCGGAAAACACAGAAATGTTATGCAGTTGCATCTTGGCGGCGGTAGCCCGACATTTCTCGATGGCGCCGAATTGACTGAGTTAATGCATATGCTTGCAACGAATTTCAGTCTGTCAGATTCACAATTGCGAGAATATAGCATCGAAATCGATCCCCGTACGGTTACTCAGGATAGCGTGGCCTTGTTGAAAGGTTTAGGTTTTAATCGCTTGAGTTTAGGTGTTCAAGATTTTGACGAACGAGTGCAACAGGCGATCAATCGACGGCAGCGTTTTGGGTTGGTTCAAAAGTTGACTGAAACAGCGCGATTGCATGGCTTTAAGTCTATTAGCTTTGATCTCATATACGGCCTTCCTCTTCAAACACTAAAAACTTTGGAGACCTCTATTGAAAAGATAATTCAGTTATCGCCCGATCGAGTGGCCTTTTATAATTACGCTCATTTCCCCACGCGATTTACTTCACAGAGAGCTATTGCGCGGCACGATCTTCCATCGGCGGAGCAAAAAGTTGATATGCTCGGTCTCATTACCACGAGGCTTGTCGATGCGGGTTATCAGCATATTGGTATGGACCACTTTGCAAAAGTAAATGATGATTTGGCTCTCGCCCAACGTCAGGGCAGGCTACAGAGGAATTTTCAAGGATATTCTACTTGCCTTGCCCCCGATCTGATTGGAATAGGCGTTTCCGCAATTAGCTCTCTGCCGGAAAGTTATGCACAAAACGAAACGGTGTTAGATGATTACTATTCACGACTTGATCAGAATGAGTTACCCGTCGCGAAGGGAGTCCTATTGTCGCTTGATGACCGGATTCGCTGGGCCGTTATTTCGGGAATCATTTGCAATCTAGAACTGAATATGGGGATTATCGAGGGCCGCTATACGATTGTTTTTTCCGACTATTTTACTCAGGAATTATTGGCGCTAAAACCGATGGAAAATGATGGTTTAGTGAATTGGGACAATGGTACAATGCGCGTTTCTGAGCTAGGCCGAGTTATGCTCGTCAGCATCTGCAGAGTGTTTGATCGATATCTGCACAATAATACCGTCATAAAGTTTTCCTCAGTGTAATAAAGAGCTATAATTTTGGGATGCGCCCAAAGACTTTATAATAGGGACTTTATAATAGGGAAGGAGTGACTCCAAAAATGATTATAAGCAGCCAGCAAGATAAACAGTCTCCAGACGTCTGCCCTCACAATAACACGATTTCCTGTGGCAATTGCCGGCTTGGCTCAATATGTTTACCGCTGGCATTGGAGGATGACGAGGTTGTTAAACTCGATGAAATCGTTCGACGTGGTCGTCCTTTGCAAAAAAGCGAGCATCTGTATCGTGAAAGCGACGAATTTAGTTCCGTTTATGCAGTGCGTGCTGGAGCCATTAAGGCGTATCGAATAACGGGGGATGGTCAGGAACAAGTGACGGGTTTCTATTTCCCCGGAGAAATAATTGGCATGGACGGCATAGCGAAAGGCAAATATGCTTGTTCTGCAAAAGCCCTCGAAACTTCTGCTGTTTGCGAAATTCCGTTCCATCGACTCGAAGAGTTGAGTTCCTTAGTGCCGAGTATGCAGCGTCATTTCTTTCAATTGATGAGCCAGGAAATCACCACTGACCAACAGCTGATTACTCTTTTGAGCAAGAATAGCGCCGAGGAGCGAATAGCGTCATTATTGATCAGTATTTCCGCTCGTAACGCGCGTCGCAAGTTATCTGAAACTCATTTTCGCCTGCCAATGTCACGTACAGATATCGGAAACTTTCTTGGTTTGACCGTCGAAACGGTTAGCCGTGTTATTAGTCGTTTTAATAAACAAGGTTTGATATCGGTCGATAGTAAGGAAGTCGTTCTTTTGGATCTAGACGGTCTGAAAGAAACCGCTAACATCAAAACTGAATACTAGCGCTTTTTAAGAATAAAACTATTTATTGTTACATGCTGCTATGTGCGATCGATTTTTCTGTTACTGAATACTTTCGGCAATTGGATTCGGTTTTATTTGCGTAAATTGATTCAGGTCATTTTTTCAAGAGATTTTGATATTCTGTCATCATTTTCCGATCAAGCTTGTGTGCTTTTCTGTTAATATCGTTAAGTTCTAATGGTGAGCTTAGTAATAATAAGCTCGCACTTTCACAATGGAATTTTCTATGAATCAACCTTTTGAGCATCCTGTTTATAATTATCGGGTGGTGCGTCAATTTACTGTGATGACAGTTGTTTGGGGCATTGTCGGTATGTTGGTGGGGGTGTTAATAGCCGCCCAGCTAGTTTGGCCTGCTTTAAATTTTGATACGCCCTGGTTGACGTTTAGTCGCTTAAGGCCTTTGCATACCAATGCGGTAATTTTTGCATTCGGTGGTAGCGCTTTATTTGCTTCGTCTCTGTATGTGGTACAGAGAACCTGCCAAGCGAGGCTGATTTCTGATTCACTCGCCTCTTTTGTATTTTGGGGGTGGCAATTGGTCATTGTACTGGCTGCAATTACATTGCCACTTGGCATCACCAGTTCCAAGGAATACGCAGAGCTGGAATGGCCTATTGATATATTAATTACGATTGTTTGGGTTGCCTATGCGATTGTTTTTTTTGGCACTATCACGAAGCGAAAAACAAGCCACATATATGTAGCCAATTGGTTTTTCGCCGCATTTATCATAACGGTTGCGGTTCTGCATGTAGTCAATAGCGCGGCCTTGCCAGTAAGTCTAGTAAAATCATACTCGGCTTATGCCGGAACAACTGACGCCATGGTGCAATGGTGGTACGGACATAACGCGGTTGGGTTTTTCTTGACGGCAGGTTTCCTTGGCATCATGTACTATTTTGTACCAAAGCAAGCGGGTCGACCTGTTTATTCCTACCGTTTGTCAATTGTACATTTTTGGGCGTTGATAGCGATTTATATCTGGGCCGGGCCTCATCATCTTCACTACACGGCTTTACCTGATTGGGCACAGAGTTTGGGCATGGTTATGTCGTTAATTTTATTGGCGCCGAGTTGGGGCGGTATGATTAACGGAATGATGACACTCAGCGGTGCATGGGACAAATTGAGAACCGATCCAATATTGCGATTCCTGGTTGTATCCTTGTCCTTTTACGGCATGTCGACTTTTGAAGGTCCTATGATGGCGATAAAAACCGTTAATGCATTATCTCACTATACGGATTGGACTATCGGTCATGTTCACTCTGGCGCATTGGGGTGGGTGGCGATGGTTTCGATTGGCGCCATTTATCATCTGCTGCCCATTATGTTTGGCAAAAAAAGGATGTATAGCGTCGGACTAATTAATGTGCATTTTTGGATGTCCACAATCGGCACGGTTCTCTATATAACGTCGATGTGGGTTAACGGGATTCTGCAGGGGTTGATGTGGCGTGCTTACAATAACGACGGTACTTTGACTTACAGTTTTGCTGAAGCCGTTGAAGCCAGTGGACCAGGGTATGTTGTGCGGCTCATTGGTGGTCTTATTTTCTTTTTGGGTATGCTCGTAATGGCTTATAACATGTGGCAGACATCTCGAGTCAACGAGACAGAAAGCGGTGAAAATAATTTAGCACTAGCGCAACCCGCTTAGTTGTCGTCTTAGGAGAGATAGAATGAACCACGATTTTGTCGAAAAAAATATAGGTAAAATGCTGGTAATGATTGTGATTGCAATCAGCTTTGGTGGGTTGGTGGAAATTGTGCCTTTGTTTTTTTTGAAGGAAACGACGGAGCCTATTGATGGCCTTATGCCGCTTACCGCTTTACAGCTGGAAGGAAGGGATATCTACATTCGTGAAGGTTGCAATAATTGTCACTCGCAAATGATAAGGCCACTGCGTGCAGAAACAGAACGCTATGGCCACTATTCGGTTGCCGGTGAGTTTGTTTATGATCACCCTCATCTGTGGGGTTCCAAGCGCACGGGGCCCGATATTGCCCGCGTTGGCCAACGGTATAGTGACGATTGGCATCGCGCCCACCTTCGCGACCCACGAAGTGTTGTCCCGGAATCAAATATGCCCGCTTATCCTTGGTTATTTGATAACAGTTTAAGTGGTGACGATACCGCTAAGAAAATGAGTGTACTTCGGACCTTAGGCGTTCCCTATACCGAACTCGACATTACCGGAGCTAAATCCGCTGTTAGCGGCAAAATGGAAGTGGACGCGTTAATCGCCTATTTGCAAAATCTGGGCATCCTTCTGAAACATAAGCGTTGAGATGGCTCTTCAGATTACTTATCTAGCAGTAGACATTGGTAGGAGATATTGGAATGGATATTAATACCTTACGAGGTTTGGCAACCGTTTTTGCTATGATCGCGTTTATCGGTGTGTGCCTGTGGGCTTACAGTAGTCGGCGAAAAACAGGTTTTGATGAGGCAGCAAACTTGCCCTTTGCGGATGACATTAACGACGACGATTAGGGCGTAAATCACGAATGAAAAAGATTGATAGAGTGAGACACTAAATGAGCACCTTCTGGAGTCTATGGATCATTGTTTTAACGGTGATTTCGTTTGTCGGTATTACCTGGATTTTATTTGCAAATAGAAAGTCCACAGGGTCAGGACCCGATAAGACAACGGGTCATATTTACGATGGCATAGAGGAATACGATAATCCCTTACCGGCCTGGTGGTTTCACATGTTCGTGATCACTATTGTGTTCAGTGTTGGCTATTTGATTTTTTATCCCGGCATGGGGAATTTTAAGGGGGTGCTAAATTGGACCCAGGTCAACCAGTGGCAAGCGGAAGTCGATCGTGCAGAGACAAAATACGGTGAAATCTTTGCTCAGTATCGAGCCATGCCGATTGAGGAACTATCGAAAAATTCCAAAGCATTGAAGATGGGGCAGCGTATGTTTTCGAACAATTGCGCTCAATGTCACGCCGGAGATGCGCGCGGTGGGAATGGCTTTCCGGATCTCACCGACGGAGAGTGGTTGTACGGACATAGCCCGGAGCAAATTAAAGAGTCAATTATGGCGGGCCGCTCTGGAGCCATGCCTGGATGGCTGGCCGCTTTGAAAGAGGAAGGTGTGAGCGAAGTTAGCCAGTATGTGAAAAATCTAAGTGTGGGCGGAGAAGTAAACGAGGCAGCAAAAGCCAAATTTCAAATGTTTTGCAGTGCTTGTCACGGCGCTGACGGTACCGGTAACATCGCTTTTGGAGCTCCCGATTTAACGAATGATATTTGGCTGTATGGAGGCTCTTTAGGACAGATATCTCATTCAATCAGAAATGGCCGAAATGGTCGGATGCCTGTCCATAAAGAGCTGCTGAGCGAAGATAAAATTCACCTATTAACTGCTTATGTTTATAGCCTGTCGCATAATCCATAGAGATTAACGAGCGGTCATGAGTGCGGCCCGATTTTGTGTAAACTCTTACTAGTCTCTTAATTAACGGGTACGCACTGTGTTGAACAAAACATCCCAGCCCTCTCAAGAAAAAATTCCTGTTAAGGAGATAGCAGAAGACTTTCATCCCGCTGGAGTTGCGGAGCTAGATCTCTACCAGAAACGCGAGAAAATTTATACGCGTAAAATTGAGGGCTTTTACCAGCGAATTCGCCTTTATACCGGTTGGCCCTTATTGCTGGGATACTTTCTGCTGCCCTGGCTGAACTGGAGCGGTAGCCAAGCCGTATTATTTGACCTGCCGAAACGCCAGTTTAATATATTTAGTTTGACCTTTTGGCCTCAAGACTTTCCTCTTTTGGCTTTGATGATGATTATAGCGGCGTTTGCATTGTTTGCCGTGACCGCTTGGATCGGAAGAGTATGGTGTGGTTATACCTGTCCTCAAACTGTCTGGACGGCAATTTTCATGTGGGCCGAACAATTTTTTGAGGGAAGTCGCAACCAGCGAATTAAGCGGGATCAAGGCCCTTGGTCGCGCGACAAAGTACTCAGAAAACTTGGTAAACACGGAGCTTGGATTGGGGTCGCTTTAGTCACGGGATTTACCTTCGTCGGATATTTTTCTCCCATTCGGGACTTAACTCAAAGTTTCATGCAAGTTGGTATCGGGTCGGCAAACGATTCGTGGGGTCTAACGTGGGGCCTCGGTTGGTGGGAGATCGCCTGGATCAACTTCTTTACTTGCGCGACGTATATCAACGCAGGTTGGCTGCGCGAACAAGTTTGTATGTACATGTGTCCTTACGCCCGTTTTCAATCTGTCATGTTCGATAAAGACACTTTAGTTGTATCCTATGACGCGAGTAGAGGAGAGAACCGGGGCCCTCGAAAAAAATCTGTCATTCCCTCCGAACAGGGTTTAGGAGATTGTGTCGACTGTAAAATTTGCGTTCAAGTTTGTCCCACTGGTATCGATATACGCGACGGAATGCAATTCGAATGTATCGACTGTGCGTTGTGCATTGATGGGTGTAACTCAGTGATGGACCAAATGGGCTATGAGCGAGGTCTAATAAGTTATACCACTGAGAATGCGTTGGAGGGTAAACCAACAACTTTATTCCGCCCCCGCTTAGTTGCTTATGGCGTTGCGGTGTTATTAATGATGAGTCTATTCAGTTGGGCAATTATTGTTAGAGTTCCCTTGGAGCTCGATGTTATTCGCGACCGTGATCGACTCTACAATGAAACTACAGATGGGCTAGTCGAAAATAGTTATACCTTGAAAATTCTCAACATGGACCAGCGGGAACATAGCTACGAATTGACATTTTCGGGACTGGATCATGGGATCATTATTGGGAAAAATAAAGTATTTGTGGCCGGTGGAGAAGTGACAGAGTTACCTATTCGATTGCAAATCGATCCGAGCAATATTCCTGCTACAAATACCAGTATCGTTTTTTTGATTGAATCTACTGATGGCAGTGATTATTTAGCAACAGCTGAAAGTCGATTCATCGGTCCTGAAACCCCTGCGGGGAGGAGCGGCGAGTGACATCGACTGAAACAGTTCGTCCATGGTACACGCACTTTTGGCTTTGGTTTATTATCCTTTTGCCTGCCTCCGTCGTAGTGGCAGGAATAATCACTGTCATCATAGCTTTTGAGAATGCAGATAGCCTTGTGGCTGATAATTATTACAAGGAAGGTTTGGCGATAAATCAACTGATAGCACGAGATAAGGCGGCAACTCAGTTACTGTTAAACGCCGATCTCGACATAGATGAGCTGATTGGAGAGCTGCATGTTTCGCTGACAGGAAATCTATCTGTACAACCTGAAGTATTACATATGGCCTGGATCCATCCGACCAGCAAGCAAAGGGACTTTTCGCTTAAATTGCGGAAAACGATTAGCGGTCAATATCTCGGCCAACTGGAGGATCAGATTAGCGGGCGTTGGTATCTCGAGATTTCCGCGCTCGAGCCAACGCCATGGCGGCTGAAAACGGAAGTGGATGTTGATAAACAGTCTCGCATAATTCTCACTCACTCACTCCCGAGGGAATTAAGTGATTCTGATAATAGCGATGGTGGAACTTAATGTTGCAGAAGACGGTTGCGGATGAAGTGGTTTGTTTTCACTGTGGCTTGCCTGTTGCCAGCGGTGAGCGATTTTGCGCTGAGCTAAATGGCGTGCAAAACCATTTTTGTTGCCCAGCTTGTCGCGCAGTAGCGACGACGATTGTCGATTGCGGTCTATCGTCGTTTTATCAGTTTCAAACTCAATCCATGCGTGCGGTAAATCAAAACGTCCATGACGATACTTTTTCCTTATTCGACGACCTGGAATTTCAAACACGTTTTGTTAGTGTTGATGACGATGATAGTCGCTACGTTTCTTGTGATTTACTGATTGAAGGCATGCATTGCACCGCCTGCGTTTGGCTGTTAGAAAAATATATAGATGCCTTGCCCGGTGTCGAAACAGTGAATGTTAGTTTTAATGAACAAAGGGCGGCGATCAAATGGAAAACGGAAACCGTATGCTTGAGCGTGATTGTTGCGGCTATAAACCGTCTGGGATATACAGCAGAGCCATTCACAACCGACTTACTTCAAGATTCGAGAATACGTGAAAACCATTTGGCTTTGCGGCGCTTAGGAGTTGCCGGGATAGCAATGATGCAAGTTGGAATGTTTGCAATCGCTTTGCATGCCGGTGCGCTTCAGGGTATTGAGGTCGAATATCGTGACTTTATACGGTGGATTAGCCTTTTAGTAGCGGCTCCCGTCGTTCTTTACTCTGCTCAGCCCTTTTTTATTGGTGCCTGGCGCGGCGCAGTCTTAAAAAAACCGGGAATGGATTTACCCGTAGCCATCGCTATAGGTCTAGCTTTTTCAGCGAGTTGTCGAGCAACGGTAAGTGGAGAAGGCGACGTCTATTTCGATTCAGTCACGATGTTTACATTTTTACTACTGTTGGGGCGATATTTGGAAATGAGGGCGAGGCATTATAGCGGCCGAATAAGCAGTAATCTCAGCAGTTTGTTACCCAGTACGGCAATTCGCTTTACTTCTCTATCTGCTAACGCTGCTATGGAACAACATGGCGAAACCCAAGCGATACCCGTGTACCAAATTGCGGTGGGTGACCGAGTGTTGGTGAAGTCAGGCCAGGTCATTCCCGTTGATGGAACAATTGTCAGTGGCGAAAGCAGTGTCAACGAGGCACAGCTGACTGGTGAGTTTATGCCGAAATTCAAAGCTGTGGGTGATGTGGTTGTCGCAGGTACAGTCAACGGAGATGGTGTGCTTACCATCGATGTTAGTGCGGTAGGAAAAAATCTTCAAATTGAATCGATTAATACATTGATCTCAAAAGCACAGAACCGAAAACCTCGAATTGCACAAATCGCCGATCAATTCGCTGGTTTTTTCGTTACGGCAGTGCTCGCTTTCTCGTTATTCACCTACATCTTTTGGACCTACGTGGCCGGTGGTGAACACGCCGATCGCGCATTTTGGATAATGTTATCGGTACTCGTCGTTAGTTGTCCTTGTGCGCTTTCTCTGGCAACGCCAGCAGCATTGACCGCCGCAGGTAATCGACTTCGTACCCATGGCGTACTGGTGACGGAGCCCCAGGTGTGGGAGAAAATAAAAACGATTACAGACGTGGTTTTCGACAAAACAGGCACGCTTACCAAAGGTGAATTATCGCTGTTGGCGACAAAGCCTATCGGGCCGATAAGTTCTGAGCGTTGTGTCGAAATAGCGTCGGCTCTCGAGAGTTTTTCTAACCATCCAATCGCCAGCGTATTCTCCTCAGTGAAAGGGGCAGGTGTCGATGTTAAAAATGTCACAATATGTACAGGTGAGGGCCTGCAGGGAACAGTGAACGACGAGCTTTACCGGATCGGTCGTAGTGATTATGCATCGCGTTTATATGATCATAATGTCGCTGTTTCTGCGATCGCGCCGGGACTGGGGCAGTGGATATTAATGAGCAACAGTAAAGGGCCTGTGTGCTGGTTTCAACTGCAAGATTCACTAAGAGATGATGCACAAGAACTTGTATCGATGTTGCAAGGCCGAAATTACAAAACACATTTAGTGAGCGGAGATAGTTCCGGAGAGGCACAATTGTTAAGTGAAAAGTTGGAGATGGATAATTGTGTTGCCGGTGCGTCTCCTCAGGAAAAAGTTGATTACTTCCGTGCGCTTCAATCAGAAGGGGCAAAAGTAATGATTTTGGGTGATGGAATTAATGACATACCTGTATTGGCAGAGGCTGATGTTTCCATTGCAATGTCTAATGCTTCTAGTTTGGCTAAAACCCACGCTGATTGTATTTTACTATCGGGAAATTTAACCTCGGTCGCCATACTGATGCAGTTGGCAAAAAGCACTAGGAAAATAATCAAACAAAATATTGCTTGGGCAGTGGCCTACAATTTACTCGTCATACCACTTGCAATGCTGGGCCTTATTCCACCTTATATTGCTGCGGTAGGTATGTCTTTGAGTTCCTTGGTGGTAATACTTAATGCTCTGCGGCTTCAGGGCTTTGGGAATACTGATCAGTCGTCGGCAATGCAGTCATCTGTTTTGCAAGGTCAATTGTCATGAATAGTATTTATATATTGATTCCTATCGCGCTCATTTTTACTGCGATCGCGATCCGGGCTTTTTTCTGGGCGGTGGATAACAATCAGTATGACGATTTGGACGCGGCTGGACAAAGCATTTTATTTGATGATGAGGTTGTACCAGGTACAACTTCTGCCAAGACGCCGGAAGATAGCAGTGACTGAGATAACCATTTTGAGTGCGTTCGTCATAGGTTTCCTCGGTAGTAGTCATTGCCTCGGTATGTGCGGCGGGGTGACGGTAGCGTTGGGAATAGGCAGTTCCGATTCCAGTCGAGCGTTTTTGTTAACTTATAACGTCGGGCGTTTGGCTACCTACGGAACGATCGGTGGAGTGGCTGGTTTGTTTGGTGAGCAGATAGTGGCATCGCTTCCGCAGGCGGGTTTACTACTTCGTACGCTCGCCGGAGCGCTGCTAATTGCGATGGGGCTTTACATCAATCAATGGTGGATGGGACTAACGCGGCTGGAAAAAATTGGCGCCGGGTTGTGGAAAAAAATCCAGCCGTTGTCAAAGTTTTTGATTCCTGTAAAAACCCATCGACAAGCTCTACAGTTGGGATTGTTGTGGGGCCTATTGCCCTGTGGTTTGGTCTATTCAACCCTGAGTTGGGCGTTGGCGACTGCAGACTGGCAACAGTCGGCACTTTTTATGATTGCATTTGGCGTCGGGACTTTACCTGCAATGTTGTCGGTGAGTTTCTTTAGCCAAAAGTTACTGTCTCGATTTCGCAAAAAACGGGTCCGCGTTTTTGCGGGTATAACGATAATTCTCATGGGTATTATCACAATTATTGTACCCTGGAAACACACAATGGATGATCGACACAAGCACGCTCAGCATGCTGTCAATATTCTTGATTTTACTAAGAGCGCTGTAGCAAACTATGAGATTGATACTTACTATTTTGAAAGCGAAACCAATTTTGATCGGTGGTCTAACGTGGCTCTGTATAACTAAGGCTGTGAAAGGTCGTTGATCTAGAAATTAGGAAATTTAACGAGGAAGTAATTATGATTGCTAATATTATCGGGTTGATGATTCGGCCAAAGTCCCAGTGGCAAGTGATTGCCGAAAAAGACGAATTTTCTTTGTTTTCTGCTTGTCTCTATACTGCCATTTTTGCATGTCTGCCGGCTTTTGCATGGTATTACGGAACGACGGTTGTCGGTTGGACAGTCGGAGATGGCGATACGACCAGGTTAACATCTGAGAGCGCCGCTACGATCACAGTTTTATTTTACTTGTGTATGGTCGCGTCAGTTTGTGCAATCGGATACATGATGCACTGGATGTCGGAAACCTATTCCGCCGGCGCTGCAAATGTTTCAAGTGTCGCAAAATGTATTTCGATTGCGTCCTTCACCGCAACTCCGTTGTTTATTGTTGGTGCTATTGGATTTATACCGGTATTGTGGGTCTCTCTCGTTTTGGGGGTGCTTGCAGCGTGTTACGCGGTGTATTTGTTGTATCTTGGAATTCCGATTGTGATGGGTATTTCTAAAGAGCGAGGATTTTTGTATGCGAGTGCTGTTATCGCATTTTGTCTCGTTCTGATTATTGTCATCATGGGCGGATCGGTTATCGCGTGGGATATGGGCGCGGCTCCAAGTTTTACAGACTAAATTTAAATATCTGGAATTATCATTTTCGGCTTGTTAAATAATAATGTTGGTTAGTGAAGATAACAAACGATTTGATACCACCCATGCGATGGCGATAGTTTGTTACTTTACATTGCGGAAATTCATATCTGTCTCTACGAAAGCGAAAAACGGGCTCTGGTTTATCATTTTCAGCACTGGGTATTTTGAGGTGATAGCGCTTGTATGAGGTCGTGGTTGGCCATGTGAATTGGATTCGGCCTTGTAGAATCGAGTAATAGCAACAATAACCGGTCTTGTTTCACAGACGAGCATTCTTCAAAGGAGGGCCGTGAAGAAATCAACGGTTCAATAGAAGCGTTAAAAACAGACCGTTTTTAGACTCTATAGCCAATCGGCAAATCATGTGCCCATAGACCGAGGTTTAGATCGGCTTTTTCCTTTCCTATCGCCGAGCTAAAGCGCGGTCTCATATCGAATTCAATATCCCATCGGCTAGCGATGATAAGCCTGTGCTCTTTTAGTTGGTAACCAAAACAAGCTCAAAAGAACGGCCATAAAGATGGTTAGCAGCCAAATTCTTTGCGTTGAATTCCGACTCCGGGTTGCGACTTAAATACCCATCGACTATTAAGCTATCACTAAATTCAATCTCCGTATGGGGCTGAAATGTACTCGGTGGATACAAGAACAAGCTGCGAACTCTAGTGCGGATGATGAATGATCTTCCGTCGTCATAGGCGTATCCGTTATAAAAAAACGAACATTGGCACTAATTCAAGGTTTATGGCGCTACACCTCAAGCAAAACTGTAAAATTTGGCCACATTAGCCTATCTTTCAGTTTAGACACATTTAAAAAGGCATCGGGATGAATGAGCAAAGAAGGTACGAGCGGACAAACAAAAGTACCACGATCGAAGTTAGCCACCCAAGTATTGGTGTTTTGGAGTTTAAAGGAAAAGATTTATCAGACGGCGGTGCTTACGTATTTTTGGGTAACCATAGACCTATTCCGGTTGGTACGGTCGTTAAGGCAAGAATTAAGCGTCATATAGGTTTTATCAATACAGAACCGACGGATATGCAAGTGGTGCACCAGTATTCTGGTGGCATGGGAATGATGTTTGTGTGAAGTTAGCTGTACGAATAGAGTTGGGTGTACAAATAGAGGAGTAGAAATCATGCAATGTCACGAAGTGGATTATCAGATCATCGGCCACGATATGCAAATGGTTGAAGTTGAGCTTGATGGAGGTGAAACAGTCATAGCCGAAGCGGGGGCCATGAATTACATGGAAGAGGGCATTATTTTTGAAGCAAAAATGGGTGACGGTTCAAATGCTGATGAAGGGGTTCTTGGTAAACTGTTAGGTGCGGGTAAACGGATGCTGACTGGCGAGTCGATTTTTATGACGCATTTTTCAAATGCGGCAAGTGGCAAAAAACACGTTGCATTTGCTGCGCCTTTTCCCGGTTCAATTGTTGCGGTAAATTTGGCTGACGTTGGAGGAGAGTTAACCTGTCAAAAGGATTCTTTTTTGGCGGCTGCCCTCGGAACAAAGGTAGATATTGCATTTAACAAGCGGTTCGGTAGTGGACTGTTTGGCGGCGAAGGTTTTATTTTGCAGCACATGCAAGGGGATGGAATGGCCTTTATGCACGCGGGTGGTACTGTTATTCGAAAAGAGTTAAGGGGAGAAAGCCTATATTTGGATACCGGATGTCTGGTCGCCTTCAGTTCCGGGATCGATTACGATATTAAAATGGTTAGCGGCCTCAAAAGTATGTTCTTCGGCGGAGAGGGAATGTGCCTTGCAACCTTGACAGGAACAGGGTCGGTATGGATTCAAAGTTTACCATTTTCGCGTTTAGCGGATAGAATAATCGCCCATGCGCCTAAATCGGGCGGGCGAGACCAGGGAGAAGGTTCGGTACTTGGTGGGATTGGGCGAATGCTCGACGGTGATTGATAGTTGTTGTCTTTTGGGGTGTTTAGATGAATTATGTTTGAGAAAATGTTATTTATTGACTATGGTAGTCTAGGTGTTTAGAGCAATCAATAAGAGTCTCTTTTTGTTATGAGTCATACAAAGACAATAGGTAAGGATGTCAGCGGACTTGTAGATGTCACAGATCCACAAGCGGTCTGTGCTGCGGTTTTAACTATCTTTAAGAACCGCTACCCCGATCATGACTTTTCCATCATTAATCGTCTCTATACGGATTTTGGCGTGCTTTATACGGGAGCGTTACCGGGATTTCTCGCCTGCGACACAAGTTACCACGACATGCAACATGTTCTGGATGTTAGCTTGGCGATGGCTCGATTAATTGACGGTTATGATAAAAATCACGCCGGTGAGAATCAGTTGGGGCCTGACCTTGCGTTGTTAGGTTTAATTGTTGCTCTTTTTCATGATTCCGGCTATATCCGCCGCGCTAATGAAACCGTAGATCACGGGGCGAAGCATACCAAAATACATGTTAGTCGAAGTGCGCGATTCATGGCCGAATATTTGCCGAGCATCGGTATGGCTTCGATTGTTGAATTAGCCGGGAAGTTAGTTCATTTCACCGGGTATGAATTTGCACTAGATGAAATTGAAGTCACAAATCCGAAACACAGAATAATTGGTAGTTTAGCCGGGACCGCCGACGTAATTGCGCAGATGGCGGATCCCGCCTACCTCGAAAAATGTCGAGATCATTTATTTGCCGAATTTGAGTTAGGTGGCATATCTAAACAACAATTGGCCGATGGCACAGAGCAGGTGATCTATAAGTCGGCCGAGGATTTGTTAATAAAAACACCAGAATATATGAAGGCAACGATTACCAACCGTCTCGACGGACAGTTTTGTGGTTTATATAAAAATATTGAGGCGCACTTTAATGGACATAATCCCTACATGGAAGCGCTCGAGCATAACTGTCGTCACCTCGAATTTCTTCTCGAACAAAACGATTACTCACTTTTAAATACCTCTGCTCTGCGACCATAGCGTTTTTAGTCTTTCGCGATGATTCATACCTCTAAGCTTTCGGTGCTGATAAATCCCGACTATTTTCTTCAAAGTACAGCGCTTGCGGATAAATTGAAACTTCCGTTGATTGAGAATCCCGATCGAGCTGCGGTTCCTCCCTATGTGCTGGTGTATACCGACCGAGGTTTGGCATTGCAACAAACGGGTGTTAAAGCCGATGGACCGGTATTTGTTGATTACCTCGGCGGCCCCAGTGCTTATCGAAGAAGTAAGGGTGGCGGTGAACTGATTGTTAAAGCCGTATCCGGTAATAAAGATACAAAGCCTTCGGTATTAGATGTCACTGCCGGACTGGGACGAGATTGTTTTGTTTTGGCCAGTTGGGGTTATGCTGTGACCGCTCTAGAACGTTCTCCTGTGGTTTTTAGTTTGTTGGAAGATGGATTAGAAAGGGCGAATTTATTGGGTGATGATGAATTGCGGTCTGTGGTGCAGCGGCTACAAATTGTTCACGTTGATGCGATAGAGTATTTGCAAGAGAAAGCAATTTTAAATCCTCCCGGAGTCATTGTAATCGATCCAATGTTTCCTCCCTCAAAAAAAACGGCGCTTGTAAAGAAAGAAATGCGTGCTTTTCATTCGGTTGTAGGCCCCGATCAAGATGGATCGGAATTACTGGGCGCGTCGTTGGACGCTGCTGAATACCGTGTAGTGGTAAAACGTCCAAAGAAAGCAGATTTCCTTGCGGGTTTAAAGCCCAACTTTTCTCTAGAGGGAAAAGCTATTCGCTTTGATGTTTATGCAAAAAAATCATTTCGGCAAAAATGAAGAAAGAGACAACGCTCATATAGATTGTACTGCAAGATTTGATCTAAATTGTACCGCAAGGCTATGGCAAATATTACAGTTACCACGGTAATTGGACAAGAGCGTCGGTAGATCTAAAAGAAAGAGCTGCTCAGCGGCGGAATGTTCTTTTTACGATGGCAATTAGAAACCCAGTAAGGTTCGAGTTAATAACAAGCTCAAAAGGTCGACTATCTTTTTATTATATGATTGTTCGTTGGCACCGTTAGACATGGCGAGTACTTGAGCTTGGGAAATTATTTGTTCCTTTTCCAAGATGTTTAGATTGTTATACTTTGAAAAAATATCCTCGAGACTGCGAGGATCTTTACAGGTATTCAATATTTTCTGATTGCAAATTTCGTCATCACGACAGCTTAATGACGCTTGCCGGTTGCAATAATTTGTGTATTTTCGTTTCAGAAAGTTAGTGATTTCTTCGTCTTCGCGATTATTGCGCACAGCTGCACGTCTAGCAATTGAAAGTAATTCCTCTGTCGTTACTGGCTTGAACTTGCGAGTGAGGTAATCATCATCTTCACAACGGCTATCGTCCCCACAGGACTCAATTGCGTATTTCTTCCAATTTACAAGCTGGTCGCAACTACGAGAGTACTCTCGCTGACATTCAGGTTCAGTTAAGCCCGCTAAGCCTTTATTAGCAGTTACAGGCGGGCTACCACGACCTAATAGCTCTCCCGTAGAGCCTTGACCTTCCTTCGAAGATGAAGGCTGTTCAGGTGATAGTTTTACCGTCTTTAAAATTTTTACCGGAGTATAATAAGAGGCATTTCCTGATGGTTTTGAAATTTGACTGTCACCGGGCGATTTTTGATCCGAGTAAACGATGTTGCCCTGTTCATTTTTAGAACTGTAAATGTCAGCTACTGCGATTATCGGACAAATAATACCGATGACCACTGTTAATATTATCGAATATAAAATATTTGAATGTGTATTTTTATAAAGTTCGTTGCCCCTTTGAGGGGTTAGCGAGCCTTTGAAATTAATACAGTACATAAAGGGCTGTTGCCTTAATAAGTTTCGTAAAACTGATTATAGTATGGATTCTAGCTATTACGCAGTTTCAACTCTCAAATTTGGGGTTTTTCTTGTTTTCGCGATCGGTTTGAATTTATCAATGATTCTATTGAAACACCTTAAGACATCGCTATTTTTAACAGCGTTAGTGGCTTGCGTAGATATTGTGGCGCAAAACACATTGCTCCATCGGGAGTTAATCGACGGTCGCCGAGAAAAGGTGGTGGGTGATTTTTCTGCCAGTGGACTTAATTTATGGAGGGAAAAGAGTTTTTTGGGAAATACGACTTATCGCATTGTCAAAAAAGATGGCGAGAACGTTCTTTTCGCCGAAGCCCGCTCTTCCGCTTCAGCGCTATATCGTGAAATAAAGATCGACTTGGATAAAACGCCTTTTCTGAACTGGTCATGGCGGGTCGAAAACGTCTATGATATTAACAATCCAGAGATAGAAAAGGGTGATGATTATCCCGCCAGGATTTATGTGGTTATAAAATACGGTTTCTTCCCTTGGCAGACTCGGGCACTGAATTACATTTGGTGTAATAAGAAAACAGAGAAGTCGTTCTGGCCTAATCCATTTAGTCAAAAAGCGGTGATGATTCCGGTCCGATGCGGGGTCCAGGGTGTAGGGCTATGGCATAGCGAGCGCGTTAATGTGGTCGACGACTATTATCGAATTTTCGGACAGCGTATTGATAGGATAGACGGAGTTGCGATAATGACTGACTCAGATAACTCCGGTGGGTTTGGCGCCGCCTACTATAGAGATATCGTCTTTTCCAATTAGGGCATCGGCAATGTCGGACATTAGTCTTTCATCGCTAACGCTTTTAGCAAGCTTTCTTCGGTTTGAGGCCCTAGTAGTGTTTTTTGTAATTTCCCCTGGGGATTGAAAACAAATGTGGTTGGCAGCGCATAGGGCTTCTCGAACCCCAGTAAGCTATGCGGATCGTCGATAAGAATGGGAAATTCGATCCCCATTTTTTCTGCACTGGCGACTAATTTATCTCCTCGAGCATTATCGAAATCTACAGCGAATAATTTGACAGTATCTTTATGCTTTTCGGCAAAGTTATTGAGCTCGGGAATTTCTTCTATACAAGGTTTACACCAGGTCGCCCAGTAATTGATCACCATCCACTTACCTCTATGATCGCTGAAATCGCCAGACACACCCGACAGTTGGGTATAGTCGGTTTTTGCCGCTGGGTTATCATTGCTACAGCCAACGACTAGTTGACCAAGAATTAGAACTAATAGGAAGCGAGTTGTCATTTAAATGCTCAATTTGTCAGTATCAGTGGAGAGAATTGATCGCGTCGGGGGTTTCAATCTACAAAGAGTGTTGCCAGTGGTGTTGACAATGCCTGTTGGTTTTGTACTTCTACATCGGCGATTGTCTGCTGGCATCGTTTGTACCACCCTGGTAGAGAGTCATTTTGCGAATGCTGTGAAAACGCATTCTGGTCCAGTAATACGGTCAGGTCCCAGAGAGAAAAATGATTTAGGTCGCGGCCTAAAATATATTCACCGGATTGGCCGATGCGTAATAAATCACCTTCCAATAATTGATCCCGTAACACTGTCCACCGATCAGCGGAAATGCTATGTCGGTCAAATAGCCATGGTTTTTGCAAGATTTCCGGTTCTGCTAGCATAAGTCCTTTTTGGTGGAGAGACCATAGACGCTCCAAAACGCACAGAGCGAGCGTAATATCACTATACTCATCTTCGTGGTAATTATGAAAACCACTTAAAGCATGGACCAGTTCAGCGCCCGCTAAAATCAGCAGCCAGGATAAATAAATCCATAATAGAAAAAGCGGGATGGTGGCGAAGGTTCCATAGATATGCTGGTAACTGGTGTTAGAAACGACTCCGGCGAAAATTTGTTTGGCAAGTTCAAAAGCAAAGGCGGTAATTAGACCCCCGATGATGGCGTGTTTAAGTGGAACTTTACAATTTGGAACTGCGACAAAAAGCAAAGTAAATGCGGCAGTCGTTAAGAAATACGGCGTTAGTCTTAGCAGCTGTGGGCCGATACCGATGATATCGACCTGATCAAAAATGAGTTTAAGTGTCGCTAGGTAAGTGCTAATGCCAAATGCTAAGCCGATAAACAACGGACCGAGACTCAATATCGCCCAATAAAGTAAAAAACTCGATAGTCCGTGTCTATTTTCACGTGTCTTCCAAATAGCGTTGAATGTCTTCTCGATGTTTTTTAACATCAATAACGCAGTGGCCGCTAAAAAGGCGACTCCGACGCCGGTTAATTGTCTAGCTTGTTGTGAAAATTGTTCCAAATAGACTTGAATTTCCTGGCCAGTGGTCGGCACGAAATTGCTGAAAATAAACTCTTGAACTTGCAATCCTACTTCTTGAGTTGCTGGGACAGTCGATAACATCGCGTACATGACTGTTATTAGAGGCACCACTGCGAATAAGCTCATATACGTAAGCGCAGCAGCACTATGGCTACAGCCGTCGCTGACATAGCGTAGCCGGACGTACTTTATTAAGTTAAGTACATACTTAAATGATTCTAATAGTCTTTGTTCACTCTGCATGATGGCGGCTTACTGGTATAATTCCCGACCGCGCTATAGCGGTTCAGAGGATAATGGCTGTAGGTCATTGTATTGATAGAGTATAACAGAGCTTTTTTTTAATTTTAGAGGCAATTATGAGTCAAATAACACTTTACCATAATCCACGTTGTTCGAAATCACGACAAACCCTACAACTACTGGAAGAAAATGGCGTGACACCGGAAATTGTTTTATATCTGGATACACCGCTTAATGCTGCTCAAATTAAAGAGCTTTTGACGAAATTGGGTATTGGCGCTCGTGAGTTATTGCGAAAAGGTGAGAGCGCCTACAAAGAGAACAGCTTAAACGATGCTGCGCTGAGTGACGAAGTATTGGTTGAGGCCATGGTTGCACATCCCAAATTGATTGAGCGTCCGATTGCTGTAAAAGCGGGCCTCGCGATCATCGGGCGGCCGCCTGAAAATGTACTTCAACTCGTATAGGAAATGACACGTGACCGAATCGCCCTATATTTTAGTACTGTTTTATAGTCATCATGGTGCAGTAGCGACCATGGCGCAAACGATTGGCCGTGGAATAGAGCGAGTCAGTGGTATGCAGGCGCGTGTGCGCACGGTTCCCTCTATTTCCACAAATTGCGAGGCCGTTGCCGAGGATATTCCCAGCGACGGGCCTCTTTATTGTACTGAGCAGGACTTACGAGATTGTGCCGGTCTGGTTTTGGGAAGCCCAACGCGGTTTGGTAATATGGCGGCCCCTTTAAAGTACTTTATCGATGGTACATCGAGTTTATGGTTGAGCGGCGCTTTGATTGATAAGCCAGCTGCAGTTTTTAGTTCGAGTAGCAGTTTGCACGGCGGGCAGGAATCGACTTTACTGTCGATGATGTTGCCATTATTGCATCATGGGATGATGATTGTGGGCATACCCTATAGTGAGGCTGAGCTGATGACGACGAAAACCGGTGGCACGCCGTATGGAGCCACGCATGTTGCAGGCACTGATAATCGTCAGGTTGATACCGACGAATTGTCTCTTTGTCATGCATTAGGACAGCGGGTCGCAACCATTGCATTAACTCAACACTTAGGTGCGACGATGGTGAACAAGTGAGAAATGTAGAGTTATCTATTGATTCATTACCCAAGTACCAAAAATTGGCTCAGTTGGCTCGCTATGGCGTTTTACTGAGTTACTTTGGGCTATTGGTTACGTTTAGTCTAAGTGCTCTATGGTGGCCCAGTTGCGATAGGAGTCCTAGTGCGATAATTTGGTCAATTCATGTCGTGCCGCTATTGTTATTTGTCCATGGTATTGTAAAAAAGAATGTACGAACTCACGTCTGGGTATCCTTTATCTGTTTGGGTTATTTTTTGGTGTCAGTTAACGCCGTTTTTGCGTGTCCAGACGTATTTACAGGGATCGAAATATTTCTCATTAGTGTGCTTTTTACAACGTCTACGATGTATATTCGATGCTATTCTCGAGAACAAAAGCTCCAACAAATGGTGTAGCTGAAAAAAGCGATAAATTCTATTAACCGCATTAAAAAGTAGTTATTAATTATGGAAGAAAAACGTCCCGGAATTATTCGTCGTAGTTTTGGAAAACTGATGAGTTTCATTACTTGGTTGCGTCTTGTTTTAGTCAATCTTGTCTTTGTGCTAATTGTTGTTCTTCTTTTTGTCGCTTTCTCCTCTAACAAATTACCGGTGGTGCCTAAGAGCGGTGCTCTAATTCTTAACCTTACGGGTAGCCTCGTAGATCAACTGAGTTTTTCTGACCCTTTGACGTTGTTAATGTCAGGAACAAGCTCTCAACGTCAAGAAACTTTATTAAAAGATGTCACTGATGCAATAAAGTATGCAAAAGATGATAAGCGAATCAATTCTCTGGTTTTGCGGCTGGATAACTTGAGCTATGGCGGGATCAGTAAGATGCAGGAGATTGGTGCTGCATTAGATGATTTCAGAACGAGTAAAAAGAAAATAATTGCCATTGGGGACCATTTTAACCAGGACCAGTATTGGTTAGCAGCTCAAGCTGACGAGGTCTATATTCACCCTCTTGGCGGAGTCTCGATCGAAGGTTATGGCTTGTACCGAAACTATTATAAGAAGGCCTTGGACAAGTTAGAGATTAATGTCCATGTATTCCGTGTCGGCGAATTTAAATCTGCGATGGAACCTTTTATGCGGACTGATATGTCTGAAGAGGCCAGGGAAAGCAATCTGATTTGGCTGAGAAGCCTTTGGTCAGAGTATGTAAAAGGAGTCTCCGTCCGGCGCAGTGTTTCCGGTGCCGATATCGAAAATTACGTCAACAACTTTGACTCGATTTTGAGAAAGCACGAGGGTGATAATGCACAGGCAGCGATGGCGGCAGATTTGGTTGATGGCGTTAAAAATCGAGATGAAATGAACGCCTACCTGAAAAATGTTGTCGGTGCTGCCGACGAGAATGATCTCTACGCCGGGATCGATTTTAGGCAATACCTGTGGCTCAAAAAAATCGAATTACCTCAATTAAATACACCAAAGACGGTCGGTGTTATTGTTGCTGCGGGCAATATTGTTGATGGTGAACAACCAGTTGGTGTGATTGGTGGAGACAGTTTGGCAAACTTGATTCGCCAAGCGCGAAAAGACGGTTCGATTAAATCTGTTGTGTTGAGAGTTGATAGCGGAGGAGGCAGTATGTTTGCGTCGGAAATTATAAGACGTGAATTGGAGCTGCTTAAAAAGTCCGGTAAACCCTTGGTCGTGTCTATGGGGAGTATGGCGGCTTCGGGAGGCTATTGGATTTCGGCTTTGGCTGATGAAATCTGGGCGACGCCGACGACCTTGACTGGATCGATTGGTATTTTTGCCGCGGTCCCTACCATCGACCAAACGCTCGGAAAACTAGGAATAACAACCGATGGAGTCGGCACGACCGCTACCGCCGGATCTCTGCGGATCGATAGACCTTTAGCTGCAGCTACGGAGCGAACGATTCAAACTTCAATAGAGTTCGGGTACCAACAGTTTATTAGTGTTGTCGCCGACGGTCGGAATCTAGCTAAAGATGAAGTAGAAAAAATAGCTGGCGGTCGAGTGTGGACAGGCAATGATGCCATGGGAATCGGATTAGTTGACAAGCTCGGCGGTTTCAATGAGGCAATAGTTGCAGCGGCTTCTTTGGCAAAACTGGACGCTTATCGCGTGAAACTGATCGAACAACCCAAATCGCCACAAGAGCAACTTATCCAGGAGTTGATGAGCAGTGTATGGGTAAAACAGTTGATCGGCGAGCGACGCTTCGGCAACACAGCGATCCTCGACCAGTTTCAACGGTTTTTAATCCCGCTGACAGACGGTCTGGGTTTTATCAATACCATGAATGATCCACACAACGTCTATTTACATTGTACTGCCTGCATCGCGCCGTAATGCGTACGTGCGAGAATGATGAATTTCTAAATTGAGCTCTGCGTTCTTATTAGTTTCTGGATGGGCACTAGTTAGTGCCCATCCAGAAATGGGTGTTTTCAACGATGTCATTGCGAGCGAAGCGCGGCAATCTCCCGCAGCC
>CAJVZD010000072.1 GCA_913019905.1 uncultured Cellvibrionales bacterium
ACACACAGATTGCCATGGGAAGAGAGGCCAAATAAATGAATGGATGACGACGCCCCCAGCGCGACTTCCAGCGATCGCTGAGATAACCGATTAGGGGGTCTGAAACTCCATCCAAAATAATCGAGAGAAATACTGCCAAGCCTACCAGGGTACCCGGCATGCCAAAAATAATGGTATAAATAACAAAATTGAAACCGTTAAAGGCATACATAGTGGAGCCTTCTGCGGCTCCGCCTATGGAGTATTTCAATTTTAGACCGGTGCTAACTTTACCGCGCGATTCGCGCATCCCTATTCCTTGCTTAAGCATTGATACGCTCAAGAGTTGTTATTATTTGTTTGTCTAGGATAAAAGGCCTTTAGCTCAATGTCCACCGCCCGCCACCGTCCACGAAGCGGTCGTACCTTTGAGGGCATTCCTGACAGCCTTCGATCAGATGATATAGGTCAGAACGTGCTATTATATTCTTATAAACCGTGGATTTGGATAGAAGGCCGATGCGTGGACTACTGGTCGCTCGTGAAAACCAACTGCTGGCGGCAATCGTCCTAATTGCCTTACTGCCATTGGTTTTCATTACATTCTTGGGCTACAAGAACACGAAAGATGCTGCTATCGATGAATATCTCGATAACCTTCATGCTGTTAATGAATCCCGAGTAGCAAATATAAATCATCTGGTCCATTTAAGAATGGAACAGGCGGTTTTGTTAACCACGTACATCGAAACGCTGGGCAAGAACGCGATTTCCGACCCTAAAAAAATAGAGCGTTTGCAGGCATTTCTGGAGTCTAGCCTTTCCTCGCTAAAAGACCGAAATTTATTAAAGAACAAAAACGTCATCGCAGAAAGCGCTGTAACACGAATTTCCGTTAGGAATGCCTCTGGTGTGATCATTGCAAGTACGGAGCGATCCCTTATTGGGGAAAATTTTCTCGTCGAAAGCGCTATCCAACAATTCCGTGACAATAACTTTCGGGTCCTCGGATATGCGGGAAACTACTGGAAAACCCCCAACCAAGCCGACCCATCGCTATTTTTTTCGGTCGGTCTGCAAGACCCTGACAGTGAGAATTTTATTGGGCTGGTGACGCTCCGCGTCAACCCCGATATTCTTAACCAGGTTACGAGTAATCGGGCTGGCTTGCGTGAGACGGGAGAGACCTATCTGGTCGACCGCAACAATGTAATGATTACCACTTCCCGTTTTATGGATAACAAACAATCGCCAATAAAAGTCGATACTGTAGGAATTCAAAAAGCCCGAAATTTGGAAGCCATTGTTTACGCTAGCTACATTGACTACCGGGGAGTTAAAGTATTCGGCGCAAATCACTACTTTCCAGACAACCAGTGGGTGCTGTTAACCGAAATGGACGAAGCCGAAGTTCTGGCAATAGCCAATGCTAACTTTAGGAAAAATCTTTTGGTAACTGGCATTACCGCTTTTTTTGCATTGATTTTTTCCGTGAGATTAGCTCGTTCAATCAACCGCTCCGCTCGAAAATCACAAAAAAACAGGCGCGATGCCGAGCTGATCAAGAAGATTGCCGTCATTGCCAATGTCACTAACGACCCTGCCGATGCGATGCGTAGCATTCTCAAGGTTATTTGTCTGAATTGCGGCTGGGACCTAGGCCATGTGTTTCTCCTATCAAAAGAAGATCCTGGCATGCTAATAAGCAGTGACATTTGGTTTTCGAAGCCGGAACACAACTACCAAGAATTTAAAGAAGCCACTAATCAAACGATATTTACGAAAGATGTAGGTTTACCGGGCATGGCATTAGAGCAACGAAAACCTTGTTGGATTAGCGATGTAAGAAATCGTCAGGAATTCTCGAGAGGAAAATCCCCTAAAGACATCAAGGTTCGGGGTGCCTTTGCATTCCCGGCTATCGTTGAGAACCAAGTTATCGGCGTGTTCGAATTCTATTCAAAACAACCCGAACCAATCGATACCGAATTACTCGACGTGATGGCACAAGTAGGCATAGAGGTCGGCAACATTGTTACCCGTAAGGAGCAGGAATTGGCATTGCTAGCGAGCCGTTCCGCATTAGAAGTTAGCAATCGCCTTAAGCAAGATTTCCTTACCATGATTAGCCATGAATTACGAACACCGATGAACGCTATTTTAGGCGGTATACAGGTAGCACAACATTATATCAAGGGACAACTCAGCTCGCCCTTTGATATTATTCAAAGAGGCGCTAACGATATCATGATAATGATTAACGACATATTGATGTATACGGAAATACAAGCTGATATGTTATCGGAAAACAGAGAAAGCGTTAGGCTGTTAGAAATTCTAGATGAAATGAAGCTACGGTATCAACACGAATGTAATGACAAGAACCTGGAACTACGCTGGAACATCGACCCCAAATTACCTCCGTGGATATTGCTCGATATGGAGAAGACTCGAGTACTGCTCGCTAAATTATTAGACAACGCCGTCATTTTTACAAATCAAGGTTATGTGGATTTTTCACTGCGATACCTCCACGATGAAAACGGCCCGTGCTTGAAATGCGTAGTCGCCGATAGTGGCATTGGCATTAACAAACGCGATCATAAGACAGTTTTCAAACCGTTTAGGCAACGCGACGCAGGCTTGCAGCGCCAATACGGGGGCCTAGGTGTGGGTTTGACCATATGCCAAGAGTTGGTGCAGCTACTGTCGGGAACAATTGAATTAGAATCGTCTCTGAGTACCGGCACTCGCATTACTTTATCTTTACCCGTTGAGCAGGGAAATGCTGAGGACGAGAAGCGAATTCGAGAAAAAGCGAGCGCTGACCTTCCCATACTAATTGTCGAGGACAATTACATTAATCAACGGGTTACAGAAAAAATGCTCGAGAATCTCGGCTACCGCTCCATCGTAGCAAACCAGGGAGCGGAAGGTCTTGAGAAACTGCAAGAAAACTCATTTTCTCTGGTATTGATGGATTTGCAAATGCCGGTAATGGATGGCTTTACCTGTACTGAAAAGATTCGCGCCAGGAAAGATTCTTTAAAAGATATTCCTATTGTTGCAGTCACCGCGAATTTGATGGATGCCGATAAGAAGCGTTGTATCAACTCGGGAATGAATGATTATCTGCCCAAACCCTTGAGCATTGATCATTTAAAGAAAACACTCGAACAATATCTAGAAACACCGGATGTTCGACAGGCCAGCTGAGATCAGTAGACTGCAGTCCGACTTCAATGAAGCTACATCTCGGAATCATGGCGTCTGGAATCATGGCGTCAGGTCTTTAACTATGAATCTTAAAATATGTTGATAACCTAACTCGTCAAAGAATATAAAAATCCAATGCAATCCGAGATGCCGTCATACTATCACCACAACACTGAATTGCTCGGTAAATGACTTCAATCCTATCTTCTGAAAAGAAGTGATGATGACTCAATGGCTTTACAAACTGGAATTTTTTCCCGCAATAAATCTCATCTAAATTGACAACCGCTATCATTCTACATGACAACTCATTAGACCCCTGTACCTGGCTTCCATCTGCGTACCACAGACTGGCGACTAAGCGCTCGCCGACGTCTATTTTTTGAAATTTGATCGAACTCGCTCTACAATTACCTCTGTAGCGAGGAATTCTATGAGACTCTTTTTCTTCCCCTTCTTTCTGTTGCTTTTTAGTAGCTCAGCCTTCGCAGAACCACTGCGGGTTGGCGTAGTGCATTTCCCTCCGCATTCTATTGTGGAAGGACGGAGCGTAGTGGGCGGCACCATGATCAAAACCATGGAAAAAACCTTGAAAAACGCCTCATTGGATTACCAACTCATTCCCTATCCTGCAAAAATAGTGTTTGCCAGTCTCGGCGCCGGCGACCTAGACCTTCTCGGTGGTTTGAAAACGAACATCGACTATCACGACAACGTGATTTTTAGCGAAAATACGATTGGGTCCATCGAATTACGTCTATATGGTTTTGGCAACGCCGTACCACCGACCTCGCTCGCTGAATTAAAAGGAACTCGACTCGGTATAATAAGAGGGTTTAATTACAATGGAAAATTGACAACATTGACTACGCCGGAAAACAAGAAATTTGTCACAATAATCGACTCCCATAGCAGTGCACTGCGAATGCTGGCGAGTAACCGCATAGATTTTTTGTTAGATTATGAGAGCACCGTGAATACGGAATTGAAATTGCATCCGCTGGAAGGATTAGTACATACTACATTAGAAAAACTCGACTTGTATTTTGTATTGAACAAAAATATACCCCACTCGTCGGCTATAATGGCGTTATTGGACGCCAGTTATTCGTCTCTATTTCCCTATCATGCGACCCAAAACGTTGAAATGAGCGATGACCGGACAAAATAAGCTAACGTAACCTCAATGGTACGTACAATTGGACGATTCAAATTCATTAGTTCTTGTGCTTGGTCAGATGTAACAGCTCCCTCCGTAACCACATTAAAAATCTATTCTTCTGGCACAGTAGATCGATCTAATAACGTGAATATCACAGCGAGAATTTTGGATTGTTGGAGCGACCTAAAAAGACATTAAGCGAAAGCTCAATTCGAAGCTCCGTATGCCGCCATTCATCCCAGTCAATCAGCACTCATTTGAAGCACCTTGAACACACGGTATAATCAGTAACAGTCTTCTGTTTTACTGATGATAGTGATTAGTCGAAACTACCCCTAAAAAATAGGAAGGGTTAACCGCGATTATCAGTCCCCGGCCTGAAAGTTAAACCACTTTTTTACGCTGATTACTAATTCCCATACTGAGCAGAAAAGGATCTTGTTCCTGACGCAAACTAAATTCGGATTTTGACTCAAGGCCCAACCACTTCAACCTGATCAATTGCTGGGCGACCGGAGGACCCAGAGTCGTGCCGGGACCGAGAACAATTAATTTGTCCGGAGCGAATTCCTTTAAACTAACTTCCAGCGCCTTCGAAAAATCATAGGTTTTTGTGATTTGATGGTCGAAGGTATAATCGTAAAGAGCCGACGTTGTATATGCGCCTGGCTGCCATATTTTGCCGCGACCATCAATCAACGGGAGATTTGCCATTTTAAACAGCGCGGAACCCAAACTTGATTTAGCCATCGGCGGTATATGATTAAGTAACGGGCTGTGAAAGGCACTGTGATGCTGCAATTGAAATGGAAATCGATCCTGTTGTGGGGGAAGATTCGCTAACAAAGCTTTCACACCATTGGCATTACCGGCAAGAACCCGCATGCCACCGAGATCAATGGATGTGTGAATCGCAGTACCAGCTTGTTCATTCAGCGCGGCTACCGTCTCATCACATATCCTGCCAAGCGCTGGATCAATCTGCCACTGAGCATTCACCAGCGGATAGATGACCTGACCACCCTCTCCCTCCATGTGCATCAAAGTGCCCATAGTATTCACTACCTCAAAACCGGCCTGATCAGACAATACACCGGCACAGGCCAGTGCTATATACCACCCCATAGAATTACCAGTGACCGCAACAATATCGAATTGACCCAAGTCGATACTTTTGAAATCTGCCATCGCGCATGCGTGAATGAGCGCAGAGGCATTGTCTCCCGTACCATGGACCCGCGGCTGAAAGCGTTCACTGTTATCGAGGGCTGATAGACTAATCTGGTCCAGGCTCTCTCTGGCAGCATCGAGCTCTTCGAGAAAAACACCCGTTTCTGTCGAGTTTGCGTGATTCTTTGCCAGATAACCCAGCTCTGACTGACCATAGGTCCCGCGCCCCGGACATATTACAATTGCTGACTGCTTACTCATGATTGTTTACTCATGATTGTTTACTCATGATTGTTCCCGACCCGCTTGTGATTTTAACCCTGTCACTACCACCGATTGCTCGACAATTTGGTCTACACTCGGCAGGGTCACCGTCGCGGCTGATCCAATCGGTATAAATGAATCTTCTGCAGTGAGCCTTGCAACGGGCACCTGCACCCGCCGCTCGACCATCAACGTCATTAACGCCTCACTCAAAGAGCCGGTTTTACGACATTCATCAACAATTAATACCGCGTTACACTTATTTACTTCCATGATGATGGCCTCTTCGTTGAGAGGCGCCAACCAACGCAGATCGACGATCGTTATTTCCAGACCCAGTGCCTCCAAAATAGGCTGGGCCTGGCGACATAAAAACAAGCCGTTACCGTAAGTAAGAATACACAATGCTTTACCCACACCGTAAACACCGACTTGGCCGAATTCGATCGTTGAAACCTCGTCCTGTGGCGGTTCATATTTTGAGAGCCACAACCCATCGCCGGGTTCATGTAAATCTCGCGTCAAATACAATGCGATAGGCTCCAGAAAAATCACAATTCTTCTTTCCCTGCTAGCCAGATCAACACAGGTTCTGAGCATCTGTACGGCGTCGCGGCCATTCGAAGGACAGGCCACAATGATACCAGGTATGTCTCGGAACACGGTGAAGGAGTTATCATTGTGAAAGTGACCACCAAAGCCTTTTTGGTATGCCAACCCCGCAATTCTGATCACCATAGGGTTGGTATATTGTCCGTTGGAAAAGAAAGATAAAGTGGCCGCCTCGCCCCGTAATTGATCTTCGGCATTATGTACGTAAGCCAGAAACTGTATTTCCGGAATCGGAATGAAACCATTGTGGGCGAGCCCCATTGCGAGACCGAAGATACTTTGTTCATCTAACAATGTATCTAAAACGCGGGCCGGTCCAAATTTCTTCTGCAGACCGGTCGTTACACTATAAACACCACCTTTCCTGCCGATATCTTCTCCTAGAGCGACGACGTCGGTATACATCAACATAATATCTGCCAAAGCCAGATTGATCAGACGTGCCATGCTTTGCGGATTGCTAAGTAGTCGCTCTTCCCCCTTAAAAAGAGTTTGACGGGCGGCGGCAGTCGATTTTACAACGCGGTCGGGCAATCGTAGCACCGGCGGGACTATTGGCAACATGACTGCTTTGGCGGTAGTGAGTTTGGGTCTTGGTATGACTTGTTCCGCAATACGACTGACTCGCGCATCCATCGCAGCGTGCATAGCAACGATCTCATGAGCAGACATCACATTATGTTCGATCAGCAAGCGCGCACTGTACAAGATAGGGTCTTGCGATTCAATCGCCTCTATTTCTTTCAAACTGCGGTAACCGGTTTCTGTGTCTGAGCCTGCGTGCCCCATCAATCTCACCGTTTTCATATGCAGGAACACCGGTTTGCGTTGTTTACGGGCAATGGCGATCGCCGTCGCCGTCGCCCTTTGAGTGTCCAATAGATCGAGCCCATTACAGTAAAGATAGCTGAGGCCTGCTCGCTGAGAAAAATTATCGGCTATCCAACCACTGGGTGTGCGCACCGAAATACCGATGCCATTATCTTCGCAGATAAAAACGATCGGCATCGGGGATGACTGATAAGCCGCCCATCCCGCTGCATTAATTGCGCCCTGAGTAGTCGAATGATTAGCTGATGCATCACCAAAATTGCAGAGAATAATACTGTCCTTAGGCATCACCGCATGATCAGCATTAGTAAGCTGAGCCAATCCTATGGCGTGTGCAGCACCCATGGCCTTTGGCAAATGGCTGGCTATGGTGCTCGTCTGCGGCGGCACCAATAAATCGACACTACCCATGACTTTATGACGACCGCCCGATATCGGGTCTTCGCTGGATGCGACAAAAGACAGTAACATATCGTAAAGCGGTGTTTGGCCGGCTAGCTGCTTGCTTCGCTGGATCAATAACGCGCCACTGCGGTAATGCAAAAAAGCCATGTCAGTGGCCCGGAAAGCCCTGCCGAATACAGCATTGCCTTCGTGACCGGCACTGCCAATCGTATAGTGGCTTTCATTTCTAGCGCGAAGCCTGCGGCTGGTAATATCCAGTTGACGACTCATTAGCTGGGTCTCGAACAGATCAAGCAGATCGGCAGCCACTAAACCTACTTCAGATAAGGATAGTTTGGCCCCAGACTCTGGCAGATCACCTGCGCTAACTCGAAGGGGAAAATTAGTGTGAAGAATTTCGGCCCGGTTCGCCATCATCTACCTTCTTACAAATTAACAAAAGCGTCGACTATCAAGCAATTTAGTTAGAATCTCAATCAATATTAAAAACAGCGTGCACTAGATTTCGTGCAGTCACGTCAATATACAGTTATGAAGATAGTTATGACTCGCTGTTCTTTCTAGGTTTTTCTTGCTTTTTAAAACGGTTTCTAAGAAAAAGACAACAATGCCCAAAAACCTCCATCGATATGGCAAAAAAGCAGCCCTTGTTTAGGGGTACCTGGGGCATTCATCTGAATGAGTTTGTAGTAGCTGTGTTTAATTACTTTTCATTACAATCTCCATTGCTCTTCTACGGAGCTACTGAACAACAAACCGCTACAGGCGCGTATTATTACCGCCGCCATGGCACCTGACTGTAGCGGTTTACCAGGCACTCGCCCTTACCGACGCCGGCAATAACTCCACGGAGACAAATACGGACGCCTCTGGTTCGTCCCATGCTTATCGAAGTAATGCTATTTACAATCGTAAACAAACCGATAGAATGCCTTGGTCTACCCAATCAGCGATCATTCTATCGAGACCAGCCAATGAAAAATCTCCTGATAGCGGCTTCAGCAGTCAAACGGTTAGCAACTCAGCTCGCCAACTTTACCGATAAAGTGAATTTGTTCGAAATGCAGGCCGATGGTTCCGTAACGCACGGTGGTGAACCTGTGTCCCTGGCAGACATAGATATTCATTGCGGCTGGCTGAGCTCCGACATTATGGCGGCGAAATTAACTAGAGACTACGCTATTTCCTTGTTGAAATCCTCAACGCTCGAATGGGTACAATCCCTCTCTGCTGGCTTAGACGATCCGTTTTTTACAAAATTGGCGGAAAAAGGTATTCGTTTAAGCAATAGTGACGCGCAGGCTCCCGCTATTGCCGAATATGTCGTGGCGAGTGTTTTGCAGCGCTATCAAGGCTTCGATATTCGCAAACAGTTCCAGAATGATGCCAAATGGCAGGCCAATGATTTTAAAGAAATCTATAACTCCAATTGGCTAATTATCGGCTTAGGCAACATTGGCCAATTAGTCGCTGATAGAGTCACCGCTTTTGGCGGTAATGTGACGGGCGTTAAAAGAGACCCCAATCGAGCGAACGATTACCCTCTCATCGGGTTTGATAATATCAACGCAAATCTAGCACAGCAAGATGTTGTCGTACTGGCTTGCGCGCTCACCGCCGATACCCGTGATCTGGTTGATCAAGCGTTTTTGGCGCAGATGAAACCAGACGCAATTATCGTCAATATCGGCCGCGGCGATCTGGTAAAAGAAGATGAATTACTAATTGCATTGGACAAAGACGCAATCGATTTTGCTGTGCTCGATGTTTTTCGTACCGAACCTCTTCCAGAGAAGAGCCGATTCTGGAATCACCCGAAAGTACTGGTGACGCCCCATTCGTCAAATCGAGGTTTGGGGACTGACTCCAGAGGTGACAGTCTGTTTTTAGCTAATCTCGATGCTTACATAAATAACAAAGTCCTGAAAAATGAAGTCAATACCACGGAGCTTAGACCGGCTGTCTAAGCCTGCTCCGTAGACATGATAGAGGTCCATTATACTGTTTTTCCTATAGAGCGTTAAGGCGTTAACGCGGGACGGGCACGCTCAAATTGTCAAAACAATAACTCTGCTTTACCGTCAACAGACATTTTTCGTAAAAGGAATTACGTTAACTTTACCCAGAAGCACACGAGTCTGTGCCGGCGACACGCCCTTTTATCATGTTACCTCCCGCTGTGTGCGCCGCTTATTTCTTTGCGGTGCTGATCATGTCACGGGCAATGACTACTCTCGTCGCCGACTCTTTATCGAGCAACGAATTCATCTACCAAGTACTATTTTTGCCATTGATATAGCGCCCTATGAGGTGATGTCTAATCACTGACATCTGGTCGTTATACTTTCACCTGAAGTGGCCGGTGAATGGTCTGGCTCGAAGTGAGTCTACCGTCGGAGCAGTTGATTCGAAGGACACCTGTTGATTCAGAAACACATCGAGGAAGTAACTCTTGATCCCGCTGAACAAACCGTTGTTAGTGATATCATCGACACCTGTGGCGCATGTGCCTCGCGATGTTCATCGCAACTGGGTCAGCCTTCACCGGTCCGGGTATGACGGTCTTTCCGGATTTTGTTCGTAACTCAGAAATTCTAACCCTCCCAATTCTCGCTGTGCCGGAGAATCTAGCTTTGCTATTAATGGTCTACTGGTTGCTTCGTGTGCTGTTTACAAAGTCCTGGCGAGATGATCAAGCTAATAAATCCATAAGAGCCGTTTTCAGGAATTTTAAACTGCGATAGGGAAAGGAAACCGAGGGATTATTATTTAACCAACATTCTCAGCCGCCCTCTTCCCATTAAGCGAACAGATCGCCCAGTTTTTCTTTTATTTGCAGCTTAAACCTATCACCAACTAATGGCTGACAATAATGGACAGCCTTTCCGATAAAATGCACATTATTGGTCGTCTAGGCACCACAAAATCCTTTTTGCGTATTTGATTAAAAATCTTACAGCGTTAAAAGATAATACGGCTGGACTTAAAACGGGAGATTGAAAACTAATCCCTCCCCCTCCGTCCCTTTTCATTCTCTTATAGTAGCTATCGACCGCCTCAACCGATACATGCGGTTGCCTCGCTCCGGACGGCTCGGGCAGAGCATCCAAGATAGGATGTTTGTTCCTTCTATACTCGTAAAAGCGGGAGCATCTATTTTTAGAGAATCAAGAAAAAAGACTTCTTGGCGTATAAGACGAATAAACGTCCCACTTACCCACTCAACCTAGTCTAAAAAAGGTTAGCGGGCTACCGCTCATCGCTGTGTATGTCGCCGCCAGCCCAATGTCATTAGAGCCTGCGCGAGTAAAATACATTCCCAATCTCACCCGCTGAATGGTCACTTTTCAATTGAAAACTTTTCTAAATCCGCAAAGATATCATCAGCGTCACTAGGTCTGCCTAAATCGGATGATTCCTTGGTTTTCGCTAATACAACTAAGCCTTCAAATTTTTTCGCCTGGGTCATATAGATGAGATCATTCGCCTTGCTTCCAATATACCGGTTACCTTCGCGCTTAAACTTGTAGCCTTGTTGCTTGAATACGTTTAAGTATTGATTCGACACGCCGTTTGCGGTAGCCGACGTGTCATTCAAGATCGCAAACATGAAAACATAATCACCTGATTTGTCGCTGTATCTATATATATCGACACCCTTATCTTCACTGTTATTTTCGTTTTCTTTCGAGCCAAAGGTGATGCCACGAAATTCGAAGCTATTTGGATAAGGTTCACTAAAAAACAGGAAGTATGCCGTCCCTGCGACGACTGCGGCCAGAATGTACTTGTACAAGTGAAAAGTCTCCTATGTCATTACGAATTTGGCGTTGATATTTCTACGTGTAACGCCGCCCACATAAAGCTGCCGAGGTACACGCTTCTTCTTTGAACGCTTATGTTAACGTCTCGCGGGAATACCTTCCATAATGTAGTGAATGTCGTTTTCAAAATGACCTTAACGCGGTGCCTACTGTTATCTAATGTTCCGACTGGTTCGTAGGACGGCATGTGCACACTGTACTCCCGCGCTCTTAACCCAGCCGCGGCGCACATCGTTAGGGCCGCAATCTCGAAATAGGACGGCCAACTGTCTATCGGTCGATAGTCTTCCGCTAGATCAATGCAAATTTCTGTTGGTATCTTGATTCGCCAATTTACAAAAGATAGCCAATGCACAGAAATAATGGCAAAAAGCAGCATTTTCCAATATTTATGAAGGGCGGTATGTTGGGTATTTACAAAAACACTGGTAAGTTATTGATTTATAACAATAGGTGGTGCCCGGGGCCGGACTTGAACCGGCACGACCGTGAAGTCGGGAGATTTTAAGTCTCCTGTGTCTACCAATTCCACCACCCGGGCATAGAAGGGAAGCATTTTTTATAGTTGGGGTTGGTCCGCCAACTTAGGTATAACGTTTTCAGCGAGATGGAGGCGCGGGTCGGAATCGAACCGGCGTACACTGAGTTGCAGTCAGCTGCATGACCACTCTGCCACCGCGCCTTAAATCATCACTTCACTCACCTCTAGATCAGTTATATCGCTTGTACTAACAAACGTTGATCTTGCATTAAAACGTGAGCGTCACTCTCAAGAGAATCCTGCCTCTTAGCTTTACCTGAAATGGAGCGGGAAACCAGGTTCGAACTGGCGACCTCAACCTTGGCAAGGTTGCGCTCTACCAACTGAGCTATTCCCGCATAATTTCAGACGATTCTTTCGACGTGTTTGGTTGATCGCAACCAGCCTCGTCAAAAGAGCGCCTATTCTAATGGGTGCATTTTAAGTGTCAAGCAATGACGGGCACAGTATCGAAAATAAAGGTTTAAGCTCTTGTTTCTGGGCTAGTTTTTAAACAATTGTGGTGCAACCGGTCACAGATATGCGTCAACCTTCCAAACCCAGCCAAACTTTTGCTTCTGCCAAGGTATTAAAACTCGCTACTTCCCAGGAAATGCCCTCCGACAAACTTTCAAATAGGGTAGCGAAAGCTCCTCTGTGCCCGATGCTTTTTTTCATTAATACCATTGCCAGCTTGATATTCGGGTTGGTCATTGCCATAGCTCTTGTATAAGCCGCTGCTTTTTCAATATCTTTTTCGTTAAATCGTGCTTCTGGATCTTTTTCGCCCGATTGTGCTTGAGCATAGGAGTATTCACTCCAGTCTGCGATGAGATATTTTAAGCCGTCAAATCGTGCATCCCCGCTAAAGTTGAGTACTGATTCCAGGTATTCTTGTCCGCTGACTTCACCGACATAGCGAACATGTAACACTTTCTCGGTATTCCAGTCCCGAATGATCGTCATTAGTCTTCCTTTTCGTTTCCTAAATCGAAACTAGGCCAGGCCGCACGAATATAGATCAGCATCGACCACAGTGTTAATACGGCTGCGGCGTACAACATCAAAACCCCCAATTGTAATAGCAGGCCGCTCTCTGCTCTTTCGGGGATGGCTGCCAATAAACCAATAATAGCTAACATTTGGAAAACCGTTTTAACCTTGCCCACATAAGAAACAGCGACACTTGTGCGTTTTCCCAGTTCTGCCATCCATTCCCTGAGCGCAGAAATAACGATTTCCCGGCCGATAATGATTATTGCGGGAACGGTAAACCACCACACTTGATAGCGCTCAATTAACAGCGCTAAGGCAACTGCGACCATTAATTTGTCGGCTACTGGGTCGAGGAATGCACCAAATGGGGTACTTTGGTCTAATTTACGCGCCAAATAACCGTCGAGCCAATCCGTAATACTCGCCAGCGTGAATATGATCGATGAAGCCAGGAAACTCCACTGATAAGGCAGATAGAAAACCAGGATAAACACCGGAATCAGTAAAATTCGAATAAAAGTCAATGTGTTAGGTATGTTCATCCTGCTCTATTTTCACTGTCGGCTTAATAATGGCTGCCATCTTACCCATTTTGCAGGGCTGCATATATATCATTTGCGAGTTTTTCGCTGATTCCCGGCAATTTAGCCAAATCGTCGATACTCGCGGAGGATACTTCTTGCCAGCCGCCAAAATGTCGAAGTAGCTCTCTGCGGCGCTTGGGCCCTACTCCCGGAATTCCCTCCAGCGGTGACTCTCGGCGCTTCTTATCACGGCGCTGTTTGTGTCCCGTGATGGCAAAACGGTGTGACTCATCACGTATATGCTGCACGAGGTGCAGCGCTACAGAATCCGAGGGCATAACAAATTCTTTTCCAGAATCAGCGCGGTGCAAAATTTCAAACCCCGCTTTACGTGTCGTGCCTTTAGCGACACCAACCACCAGCAATTCGCTTATTTGTAGCTCTTCTAAGACATTCACCGCCTGAGTCACCTGCCCTTTACCACCGTCGATGAATAATATGTCCGGTAAAGCACCCTCTCCCGACTTAATCCTTGTATACCGTCGACTTAATGCCTGATGCATGGCGCCATAGTCATCACCAGGCGTTACGCCTTCAATATTAAATCGACGGTAGTCAGATTTTAAAGGGCCGTTGGTATCGAATACCACGCAAGACGCTACCGTCGCCTCGCCACTGCTGTGGCTGATATCGAAACATTCGAGTCGCTGCGGTATTTCTGCCAATTCCAATACATCTTGCAAGGCTTCGAAACGCTGGTAAATCGTTTGCTTATTAGCCAAATGGCCCGCCAGATTTTGCTTGGCTGTTTCTTTCGCCAGTTTTAGCCATTTTGCTCTATTGCTTCTAACTTGCGTGCTTAGCTGTGTTTTGCGCGCCGTTTTATCGCTCAAGGCCTGCTCTAACACTTCTGCATTTTCAAGTGCATGACTGAGCACAATCTCCTTAGGAATTTCACGGCCCGTGGTCACAAAATAGAATTGGGTCAAAAAAGCTTCGAGAATTTGAGACTCATCTTCGTCCAAGTATACTTTGGGAAAGTAGCTTTTGCTCCCGAGTACTCTACCGCCTCGAACGAACAAAACCTGAACACAAACGACCCCAGCCTTGTAATGACACGCAACAATATCAAGGTCTCCGGTTTCGCCGTCGATGTATTGACTCGCCTGTACCTGCTGCAGGGATTGGATCATGTCGCGATATTCTGCCGCTTCTTCAAAATGTAACTCCGAGGCCGCCCGTTCCATATTGTCAGCTAACTCGCCGATTAGATTCTTGTTTTTGCCCTCCAAAAACATAACCGTATGACGAACTAAATCACTATAATCTTCGGCGCTAACCTTATTCACACAGGGTGCCGTGCAGCGGTTAATCTGGTGCTGTAAACAAGGACGCGATCGATTTTTATAAAAACTATCATCGCACTGGCGCACTTTAAAAACCTTCTGCAGGAAATATAGACTTTCTTTCACGGCCCCCGCGCTCGGGTAAGGACCGAAGTACCTTCCTTTGGATTTTTTGGCTCCCCGATGTATCGATAGCCGAGGAAATTCGTGTTGCGTTGAGAGATAAATATAGGGATAGGATTTATCATCACGCAGCAAGATATTGTAGGGCGGTCGTTGCTGCTTGATGAGATTGTGTTCCAATAATAGCGCTTCCGCTTCAGTATTGGTGACAGTCACTTCTATAGACGCAATTTTAGATACCAGCGCCGCTGTTTTAACTTCCAAACCTTGTTTTCTAAAATAGCTGGAAAGACGTTTCTTTAAATTTTTTGCTTTACCGGTATATAAAATAGAGCCATCTACGGCATACATTTGGTATATACCGGGCTGTTGCGTGACCATCTTTAGAAACGAGCCGTGATCGAATACGGCTTTTACAGCGGCCCCCGTAGTTTTAGCAATCGACTTCACTATGCTTTTTTTATCGGGGCTTGCGCCTGTGTATTTCTTCTCGTTCTCGGCCATTAGGGGTTTCCGCATGAAACATGACGGAAGGTCAAATTAACTCGACCTTCACAAGGCGCCGTTAACTTTGCCACCTGATGCTGCCAGTGTGATTGAGTTTCTCCAGCCATAACTAACAAAGAACCGCCCTCCAATTCCATATGGACCGTATTCAAGGCAGGATCACTTTTGTGTCTTAAAGAAAAACGGCGGGATTGACCAAAACTTAAAGAAGCGATCAGCGGTTGATAACCCAGCTCTTTTTCATCGTCACTGTGCCAGGCGACGCTATCGTTCTGGTCGCGGTAAAAGTTTGCCAGCATGCTGTTGAAGCGACTATTAAGAAATGACTCTACGTTCGCCTTCAATGAGCTTAACAAAGGCGTCCACACCAGGGGACGTAGATAAATACCCGAATAGCTATAATCCGCACCAGCATCACCATACCAGGCATTTAGACGGGGGATCGGAATAGGTTTACCGTACATTTCAAGGGTATCTTGTTGCCAGCAGATCTCGGTCACCAACTGCTCGAAAAGAGCCTCTTCATGTTCAATAAAATCCGGATAATAACGTACCTCAGCGTTTGGGAGTGCCAAATTATTAACAGCGGATGAAAAAAAATCTTGTTGCTTCATTTAAAGTTTGTAACCGTATTTCAAGTAAGAGAATGAGGGTACTGCATTTCATTGCCGGCCATAGATAACGCTGGAATTGTCAATACTTTCAGCGGCCAAGCACAGATCCTCATCATAAACTATTTCGGGCCGTAAATATTATCGTGACCAAGTCTTCATTCAAAACAAGCCTTACAATCGCCTGTGCCTCGCCGACTGGCATCCATATTCGAGGAAAAGGATGAATGGAAAACGATCAGAGGGAAAGGGGTCAAAGGAAAAAAGAGTGCGAAAGTAACGGGAAAAGGACATCAGACTTGAATAAACAGTCTTCAGCTTAAACGACATCGGGTTCGATCTCTAGCTCAATTCCAAATTTCCCGGCAACCGCCTTTTGAACTCTCGCCGCAAACTCCATGACATCTAGACCGCTCGCGTTTTCGTAATTGATCAGCACTAAAGCTTGCTTATCGTGCATCCCAACGGACCCGAGGCGCTTGCCTTTCCAACCCGCGTGCTCTACCAACCAACCCGCTGATAACTTTTTATCGGCAGAAGTTGGTATTGGAAAGCTGACTAATTGAGGAAAATCCTTCTGCAGTACTTTGAATCTCTCAAAACCGACAATAGGGTTTTTAAAAAAGCTGCCCGTATTAGGTAACTCTTGTGGATTCGGTAGTTTGCTGTTTCTCACCGCAATGACTGTGTCGACTATTTCTTTCGCGCTCGCATGTTCGATGCCCGCCTCGTCTAAGGCTTGCTGTAGAGCCGGATAACTGATGTTAAATTTAGCCACGTTGGACAAGCGCAAAACAACGGAGCTGATGATAAACTGATTCTTAAGTTCATTTTTAAAAATACTGTTCCGGTAGGAAAATTGGCAATCATCGATGCCTAAGGTCTTCCAGCATTGTTCACGGCAATCCCAACCGGTTAAGCTATGAAAAACCTGGCTCAACTCGACCCCGTAGGCACCAATATTTTGAATTGGCGCAGCCCCAACAGTACCCGGTATCAATGCGAGGTTTTCAATACCGCTATAACCGTTAGCTAAGCAATACTGCACAAGCTGATCCCAAACTTCTCCAGCGCCCGCCTCGACGAAACAGTCCTCCCCGTCTCCTTTCGTAACCGAAATACCACGCAGTTCATTCCTGATAACAAGCCCAGGATAGTCCGTTGTCAAAACAATATTACTACCGCCACCCAAAACCAAAAAGGGAACCGCCCGGTCCCGTGCAAACGCCAGTATTTCAGGTACTTGCTCACTGCTGGTTAAATGGAAAAAATAACGCGCAGATACCGGGAGAGCCAAAGTATTGCTACTGAGTAGTGACGCGTATTCTACGATGTCTAACTTCAAAGTCTATGGCGCCTTAGAATATGCGTTAACAGACCGTCGCTGGCCTGCTCAATCATGGCTAAAACCTGAACAAAACCTTCCCCGCGCCGGTCATTGTAATAAGGGTCCGGTACTTCTTTGTCTTCAAGATCATCGGCATAATCCAGAAAAAGAGCCAGCTCGCCGTCAAAGTTTTGTGGACACAAGATTTGTAAGTCAGTCAGGTTTTGACGGTCCATCGCCAAAATAAAATCGAATTGATCAAAGTCATCAACGGTCACCGATCGAGCACGCAATGACGAAAGATCATAGCCTTTGTTCGCAGCTGCTGCGGTAGCGCGGGAATCGGGTTTGCTGCCACTATGCCAGTCGCTGGTACCCGCCGAATCGATCCGGATCAAGGATTCGAAGTGTTGGTCCGCGACTTTTTTTGCGAACACACCGTGCGCCGTTGGCGACCTGCAAATATTACCTAGACAAACAAATAGTACGCCTATTGTCATGTCATCTCTCAATTCTATTAACTTGCTTTTTTACTTGCTTGTTGCCTTGTTTCCTACCTGATTTCCTGCTTTAGACAGACCTGATGTCGATGTTCAGACTTTCAGGTTCTTCTCGCTTTGGCGGTTTCAAATATACAAGGCCCTGACCTGTTCGAGGTCTTGCTGGGTATCAATGCCAGCCGGAATGGTCTCTGCAGCTTCAGCGGCCTTAATCTTTATCCCGTGCTCCAGCGCTCTTAACTGCTCCAGTTTCTCCGCAAGCTCCAGCGAGCTAGCTGGCCATTTCACAAATTTGTGCAAAAAGGAAACGCGGTAGGCGTAAATGCCAATATGGCGATAGTAAGGCGTATGCTCAGGTAATGCTTTCAATATTGGGGCTTTGTTATCGATAATATCGGGCCATCCGTCCCGAAACCAGGGAATGGGAGCCCTCGAAAAATAGAGCGCGCAGCCGTCCATATCCATGACGACTTTTACAGCATTTGGATCCATAACGGTCTCGGCGTCTTTGATTCTCTTGATCAAGGTAGCGATTTCAATATTCTGATTTGCGGTAAGATCCGCCGCTACCTGATCAATGACAGCCGGAGGAATAAGCGGTTCGTCGCCCTGCACGTTGACCACTATTTCTTCGTCAGAAAACTGCAGTTTTTGTACCACCTCCTGTAAACGATCGGTACCGGACTCACAACTCTCCGATGTCATACACACCTCAGCGCCAAAGCCTGCAGCCACATCGGCAATGCGCTGATCGTCGGTCGCAATAATAATTCTTTGCGCGCTGCTCTGTTTGGCGCGATCATAAACGTGTTGAACCATTGGCTTACCGTCGATATCAAGAAGTGGCTTGCCCGGTAAACGAGTTGAGGCATAACGAGCGGGGATAATGACGGAAAAGCTCATGGATAACTCCTTTGCTTGCTGTTGACTAACAGACGCAGGCGATCGACCAAAGACTGTGTAAACTCCAATTCCAAATGACCTTCAACGGGTAGATACCAGCAATTTTTCAGCTCATTGAGCGTGCGGGCTTTCACTGCGTCCTTCTCAGTCATAATTATAGGTAAATCATCGTAAAACTGAAAATCTTTCTCACTAAACTTATGATGATCAGAAAAATCATGCTCTATCACGGTAAAACCCAATTGCCTTAAAGTGAGATAAAAACGTTGCGGGTTACCAATTCCTGCGACCGCATGAACACGAGTCGAAAGTTCCCATTCGCCGGCGGAGAGACAACTGCTATTATCCAATGCTTGGAAGTCTCCCGCCTTCAAGACCATGATGGACTGCCGTTCCGTAGGAGTGCTAGTCACTCCCTCGCCATTGAAAACCGTATAGTCTACAGACCTTAAGCGACTGCGAGGTTCCCGCAGGGGTCCCATCGGCAAGCAATGACCGTTACCTAGCTGGCGCTGACCATCAATCACCGCAATTTCAACATCTCTGGCCAATGCATAGTGTTGCAACCCGTCGTCGGTAATGATGACATCGCAGTTACATTGTTGAATAAGATAGTTAACGGCACGATAACGGTGCGGATCGATAACCACCGGAACATTTGTTCGCACCGCAATTAGATAGGGTTCATCTCCCGCATGATCGACAGAACTACTGGCATCGACGAAAAAGGGATAAGCCGGTGCCAAACTTCCATACCCGCGACTTACAACGCCCGGTTTGAATCCTTCTTGCTGAAGCTTACCAACTAACGCAATAACCAAGGGAGTCTTTCCCGTTCCGCCAACGGTGATGTTTCCAACGACAACAACAGGCACCGGGAAATAGTGTTTTTTGAACAGCCCAAGGTCATACAATATTTTTCGTATAGCAAGTAACGAGCGGTAAAGCAGAGTAAGAGGCAAAAAAAGGTATTTCTTAGACGAGTTGCTATACCAAATATTGACTAGGAAATCAGTCAGCGACATAGCTATCAATCACTCGCCGGGTTTTTAGTGCTAAGACTCAATTTGGAAAAACCTAATTGTCCTGCAGCGTCCATCGCAGTAATCACCGCCTGGTGGGGCGTATTGGCATCGGCAGTTATCACTAATGGCATTTCGACATCACCTGCGGAAGCTTCCCGTAACGCAGCGATCACAGTCTCCAGCTTACTGGAAACAAGACTTCGACCATTAATAACGTATTGCCCGCTGACATCGACGATGATCTCGATTTGCGTTATTTTTACCTCTTGCTCTTCGCCGGTTGCCTCCGGTAAATCAAGACTTAGGTGAGTTTCTTTGGTAAAGGTTGTGGAAACCATAAAGAAAATCAACAACAAAAATACCACGTCTATTAACGGCGTGAGATTAACCGAGACCTCCGCATTTGTTTGCCGTCTAAATCGCACGCCTTAAGCCTCATCCTTTACGTCGACTTCACGATCACCGTGAAGCGCGTCAACCAACTTGATGGTTTCCTGTTCCAGCGTAATCACAATGCCGTCGATTCGACGTAAATAGTAGCGATGCATAATCAACGCGGGAATTGCAACACTTAAGCCCGAGGCCGTTGTTATCAATGCTTCCGAAATACCGCCTGCTAGTACACCGGCATTTCCGGTGCCCTGCAGCATAATAGAAGTGAACACTTTAATCATACCGATCACGGTACCGAGTAGCCCTAATAGCGGAGAGATCGCAGCGATCGTTCCCAATGTATTAAGATACCTTTCCAGATCGTGGATAACGTGACTGGCTGCTTCCTGAATACTTTCCTTCATGACATCGCGGCCGTGATGAGAATTACTTAACCCCGCCGCTAGAATTCGTCCTAGAGGTGAAGAGTTTTTTAGATCACGCAGCTTATCCGAGTCGAGCTGATTATTTTTTATCCAGGCCCAAACTTGCGCCAGCAGGTTTTTGGGTGCGACTTTTTCGGTATTTAAGGCCAAATACCGCTCTATGCAGATTGCAGCAACAGAGATAGAACATAAAATTATCGGCAGCATTAGCCAGCCGCCAGATTTTACCATTTCAAACACGAGTTGATTCTCCCCAAAGTAAGCTCGACATTTGCCGACTAAATACAAGCCGACGAAAAGTGACTGACAATCTTAGCTATTTATTTTTAGTTTCGTTTTTAAGTCATCGTTTTGATAATTTCGTAACCCATGAAAATTGAATTCAATCGACGATAATCCATGTATAGACAGCCTGTTGATTATTTTATAAACAGTCGGCGTCACAAATAAACCCAATGAGTATCGCCTCGATGATGGAATCCCATAGCGATTCTACATTTCTACTATTGTTCACGGCTTCGTTGATTCAACCGCTTCGCTACGAAACAATGCCAGTAACTGACATCTTCGAGCTCTAGGTTATAACCAATATCGTCGTATAGTATCCCGATAATGACTAACAGTCTTTAATTTTCCCTCATGAACAGAGAATGTAATTGCGCCGTCAGTCGCTGTAGAATGGATAATAGCATGTCGTGATTTATATCTTATTACAACATCGGACCTCGGGTGTTTGAATTGATTCCGGTAGCCACTGGAAAAAACGACATGTTTCGCATTAACTCGCTCAACAAAAACCTGCGAAGATGAGTTAGAACTTCCGTGGTGAGGTGCAATAAGCACGGTGGCGAAGAGATCGATACCCCTGTTACTGACCAGCTCTTTTTCAACTTTTTTCCCGATATCTCCGGTGAAAAGAAATTTGGTTTCGCCGGCTGTGATCATCATGACGCAGGATAAATCATTAGGATTTTGTTTTTTTGATGCTCTCTTATCACCGGTAACCCCCGTATCGCCCGACCCGAGGAATTCAAACTTCACTGTATCCCAGCTCCAATTGATGTCGGCGTCGCAATGCCGGCTTTGGAATGGCAGGCCTTGAATGTCCTCTCCATAATAGAGCTGTTCAATCGGAATATTCTCGATTAGTTCGCCGCGACCTCCGGCGTGATCGTTATCTCCATGACTGAGTACGAGTGTATCGACGGAATCAATCCCCCAGTAACGAAGATATGGCACGACGTTCGATTTGGCTGCGCTGAACCTGTCTCCCATCGCGGGACCAGTATCGTAGATCAGTCGATGATTCTGCGTTTGCACGACGATCGATAAGCCCTGGCCAACGTCGAGAACAGTCAGGCGTATATCGCCTTCCGGTAGAAGTTCGGGCCGGTAAGTAAACAGCGGGGCCAACAAGGCGACCCCTGTGAGCCTCAATGGCATACCTCTGGGAAGCAATAACACAACCGCACCGAACACTGCGACTAGTTTTAGTTGCCAGGGAAGTCCTGGAATATATCGCAGCCCATACTTATTGTTATCATCGAGCCAGGTCAAACATTTAAAAGCAAAGCTCATCAGTTGGTCGAGACAATGCCAAAACCCTAGCCATGACTGAATTGTTTCTGCCGTTGCTCCGAACAGAACACTAACCAAAAGAATGATTGCGCCCAATATTGTAAAAGGGACTATGACCACCGCAAACAATGGCACCAGCAGGACATTGGCAAAGGGAGACACCAGACTAAGTTGGCCCATTAATATTGCCAGCACAGGCAATAGCCCGATGAATACCCAGTACTGACTAGACAAACTCTTCAACAAGCTGTTTTTCAGGAACCCCGCACTCGAAGACTTTCGACCCGTCACCGCGAAAAAAATGCAGGATACCGCCATAAATGACATCCAGAAAGACGAGCCAACCGGCGCTAGTGGATCGTATAAAAGACAGACTAACAGCGCCGTCAATAAGCCACTGACGGGCGCTACTTGTCGCCGAAAGAAAACGACAGCCATCCACACCGATATCATGATAAGTGCTCGCTGAGTTGGCAATGATAAACCAGCGGCAGCGGCATAACTCAAAGCAACAAATACGGCAAACAGTGCTCCCCATCGATCGGCAGACAGCCGCCTACTGATCAACAAAATACCCGTTCTAGCCAGGATGAATGCAAGGCTTGCCAGCAAACCCACGTGCAGTCCGGAAATGACCATCAAATGGGTGGTACCGGTACGTGAAAACAACTCCCATTGCTGGCTCTCGATTCCCCGTTTATCTCCCAGAATTAATGCCTTGAATATCCCAATATTTTGCAGACCGTGTAGATGTTGATCGAACATCAATGCTGCTCGCGACCGCAAAGAGTCTATAGAATTGGTTGTTTCACCCAGTAATCTATTCTCACGGTGTTTTCTCACATAACCATTAGCCCCAAAGCCCTGCGCGATTAGCCACGTTTGATAGTCAAAAGTGCCGGGATTAGCGGCCCCCATCGGTTTCTTAAGGCGTACCAAAAAACGCCACTGCTGACCCGGTTTTACGATGGTTTTCTCGTACCATTTGAGACGTATTAATTTTAGTGCGCTAAAACACCGAGCGATATGACTATCCAGACTGTTGCACACCTCCTTGTCGATTTCAAAATCGAAACTCTGTATATCTCTATTTCGGACGGAAGGCTCACTATCCTTATCAGTGGATTCACTTTCCGATTCCGGTAGCCCCACTATCGTGCCCTGCACCCAAAGGTCCAGCCCTTCCCAGGACGATGGAATTTGCCGCTCAAGCACCAGGTACCCGTAGCCCGCTGCCCAGAGTACACCCGCTAAAAAGGCCGAAATGATTGGAGTAATTAACCCTCTAAGCGACGACGAGGCAGGAGAAATTTTTGAATAAATAAGTAGTATTACCATCAAAGTCAGGAGGAAAATCATTTGAGGCAGTGATGGCAGAAGGGGTAAAACACAAACAGCGACAATTCCAAGAGAGCCTGCTATCATCCTTGATTGCATACGTTATCATCCTTGATAAGGTGTTTCTCAACACTAGCTCTGTATCTCACGGCGAGGTCTTTATGGAGATACAGTCTGTTTGAGAGCATAATGGTAGACTAACTCAAGCGCAACTCAGTACGCTCACCCATTGACCTGGTAGAAATTGAAGCAAAAGAATCAAAAATATCTTGTTGG